>NZ_JBITMQ010000001.1:1128364-1402664 GCF_044466355.1 Actinophytocola sp. NPDC049390
CAACCGCCCCCCCCCCGCCACCCCCCTCCCTAAACCCCCCCGGGCCGCCCCCCCCCCGCCCCCCGTTGTGGGGGTTGGGGGGGGGGGGCCCCCCCCCCCCCCCCCACAACTCACTATGCGTGGGGGCGCGACTCGCGGGGTTTGTGCGTGTTGGCGCTGGCTCGATCGGGTTGACGAGCACGACCTCGGCCGAACTGGAAATGTACGCTTCGTCGTTCGGCCTGCTCCGCCGCGACTGGTGGTGGCAATCGGATGAGGTGGCCTTTGGTGACGGACGCTGTGCGGGCACGCCGGGTCGTGCCCGCGCGGGTCCGCATCATGGGCTGGATGCTGCTCCTCATGGCGATCGTCCTGGTCACGGTGACACTCGTGACCAGGACGTTGCTCATGCAGCGGATCGACGCGGACGTCACGTCGGCGCTCGAGCAGGAGGCGGGCGAGCTGAGCCGCGTGGCGCGGGCCGGGGTGGACCGGGCGACGCGGCAGCCGTTCCGCAACGTGCGGGAGCTGCTGTTCAACCACCTCCAGCGCCAGCACCCGGACGACGACGAGGTGATCGTGGGCTGGGTGGCGCCGGGGGAGGTCCTCGCACAGGACCGCGCCGAGCCGTTCGGCCTGGCCACGCGTCCCGACGTGCTCGACCCGATCCTGGCCTCCGACGCGACCAGCGGGAGCACCCGGACCGACGCCGGAGAAATGCGGTGGATCAAGGTCGAGGTGACCGGGCGGGCGGGGGACCGGGGCGCGTACGTCGTCGGCTACCTCGTGGACCGCGACCGCGTCGAGATCGACAACACCATCCAGACGCTCGTCGTGGTGAGCGCGGCCGGTCTCGTGGTGGCGGCGCTCGTCGCGTGGGTGGTGGCGGGCCGGATCCTCGCTCCGGTCCGGCTCGTGCGGCGCGCGGCCGCCGAGATCACCGAGCGGGACCTGACCCAGCGCATCCCGGTGGCGGGCCGCGACGACATCGCCGCGCTCGCGTCGCAGTTCAACTCCATGCTCGACCGGCTGGAACAGGCGTTCGCCACGCAGCGGCGGTTCGTCGACGACGCGAGCCACGAGCTGCGCACCCCGATCACGATCGTGCGCGGCCACCTGGAACTGATGGGCGACGACCCGGCCGAGCGGGCCGCGGTGGTGCGGTTGTGCACCGACGAGCTGGACCGCATGGGCCGGATCGTGGCGGACCTGCTGATGCTGGCGAAGGCGGAACGCCCGGACTTCGTGCGGCCGGAGCCGGTCGAGGTGGCCGAGCTGACCACCGACCTCTACGCGAAGTGCCGGGCGCTGGGCGACCGCGCGTGGCGGCTGCCGTCGATCGGCGAGTGCACCGCCCACCTCGACCCGCAGCGCGTCACGCAGGCGGTGGTGCAGCTGGCGCAGAACGCCGTCCAGCACACGGCCTCCGGCGACGAGATCCAGATCGGGTCGTCCTGCCGCGACGGCCGCGTGTCGTTCTGGATCACCGACCGCGGCCCGGGTGTCCCGGCGGCCGACCGCGAGGTCATCTTCGGCCGCTTCACCCGGGGCTCGACGGGCGGCGCCGCCGGACACCGCGTCGGCGCCGGTCTTGGCCTCGCGATCGTCCGTGCCATCGCGGAGGCCCACGGCGGTACCGTCCGGCTCACGTCACCGGAGGGCGGGGGCGCGACGTTCGCGCTGGACCTGCCGGACCAGTCGTAGGGTCGCCGCCGGGGTGGCCCGGCCGCGCGGGCCGGGCCACTCGCCGACCTCAGGTCGCGTCGCCCGCCGACACCCGGGCGCCCTGCTTGGCGGCGGCCACCTTCTCGTCGAGCCGGCCCTCCCACGGGTCGAGCCCCGTCTCGTACTCGTCGTGGCGGCGCCACCACTCGTACGCCCTGCCCTGCGGGTGGCCCTCCGGCGAGTCCTCCCAGTCCTCCTGCCTGCCGAGCGCGGTGAGGTCGAGGTAGCTCCACGTGCTGCCCAGCGCCTCGTCGCCGCGGTGGTTGAGGAAGTACGTGCGGTACACCCGGTCACCGTCCCGGATGAACGCGTTGGTGCCGTGCCACTCGTCCACACCGAAGTCGACGTCGAAGCTGTCGGTGATCGAGTACCAGGGCGCACTCCACCCCATCTCGGCCTTCAGCCGCTGGATGTCCCGCTGTGGCGCGCGGGACACCCGCGCGTACGTGGTGTCCCGGGCGTTCAGGTGTGCCAGGTGCGCGACCTGGTCGGCCATCAGCGAGCAGCCGACACAGCCGCGCTCCGGCCAGCCGTGCACGCCCGGCTCGAAGAAGAACCGGTAGACGACCAGCTGGCGGCGGCCCTCGAACAGGTCCAGCATGCGCACCTGCCCGTCCGGGCCGTCGAACCGGTAGTCCTTCTCCACCGGCGTCCACGGCATCCGCCTGCGTTCGGCGGCCAGCGCGTCGTGCGCCCTGGTCAGCTCCTTCTCCCTTCGCCAGCAGCTGCCTGCGTGCGTCCTCCCATTCCTGGGCAGGGACGATCCTCGACGCCTTCATCGTGCGTTTCCTCTCGATCTTCCGGGACTACGCCGGCAACCGGGCGGGGAGGCCGGCAGCGATGACGAAGCGCGCGTCGTGGAAGTTGACCGCGCGCGAGAACCGGCCGTCGACGAGCGTCAGCACCCACAGACCACCGGCCACGAGGGCACCGGACTCGTCGCGGCGGTAGGTGGCCATGGCCGGTTCGCCGTTGGACCGGGTGGGCAGCGCCCGGTAGTCCCCGGCGAACGCGTTCCGCTCCAGGAACGGCAGGCACACGTGCACGCCCTTGAACCACACGGGGTGCGGCACGGCCTCCAGGCTGAAGTCGTCGTGGATGACGGAGCGGATGGCGGCGGCGTCCCCGGCCTCGAACGCCGCCACGTAACGGTCGAGCAGCGCACGTTCCGCCGCCAGGTCCGGCGCGGACGACCGCTGGTCGGCCAGATCCAGCTCGTCAAACCGGCTGCGGGCCCGCTGCAGGAGGCTCTTCACCGCCGCGACGCTGATGTCGAGCGTCTCCGCGATCTCGGCGGCCGACCACGACAGCACCTCCCGCAGCAGGAACGCCGCCCGTTGCCGCACCGGCAGGTACTGGAGCGCCGCGATCAACGCCAGCCGCACCGACTCCCGCATCACGACCAGCTCGCCCGGGTCGCTGTCCCGGTGGCCCAGCGCCGCGTCGGGCAGCGGTTCGAGCCACGCGATCGACTCGTCGGTGTGGATGGCGGTGTCCGGGTCGGTCGCCGGCGCGCCGAGCCCGGCGGGCAGCACCCGCCTGCTCCGGTGGTGCAGGGCGGTGATGCAGGTGTTGGTCGCGATCCGGTACAGCCACGTCTTCAGGGAGGAGCGCCCCTCGAACCCCGCCATGCCGCGTACTGCCCGCAGGTAGGTCTCCTGCACCGCGTCCTCGGCGTCCTGGTACGAGCCCGTCATCCGGTAGCAGTGCGCGACCAGCCCGTCGCGGAACCTGCCGAACTCGTCGTGCAGCCGCACACCGCTCTCCGGTGAGATCGCCTCTGAGGACACGTCGTACTCCTGCCTGCCCGTCGGTCCGGGCTCCTTCATTGGACATCGTGCGCGGGGAAAAGGAATCGCTACGGCGCCCGCGGGTCGCGGCCGAGCGCGGCCAGCAGCCGCTCGGCGACCGGCCGGTCACCCGGCAGGGCGACCGGGTCGGCGAACACGCCGCGCCGGGTGTCGTCGTCGAGCACCAGCGGCAGCTCCGCGAGCAGTCCCGCGGCGAGGTCGCCGGGAACGGGCCGGGCGCACCCGGCTCCTCGCGCGGCGTCCCACCCGTGGGCGGTCGCCTCGATCGCGCCGACCACGACGAGCTGGCGACACCGCAGCGGCAGGCCGTCGACGTCGACCGACCGCCTGCCCAGCGGGTCCCGCGCCGCGTCGGTCAGGCACGCCGCCGCGTCGTCGAGCTCGCGACGCAACGTGCCCACCGTGACCGGCCCCGTCGTGGCGCCGACCGGTTCGGGCACGGCACCGGAGACCAGGGAGGTGGCCAGGAACCGCAGCGACTGCGTCAGGTGCACGAGGACGTCGGCCACGGTCCACCCGGCACACGCCGACGGACGACCGAGGTCGGCGAGCGTGATCCGTGCCGCCGACCCGGACGCGTAGTCGAGCGCGGGCGCGAGCAGGTTCCTCGTCATCCGCCCGTACGCAGCCGCTCGAGGGCGCCGCGCATGGCCGCCAGCCCGCCCATGTAGAAGCGGGGACCGAACGACACCCGCGCCACCCCCAGCGCCGCGAGCCCCGCCAGGTCGAGGGTGTCGCCGGTGTTGCCGTTGACCGGCCCCACCTCCGCGACCAGCGTGGCGAGGTTGTCGCGGGTCGACCCGCCGACCGGGTACACGCAGTCCGCGCCCGCCTCCCGGTAGAGGCGGCCGCGCCGGACCGCTTCGGCCAGCCGGTCCTGCTCGGGGATCCCGCTGACCGGCAGGAACACGTCGGTGCGGGCGTTCACGACGACCGGGACCCCGGCCTTGTCGGCCGCCGCCCGCACCGCGGCGATCCGCTCCGCCTGCTCCTCGGCGACCACCAGCCCCCTGGCCCGGTGGTCGACGTCCTCGAGGTTGCAGCCGACTGCACCCGCGTCGAGCAGCCGGGCGACGAACTCGTCCGGTTCGAGGCCGTAGCCCGCCTCCGCGTCCATGGTCACCGGCACGGGCACGGCGGCGGCGATCCGTGCGGTGGCGGCGAACATCTCCCGCCACGGCGCCTTCTCGCCGTCGTCGTGGCCGAGCACGTCGGCGACGGCGGCGCTCGACGTCGCCACCACGGGAAACCCCTGCTCGACGACGAGCTCCGCGCTCGCCTCGTCCCAGGCGTTCGGCAGCACAAGCAGCGGACCGTCGTGCAGTTCGCGCAGCAGGTCGGCGTGTGCTTTGAGGTCGGACATGACTACACCTTTCGTGGGATGACGGCACCGGCCAGCACACCCGCGACCGCGAGGCCCGCACCGGTCAGGACAGCGGCGGTGAAGCCGTCGGTGAACGCCGCGCTCGACGCGTAGCCCCCGGCCGACGAGAACCCGACGACCAGGACCGCCACCCCGAACGCGCCGCCGAGCTGACGCATCGCGCTGAACGCGCCGGACGCCTTCCCGACGAACCGCGGCTCGACGGCGGTCAGCACCGCGGACTGCGCGGCGGGCAGGCACATCGCGATGCCGGAACCGGAGAGCACCATCGGCACCGCGATCGCCCAGTAGCCGACGTCGGGGTCGGCGACGAGCGCGAGCCAGACCATGGCGACGGTGTGCAGCCCCAGCCCCGCGACGATGAACGGCCGCTCACCGAACCGGCCGACCAGCCGCCCGGTCCACTGGGGGATGACTGCCGTGGCCAGCCCCCACGGGACTAGCCCGAGACCCGCCGCCAGCGGCCCGTACCCGAGCCCGGCCTGCAGGAACTGGGCCATGAAGAACACCACGCCCAGCGCCGAGGCCCAGTGGAAGAAGATCACGACGTTGCCCGCCGAGAACCGGCGGGAGCCGAACAGGTGCAGCGGGAGCATCGGGTGTGCCGCCCGGCGCTGCCACCAGACGAACGCACCGAGCGCCACCAGCCCGGCCACGCCGGTGCTGAGCACCTCCGCGCTGGTCCAGCCCGCCGTGTTGCCCTGCACCAGCGCCCAGACCAGGCCGAACGAGCCGACGGTGACCAACGCCAGGCCGGGCACGTCGATCGCCCGGTCCGGGCCACGGCTCTCCTCGATCCGCGTCACGGCCAGGTAGACGAGCACCGCGCCCAGTGGCACGTTCAGCCAGAAGATCCACGGCCAGGAGATGCCCGCCACCACGGCGCCGCCGAACAGCGGCCCCAGCGGTACGGCCACCCCGCTCACGCTCGCGAACACACCGAGCGCCCGCGTCCGCAGCTCGGGCGGGAACGCGGCCGCCAGCAGCGCGAGGGCCAGCGGCATGACGAACGCGGCGCCGGCACCCTGCAGTACGCGCCCGGCGACCAGCGTCGCCACGTTCGGCGCGACCGCGCACGCCAGCGACGCCACCGCGAACACGGTCACCCCGGCCGCGAACACCCGCCGCCGGCCCCAGCGGTCACCGGCGGTCGCGGCGGTCATGAGCAGGACGGCGAAACTCAGCCCGTAGGCGTTGACCGTCCACTCCAGCTCGGCGACCGAGGCGCCGAGGTCCGTCCTGATCGCCGTCAGCGCGGTCGCGACGACCAACGCGTCGAGCACGACCATCAACGACGCGATCGACGTGATCGCGAGCACCCACGTCCGCTGTGTCGTCGGCGTCGCACTGGTGACCACCACGGTCTCCTCCTGGCCCGGTCGTCCGTCCACGGAGACTTGGACACCGGCGGCGCGCGGAAGGAATCGGTGGCGGCCTACCTGTTTTCGTGGATGATCGTTTCCGGCCGCAGCGGCCACTCCGACGTGGTGAGACCGAGCCGGTCGTCGTAGGGGTAGCGGTCGTACTCGTCGGTCCACCGCACCGTCCTGGTCGAGGTGGAAGCCGTCCGCGTCGGCGTAGAACCGCGAGAAGCTGGTCCGCCACTGCGAGTTGGAACCCCAGCCGTGCGACGGGGCGTCGGACGGTCGCGGATCACGCCACTCGCAGAAGCCGCCCGATCGGGTGAAGGTGGGGTTGTTCCGCAACGGGGCGAGACGACTTCGCGATGGGCGGGTGACCGAGAAGAGGGAGATGCTCATGCGGATCGTCACGGTGCTGGTGTCAGCGGGAACGTGTGCTGTCGTGGGCCTGATGGGCGGATGCGGAACCGGGACGACACTGGAGGAGACGACCACCACCGTGACCGTCGAGGAACCGGCGGCCGGGCCCGACGCCACGGGGGCCGCGGAGCGGCCACCCGCGGCCGCCCAGTGGACGATGCCCAACCTCGTCGGGGAGACGCTCCAGGACGCGCAGGACCGGATCCAGGCGCTCACCGGCGGTGCCGTCTTCCTCACCGTGTCGCACGACCTCACCGGGCAGGACCGCAACCAGGTGCTCGACCGGAACTGGCGGGTCTGCACCCAGAACCTCGCCCCGGGCGAGGCGTTGTCTCCGGAGTCGGAGGTCGACTTCGGAGTCGTCAAGCTCGACGAGTCCTGTTGACCCGCCACGTATGGTCGAACGAAACTAGAACAAGTTACAGTTGCGGCCGGGTGTGGTGGATCGAGGAGCGGGCATGGCCAAGAAGGTGCCACGTGGCAGTGAGGCCGACTACGTGGTCGTCGGCTCGGGCAGTTCGGGGGCCGCGATCGCGGGCAGGCTGGCCGAGTCCGGCGCGAGCGTGATCGTGCTCGAGGCGGGCAAGGCCGACCGGAACCTGCTGGTCACCAAGCCGGGCATGATCGGCCCACTGCACTCGGTGCCCCAGCTGAAGAAACTCGTCGACTGGGGCTACTACTCGGTGCCGCAGAAACACCTTCTCAACCGGCGGATGCCGGTGCCGCGCGGCAAGGTGGTCGGCGGCTCCAGCTCCGTGAACGGCATGGTGTACGTCCGAGGCAACCGCGCCAACTTCGACTCCTGGGCCGCCGAAGGCAACGCCGGCTGGGACGCCGACAGCGTGAACGCCGCCTACAAACGCCTGGAGGACTTCGAGGACGGCGAGAACGCGTTCCGGGGTGCAGGCGGGCCGATCCGGGTCACCCGCAACAAGATCCCGCAGGAGGGCGCGCTGCAGTTCCTCCAGGCCACCGCCGACACGATCGGCTGCCCGGTCCTCGACGACTACAACGCGGCGTCGCAGGAGGGCGTCAGCCGGATGCAGCAGAACGCCGCCGACGGGCTGCGGTACAGCGCCTCACGCGGTTACCTCCACGACCTCGCGCCCGCGACGCTGGAGCTGCAGTCCCGGGTGCTGGTGACCAGGGTGGTCATCGAGAACGGCCGTGCGGCCGGGGTCGAGGTCACCGACCCGGACGGCACCCGGCGGACCGTCCGCGCGGGCAGGGAGGTCATCCTCTCCGCCGGGTTCGTCGGGTCCCCGCAGCTGCTCATGCTGTCCGGTGTCGGCCACGCCGCGCACCTGCGGGAACACGGCATCAGCGTGGTCGCGGACCTGCCGGTCGGCGACAACCTGCACGACCACATGTTCCACGCGATGACGTTCCAGGCGTCGTCGAGCAGGCACAAGGGTACCGCGCCGTACTTCGCCACGGGCCTGGCCAGGGAGCTGATGCGGCCCGGCAGCACGTTCATGGCGAACTCCGTGTTCGAGGTGCTGGCGTTCCTCAAGACCTCCCAGGCCCGCGACGTGCCCGACCTCCAGCTGCACCTCCTGCCGTGGGCGTACGTGTCGCCCAACCAGGACGAGCCGATCCGGCACAAGGTCGACAAGCGCACCTCGCTCACCGTGCTGGCGACCCTCATCTACCCGAAGAGCCGCGGCACGCTGCGGCTCGCGTCGGCCGCCCCGACCGCGGCCCCGCTGATCGACTTCCAGTACCTGGCCGACCCCGCCGACCTCGAAGTGCTCGGCGAGGGTTCGGAGATGGTGCGCGAGATCTTCGCGTCACCGGCGTTCAACGGCTCGATCAGGGCCGAGACCCACCCCGGCGAGCGGCTGCGCGGCCAGGAGCTGCGCGACGCGATCCTCAACCGCGCCACCTCGGTCTACCACGGCGTCGGCACCTGCCGGATGGGCGTCGACGACCTCGCCGTCGTGGGGCCCGACCTCAAGGTCCGTGGCGTCGACGGGCTGCGGGTCTGCGACGCCTCGATCATGCCGTCGATCACCGGCGGCAACACGAACGCGCCCTGCATCATGATCGGTGAGATGGGGGCGCGGCTCGTCCTCGCGGGAGGAACGCCATGACCGGCACCCAGCTCGCGATCACCCGCCCGGCGACGGTGACCGACGCGTTCCTGCGGCAGCTCGTCGCCCGGGTGCCGGGTTCGTCCGGCGCCGCCTGGAAGCTCACCGAGGTCTACACCGGCGACGTCCTCGTCGAGCTGCCGCAGTCGACGCCCGCCGACATCGAGCAGGCGTTCGTCACCGCTCGCGAGGCACAACGGACGTGGGCCGCCACGCCCGTCCGGCAGCGGCTCGCGGTGTTCGACCGGGCGCACACGATCTTCGTCGACAACGCCCGGACCACCGCCGACCTCATCCAGGTCGAGAGCGGCAAGAACCGGCGGATGGCGATCGAGGAGACCTGCGACCCGCCGATGGTGATGAGCCACTACCTCAAGCGGGCCGCCGGACTGCTCGCGCCGGTCCGGCGTGGCGGGCCGGTGCCGTTCCTGAGCAACTCGACCGAGATCCGGCAGCCCAAGGGCGTCGTCGGGGTCATCGCCCCGTGGAACTTCCCGTTCGCCACCGGCATCTCCGACGCCATCCCCGCGCTGATGGCGGGCAACGGCGTCGTGCTCAAGCCCGACAACAAGACGGCGCTCTCCCCGCTGTACGGCATCCGGATGCTCGAAGAGGCCGGGCTGCCGAAGGGCCTGTTCCAGGTGGTGTGCGGAGAGGGACCGGACGTCGGGCCAACGCTCATCGACAACGCCGACTACGTGATGTTCACCGGCTCCACCGCCACCGGCCGCGTGATCGGCGAACGGGCGGGCCGCAACCTCATCGGCTGCTGCCTCGAACTCGGCGGCAAGAACCCGATGGTCGTGCTCGACGACGCCGACATCGCCGAGGCTGTCGAGGGCGCGGTGTTCGGCGCGTTCGGCAACACCGGGCAGATCTGCATGCACGTCGAACGGATCTACCTGCCCGAGTCCCGCTACGACGAGTTCGCCGACGCGTTCGTGGCCAGGGCGAAGGCGCTCGACGTCCGCGCCGCCTACGACTTCGGCCCGGAGATGGGCTCACTCGTGTCCGTCGACCACATGCACCGCGTCAGGTCCCATGTGGACGACGCGGTCGCCAAGGGTGCCACCGTCCTCTGTGGCGGCAGGCCCCGCCCGGACCTCGGGCCGGCGTTCTTCGAACCGACGATCCTCGAAGGCGTCACGAAGGACATGCTCTGCGGCGTCACGGAGACGTTCGGTCCGGTCGTCGCGCTGCACCGCTACCGCACCGTCGACGAGGCGGTCGCGCTCGCCAACGACACCGACTACGGCCTCAACGCGTCCGTGTGGGGCGGGAACATCGCCGCGGCGCGGGCGGTGGCCGCGCGCGTCGAGGCGGGCAACGTCAACATCAACGACATCCTGGCCACCGCGTTCGCGTCCAAGGGCACCCCGTCCGGCGGTGTGAAGAACTCCGGCGTCGGCGTCCGCCACGGCGACCAGGGCCTGCTGAAGTACACCGACGTGCAGAACATGGCGGTGCTCAAGAAGCAGGTCATGGGCCCGAAACCCGGCCAGGACTACGGGAGGCACGTGGAACGCGTGCTGTCGGGCCTGAAGATGATGCGGCGCCTGCGCATCCGGTGACGTGGACGGCCCGGCTCCCACCGGACCGTCCACCTCAGCCGATCAGAAACCCATGCGACAGCCGGACAGGACGATCTCCTGGCCCAGCAGTGTCACCACGCGCACCGAGTACTGCGCCAGCTGCCCGTTCGGACCGTTCACCGTCTGGTTGAGGTACACGGTCGCCACGAGCGGGATCGAGACGGTCGTCGGCGCCGTGCCGATCGGCTGCCCGTTGAGCGTGCCCACCCTGGACGACCCGCTCAGGCCGCTTTCCGTTGCCACACAACGGGTCTCGATGTCGGTCAGTCGGATCGCGCCGCCCAGGAGGTTCGCGCCGCTGATCTCCGCGGCGGCGTCCGTGTGGCCCGTCGACGGGTCGAGCGTGCACTCGGCGTGCAACGCCTGCACCGTCGCGAGCCCGGGCACCGACAGGCTCGCCGTGGTCAGGTCGCTGTTCGGCGGGCAGGTGGCGTGCGGGGTCTTCGACACGGTGATCACCCCGCTCGCGCTGATGCCCCATGCCTCGGCGCGCACGTACGAGACCAGCTTGACCACCGCGGTCGCCGAGCCGCCGTCGTCGTCGGTGACCGTCACGACCACCAGGTGCGCGCCGACCCCGGTGTAGGTGTGCTCCGCCGCGCAACTGCCCGAGCCCGCGCCCTGGTCGACCGTGCCCGTCACCGGCGCCGAGCCGTCGTCGAAGTCCACCGAGCACGTGTGCGTGTCGTTGGTGGCGATGTCGGTGAACGGCGCGGTGACGGTCACCGGCGTGCCGCGCAGCACGAGCGTGCCGTCGGCCGGGTCGGCGACGGTGACCGAGGGGGCGACGTTGGTCAGCGTCAGGTCGGCCGTGGCCGACACCGGCGGGTTCAGCCCGTCGTCAGCGGTGAGGCGCAGGGTCCACACGCCGTCGTCGGTGCACGTCACGGTCGTGTCGACGGCCGAGGCGTCGGCGAAGGCACAGGTCGCGCCCGCGTCCACACCCGAGGCCGGGGTCGCGGTCCACGTCGTGGTGAGGTTCGGCCCGTCCGGGTCGGTCACGAGACCGGCGATCGCCACGGGGGTGCCCTCCTGGCCCGCGTACGGTCCGCTCGGGTCGACCGTCGGCGGGTCGTTGACGATCACGGTCACGCAGTCGGTCACGGAGCCGTTGCCGCCGTTGTCCTCGCCGTGGGCGGTCACGCAGATCTCGTGCGTGCCAGAGGCGAGCGGGCCGGTGGCGTACGAGTAGTCCACAGTGGCCGGACCGTTCTGCGGCAGCCCGGGGCTGATCGCGGTCACCGGCGCCGCCGGTCCACCGTCCACACTGGCCGTCAGGGACGAGAGCTCCGACGCCAGCAGGTCCGGCAGCACGTCCGGCAGGTTCGCCGGGTCGGGCACGTGGGTGCACTCACCACCGGTGCGGTCGGCGATCAGTTGCAGGCTGTCGCTGTACGGGCCGCTCTGGCACGCGGAACCGGTGCCGACGGCGAAGGTGTGGATGTCGACGTTCGCGGGGACGGCGTCCAGCGCCGAGTTCACGTCACCGATGGACGCGCCGTCGGACAGGAACGCCACGATCTTGCGCGACTCGTTCTGCGCGTCGGTCACCGTGGTCGCCTTGACCACCGCGTCCGGGAAGTACGTGCCCGTGACGACGTCGCGCTCGGAGAACTCGCCGACGTGCCCCTGGCTCATCGAGCCGAGCACCTCCTCGACATCCCTGGTGCCGTTGGAGTTGTCGTCGGTGGCGGGCCCCGTCAGCACCTGGTCACCGTCGGCGGGCCGCACGTCCGCGACGGCCGCCGAGGAACCGAAGATGACGGCCCCGACCGTGCCGACGGGGGAGGCGGGGTCGGCGGCGAGCGCGTTGAGCGCCTGCGACGCCTGCACCTCGCACTGGAGCACGGTGCGTGCGCTCCCGTCACACGACGCGGCCGTGCTCCCGGACACGTCGACCACGTAGGTGAGCGCGGTGTCCTTCACGACCGCGGCCTCACCCACCGACGCCGTGCCCTCGACGGTCACCGGCCCCTGCGGGAACACGGTGTTGTCGGCCGGACTGTCGATGGTCACCGAGATCGCGGTACCACCGGGCAACTGCCCGTCGACGGCGACGGCCGTACCGGTGAAGAGGGCCATCGCCATGAACGCGGAGCTTCCGGACAGTGCCAGGGTTCTTCGGGTCATCCCGTCACATCCTCGTTGTTGGTCGGATCCCCGCACCTTTACATCGGAAGGGAGAACCTCCCGTTGCTCCAACGATTCGGTGAACGAACACCACCTGACCGGCCCATCCCCATGACGAACGTCATGGCCCATGCGGGTGACGAACGGCAGGAAACCGTTGCGTCACTGGGCCGGAAGCGTGTCAAGGACGTGCGCTGTCGGGTGTCCACCGCATCGACACCCGCGGCCCCGCGATCCGCTCGACCTCGAACCCGAGCCGGGCGTAGAGGGCCCGCGCGGGGTTGTCGACGAAGACGTTGAGCCGGACCGGAACGCCGCGCCGCCGCGCTGCCCGAAGGATGCCCCGCAACAGCTGGGTTCCCATGCCGCGCCCCTGCACCTCGGGGAGCAGCGCGATCTCGTCGACGAAGTCGCACTCGCCCTCGTGGACGACACACACGTAGCCGACGGGGCGACCACTCGCCTCGACCACGGCGAAAGGCAGATCGGCGAATTCCCGGTCAGCCGTCGCGCGCTGTTCGGCGTCATCCCACGGAGACGTCTGCTCAACGTACGCACGCAGGGTCGCCCGCCTCGTCTCGAAGAGAAAATCCCGATCGGTGGGGAGAGCAGGACGAACCCGGAGGTCGTGGAAGCGCACGTCGTGTTCGTGTTGGGCGTCTTCCATCTCGCGATCGGTCACTGAGCGCGCGTTAGCGGATTCCGCGGGCGGCGTCCTGGAGAAGGGTGGGGACCGAGGCGACCGCTTCCACGGCGACGCCGCGGAGACGGCTTTCCAGGGCCAGATCGCCGGTGTAGCCGACGGTGGTCAACGCGGCGATGACACCGGCCCAGTCCACGTGTCCCGCACCCGGCTGGAGCCGGTTCGAGTCGCTCACCTGTACGTGGCCGAGGTAGGAACCCCAGCGCCGCAGGGCATCCGCCGGGTCGTCCTCCTCGATGTTCATGTGGTAGGTGTCCGCGCCGATGCGGATCGACGGCAGGCCCACCTCGTCGATCAGGCTCGCCGCCTGCTCCAGGCGGTTCACCATGTGGTCCTCGTAGCGGTTGAGGGGCTCCAGGAACAGGGAGACGCCTTCGGCCGCCGCGTGCTCGCCCAGTTCCGTGAGCCCGGTCACGAGCACCTCGCGGTCCTCGGCCTCGGTGCGGGGTGGCTCGAACGGGGGGAGTCTGCGGGAGAACATGCCGTAGGACGCCGGGGTCATGGCCCCGACGCCGCCGAGTTCGGCGATCACCGTGAGCTGGGAGCGCATCTGCGTGATCGCGTCGGCGCGCAGGGCCGGGTCGAAGGCGCCGAAGAAGTGGAGCATGTCCACGCAGACCGTGCGCATGACGACGCCGTCGGCGGCGGCCTTGCGTAGTTCCGGCAGTCGCTTCTCCAGCGCCAGGTCGCCCTTGCCGCGCAGTTCGATCGCCGCGTAACCAGCCTTCGTGGCGAAGGCCCATTTCTCCGTCAGCGTCTCGCCGGGCAGCATCTGCTCCTGGCAGGTCACACTGATCATTCAGCTCTCCGTGTAGTCGAGGACGACCTGGAGCGCCTCGCCGGGGCGCTCGTCGAGCAGCTGGTACGCCGCCGCGACACCGTCGGGTACCCGCACGCGGTGGCTCACCAACGCCACCGGGTCGATCGCGCCGTCTGCGGCCAGTGCGAGGAACGTGCGGTTCATGCGGTCCTGGTCCCAGCGACCCGCGAGCCTCGGCGGCGGCCCGCCGATCTGCGAGGACACCAGCTCGACCCGATTGTGATGGAACTCCTCGCCGAGACGCAGGCCCATCGCGTCGCCCTGGTAAAACCCCGCCGCCACGACCCTGCCGCCGACCGTGACCGACCTGATCGCCTCGTGCAGCGCTGCGTGGGTGCCGGACAGCTCCACGGCGACGTCGGCGCCGCGCCCGTCGGTCAACGACCGGGCCAGCTCCGCGGCGCTGGTCTCCCGCACGTCCACCGCGGCGACCGCGCCGAACGCGGACGCCGTCGCGAGCCGCAACGGTATGGTGTCGCACGCTACCACCCGTGCCCCGGACAGTGTCGCGAGGCGGGTGGCGAGCAGGCCGATCACACCCTGCCCGAAGACCGTCACCAGCTCACCGAGGTGCGGCTCGGCGGCCAGCACGGCGTTGAACGCGACCGCGCCGACCCGCGCGAACGTGGCGGCCAGCGGGTCCAGACCTGGCGGGATCGTGTGACCGTCCAGTTTGGATGCCGGGACGACGGCCTCGCTGCGGTGCCCCCAGATGCCCCACACCACGTCGTCGACGGCGGGCATGCCGGGTTTGCCCGCAACGTCCGCGGACACCTCGGTGACCACGCCGACCTCCGAGTACCCCCAGCCGACGACCGGGTAGGGCGAGGTGGCGTCGCCCGGCACGAACAGCCGCTGTTGCTCGTCCCACGTGCGGTTGAGGTAGGGGTTGGTGCCGCGGTATGCGGTCAGCTCGGTCCCGGCCGAGATCCCGGAGTACATCGTCCGAACACGCAGGGAGGCGGGCGGGAGCGGTTCTTCGCCGGTCTCCACCACCTCCACGCGGCGCGTGCCGACGAACTGGACAACCGTGCCCAACGGACCTCCTTCGCGTCGTCTCCTCGTCGAAGCGGCAACCTACCTCACGGCTGATCTCATCGGTGCGCATCATCGCCACGGATCGAGCGCGGATCGAGTGGGTCGCGGTTCGCTGGAATCTTCTTCTCGTTACCGCATCGGGTCTTGTATGTGGCTTTCACACCTGTTTCGCTGGTGCGCTAGTTCGTCGGCAGGAGGTGCACATGATTCACCGGAGCATCAGGGCACTGGCCGTAGTGATGCCGATCGCACTCGCGATGACCGCGTGCGGCGGCGATGACTCGGGCGGCGGGGACGAAACGCTCCTGGTCTGGACCGTGGAGGACACGGCGGACCGGGTGCGGGCACAGGAGAAGCTGCTCGCGGAGTTCACCGAGAAGACCGGGATCGAGACCAAGCTCGTCGCCGTGGCGGAGGGGCAGCTGGCCACCGTGCTGTCGTCGGCGGCGTCGTCCGGGGAGCTGCCGGACGTCATCGGCGCGCTGTCGCTGCCGATCGTGAACCAGCTGCGCACCGACGACCTGCTGGACACCGACGCCGCCGCCGAGGTCGTCGACGAGCTGGGCACCGACACGTTCGCCGAGGAGGCGCTCACGCTCACCCGCGACGGCGACACGCAGCTGGCCGTGCCCAGCGACGGCTGGGCACAGCTCCTGTATTACCGCAAGGACCTCTTCGCGAAGGCCGGGCTCGAACCGCCCACCAGCTACGAAGCCATCCAGGCCGCCGCGGAACGGCTCGACCAGGGCGACGTGGTGGGCATCGCCGCGAGCACCACGCCCGCCGACGCGTTCACCCACCAGACCTTCGAGCACCTCGCGCTCGCCAACGGCTGTCAACTGGTCGACGACAGCGGCAAGCCGACGCTGGACAGCGACGAGTGCGTCGAGGCGTTCCGCTTCTACGGGGACCTGATCCGCGAGCACTCCGTCGCGGGCAACCAGGACGTGGACACCACCCGCGCCACCTACTTCTCCGGGCAGGCCGCGATGGTCATCTGGTCGTCCTTCCTGCTCGACGAGCTGGCCGGGCTGCGCAACGACGCGTTGCCGACCTGTCCGGAATGCAAGGCGGACAAGGCGTTCCTCGCCAAGAACACCGGTGTGGTCGCGGGGCTGACCGGACCGGACGGGTCGGAGGCGACCACGTTCGGCGAGGTCGTGTCGTTCGCGATCCTGCAGGAGGCCGCGACCGACCAGGCGAAGCAGCTGGTCACCTACCTGATGGGCGACGGCTACGCGGACTGGCTCGCGGTGGCGCCGGAGGGCAAGGTGCCGGTGCGCACCGGCACGGCCGACGACCCGCAGGCGTACCTGGAGCAGTGGCGTGGTCTCGACGCCGGCGTGGACACCAAGGCGCCGCTCGCGGAGTTCTACGACCCGGAGACGCTCAAGGTCGTCGAGGAGAGCCCGGAGACGTTCACCCGCTGGGGCTTCGCCCAGGGCAAGGGCGAGCTGGCGGGCGCGGTCACCGGACAGCTGGTCGTGCCGAAGGCACTCGCGAACCTGATCAGCGGCGGCGGCGACGCGAAGGCCGCGGCGGATGAGGCCAACGAGCAGACCGCGACGATCGCGGAAGAACTCGGCTCGTAGCACCATGACGCGCACCGAGGATCCCCGGACCGCTCGCCAGGGGGCGGTCCGGGCGCGCGGCCGCACCACGCTCGCCCAGCGAAACGCGCGGAGCGGCCTGCTGCTGATCTCGCCGACCGTGGTGATCGTGGTGGCGGTCGTGCTGGTGCCGCTGGTGTGGTCGGTGCTGATCGCGTTCCAGCGGGTCCGGCTGATCAGCGTCGGCCGTACCGGGTTGTTCGAGAACCTGACGGTCGCGAACTTCGCGCGCGTGTTCGGCTCGGACACGTTGTGGGACACGCTGCTCACGACCGTCGTCTACACGGCGGGGTCGACGTTCCTCGCGCTGGTGCTCGGGGTGAGCGTCGCGCTCGCGCTGCGGAAACCCTTCTTCGGCAGGGGTTTCGTGCGTGCCGCGATGCTCATCCCGTACGTCGCGCCGGTCGTGGCCGTGACGTTCGTGTGGAAGGTGCTGCTCAACCCGGAGTTCGGCATCGTGAACAGCTGGGGGCGGCGGCTGTTCGGCTGGGAGGACCCGGTCGCGTTCCTGTCCCAGGCACGGGGTGAGATCTCGCTGTTCGGGCTGGACGTCCCGGTGCCGACCGCGCTGCTGACGGTCATCGTGTTCGAGGGCTGGCGGTACTTCCCGTTCGTGTTCCTGTTCGTGCTCGCGCGCCTGCAGGCCGTCCCGGGTGAGCTGGAGGAGGCCGCGACCATCGACGGCGCCACCCCGTCGCAGCGGTTCCGGCACATCCTGCTGCCCCAGCTGATGCCGATCCTCGCGGTGCTCGTGGTGCTGCGGACCATCTGGACCTTCAACGAGTTCGACGACATCTTCCTGCTCACCGGCGGTGCCGCGGGCACCGAGGTGGTCAGCATCCGGGTGTACGAACTGCTGACGGTGCAACGGAACGTCGGCGCTGCCGCCGCGCAGTCGGTGTTCCTCGCCGGTGTCCTCGTGGTCCTGCTCGGCATCTACGTGTGGCTGCTGCGGCGGCGGAACGGGGGCCAGGCATGAGCACGGCGCGGCCGTGGACCAGGGACCGGGTGGAACGCGGGATCTTCGGCGTCCTGCGGTGGGTCGTGATCGTGCTGGCCCTGTTCGCGACCCTCGTCCCGTTCTACTACATGCTGATGCTGTCGTTCCGGCCCATCGAGGATCTGCTGTTGCGGCCGGACTCGCTGCTGCCGGACTTCGGCGCGCTCACCTTCGCGACCTACGAGGAGGTGCTGAGCCCGGTCACCGAGGGCGGGCAGGGGTTCCTGTCGCTGCTCGGCAACAGCGCGATCGTCGCGACGGCGTCGGTGCTGGTGGCGCTGCTGGTCGCGATCCCGGGCGCGTACGCGGTGAGCCGCCTGGAGTTCTTCGGGCGCAGGCAGGTCAGCGTGCTGTTCCTGATGGTGTACCTGTTCCCCGCGATCGTGACCGCGATCCCGCTGTTCGTGCTGCTGACGAAGCTGCAGCTGCGGGGCTCGCTCGCGGGGCTGGTGCTGGTCTACATCGCGCAGACCGTGCCGGTCGCGATCTACATGCTGCGCAACTACTTCGAGACGATCCCGGAGAGCGTCGAGGAGGCGGGCATGGTCGACGGGCTCACCCGTCTCGGCGTGATCCGGCGCATCAGCCTGCCGCTCGCCGTGCCGTCCGTGGTGGCCACCGGCATCTTCGTGTTCATGATCGCGTGGAACGAGTTCCTGTTCGCGCTGCTGTTCCTCGTCGAACGCCGGGACCAGTGGACCGTGTCGCTGGGCCTCGCCCAGCTCTCGGGCACCGTCGAGATCCCGACCACCGTTCTGATGGCCGGGTCCGTGGTGATCACCGTGCCGATCGTCGTGCTGTTCTTCCTCACCGAACGACTGCTCTCGGAGGGCCTGACCAGCGGCGCTGACAAGGGGTGAACGGAGCGTGGCGGTCCGTCACCGTCGCTGGTCGATCTCCGCGACGATCGCGTCGTGACCGGCATCGGCGGCCAGCTGGCGGGGGAGCGCGCCGTTGCGGTCGGCGATCCGCGGGTCCGCGCCCGCGTCGAGGAGCAGGCCGACGACGGTGACGTGGTCCTGGCCGCCGTCGCCGAGCACGATGGCTTCGAGCAGGGCGGTCCAGCCGAGGTCGTTGACGTGGTTCACCGGGACGCCCGCGTCGATCAGGATGCCGACGGTCTCGACGTGGCCGTGCTCGCTGGCGGGGATGAGCGCGGTGCCGCCGTACCGGTTCGTGCTGGTCACGTCCGCGCCGTGGGCGAGGGTCGCGACGAGGATGTCGTTCAGGCCTTCCGCGCCCGCGTACAGGTAGGCGGAGTCCCGCAGGTCGTCCTTGGCGTTCGGATCCGCGCCCGCGTCGAGGAGCGCCAGCGCGATCGCCACCCGGTTGGCCTTGGTGGCGGCGACCAGCGGGGTGCGCCCGTCCGCGTCGCGGCTCTCCAGGTCGGCGCCCGCGGCGATGGCGTCCCGCACCCCCGCCAGGTCGCCCGCCGTGACCGCTGCCACGAGCTTGGCGGTGGCCGCCGGGTCCGGTGGTCGCGGTGTGGTAGGTGGCGGCGTGGTGGTCATCGGTGTGGTCTCCTTCGTGGTGGTGGACACGGGCGGAGTGGTGCTGTCGACGGGTGCCGCGCAGGCGGCGACGACGAACGCGAGCGCCGTGACAGGGATCAGCTTATGGTATACCAATTTCCTCATGACTCTCCTGGAGAACGTGAACCGATGACCGAGGTGGACGACTTCGTGCCGGAGTCCGAGCGGGTCACCCGGCGGCTGCGGGGCGAGATCCTGGACGGCGTGCGTGCCCCGGGGAGCAGGCTCGTGGAACGGGACCTGGCGGCCGAGCTGGGCGTGAGCCGGGTGCCGGTGCGCGACGCGCTGCGCGCGCTCGTGGCGGAGGGCCTGGTCACGCCCCGGCCGAGGACGTGGGCGGTCGTCCGTGAGTTCACCGCGTCCGACGTCGCGGACCTGATGGAGGTGCGGTCGGCGTTCGAGCCGCTGGCGTTCCGGCTCGCGGCGCACCGCCACACCCGCGACGGCCTGCGGCGGCTGCGTGCCGCACTCGACGAGGAGCTGGCCGCGGCGGCCGACGGCGACGCGGTCCGCGCCCGCCGCGCCGCGGCGGACTTCCACGAGGTGGTGACCGCCCTGGCGGCGAACGAGCTGCTCGGCGAGCTGGAACGGACGCTGCGCAGCCGCATGCGCTGGCTGCTCGGCCAGCACGACGACCTCGTCGCGATCGCCGAGCAGCACCGGGGCCTGTACGCCGCGATCGCGGCGCGCGACGTCGCCCGCGTCGAGCGGCTCGTGGCCGAGCACCTCGCGACCGGCCACCACCTGGCGGCGGACCGGATCGCGGGCACCTGACTCACACGGCCCACTGTACGCCGATTTGGTATACCAAATCGGCGACGTGGGTCACGTACCGCGGCGGGCGGCTCGCGTCGTGGTCAGCTGGAACAGGTCGGGGCGCGCGTAGTGGCCCGACACGTCGAGGTCGAGGTACGCGCCGTCCAGCAGAGCCATGTCGAGGTCGGTCACCAGCACGTCGCGGCGGTCGAACACCGGGCCGGTGAGCGGCGTGCCGAACGGGTCGACCACGCAGCTGCCGCCCCGGATGACCGGCTGCTCGGCGGGTACCGGGAAGCCCGGCGGATAGTCCGCGGCGACCGCGTACTGGGTCGCCGACAGCACGAAGCAGCGCCCCTCGACGGCGATGTGGCGCATGGTCGCCGCCCACGTGTCGCGTGCGTCGACGGTCGGCGCGGCCCAGAGCTCCACGCCCTGCCGGTACAGCTCGGCGCGGTAGAGCGGCATGTAGTTCTCCCAGCAGATCGCCATGCCGACCCGGCCGAGGTCGGTGTCGATCACGGCGACGTCGGACGCGTCGCCCTGGCCCCAGATCAGCCGTTCCGTGCCGGTGGGGACGAGCTTGCGGTGGTGGCCGAGCAGCGTGCCGTCCGGCGCGATCAGCAGGGCCGAGCAGTACAGGGTGTGCCCGGCCCGCTCGATCACGCCGACCACGACGTGGGCCCCGTGCGTGGCGACCGCGGTGCGCAGCCGGTCGAGGTCCGCGCCCGGGACGTCGACCGCCGACCCGCGGTAACGGGCGAACAGCGCACGCCCTTCGTCGGTGCGAGCGCCGACCGTCGCGCCGAAGGTCGCGCCCTTCGGATACCCGCCGACGAACGCCTCGGGGAACACCACCAGCTCGGCGCCCGCCGACACGGCCTCGGCGAGCAGCGCCTCGAAGCGCGTCAGCGTCTCCGGCGTGTCGAACAGCATCGGCGCGGCCTGCACCACCGCGACCCTCGTCACGGGTAGTAGCCCTCGACCGGGACCTTCGCCTCCTCGTACAGGTGCGGGCCGTCGGACGGTACGGCGGGGAGGTCACTCCCGGTGCGCAGTCCGTTGAGCTGCTCACCGGACAGGGCGAAGACCACCTGCCCGAGCCCAGAGCGGGCCAGCGCACCCGCGCACATGCCACACGGCTGGCAGCTCGTGTACATGGTGGTCTTCGCCGCCGTCGCGGGGTCCAGGTGCTGCGCCGCCCAGCGGGCCAGCTTCAGCTCCGGGTGCGCGGTGATGTCGTCGTCGGTGATGGTGGTGTTGCGTTCCTCGACCAGCACCGTGTCGTCCGGACCGGCGAGCAACGACCCGAACGGCTGGTTGCCCGCCGCCCGCGCTTCGGCGGCCAGCGCGATCGCCCGCCGCAGGTGTTCTGGGTTCACCGGATCTCCTTGTCTCGCAACGTCTCCCGGACACCGGCCAGCATGCGCCATGCCCGCTCCGGGTGCAGTGTCTCCTCGGGGTCACCCGAGAACGTGTCGAGCACGACGGCCTCGGCGCCGTCGGCACG
This sequence comes from Actinophytocola sp. NPDC049390, assembly GCF_044466355.1. Classification (NCBI taxonomy): domain Bacteria; kingdom Bacillati; phylum Actinomycetota; class Actinomycetes; order Pseudonocardiales; family Pseudonocardiaceae; genus Actinophytocola; species Actinophytocola sp. NPDC049390. The sequence continues at coordinate 1,149,829 of NZ_JBITMQ010000001.1, forward strand.
CAGCCGTTCGAGGTCGCCGATCACCTGGTCGAGCGTGCCCTCGCCGAGCCTGCGGTCGGCCACCGGTCCTTCGGTCAGCCGCAGCAGGATCCGTGGCGCGAGGCGGGGGACCGGGCGGCCCTCGTCGGCGGCGATCTCCTTCAGGCGTGCCAGGGTCGCCTGCCAGTCGTCGGGTGTCTGGCGCAGCGGGTGCCAGGCGTCGCCGAGCCGGACCACCCGGCGCAGCGCGCCGTCGCTGTGCCCGCCGATCCACACCGGGATGTCCCCGGCGCGGTAGCCGTCGTCCCGCCACGCCTCGCGGACCGTCGTGATCAGCTCGTCGGTCAGGGCTCCCCGGCGGTGGAACGGGACACCGAGCGCCGCGAACTCCTGACGAGCCCACCCGATGCCGACGCCGAGCACGAACCGCCCGCCGCTCAGGTCGTTGAGGTTCGCGGCCATCCTGGCGACGAGCAGCGGGTGCCGGTACGGCGCGATCAGCACGGTCGTGCCGAGGGTGACCCGCTCGGTGACCCCGGCGAGCCACGACAACGTCGTGAACGGGTCGTAGAAGGGCGCCGGGTACACCGCGGCCACGTCGGGGGTGATGGCCACGTGGTCGGACACCATGAGCAGGTCGAACCCGAGGCCTTCGACCGTCCGCGCCCAGTCACGCAGCACCTCCGGCCGGGTCCCGGGCCCGAAGTTCGGGACGTTCACGCCGATCAACATGTCCGACAGACTATGTCGGCGCACCCTGCCGGATGAAGAGACGATCAACGGCGTTCGGCGGCGTTCGCCGTGGATCTCCCGGTAGGTTGGCGGAATGACCGAGACCCTTGACGCGACCGACTGGGCCATCCTCGCCGAGCTGCAGACCGACGGCCGCGTGGCGCTCACGGAGCTGGGGCGGCGGGTCAACCTGAGCGCATCGGCCACCACAGAACGTGTCAAGCGCATGGAGCAGGCCGGGATCATCACGGGCTACCGCGCCACCGTCGACCTCGACCGGCTGGGGTTCGGCGTGCTCGCGCTGGTGCGGCTGAAGTACCCCGGCAACCAGCACCAGCCGCTGCACCGCCTGCTCGCCGAACGCCCGGAGTTCCTGGAGTGCCTGCGCACCACCGGCGAGGACTGCTACACGCTCAAGGTCGTGGCCGCCTCCATGCCGCACCTGGAACAGGTCGTCAACGAGCTGACCGAACTCGGCACCACCACGACCAACATCGTCTACACGCAGACACTCCCGTTCCGCGGCATCGGCGGACCGCCGCCCGCCTGAGTGTCACAACAATTCGCGACCGGTTTCGACATTAAAAGATTGACGTCGGTCGGTCCAGTAGGCGAGTATTGGTGCACAGCAGCGAACAAAGGAGCGGTCATGGCGAGCGGTTGGAAGCGAGGTGCCTGGTCCCTGGGTGCCGTCGTCGCTGCCGGGTGCGCGTCCGACGGTCGCCGAAAGCGTTCGTACTGGGCCGGAAAAGGCAACGTGACCTGCGCGGACTCCCCGCCATGACGTAACGGTCGTCATGACACGGGAGCCGCCCATCGGGAAACCGATCCGGGCGGCTTTCTCCATTTCGCGTACCCGGAAGCACTTTTTTCCTATCGGCGAGCTTCGGAAGCGCGACGGTCTCCAAAACCGTTGGCCGGGGGTTCGACTCCCTCCGCCGGTGCGCGACACCGCCCTTTTTCGGGCATTGTTCGTTGACAACTGCACAGTCACGCGGTCGTGGTGAACTCGGCGGACACGTCGGTCTTCCAAACCGAAGAAGAGGGTTCGATGCCCTCCGGCCGCTCGCGACAACCGGCACCAGCCGGACACGCGACGGAACCCCGCGAGGGGTTCGCTCAGGTCGTTAGCTCACCAGGTCAGAGCAGCCGACTCTTAATCGGCGGGTACGGGGTTCGAGTCCCCGACGACCTACGACCGGCCACGGGCCGCTAGCTCAATCGCGCAGAGCAGCCGGCTTTACCCGGCGGGTTCGGGGTTCGAGTCCCCGGCGGCCCACGCAGCCCTGTCATTCCCTCGAAGCGCAACAGGCTGCGCGCCCGACTGTTGATCGGGAGGTACCAGGTTCGAGTCCTGGCGGGGGAGCCGCGTGTCCGGCAGGGAGCGCGGCTGGTCCGGTGGGGAAGTGCCGGACCAGCCGCGCAGGGGGATCAGACGCGACGTGCGCCGGGCTTGCCGTCCTCGGTGACGAAGGTCGCGAGCGTGTACAGCGGCGCGTCCGGGCGCAGGACCGTGTCGGAGACGCGGAACTCGGCCAGCCACCGCTCCGGCGTCACGTCGACGCGGATGTAGCCGCGCTGGTTGTTCTGCAGCACCAGGTGCGGGTTGTCCTCGGTCGGCCCGTACACGGTGGTCACGTTGGCGGGGTCGCCGCCGCTCGAGATGGACGTGCCGAGGTACTCCGTCGCGAGGGTCTCCGAGGCCGGGTCGGCGAAGTCGGCCTTCAGGTCGAACACCCAGTTGCGGTGCGCGTCGCCGGTGATGATCACCGGGTTGGCCGGCCGGTGCGCGGCGATGTGGCGCAGCAGCTGGTCGCGGTCGGCGACGTAGCCCTCGCCCCAGCTGTCCTGCGAGGTGTACTGGACGCCGGGGCCGGTCCTGCGGTCGAACGGCGCGAACTTCGTCTGGTTGCCGATGATGTTCCACCGGGCCGTCGACGTGGCGAGACCCTCCTGCAGCCACCGCTCCTGCTCGTCACCGAGGATCGTGCGGTCGGAGTCGAGCGCGCCGGGGGAGTAGCCGCCGACCGCCTGGCCCGCGTTCCAGGACGCCTGGTCCGACCGGTACTGCCGGGTGTCGAGCAGGTGGAACTGAGCGAGCGCGCCGTAGTGCACACGCCGGAACAGCTGGAGGTCCGCGCCCGCGGGCATGGACGACCGCCGCAGCGGCATGTTCTCGTAGTACGCCTGGTAGGCCGCGGCGCGGCGGGCCAGGAACTCGGCGCCGGACTGGCCGCCGCCGATGTCGTCGGCGTAGTTGTTGGTCACCTCGTGGTCGTCGGGGACGACCAGGAACGGCAGCGCGGCGTGCGCGGCCTGCAGCGCCGGTTCGGTCTTGTACTGCGCGTGCCGGACGCGGTAGTCGGCGAGCGTCATGATCTCCCGCAGCGGCGCGTGCGGCCGGTTCACCGCCGGGTTGCCCGCGGAGTCGCCCTCGTAGATGTAGTCGCCGAGGTGTACGACGAGGTCCAGGTCGGAGGCGACGATGTCGCGGTAGCCGACGAAGTGGCCCGCCGGGAAGTTCTGGCAGCTCGTCACGGCCAGCCGCAGCCGGTCCACGGCGGCGCCGGACGCCGGTGCGGTCGAGGTGCGCCCGACCGGGCTGATCGCCGGGCCGACACGGAACCGGTAGAAGTACTCGCGTGCGGGGCGCAACCCGGACAGCTCGACGTGCACCGAGTGGCCTGCCTCCGGGGTGGCCTCGACCGCGCCCCGGCGGACGATCCGGGAGAACCGCTCGTCCTCGGCGACCTCGAACCGCACCCCGAACGCCTGGGGCGGAATCCCGCCGCTGCCGTCCTCGGCGAGCGGGTCGACCGCGAGCCGGGTCCACAGCACGACGCCGTCCGGCAGCGGGTCACCGGAGGCGACGCCGAGGCGGAACGGGTGGTCGAAGTGGGACGGGGCGGCGGCGGCCCGCCCGGCGTTGGCGGTCGTCCCGCCGACGATGGCGGCGGCGGTGCCGAGACCGCCGAGCGCGAGCAGATGACGCCGGCTGAGACCGGCCGATGGCGGGGACTGTGGCGCGTCGGAACTCATGCCTGGACGCTGTCACCGCCGGGCGTGAGTTCGATCAACGGCGTGGGACGTCCTGGCGAACACCCGCTTGCCGACAGGTGGCGGCGCGGACCGGCCGCTTCGAATCGTGTCGTGGGGACAGAACGTGACGTGCCCGTGACGCAGGCGAACAGGGTCGAAAGTCCTCTATGGTCACGGCGTGTGGCCGTCGCATACTGGCTGGCGTGGTCGGGGGAAGCAGATCATTTCTCTCGGCCAAGGGAGTCCAGGAGTGCGTCGATTCACGAAATACCTCATCGGTGCGGTGATGCTGGCCGTGCTGACACTGGTCGGTTCCGCGGGGATGGCGTCGGCGGCCTCGGTCGCTCCGGTGTCGGGCATCGGTAACCCGTCGTGCGCGGGCGGGCTGAAGATCGAGCCCGTGCAGTCGGGCCAGTACGGTCCGGTGACCATCGTCGTCAGTGGACAGTCGTTCGGCTTCAGCACGAGCGGCGACGTCGTGACGTCCGTGATCGTCAAGGGCGGTCCCGGGTACAACCTCTACTCGTACCCGGCACCGGGTGTCACGTCCGACAGCGGCCTGACCGCACCCACCAACGCGAAGACCGGCCAGCCGTACGGACTGAGCCATCTCTGCTTCTTCACGGAGAAGAAGGGCGAGGACCCCAAGTAGCACACCGGTGACCGGCGCGCTCGCGTGACGCGGGCGCGCCGGCGGTCCTGGAGGTATGTGGTGTTTCGCCGGATCTTCGTCGCCGCCGCGACGCTCACGCTCGTCACGATCGCGCAGCCGACCGCCGCCGCGGCCGCTCCTGTCCCGCCGGACCTCGGCATGGCCAGGCTGACCGACCTGACGGTCACCACTACCGCGGGCGGGCAGCAGCAGCTGCGGTTCTCGTCCACCGTCGTCAACGTCGGCGCCGGTCCCTTCCTTGTGGTCGGGTCGCGTCCGGACACGGTTTCGGAGTTCGGGCTGACACAACGGATCCGGCAGTCCGACGGGTCCTCAGTGGACACCCCGGTGACCGCGACGGTGGTCTTCGCGGGAGACGGGCACGGGCACTGGCACGTCCGCGACCTGGAGACCTACACGCTGCACCGCCTGGACACCGGCGCGCCGGCCGGGTACGGCGCCAAGGGCGGCTTCTGCTTCATGGACACGACCGCCTACCGCCTTGCGCTGCCGGGGGCGCCGCAGCAGGCCCAGTACACCGACGAAGGCTGCGGCGGCGCGACCTCGACGACGCTCGCGATGGGCCTGTCCGTCGGTTGGGGCGACCGGTACGGGTGGACGCTGTCCGACCAGTACGTCGACGTCACCGGCATCCCGGTGGGGAAGTACCGCCTCCGTGCGGTCGCCGACGCGCAGGGCCGGTTCACCGAGAGCAGCCGCGCCAACAACGAGACGTGGGTGGACTTCTCACTGGCGACCCGCCGCGGCGGCCTCGTGGTCAAGGTGCTCGGGTACGGTCCGGCCGCGTGACCCCGTCGGCGGTTGTCCGGTGCGCGGATCGGGGATACGGTCACCTCCGCGAGACCCGGCCCGGGGGAGGAGCCACCGATGATCACGGACCCGACGATCATCCGGATCGGCGACGCGGTACAGCTCAACCACGAGGGTGACCGGGCAGCCGCCCGCGTCCTCTTCGCGGAGCTCTGGGACGAGATCGGCGGCGAACGAGGAGACCCACTGCACCGCTGCACGCTGGCCCACGCGATGGCCGACGCGCAGGACGACGTGCACCAGGAGCTGCTCTGGGACCAGCGTGCGCTCGATGCGGCCGACCAGCTCACCGACGAGCGCGTGGCACAGGCCGGGGTGCCGCTGTCGGTGACCGGCCTGTACCCGTCGCTGCACCTGAACCTGAGCGAGTGCTACCGCAGGCTCGGCGACCTCGCGAGCGCCCGCGACCACCTCCGCCGCGCGAAGGAGAGGATCGACATCCTGGCCGACGACGAGTACGGCCGGATGATCAGGAACGGCATGGCGGAGATCGCCGAACGACTGCGCTGACCCGACGTGGTCGAGATCCGGGACGCGACTCCCGCCGACGCGCACGCGATCGCCACCGTCCTGGTGCGGTCCTGGCGCGCCGCCTACCGAGGTCTGCTCCCCGACGACGTCCTCGCCGGGCTGTCCGTCGTCGAACGGGAACGGGTCTGGTCCGACGTCCTCACCACCTGCCCGCCGCGCACCCGCGCGGTCGTCGCCACGCTCGACGGTGACGTCGTCGGCTTCGCCGCGACCGGGCCGCCGCTCGTGCCCGCCGATCGCGCCGACCCCACGCTCGGCGACCTGTACGCGCTCTACCTCGCGCCCGACGTGTGGCGCCTCGGCATCGGGACCCGGCTCCACGCGGCGGCCCTCGAACGGCTCCGGACCTGCGGCTTCACCCACGCCGGCCTGTGGGTTCTCGACACCAACCACCGTGCCCTGCGCTTCTACCACCGCCACGGCTGGACCGACACCGGACGATCCCAGCTCGACCGCGGGCCCGGCGGCACCGAGCTGAACGAACGACGCCTCCACCACGACCTGACGGTCGGCTCTTGAGCTGGAGCGCGCTCCAGGCCCTAGCGTCGGCGCCATGGAGTATCGATTCCTGGGCAGGTCGGGTCTTCAGGTGAGCGAGCTGTGCCTCGGCACGATGATGTTCGGCGAGCGGACCGACGAACCGACGAGCCACCGGATACTGGACATGTTCGCCGAGGCCGGCGGCACCTTCATCGACACGGCGGACGTCTACGGCCACGGCCGTGCCGAGGAGATCCTGGGCGGCTGGCTGAGGACGCGTCGCCGCGCGGACTACGTCATCGCCACGAAGACGTTCGGGGAGATGGGCCCGGGCCCCAACGAACGCGGCCTCTCACGCAAGCACATCCTCGACGCCGTGCGGGCCAGTCTCCGCAGGCTGGGCACGGACCACATCGACCTGTACCAGCTGCACGTCTGGGACGACGGCACGCCGCTCGAGGAGTCGCTGTCCACCCTCGACGGGCTGGTGCGGGAGGGAACGGTCCGCTACGTCGGGGTCAGCAACTTCACCGGCTGGCAGCTGCAGAAGGCCGTCGACATCTCGGCGATGCGTGGCTGGGAGGTGCTGGTGTCCCTGCAGCCCCTGTACAACCTGCTCGACCGGGAGGCGGAGTGGGAGCTGTTCCCCGTCTGCCGCGCGGAAGGGCTGGCCGTGCTCCCGTGGTCCCCGCTGCGGGCGGGCTGGTTGTCCGGTGCGCACCGCCGGGGCGCGACCGCTCCGGTGGCGGGCAGCCGCGTCGAGGCAGGGGCCGAAGCCGGGGTGGTCCCGTGGGGCGGCTACGCCACCGAACGCACGTGGCGCGTGCTCGACGAGGTGGCCGCGATCGCGAGCGAGACCGGGCGCACCGCGGCACAGGTGTCGCTGCGCTGGCTGCTGCAACGCCCGCCGGTCACCGCTCCCATCATCGGCCCGCGCACCCTCGACCACGCGAAGGACAACCTGGCCTCGATCGAATGGACGCTGGCCCCCGAACAGGTGGACCGTCTCACCGCCGCCAGCGAGCCCGAAAGCCTGCCGTACCCGTACGGACTGCTGACCCGCTTCGTCCGGCGCTGAGCCCGTCCGCCCGCGGGCCCGACCACCAGCGGCGCGACGCGAACGCGGCCAGCCCGGCGCCCGCGGCGTTGAGCAGCACGTCGTCCACAGAGGACACCCGGTCCAGCTGGAGGACGAACTGCGCGGTCTCGACCAGGACCGAGCAGCCCGCCGCGAGCACCAGGACCCGCGGTGTCGACGCGAGCGCTGCGAACCGCAGCGGGACGAAGACCCCCAGTGCCGCGAACACCAGCAGGTTGCCGACGATCTGTCCTGGCGACATCGCGAACAGGTCCCGCAGCGGTACCAGGCTCAGCCGACCGGTCACCTCGCCCGCCCGGCTGCCCGGCAACAGGATCATCCACACCCACGGCACCGTCCCGTAGATCATGCCGACCTCGGCCAGCGACGCGCGCCAGGCCCACGACCGCGAGGCGCCCTCGGCGACCCGTCGGCGCGCCAGAAGCCACACCACCAACGTGGTCAACGGCAGCACGGCGACCGTGATGACCACGACGCCGGTGAACGTGCCGACCCAGCCGGCCCACCCCTCGAACACGCCACCTCCCCGGTTCGGTGCAGGCCGAATCTACGGGTGCGGCACCGGAGCCGGAGCGAGGCGTCTGCTACGGTGCCAGTATGCAATATATTAGCCGGATGGACCGGGTCCGGCTCAGCGACCAGGCGCTCGGTGCCATCAGGCGGGCGATCGTGGTGGGTGAGCTGGCGCCGGGGACGCCGGTGAAGGACGTGGAGCTGGCCGCCCGGATGGGCCTGTCACGCACGCCGGTCCGGGAGGCGCTCGCCAGGCTGACGGACGAGGGGCTGATCGAGTCCAAGCCGCACAGCTACACGCGGGTCACGCCGTTGGACGCCGACGCGGTCCGGGACGCGCACGCCGTCGTGCAGTCCATGCACGGGCTGGCCACGCGGCTGGCCGTGCCCCGGCTCACGGCGGCGCACCTGGACGCGATGCGCGAGGCGAACACCCGGTTCGCGGCCGCGGTCGACGGCGGAGCGCTGGAGGACGCCATCGACCGCGACGACGCCTTCCACGGCGTGCTGGTGACGGCGTCCGGGAACGCGGCGGTCGCGGCCACGGTCGGGCGGTACACGCCGTTGCTGCACCGCGCGATCTACCTCTACTTCCGGTCCCCGCTGGGCCGGGACTCGGCCCCGATGCACGACCGGATCATCGCCGCGTGCGAGGCCGGTGACGCCACCCTCGCGGCCGGGCTCGCCGAGCGGAACTGGGCGAACCTGGCGGTACTGCTGGAGGAGAAGCAGCCATGACCTTCGCGACGTTCGAGCGCTACCCGTTGCTGCTCGGCCCGTCCCCGATCCACCCGCTCGAACGCCTCACCGCGCACCTGGGCGGCGCCGAGCTGTGGGCCAAGCGCGAGGACCTGAACTCGGGACTCGCCTTCGGGGGCAACAAGACCCGCAAACTCGAGTACCTCGTCGCGGACGCGCTCGCCAAGGGCTGCGACACGCTCGTGTCGATCGGTGGCGTGCAGTCCAACCACACCAGGCAGGTCGCCGCCGCGGCCGTGCGGGCCGGCTGAAGTGCGTGCTGGTGCAGGAGAAGTGGGTCGACTGGGAGGACCGGGGCTACGACCGGGTCGGCAACATCCAGCTGAGCAGGCTGATGGGCGCCGACGTCCGGCGCGACCCGTCCGGCTTCGGCATCGAGGTCAAGGAGTCCTGGCAGCGCGCGCTCGAGGACGTGCGTGCCGCGGGTGGCACCCCGTACTCCATCCCGGCGGGCGCCTCCGATCACCCGCTCGGCGGCCTCGGCTTCGCCGACTGGGCCGACGAGGTCGCGCGGCAGGAGCGTGCGCTGGGCGTCTTCTTCGACACGGTCATCGTCTGCTCGGTCACCGGCAGCACCCAGGCGGGCATGGTCGCCGGTTTCGCCGGGCAGGACCGGAAACGGCGGGTGATCGGCGTCGACGCGTCGGCCAAACCCGCCGAGACCCTGGACGCGATCCGCCGGATCGCCAAGCAGACCGCCGAACTGCGCGGCACGTCCGTGTCGGACGACGACGTGGAACTGGACGAGCGCTACCACGCCGGGATCTACGGCATCCCGGACGACCAGACCATCGCGGCCATGAAGCTCGCCGCCCGCACCGAGGCGATGATCACCGACCCGGTCTACGAGGGCAAGTCGATGGCCGGTCTGATCGACCTCGTCACCAGCGGCGAGATCGGCCGGGACGCGCGCGTGCTGTACGCACACCTCGGCGGCCAGCCCGCGCTGAACGCGTACTCGGAACTGGCGTTCTAGGACGCGGACAGCGCACGGGCGCACGCGTCCAGCCCGTACTCGCTGGACGCCTTCACGAACACCACGTCGCCCGGGGTGATCAGTTCGGTGGCCACGCGGACCGCCTCCGCCACGTCGTCGACCGGGTGCACCGCGACGCCGGACGCCGCCCGTGCCATGGCCCGGGGATCGCCGTCGCCGACCGCGATCAGCACGTCGATGCCGAGGTCGGCGACCAGCCTGCCGACCTGTTCGTGCCTGGCCCGTGCGGCGTCGCCCTGTTGCCCCATCGCGCCGAGTACCGCGATGGTGCGGCGGTCCGCGGCCAGCGCCCGGAACGCGTGCAACCCGGCGCGCATGGACTCCGGGTTGGCGTTGTAGGCGTCGTTGACGACGGTGACGCCGTCGGGCCGCTCGGTGATCTCGAAGCGGCCCGGAGACCGGCGCGTGGCCGCGTTCAGCCCGGCGGCGATCTCGTCGGTCGACAACCCCAGCGCGACGGCGGCCGCCGCGGCACCCAGCGCGTTGGCCACCTGGTGCTCGCCGACGAGGTCGAGCGCGACCCGCGCCCGGCCCGACGGCGTGACGAGGTGGAACGACGGCCGTGCGCGGTCGTCCGCACGCACCTCCTCGGCACGCACCGCCGACGCCTTGCCGTACCACAGGATCCTGCCCGCGGTGCGGTCCGCCATGCCCACCACGTACGGGTCGTCGGCGTTCAGCAGCGCGTACCCGTCCGGCTGCAGCGCCGCCACCAGCTCGCCCTTCGCCTCGGCCACGTCCGCCAGGCCGCCGCCCATGCGGGACACGTGGGCCGCACCCACGTTGAGCACGAGGCTCACGTGCGGCGGCGCGATCCCGGTCAGGTACGTCAGGTCGCCCTTCCTGCCCGCGCCCATCTCCAGCACCAGGTACCGGGTCCCGGCATCGGCCCGCAGCACGGTGAGCGGCAGCCCGAGCTCGTTGTTGAACGAGCGGTCGGTCGACACCGTCGGCGCGTGCCGTTCGAGGATCTGGGCCAGCAGGTCCTTGGTGGTGGTCTTGCCGACGGAGCCGGTCAGTGCGATCACCGTGCAGTCGAGGCGGGTGAGCACGTGCCCGGCCAGCACGCCCAGCGCCGCCTGCACGTCCGTCACCACGATCGCGGGCACCCCGACGGGACGGGCGGCCAGCACGGCCACGGCGCCGCCCGCCACCGCCCTGGCCGCGTAGTCGTGCCCGTCGACCCGGCTGCCGACCGTCGCGGCGAACAGGCCGCCGGACACCACCTCCCGCGAGTCGACCGCCGCCGGACCCGTCACCAGCGCCTCCGGGTCGGGTACCGCGTCCAGGCGTGCGTCCAGGACCTGGGCGATCTCCGCCAGCGTCATCGGGATCACGCGCCGCTCCTCGCCAGTGCCAGGCCGATGAGCCGGTCCAGCAGGTCCGGGTAGGACAGCCCGCTGGCCGCCCACCCCCTGGCGTAGACGGAACGGGCGGTGAAGCCGGGCATCGTGTTGATCTCCAGTACGTACAGGCGGCCCGTGTGCTCCTCGTAGAGGAAGTCGACGCGGGCCAGGCCGTAGGCGCCGATCGTCCGGTACGCGTGCAGGGACAGCTCGCGCACCTCCTCTGCGACCGGGCCGGGCAGCGGCGCGGGCACCGTGGCCAGCTCGTAGTCGCTGAGGTACTTGGACTTGTAGTCGAGCCAGTCGCCGCGACGGTTGAGCTCGACGGCGACCGAGGCGGCGGGGGTGTCGTGGTCGCCGAGCACGCCGCAGGTCAGCTCGCGGGCGACGACACCCTGTTCGACGACCGCGACCCGGTCGTAGCGCAACGCCAGCTCGACCCCGGCGTCCAGTTCCGCCATGGAGGTGACGCGGGAGACGCCGATGGAGGAGCCCATGTTGGCGGGCTTGACGAACAGGGGCCAGTCGAGCGACTTCACCAGGCCCTGCCGGTCGGACGTGGTGCGCCAGTCGTGCTCGCTGAACCAGACGTGCGGGGTGACCGGAATGCCTTCGGCCTGGAACGCCCGCCGCATCGCGGTCTTGTCCATCGCCACCGCCGAGGCCAGGACGCCGCAACCCACGTACGGCAGGCCGAGCGCCGCCAGGTGTCCCTGCACGACACCGTCCTCACCGAACGGGCCGTGCAGCACCGGGAAGACGACGTCCACCGCACCCCTGCGCAGCTCCGTCGACCAGCCGCCCTGCCGGTCGATGACGACGAGGACGGGGTCGTACCGGTCCGTCGGCAGCGCGTCGAACACCGCCCGCGCCGACTGCAGCGACACCTCGTGCTCGGCGGATGGTCCGCCTGCCAGCACCGCCACGCGCAGGCGTTCAGTCATGATCACCCGGGCAGTGTCGGAGTTCGCGTTGACCGGCCACCAGAGCATTTACTGGTCATTTTCTGGTCTGCTGAACGAGCAGGATCTCCCTCTACCGTGCCGGGCCATGCGCACCATCGGGTTGATCGGCGGGTTGAGCTGGGAGTCGACGGTCATCTACTACCAGGTCGTCAACCAGCGGGTACGTGCACGCCTCGGCGGCAGCCATTCCGCCAACAGCCTGATCTGGTCGGTCGACTACACGATCGTCGAGGACCTCATCGTCGCCGGCCGCTGGCACGAGGTGGGCGAGCTGCTCGCGGCCGCCGGCGTCCGGTTGGAGGCCATGGGCGCCGAGCTGCTTCTCATCTGCAGCAACACTTTCAGCCGGGTGAACGACGACGTGGCGCGGGCGGCGAGTGTGCCGGTGCTCCACATCGCCGACGCCGTGGGCGCCGAGATCAGTGCCAGGGGGCTGCGCACGGTCGGTCTGCTGGGCACCCGCTTCACGATGGAGGAGCCCTTCTACCGGGACCGGTTGGCGGAGCACGGCTGCGACGTGCTCGTCCCCGGACGGGACGAACGCGAGCTGGTCCACCGCGTGATCTTCGAGGAGCTGATCCGCGGGGTGCTGCGACCCTCGTCCAGACAGGCCTACGTGCGGACGATCGCCGGCCTGGCCGACCGGGGCGCCGAGGCCGTCGTGCTCGGCTGCACCGAGATCGAGCTGCTCGTCACCGACGAGGACACGGCCGTCCCGTTGCTGCCGAGCGCCCGGCTGCACGCGGAGGCGGCGGCCGCCTTCGCCCTGGGTGCTACCCCGACAGTTCTCGGCGCCAGAGGTCTTCGCTGATGCGTTCGACCCCGGCGACCAGGTGACGGCGATACGTGCTGAACGACAGGCCGAGGCGTTCGGCGGCGACCTCCTGGGTGGGGGCGCCACGCAGGTAGGTCATGTCGAGGGCGCGGTGCGGCTTGGCGGCCCTCGGGTCCCGGCCCAGGGCGCGGATGGCGTCCTCGACCAGTTCGCGCAGCGCGCCGACGGGGTCGGCGCGGCCTGCGAGCAACCGGCTGCGGGTGAGCGGGTTGCGGGCCAGCTCCGCGTGTTTCGACAGGTGCCGCAGGGTTTTGCGGACGGCGTCGGCGAACTCGTCCTGTGACAGCACCGTCAGCTCGGGTTCGTGCTGGACCATCGGCTCCCGCGCACCCGACAGCACGCGGTCGAGCCACACCCGCGCCGGTACGGTTCGCCAGTCGTGCGCGGGTGGTTCGGCACCGAACGACCACGCCAGGTGGTCCGAGCGCAGCAACCAGCCCACCGCACGCCAGCGGATCAGGCTCACGACCGGCGACGTGCCCCCGCGCCGCGCACGCACCCAGCTCCGGTGGACCGCCAGGTGCTCGCCGGGCCGCGGCGGAGCGGTGGCGCGGGCGTGCGCCCAGGCCGCGGCGACCACCGGATCCGCCTCCGAGTCCCGTTCCGACGCCACACGGAGCCACGCGGAGACGCCCGCGAGTTCGCCGTCCGCGATGGTGCGGTAGAGGCGGAAGGCGTCCGGCTGCCGCGTCGTCCAGTGGGCGACCACCTCCGCCGCGTCCCACTCGGCGGCCAGGCGCAGCACGTCGTCGGCGTCCTCGGGCCGGAACACGTCCTCGTACACCTCGTCCACCGCGCGCCAGACGTGCGGCCCCGGTGCCCGGCCTTCGGCGCGGTGCAGGTAGAACAGCGAGCCGACGGCGCGGAGCACGTCCGCGTCGTCGGCGGCGTGGATCCGCTCCGTCAGGTGGGCCCTGACGCGCAGGCGCAGGTCCGCGTGGCCCTCGGGGTCGCGCCAGCGCAGGTCGGCGTCGAGGGCCTGCCGTACGACGTCGTGGGGGAACAGCCCGAACGGGCTCGACTCGACGAACGGCAGCCGTCGCAGCCAGGAGAACAGCGCCGCCGCGTCCGCACCGGGCAGCACCGCGCGCAGCACGTCCTGTGTGGACCGGTAGGTGAGCGCGCAGACGTCGAGGGCCTGCCGGTGAGCGGGACCGGGCACGTCGCCGACGACGTCGTCGAGCAGGGCGGCGACCAGGTCGTGGGGCCGGCGGCCGTCGAGCACGGCCGCCGCCCCGAGCGTCAACGCGAGCGGGTGCCCACCCGCGAAGGCCAGCAGCTGATCACGCAACACACCGGCCACGCCGCGGGACTCCAGCAACGCGTCGGCGTCCATGGGGTCCAGGTCGCCCAGCCGGATGACCCGCACCACCTCGGCCCAGCCCGGGTCGGCCCGCCACGTCACGTCCGGGGCCACCCGCCCGGCCACGACGACGACCGCGCCCGCAGGCAACCTCGGCAGGAACCGCTCACGCAGCCACCCCGCCAGACCGTCCAGGCGCTCGATCGCGTCGACCAGCAGCACCGCGCGTTCGTCGGCGAGGACTGGCCCCGCCTCGGCCAGGAACGCCGTGGGGGAGGGGACGAGCACCCGTCCGTCCAGCACCGTCACCGTGCGCCCGGCCTCCGCGGCCCGCTGGGCGAAGCACCGCAGCAGCGCCGACTTGCCGACGCCGCCGGGGCCGTGCACGAACAGCACCCCGCCGCCGCACAACGCCTCGTCGAAGGCGGCGCGTTCCTCCTTCCGCCCGACGAAGGCACGCAGCCGCGCGGCCTGGAGACGTCCGTGCAGGGCACCGAGTGGTTCGGTCACGACGACCACGATCGACGCCGAATGTGCGTGCGCCGTCCGCGGTGTGTCACGGTTTCTCGACAGCCGCATGCCGACGTTCGGCCACGGAAGGGTGAGCTGCGCTTATAGGATCCCCACGCGATGGACTCGGGGTGACGGTCGGATGGGGTGCGGACGTGGGGTGGCAGTTCGGCCATTACCGGATGGAGGGGTTGATCGCCCGAGGTGGCATGGGCGAGGTGCACCGCGCCTACGACACCCAGCACGACCGGGTGGTGGCGGTCAAGCTGCTCAACGCACACCTCGTCGACGACGACGAGTTCCGGCGGCGGTTCATCCGTGAGGCACGTGCCGCGGCCCGGCTCCGGGAGCCGCACGTCATCCCCATCCACGCGTACGGCGAGATCGACGGACGCCTGTACCTGGACATGCGGCTCGTCGAAGGCGACGACGTCAGCACCCTCCTGGCGCGGCACGGGTTCATGGCGCCCTCGGCCGCCGTCGACCTGGTCGTGCAGGTGGCCGGCGCGCTCGACGCGGCCCACGCCGACGGGCTCGTACACCGCGACGTGAAGCCGTCGAACGTGCTGCTCGACGCCGGTGGCTTCGCCTACCTCGTGGACTTCGGCATCGCCCGGTCCATGTCCGCCAGCTCCGCCATCACCGGCATCGGTGTCCCGGTCGGGACCGTCGCCTACATGGCGCCCGAACGGTTCCAGCCCGACAGCCTGGTCGACCACCGCGCGGACGTCTACTCGCTCGCCTGCCTGCTCTACCAGTGCCTCGCCGGGTCGGCGCCGTTCCCCGACGAGAACCCGTTCGCCCTCATGCAGGCCCACCTCCACCGGGAACCGCCGCGGCTCACCGACCGGCGGCCCGACCTGCCACCCGCGTTGGACCACGTCATCACGACCGGCATGGCGAAGAACCCCGCAGACCGGTACCAGACCGCGGGGTGCCTGGCCGTGGCGGCCAGGCACGCCCTGGCGCGGCAGGCGTCCCGCCCAGCCACGGTGCCGGTGCCCCTGGCGCCCCTGCCACCACACCGCGCCGGGCGGTGGTGGCTCGTCGGCGCCGCGGTCGCGGTCGTGGCCGCGTTGGCGGGCGCGGCGGTGCTCATCGGCCTTGCCCGCTCGGACGGCGACGGAGCGCCCGAGAGCCGGTCGACGACGACCACGAACGAGACCACCACCCGTCCCGACCCCCCGGACGCCGAGCTCGCGGTGTCGGTCCCGATCAGCACGCCGGACTGCGACGGCAGCTACATCGTCATCGTGGGGTCCGCCGTGAACCCCGACGAGTACCCGCAGGACGTCCAGGCCTTTCTCGACGCCAAGCCCGGCGCGGGCTACCTCCACGCCCCCTCGACCGGGTGCGGGTCACTCCGGCAGCGGATCGACGGCGCGGACATCTACTCCGTCTACTACGGACCCTTTCCCGACGAGGCCGAGGCCTGCGCCCGCCGCACGACCGAGGGCGGCGACGCCTTCGTCCGCAGGCTGGACAACACCTCCTCACCGGAGAAGGCGGTCAGCTGCGGCTGACGGTGTGCCGACGCCCGTGTGGACGGACCATCGTCGTCGTCTGACCGCACGAACCCGGTGCGGGGAACGGCCTATTTCCCATCAAGACGGTTCGTAATACGTTTACCGTACGTAATGGATGTTTGTCAGTGAGTTCCCAACCCTGCGGGAGGCCCTGTGACGTCCACCGTCGTACACCGCGCACTGGACGGCAGGCGCTACGAGCTGAGCGGCACCCTGGACCTCGGGCAACCGAGCACGTCCTCGGTGCGGGTCACCGTGCGCGGCCGGACCCACGAACTCGTCGCGGGCGTGAGCGGACTCGCCGAGGAGGTGGCCGCGGCCCTCGGTGTGACCGGGTTCGACGAGGAACTGGCATTCGCGGGCGGCACGCTGCTCATCGGCCGCACCCGCCGCGTCGAGCCGGGTTCGCGGATCACCGAGAACATCCTCGTCGCCGTGTGGCGCGGGCGGCGGCACTGCCTGGTCAGCCACTTCTACGACACCACCACCGCGGCGGCCGTCGAGGCACTCGCCACGCTCGGCGTCACCGAACACGACGACGGGATCGCCCTGCGGCCCACCGGGGGCAGCGCCGTGGTCGCGCCCGCCGCCGTGGTCAAGGAGGTGCCGTCGCTCGGCCTGCTGGAGATGACCGTCCCGTCGGCGCCGCAGGCGACGCGCCTGCCCGAGTGGAAGGGCGCCAGGACCCGCTCCGGTGAGCTGTTCTCCGACCGGATGTCCAACGGCGAGCCCTACTTCGTCCTCGCCGGCGAGGACACGTGGACGACCGTCCTCCCGCTCGCCGACACGGACCTCGCGCGGGTGCCCGCACTGGTGGACCAGCTCGGCGCGCGCCTGCTCGGCGACCGGTGACGCGGTCGTGTTCCCCGTCAGCGTCGCGGCCTACGTCGTCCTGTTCGTGCTCGTGATCGCGGTGGCGGAACGGGTGCGCGCGCCCCGCGCCCTGCCCGCCGCGCTCGCCGCGCACCGGACCGTGCCGCGCCGCGCGATCCGGCCGGTGGCGGTCGCGGTGACCGTCGCCGAGGCGGCACTCGCCCTGCTGGTGCTCGCCGGGCCGTCCTGGCTCGGTCTCATGGCCGCCGCCGTGCTGTTCGCCTGCTACGGCGGATATGCCTGGTACGTCACGGAAAGCGGCCGTGGCGGACCGTGCGGCTGCGGCGGGGCGGACGTGCCGATGGGACACTGGGTGACCGGCCGGGCGTTCGCACTCGCCGCGCTGGCCGTGGTCGCCGGGGTGGCGGGCGACGACGTGCTGCCGCTGACCCGGTTCGACGAGCGCCTGCTGCTCGTCCTGCTCGCCGCGGCGACGATCGGCACCTTGCTCTGGCACCTGCCCGCCGCCATGACCCGACACCCGGAGGTGGTCCGGTGAGCTTCCAGACCAGCGCGTTGATCGTGACGTGGGTTGCCCTGCTGCTCCTCGCTTTCGTGGTGGCCGGGCTGGTCCGCCAGGTGCACGCGTTGCAGGCGGGCGCGGGCCCGCGCCCGGTCGCCGCCGGGTCGCGGACCGGGGAACCGGCGGACCTCGCGCGGTTCGGCGTGACCGGGCCCGCCGTCCTGCTGTTCCTGCGCGCCACGTGCCACACGTGCGTCGAGGCGCTGGCGGAGACCGTCGAGGTGGCGGGGGACCGGCTGACCGTCGTCGCGCTCTACGAAGGACCGGCCCCGGACCCGGCGCCCGGCGTCGTCGCGCTCGCCGACCAGGGCCACCTGTTCGCGGGCTACGGCGCGCTCGCCACCCCGTTCGCGGTGCTGACCGGTGCGGACGGCCGGATCGCCGCCGCCGCGCCCGTCGGGTCCAGGGCGGCCGTCCGTGCACTGCTCAACCCGGTGATGGAGGTTCGATGACCGACGTGATCACGGTGCCCCCGTTGCGTGGCACCGACCCCGGCATGCCCGTCGAACCACGTACGCGCGGCAGGCGGTTGCGCTGGGCGGGCTGGGCGCCGACCAGACGGGCCGTGCTGCGGGCGGGCACCGTCGCGGGGCTGACCGTGCTCGGCGGCGTGTTCCCCTCGGTGCGCAGGGCGGTCGCCGACGGCTACGACATCTACCCGAAATGTCCGTCCTACGCCGCCGACCACAACTGTTCGCCCGGCTGCGGGCCGAGCACGATCTTCGCCGACGCGTGCGTTACCTCCGGCACGAACACCGGGTTCCACAAGAACGACCAGGTCACGTGGCGGCTGCGGCCCAACGCCTGCCTGTCCGGCAGCTACGACGGCTGGATGTGGCGCTACGACCAGGCGTGCGGGGCGTGCACGTGCCACGTCGAGCGCCGCTGCCACGACGGCTACCGCAAGACCGGCTCCGGCTGGGTGAACTCCATCTGCCGGTGGACCACCGAATGCGGCTGCCCGTCGTCGGTGAGCTGGCCCTCGGTGTCCTCGGGCGCCTCCGGCGCCACCGTGACCGCGATCCAGCACCTGCTGACCCACCACCGGTTTCCGACCACAGTGGACGGTGCGTACGGCCCGGCGACCACTCAGGCGGTTCGCGACTTCCAGGCGGCGCGCGGCCTCGCGGTCACCGGCGAGGTCGGCCCCGCCACGTGGCCGTCGCTCGCGGTCACCACCCGCCAGGGCAACAACGGCAGCCACGTGCGTGCCACCCAGGTGGAGCTCAACCGCTACGGCTACAAGCTGGTCGTGGACGGCATCTTCGGCTCGGGCACGTTCGCGGCCGCCTCGGACTTCCAACGGCAGAACAGGATCACCGTCGACGGCATCGTCGGACCCACCACGTGGCGCACCCTCACCGGTGGCGCGGTGTGACCCCGTCAGCTCCCGCGTTCCGCCGCGGGCTGACCCACCCGGCGGCGGCGCTGCTCCTGGCACCCGCCGCGGTCGCCCTGGCACTGGCCGGGTGGGCGGTCGCCGTGTGGGCGGTGCTGGGCGGGCTCGCGGGGTACACGCTGTCCGGCTCCGTTTGAACGAGGAACAGCGCGTTCGCGCTGACCTCGCCAGGTTGGCGGGGCAGGACGAGGCAGGGCACGGCGCTCCTGCTGTTCGACACCGGGCTGGTGCTGGGTGCGCTGCTGAGCGCGCTCGTGCTGTGGGTGGTCAGCGGCCTCGCCACGCCGGTGCCCGAGGTCGTGCGGTACGGGATCGTCGTCGCGGTGACCGTCGCCGGGGTGCTGCGGGACGCGGGCGTGGTGCGGTTCCCACTGCCGCAGAACGCGCGGCAGGTCCCACAGGACGTGCTGACCGGTGACGTGGCGCGGGGTTCGCTGCGGTTCGGCTTCGAGATGGGCACCGGGGTGCGCACCTACGTGTCGTCCACCGTGCCGTACGTGCTGGTGGCCGCCCTGCTGTTGACCGGACCCGGCTTCGTGACCGCGGTCGCGACCGGCGTGGGCTTCGGCCTCGGGCGGGCGCTCACCCCGACGGCGCGGTACGTGAGCCGGGACGGCGAGACGTGGGACGACGTGCTGTACCGGCACCTGCCCGCGATCAAGGTCGTGAGCGGGGTGGCGGTGGCCGCCGCACTGGCCGTCCTGCTGCTCGTGCCGCGCTGATCGGCGCACGCCGACCCGCGTACGCTCGCCGTGCGCGGCTGGGGCGAACACAGGGGAGTTGTCGATGTCGGACGTCTACGAGATCGTGCTGACCGTGGATCTGGTGCCGGAGATCGGTGACCCGGAGCTGGCCGAGTTGCGGTGGCACCTGGGGGCGGGGCCGCGGCCGGAGACGTACCCCATGGGCAGCGACAACCACGTCGAGACCTTCCCGCTCGGCGACCCCGCGGACCCGGACTGCCAGTGGGAGACTGCCGAACCGGAGCCGTTGTTCGCGGGGCGCGGCGCCGCACACCGCGTCGGCGGGGTGCTCGTGTCCGAACTGGTCGGCGGGCCGAGCGGGTGGGCGTTGACGGTGCGTCAGGAGGTGCACCCGGACGCCTTCTCGCAGTTGCGGACGTTGACGGACTGGCTCGGCCGGCACGCGCGGACCGCCACCCCGTTCGTCGGGTACGTGCGGTTCCACGAGGACGTCGAGGTCTCGCCGCTCGTGCTCCGGAACCGGGAGATCGCCCTCCCCGACGCGGTCCAGGCACACCTGCTCGACTGGGAGTGACGTGCGCGCGGGCCGCCGGTGGCGTTACTGTGCGGCCCCATGCCATCGAGACGGGTGATCCTGGTGTTGACGCTCGGAGCCGTGGTGCCGCTCGCCGGGTGCACCTCAGCCGCGGGCTTCGAGGAGCGCATGGACTTTCTGCGGCAGATGTCCCGGCAGGGCGCGCAGACCCACGACCTGCTCGCGGCCCAGGAAGCCCCGGACATCGACGAGGAACGGTGCGACCGGGCGTTCGACGGAATCGTCCGCACCGAGGACTTCCCGTCCGACCTGCCCAGCGGCGGCCAGTCAAAGGAATGGGCCGCACAGATCCGCGAGTTCTTCGTGGACTCGTGCGTCTCCGGAAAACCCAAACCCACGGACAACCGCGAACCCCCCACCCCAACCCCGACAACAACAACGGCCGTCACGACCACAACAACCCCCGAACCGTGACAAACCCCCAGTAACCAACCATCCCACCCCGCGAGTCGCGCGCGAGAACACCGCGAGTCGCGCGCCCGGACACACCGAGTTGGTCAATTCGTGCATGTTGGGCCTCCGGGGGACCTACACGAATTCGACAACTCGTTGTGCGTGAGCGCGCGACTCGCCATGTTCTGGCGCGCGACTCGCGGTGTTCTGGGGCGCGACTCGCGGGTGGTGGTGGGTGTTTGGGGGGCGTTAAGGCGGGGGCTGGGGGCGTCAAGGTCTCGTCAGGGGGGCGCCGCTTGTGTCTCATCGGGCGCAGACTCCGCTCGGTTGGTCGCCGTTGGGGCGGCCCACGTGGAGGGAGCATGGGGCTGATGGCCGACCTGGCCTGTGCCGTGCTGCTGATCGCCGGCTTCCTGGTCCTCGCCTTGGCGTTGCGTGGATTGGAGTGGCTGTGAGTGGCGCCGGTGTCCTGGCGAACGTCGTCGGCGGTGTGCTCGCACTGCTGCTGATCATCTACCTGTTCGTGGCACTCACCCGTCCGGAGAGGTTCTGATGACGTCCACTGTGGCCGGTCTGCTCCAGGTCGGTGTGCTGCTGGTGGCGCTCGCGGTCGTGTACCGGCCGCTGGGGGACTACATGGCGCGGGTGTTCACCGACCGCGACCACCTCGCGGTCGAACGCGCCATCTACCGCGTCGGCCGGGTGAACCCGGAGAGCCAGCAGCGTTGGCCCGTGTACGCCGCGGGGGTGCTCGGGTTCTCGCTCGTGTCGATCGTGCTGCTCTACCTCGTCCAGCGGCTGCAACCGTTGCTGCCGTGGAACTTCGGCCGCGGTGCCGTCGAACCGGGCATCGCGTTCAACACGGCGGTCAGTTTCGTGACGAACACGAACTGGCAGTCGTACGTGCCCGAGGTCGTCATGGGGCACACGGTCCAGATGCTGGGTCTGACGGTGCAGAACTTCGTGTCCGCGGCCGTCGGGCTCGCGGTGGCGATCGCGCTGGTGCGCGGGTTCACGCGGTCGGCGACGGACCGGCTCGGCAACTTCTGGGTGGACCTCGTGCGCGGCGTCGTGCGGATCCTGCTGCCCATGGCGTTCGTGTTCGCGGTCGTGCTGATCGCGCTGGGCGTGGTGCAGAGCCTGGCGTCCGGGGTGGCGGTGACGAACCCGGACGGCTCGTCGAGCACGATCGCGCTCGCCCCGGCCGCGTCGCAGGAGGCGATCAAGGAGCTGGGCACGAACGGCGGCGGCATCTTCAACGCCAACTCGTCCCACCCGTTCGAGAACCCCAACGGCTGGACGAACCTGGTCGAGATCTTCCTGATCCTCGTCATCCCGGTGAGCCTCACGAGGACGTTCGGCACGCTGGTCGGCAACCGGCGGCAGGGTTACGCACTGCTGTCGGTGATGGCGGTGCTGTGGGGCGCGATGCTGACCGTCGTCTGGTGGGCCGAGGCGCACCCGAACGGGCCCGCCGCGCTGCTCGCCGGCGCCGCCGTGGAAGGAAAGGAACAACGGTTCGGGATTCCCGGTTCGGCGTTGTTCGCCGACGCCACCACGGGAACGTCCACCGGCGCGGTGAACGCGATGCACGACAGCTTCACCGGCCTCGGTGGCGGCGGGGTGATCCTGAACATGCTGTTCGGCGAGATGACGCCGGGCGGCGTGGGCACGGGCCTGTACTCGATCCTGGTGATGGCGATCATCGCCGTGTTCCTCGCCGGGCTGATGGTCGGCCGCACGCCGGAGTACCTCGGCAAGAAAGTGGGGCGTCGCGAGGTGACGGCCGCCGCGATCTCCATCCTCGCCATGCCGACCGTGCTGCTGCTCGGCGCGGGCATCGCGATCCTGCTGCCCGGCACACCCGGCCACCTCGCGAACAGCGGCAGCCACGGCTGGTCGGAGGTGCTGTACGCCTACACGTCCGCGTCGAACAACAACGGCAGCGCGTTCGCGGGCATCACCGTCACGAGCCCGTGGTTCCAGTCCTCACTGGGCATCTGCATGCTGTTCGGCCGGTTGATCCCGATCCTGGCGGTGCTGTGCCTCGCCGGATCGCTTGCGGCGCAGAAGAAGGTGCCCGCGACGGCCGGCACGCTGCCCACCCACGGCCCGCTGTTCGGCACGCTGCTGACCGGCACGGTCGTGCTCGTCGCGGCACTCACGTTCGTCCCCGCACTCGCCCTCGGTCCCGTCGCGGAGGCACTCGCATGACCACCACGACCGAACGACCCGTCGCCGACCGGCGCCACGCCGCGAGGACCGGCCGGGTCGGCGCCGGGGTGTTCAGCCCCCGCCAGTTGCTCGTGTCCCTGCCGGACGCGCTGCGCAAGCTCGACCCGCGCCACCAGGTGCGCAACCCCGTCATGTTCGTCGTGTGGGCGGGCTCGGTGCTCACCACGGTGTTCGCGGTCGGGGACCCGAGCGTGTTCACGGTCATGGTCGCGGTGTGGCTGTGGTTCACGGTCCTGTTCGCCAACCTGGCCGAGGCGGTGGCCGAGGGCCGCGGCAAGGCGCAGGCGGAGACCCTGCGACGCACCAAGAAGGAGACGATGGCGCGCAGGCTGCGCGCCGACGGCGTCGAGGAACACGTGCCGGGAGCGGAACTGCGGGTCGGTGACCTGGTGGTCGTCGAGGAGGGACAGGTGATCCCCGGCGACGGTGACGTCGTCGAGGGCATCGCCACGGTCGACGAGTCGGCGATCACCGGTGAGTCCGCGCCGGTGATCCGCGAGTCGGGCGGTGACTTCTCGTCGGTCACCGGCGGCACCACGGTGCTGTCCGACCGCATCGTCGTGCGGATCGCGACGAAACCCGGCGAGTCGTTCGTGGACCGGATGATCGCGCTCGTCGAGGGCGCGCGGCGGCAGAGGACACCCAACGAGATCGCCCTGACGATCCTGCTCTCCACACTGACCATCATCTTCCTGCTCGCCGTCGTGACCTCGCAGCCGATCGCGCGGTACTCGGGCGGTACGCAGTCGGTGATCGTGCTGACCGCGTTGCTGGTCTGCCTCATCCCCACGACGATCGGCGCGCTCCTCAGCGCGATCGGCATCGCGGGCATGGACCGGCTGGTGCAGCGCAACGTGCTCGCCACGTCCGGCCGGGCGGTCGAGGCCGCCGGGGACGTGTCCACCCTGCTGCTCGACAAGACCGGCACGATCACCTTCGGCAACCGGCAGGCCACCGAGCTGATCCCGACCGGTACGTCCACAATGGACGAACTGGCGGCGGCGGCCCGGCTGTCCAGCCTCGCCGACAGCACCCCGGAGGGCCGCGGCATCGTCGGCCTCGTGGCGAGGAACCACGGGCCGGCCGGGCAGGCGGGCGACGACGAGAAGGCGGCCGAGTTCGTGCCGTTCACCGCGCGGACCCGCATGTCCGGCATCGATCTGGCCGACCGGCACGTCCGCAAGGGCGCCGCGTCCGCCGTCCGCGCGTGGGTCACCGAGGCGGGTGGGGACGTGCCCGTGGCCGTCGACGAGGTGGTCGACCGGATCAGTGCCGAAGGCGGCACACCGCTCGTGGTGGCGGAACGCGTCGACGGCACCGCGGTGGTCCACGGCGTGATCCGGCTGTCCGACGTGGTGAAGCCCGCCATGAGGGAGCGGTTCGCCGAGCTGAGGGCCATGGGCATCCGGACCGTCATGATCACCGGCGACAACCCGTTGACGGCGCGGGCGATCGCGGCGGAGTCCGGTGTGGACGACTACCTCGCGGAGGCCAGGCCGGAGGACAAGATGGCGTTGATCCGCACGGAACAGGAGGGTGGCCGGCTCGTCGCGATGACCGGGGACGGCACCAACGACGCGCCCGCCCTCGCCCAGTCCGACGTCGGCGTCGCGATGAACTCAGGGACCATGGCCGCCAAGGAGGCCGGGAACATGGTCGACCTGGACTCCGACCCGACGAAGCTCATCGAGATCGTCGCGATCGGCAAGCAGCTGCTGATCACCCGCGGCGCTCTCACGACGTTCAGCGTGGCCAACGACCTCGCGAAGTACTTCGCGATCCTGCCCGCCATGTTCGCGGGCATCTTCCCCCAGCTGGACAAACTGAACATCATGAACCTGCACAGCCCGGCGTCGGCGATCACGTCGGCCGTGGTGTTCAACGCGCTCGTCATCATCGGCCTCGTCCCGCTCGCGCTGCGCGGTGTGCGGTACCGGCCGTCGACCGCGTCCGCGCTGTTGCGGCGCAACCTCCTCGTCTACGGGCTTGGTGGCGTCGTCACGCCGTTCGCCGGCATCTGGCTCATCGACCTCGTCGTCCGACTCGTCCCGGGAATGTGACTCCATGAACTCGCTCGCCAAACAGACCTTCGCCGGGCTGCGTGTCCTCGTGGTCCTCACCGTGCTGCTGGGCGTCGGCTACCCGCTCGGCGTGTGGCTCGTCAGCCGGCTGCCCGGGTTGCACGCCAACGCGGAAGGCTCCGTCGTCGCGGTCGACGGCAGGACCGTCGGGTCCGACCTGATCGGCATCGACCCGGTGGCGAAGGACCCGGCGCACGACCCGTGGTTCCACACGCGGCCTTCCGCGATCGCGCTCGACCGGGACGGGGACGGGTCCCCCGACGCGCTGGGCCCCGCGGACCCGTCGGTGTCAGGCGGCTCCAACAAGGGCGGTTTCGACGACGACCTCGCCGCCGCCATCCAGGCCCGCAAGGACGCCGTCGCCCGGCGCGAGGGCGTGCACCCGGCGCGGGTGCCCGCCGACGCCGTGACCGCGTCGGCGTCCGGCCTGGACCCGCACATCAGCCCCGCCTACGCAGAACTGCAGGTGCCCAGGGTCGCCCGCGAGAACGGGTTGTCCGAAGAGGACGTTCGCGCGCTGGTCACCGGCAACACCGACGGCCGCGGCGCCGGGATCCTCGGTGAACCCGGCGTGAACGTGCTGAGGCTGAACCTCGCCGTCCAGGCGGCGGGAAGGTGAACGTCAGCCTCGCCAGGGGCGCACGTTCCCCCAACCCCAGGCCGGCATCGGCTCCGCCGCGTTCGGCGTGGCGTCCGGGGCGGAGAAGATCACCGCCAGGCGGGTGCCCCATTCGAGGTAACCCGCGAACGCGGAACGGAACTCCGGGTCGTCGGGCAGACCCACCTCGTCGGCGGTGCCCTGCAGAAGCGCGACCCACCGTCGGCGCTGCTGCTCGGTGATGCCCTTGCCGAGGTGCATCGCGATCATGTGCGGGTGCCCGCCGCGTTGCTCCGAGTACGTGCGGGGACCGCCGAACACCTCGCTGAGCCACGTCGCGACGTGCTTCGCGTGGTCGGCGTCCATGTCGGCGAACAGCGGTGCGAGCAACTCGTCCTGCGGGACCCGCTCGTAGAACGTCTGGAAGAGCTTGTCGAACGCCTCGGCGCCGCCCGCCCACTCGAACAGGGTCGGTACCGGATCGGCGATCTCGACCGGCGCGTAGTGGCGCATCTCCTCGATGTCGTCGACGAACGCGCCGATCTCGGCGAAGAACGGCGGGAAGTGCGGGCCGGTGCGGAACCCCTCCACGTGGTCGCGGGTGGAGGTCCAGGTCAGCCGGACCACGTAGCTCTCGGTATCCTCCTCGCAGCGCGTCAGTTCGAGGTCGCGGCACTCGGGCGCGGCCGCCAGGTGCACGGCCGCGCGGCGGTAGGCGTCCTCGAACTCCGTCGACCGCTCGGCGGGCACGCGGTAGCGGATGTACTCGATCCTCACCCGGCTAGTCGATCACCCTTGGTTCGGGGTCGGCAAGTACGTACTTTGTGGTTCGTGAACGTGCGGAGAACGCGGTACTACTGCCCGGTCGAACTCGCCGTCGACGTCATCGGCGGGAAGTGGGCCGTGGTCGTGCTGGCCCACCTCAAGGACGGTGCGCACCGGTACGGCGAACTGCGCAGGCGGATGCCGGACGTCAGCGAGAAGGTCCTCACCACCCGGTTGCGTGAGCTGGAGGCCGCCGGTCTCGTCGAGCGCACCGCCGACGACGGCGTCCCGCCGACCGTGACCTACCGGCTGTCCACCGAGGCCGCCGAACTCGCCCCGGCGCTGCGTGTCCTCTACGACTGGGGCCAACGCCGCGCCGACCGCGACGGCATTCCGATCGAACCGGTCACCTGACCGGCCCGGCTCCGCGTCACCGGCTGAAACCGGCGGCGAGACCGCGGAGCAGCTGGCGGCGGCCGAAGGCGTAGAGGGCCAGGATCGGCAGCGTGGTCAGCACGACGGCGGCGACGATGGCGGGCACGTTCACGCTGTACTGGCCCTGGAAACTCCACAGCGCGAGCGGCAGCGTCCGTTTGTCCGGGCTCTGGGTGAGGACCAGCGGCAGCAGGAACCCGTTCCAGATGTTCAGTGCGTTGTAGACGGTCACCGTGAGGATGGCGGGCCGGGTCAACGGTGCCGCCAGCCGCCACATCGTCATCCACTCGGTGGCGCCGTCGATCCGCATCGCCTCGAACAGTTCCTTGGGCACGTCGCGGATGAAGTTGGCCAGCACCAGCACCGACAGCGGGATGGCGAATGCGATCGACGGCAGGATCAGCGCCATCAGGCTGTCGTACAGCCGCAGCTCGATGATGATCAGGTAGATGGGGATCACGGTCGCCTGGAGCGGGATCGCGAGCCCCATCAGGAACAGCCCGTTCACCACGCGCAGGAACCGCAGCCGCCAGCCCCGCACGATCGCGTAGGCGGCCATGAAGGAGACCAGGACCGCGGGGATCACCGCGCCCGCGGTGGCGATGACGCTGTTGACGAAGTACGTGACGAACCCGGACTCCAGGACGAACCGGTAGTTCTCGAGGGTGGGGTCGCCCGGCGGCACCATCGGGTTGCTGGAGTAGTAGTTGGTCTGGAGCTTGAAACTGGTGATCAGCACCCAGTAGATCGGGATGACGATGATCGCCAGCCACAGCCAGCCCGCCAGGCCACCGAGCCAGTTGCGCCGGGTGGCGGCCGGGTTGCCGCGGCGTTGCCGCTCACGGCGCACCGGCGTCCGCTGCGGCGGCTTGGTCAGCGTGAGGCTCATGTCATGCCCCCTCGAACTGGCTCTGGCTCGCGTCCCGGCCACCCAGCCTGCGCAGCAGCAGGGCGAGCGCGAGGCCGACGAGGACGAGGATGACGGCGATGGCGCTGGCCGGGCCCATCAGGTTGGCCTGGAAACCCCGTTTGTACATGTCCAGCGCGAGCACGCGGGTCGCGTCGCCGGGGCCGCCTTCGGTCAGCACGAAGATGAGGTCGAAGAACGTCAGCGAACCGACCACCATCAGCGTCGACGAGGTGATGATCGTGTACTTCAGCTGGGGCAGGGTGATGCTGAAGAACTGGCGTACCCGCCCGGCGCCGTCGATCTGCGCCGCCTCGTACAGGCTCTGGGGGATCTGCCGCACGGCGCCCTGATAGATCAGCGAGTGGAACGGGATGAACTGCCAGGACACCACGAACACGACGAGGCTGAACGCGAGCGTCGGCCTCCCGAGCCAGTCCTGGCTGAGGAACTCGACGCCCAGCCCGGCGCCGAGGCCGAAGTTCGGGTCCAGCAGCGCCTTGTAGGCGATCGCGATGGCCGCCGAGCTGAGCAGCAGCGGGATGAGGTAGAGCACCGCCAGCACCGCTCGGTACCGCTGCTGCCCGGCCAGGAACGTGCCGATCAGGATGCTCATCGGCGTCTGCACCGCCCAGGACGCGAGCATCACCAGGAAGGTGATCCAGACGGCGTGCGGCAGCCCGGAGTCGGCGAGCACCGCCCGCCAACTGTCCAGTCCGGACGGATGGATGGCGCCGAGCCCGTCCCACGTGGTGAAGCTCAGCAGGAACACGCCGACCAGCGGGAGGAGGGCGAAGCCGACGAAGAACAGCAGCGCGGGCACGACCAGCCACGGCAGGATGCCGTGGCGGCCGCGCCGCGCCGCGTGGGGGGTGCGCACGGACATCGGTGTGCTCGCGGGCCCGCTCACTGCCCCGTTGCCGCGTTGAGGCTGTCGGCGAACTGCTGCGGTGAGATGGACAGCTGGAACAGCTTCACGATGTTGTCGAGCAGGGTCTCGGCGGCGGTCGGGTTGAGGGCCTGGTCCCACGACTGGGCGAAAGTCTTGGCGTTGCTGGCGATGTCGTAGACGAAGGTGACGAAGTCCGCGTTCTTGCTGGCCTCCAGCTGCGCCTGCGTGCCCTTCAGGATCGGCACCCCGCCGGACTCGATCCAGTCCTTCACCTCCTGGTCGTCGAGCACACCGCTGGTGAAGAACTTCTTGGCGACCTCTTTCTGCTCCGCGCTGGCCTTGGCGGAGATGGCGAGGTACTGGCCGGGGTTGCCGACGGTGTCGCTGGGGTCGCCCGCGCCGCCCTCGACCGGCGGGAAGTTCATGTAGCCGAGGCCGCCGCTCGGCACGAAGTCACCGCCCTGGGCCTGCTGGATGCCGTAGGACCAGGAGCCGTGCAGCATCATCGCGGCCTTGCCGGTGTACAGCAGGGCCTGGTCGGCGTTGGAGTCCGCGGTGACCGAGGAGAACCCGTCGACGAAACCCTTGGCGCGGACCAGGTCCTGCAGCTTCGTCAGCGCCTCGATGGCGGCCGGGTGCGACCACGCGTCCTTCTCGCCCTCGAACGCGGCCTGGAACACCTCGGGGCCGCCGATGCGGTCGAACAGGAACTCCAGCCACATCATGTTCGTCCAGCGGGACTGGCCGCCCAGCGAGAACGGCGCGATGTTCTTAGCCCGGAACTTCGGCACCAGGGCCATGATGTCGTCCCACGACTCCGGCGGTTCCACGCCGACGTCGTCGAAGACCTTCTTGTTGTAGTACAGGACGATCGGCTCGACCGTCTCGCACGGCATCGCGTAGATCTTGCCGTCGATGGTCGCCGGGCCGAACGAGGAGTCGATCAGCCGGTCCTTCACCTTCGGGTTGTCGTCGAACCACGAGGTGAGGTCGTCGACCTGACCCGCTTCGACCCAGGTGCGCAGCCCGCCGCCGCCCCAGCCCCAGATGATCGTGGGCGCCTGCCCCGCGCCGAGCGCGGTCTTGATCTTCGTCTTGTACGGGTCGTTCAGGAACGCGGTGGTGGCGATCTTCGAGTCGGGGTTGGCCTCGTTGAACCGGTCCACCGAACCCTGCCGGATGCCTTCCTGCGGTGGTCCGCTGAGGAACCAGTACGACGCGCCGCCGCCGGCGCTGCCCGGTCCGGAGGTGCCACAGCCGGAGAGTGCCAGCGAAACCGGCACGCTCGCGGCCAAACCGAGGACGGTACGTCGAGAAATTGGTGTGCCCACGCTGGTGCTCCGTTCTCGCGCCGAGACTCCGCTGGCTCATGTGTTTCGAAAACTTTCGAAAAGTTTCGAAAACCGGCTTGGCCAGCCTAGGGATTCGGGCAGATTAGTGTCAAGACGCACATTGCTTGATTGCCTGAAATAGGGCGGAAAAGTATGCTCATCGCGACCTCGAAACATTTCGAAACTTTCGGTCCCGTGCAAAGGAGTCGTGATGGCGACGGCCGACAGGTCGCCGGCGGAGAGCTCGGGGGAGCCGACGAAGCCGACGCCCGCGAGCGCCGGACGCACCACGTTGGCGGCCGTCGCGCGGCTGGCGGGGGTCTCCGTCGCGACCGTGTCGAAGGTCGTCAACGGGCGCAGCGACGTGGCGCCGGAGACCCGCTCCCGGGTGCGGGAACTGTTGCGCCGGTACGACTACGTCGCGCCCGCCGTCCGCCGCACGGAGGTCACCGCGCCCCCGGCCGTGGAGGTGCAGTTCGCCGGCGACCTCAAGCCGTACGTGGCGGAGGCGCTCGCCGGTATCGTCGACGCGGCGACCGAGCTGGGGGTCTCCGTGGTGATCAGCCGACCGGAACGGGGCCCTCGCTGGGCGCGGGACCTGGTCGCGACGGGCCGCCGCGCACTGATCGCGGTCACGAGCGTGTACACCCCCGCGTACCTGGACGCGCTGACCCAGGCGGGGCTCCCGCTCGTCGTGCTCGACCCGCTGCACCTGCCGCACAGCGACGTCAACAGCGTCGGGTCGACCAACTTCGCGGGCGGGTTCGCGGCGACCCAGCACCTGCTCGGGCTCGGCCACCGCCGCATCGCCTACCTCGGCGGCCCGGTGATCTCGGCCGCCAACCAGGCACGCGCACACGGCTACCGGGCCGCGATGGAGGCGAGGGACCTGCCGGTGCCGGACGCTTACGTCCGGTCGGGGGAGTTCACCTACGAGACGGGCGTGCTCGGCGCCGCGGCGTTGCTGGACCTCACCGAACCGCCGACCGCCGTGTTCGCGGGGAACGACGAGATCGCCCTCGGCGTCGTCGAGACCGCACGCACCCGCGGGCTGCGCGTGCCGGAGGTGCTGAGCGTGGTCGGCTTCGACGACTCGCTCCTCGCCAGGGTGGCGTCACCACCGCTGACCACCGTGCGACAGCCGCTGCGGGAGATGGGCGGCGTGGCCCTGCGCACCGCCCTCCGCCTCGCCGACGGCGAACGCCTCGAGTCCCACCACGTCGAACTCGCCACCGAACTGGTCGTCCGGGGCTCGGCCACACGGGTATGACCCGTGGGCGGCCCGGCCGCTGTGGGCCGAGCCGCCGAACCTGACGGTCGGTCCCGGGCTCAGCCCGCCTTGGTGTGGCGCTGCAGGTGCTGCGCGTACCCGGCGAAGTCGGCCGCCAGCTGTGCCGGGGTCCAGCCGCCGTCCCGGTAGGTCACGAACGACTCGGCCGGGTGGGCCCAGATGGCGAAGCGGTCACCGCCGAAGCTGAAGTACTGGCCGGTGATGGCCGCGGACTCCGGGGAGCTGAGGTAGACCACGAGTGGGGTGACGTCCTCGACGGTGCCGGTGCCCTGGCGGCGCAGCTCCGGCGGGACCGGTTCGCCCGCCTCCACTTTGGACACGATGTCGGCCAGTGCGGGGATGGTCGCCGCCATCCTCGTGAGGGCCTTGGGCACCACGGCGTTCACCGTGACGTCGATCTTCGCCAGCTCCACCGACCACACGCGGACGAGCGCGATGATCGCGGCCTTCGCCGCGGCGTACGCGGTCTGGCCGAAGCCACCCGACTGGCCCGCCGGCGATCCGATGAGGATCAGCCTGCCGCCCCCGCCCTGTTCGCGGAACCGGCGCGCGGCGGCGCGGCCACAGGTGATGGTGCCGCGCAGATGGCTGTCCAGCACCAGGTCCAGTTCCTCGTCGGTCAGTTTCAGCAGGGTCCGGTCCCGCAGCGCGCCCGCGTTGGTGCACATGACGTCCAGGCGGCCGAACTCCTTCACCGCGCGCTCGACCAGTGCGTCCGCGGCCTGCGTCGTGCCGACCGCGCACACCTCGGCGACGGCCGTGCCGCCCGCCGCCGTGATGGCGTCGACGGCCTCCGTGGCCGCGTCGGCGTCCAGGTCGTTGACCACCACCGCGGCCCCGGACCGGGCGAGTGCCTCGGCGTAGGCACGGCCGAGGCCCCGTCCCGAGCCGGTGACGACCGCGACCCTGCCGGTCAGGTCGATATCGTCGCTCATTCGTCGTCCTCCTGGGCTCAGCGGTTGATCTTGATCGAGGCGAAGTCGTAGTCGCCCAGCTTGGGCACCTGGAACCCGGTGACGCCGGGGCGGAAGGCCGCCGCCCAGTGCACGCCGCAGATCGGGATGACCGGTGGGCCGGCGTCGAACACGTCGGTGATGATCCGCCGGGTCGGTCCCTGGCGTTCGTTCTCGTCGCTGCTCGCGCGGGACCGCGCGAGCAGGTCCGCCACGCCGTCGATGGCGAAGCCGCCCGGGTTGTAGGCGCCGCCGGGCAGGTAGTAGTCGGCGATGAACTGGCTCGGATCCGGGCGGGTGACCTGGACGCGCTGGATCGTCGCGGTGAAGTCCCCGCGTCTGGTGTCCTGGATCATCTGGGTGAACTCGAGCGTGCGCAGTCCGGTGTCGACACCGATCTCCGTGAACTGGGCCTGAAGGATCTGTCCCATGTCCGCGAAGCTGGTGTTGGGCAGGTGGACGATCTCGAAGGAGAACCCGTTCGGCAGTCCGGCGTCGGCGAGGAACTGCCGGGCCTTCGCGACGTCGTGGTACTCGGAGACGTCGTCCAGGTCGGGGACGTTCGGCCAGAACCCGGTGCTGAACGGCTGCGCGGTGGGTGTGCAGTCGCCGTCGAAGAGGCTCTCGCTGATCGCCTCGCGGTCGATGGCGTACGTCAGTGCCCTGCGCACGAGCGGGTCGCCGAACTCCGACCTCGCGGTGTTCAGCAGGAGCGCGAAGACCGTGCTGCTCGGGCCTTTCACGATCGACAGGTTGTTGGCCTCCGCCTCCTCGACCTGACCGGCCGCGATGGTCGTGCCGTCCATCTCGCCGGACACGACCGAGCGCAGGCGGGTCGGTTCGTCGTTGAAGACGGTCATCTCGATGCCGCCGATGGTGGTCTTGTCGGCGTTCCAGTACTTGTCGAACTTGGTGAACGTGATCTTGCCCTGCCGGAGGTCGGTGAGTGCGAAGGGACCGGTGCCGACCGGTTTCGTGCTCAGGTCGGTACCCGCGAGGGCTGTCGGTTCGACCACGATGCCGGCTTCGCCGGACAGGACGTCGAGGATGTGGCCCGACGGCTCGCTGAAGTCGATCCGTACCTCGTACTCGCCGAGCGCCTCGACCCGGTCCACCTTCGTGAGGGACGTGGCCTGCGCGCCCTTCGCGCGGAAGGCGTCCAGGGACGCGACGACGGCGGCGGAGTCGAACGGCGCACCGTTGTGGAAGGTGACGCCTTCGCGGAGCGTGAGGGTGAGGGATTTGTGGTCCTCGGTGAACTCCCACTCGGTCGCGAGCCCCGGCTGGAGTTCACCGGCCGGGGTGCGGCCGATGAGGCTCTCGTACACCACGTCGAGGAAGACCGGGTCCAGCGGCGCGGACAGGCGTGGGTCGAACGAGGTGGGCATGCCGGGGACCGCGTACCGGAAGACCGCGTTCGGGTCGAACGAGCCGTCGCCGGTCGCCGCTGTCCCGCCGCCGCCGCAGCCGGCGAGCGCCAGCGCCGCGGTGGCCGCCAGCGCGATGGCCCGGAGGATGCGTTGTCTCATGGTCAGCGGCTGATCTTGATCGAGGCGAAGTCGTAGTCGCCGAACTTGGGCACCTGGAACCCGGTGACGCCCGGACCGAACGCGGCGACCCACTGCACGCCGCAGACCGGGATCACCGGCGGGCCCGCCTCGAACACGTCGGAGATGATCTGCCGGGTCGGCCCCTGCCGCTCCTTCTCGTCACTGCTCGCGCGGGACTCCGCCAGGAGGTCCGCCACACCGTCGAGGCTGAAGCCGCCCGCGTTGTAACCGCCGCCCGGCAGGTAGAAGTCGGCGACGAACTGGCTCGGGTCCGGCCTGCCGACCTGCAGCAGCGAGACGGCCGCGCTGAAGTTGCCGGTCCTGCGGTCCTGGATCATCTGGCTGAACTCCAGCGTCCGCACCTTCGCGTCGATGCCGACCTCCTTGAGCTGCGCCTGGAGGATCTGGCTCAGGTCCTGGTAGGTCGTGTTGGGCCCGTTGACGAGTTCGAAGGAGAACCCGTCCGGCAGCCCGGCGTCGGCGAGGAACTGCCTGGCCTTGGCGACGTCGTGGAACCTGCCCGCGTCGTCGAGGTCGGGCACGTTCGGCCAGAACCCCTTGCTGAACGGCTGGACCGTCGGCGTGCAGCCACCGTCGAAGAGGCTCTCGCTGATCGCCTCGCGGTCGATCGCGTACATCAGCGCCTTGCGCACGAGCGGGTCGCCGAACTCCGACGCCTTGGTGTTCAACAGGATCCCGTTGATCGTGCTGTTCGGGCCCCGCACGAGCGACAGGCCGTTGGCCTCCGCCTCCTCGATCTGCCCCGCCGAGATGGTCGAACCGTCCATCTCGCCGGACACGACCGAGCGCAGGCGGGTCGGCTCGTCCGCGAAGACCGTCATCTCGATGCCGCCGATGGTGGTCTTGTCGGCGTTCCAGTACTTGTCGAACTTGGTGAACGTGATCTTGCCCTGCCGCAGCCCGCTGAGCTCGAAGGCGCCGGTGCCGACCGGTTTGGTCCCGAGGTCGGGATCCGCGAGCGCCTTCGGTTCGACGACGATGCCCGCCTCGCCGGCGAGGATGTTGAGCATGTAGCCCGAGGGCTGGGAGAAGTCGATCCGCACGGCGTACTTGTCGATCGCCTCGACCGTGGTCACCGTCTTGAGCGACGCGGCCTGCGCGCCCTTCGCGCGGAAGGCGTCCAGGGACGCGACGACGGCGGCGGAGTCGAACGGCGCACCGTTGTGGAAGGTGACGCCTTCGCGGAGCGTGAGGGTGAGGGATTTGTGGTCCTCGGTGAACTCCCACTCGGTCGCGAGCCCCGGTCGCAGTTCACCGGCCGGGGTGCGGCCGACCAGGCTCTCGTACACCACGTCCAGGAAGACCGGGTCCAGCGGCGCGGACAGGCGTGGGTCGAACGAGGTGGGCATGCCGGGGACCGCGTACCGGAAGACCGCGTTCGGGTCGAACGAGCCGTCGCCGGACGAGCCCGTCCCACCACCGCAACCGGCGAGCGCCAGCGCCGCGGTGGCCGCCAGCGCGAAGGTCCGGAGGATGCGTTGTCTCATGGGTGACCTCCATTGGTCAGCTGTGACGGCGGGCTCACGCGGGGGGCGCGCCGCCGAGAAGGGGGGAGCGAGAAGGGTCAGGAGGATCTGGTCATCGCGTCCCGGTCCGGTGCGCCGACCGAGGACGGCGAAGCGGACGCCGCCGGTTCGTGGCGCAGGCAGGCGACCCGGCGGGTCGGGCTGATCTGGATCAGGGGTGGGTCGTCGGTGGCGCAGGCGTCCATCGCCACCGGGCAGCGGCTCCGGAACCGGCAGCCGGACGGTGGTGACGCCGGGTCGGGCAGCTCGCCGTGCAGCACGGTGCGCTGCCGGGACCGTTGCAGGTCGGGGTTGGGCACGGGCACCGCCGACAGCAGTGCCTTGGTGTAGGGGTGGGCGGGCGACTCGGCGATGTCGGTCGCCGTGCCCTCCTCGACGATGCGGCCGAAGTACATGACCGCGATCCGGTGCGCGAGGTGCCGGACGGTGGCGAAGTCGTGCGAGACCAGCACCACCGCCTGGCCGCTCTCGTGCTGGATGTCCATCAGCAGGTTGAGGATCTCCGACCGGGTCGACAGGTCCAGCGCCGATGTCGGTTCGTCGGCGATCAGCACGCTCGGGGACAGCGCCAGTGCCCTGGCGATGCACACCCGCTGCCGTTGTCCGCCCGACAGTTCGTCCGGACGCCGGAACGCGAACTCGGGGTCGAGCGCCACCCGTTCCAGCAGCGGCCCGGCGTGTGCCGCCATGTCGCGGCGGGAGATCCGGCCGTGCACCAGCAGCGGCTCGGCGACCGCGTGGCCGACGGTCTTCGTCGGGTCCAGCGCGCCGTACGGGTCCTGGAAGATGTACTGCAGCTGTTCGCGGACACCCTTGAGCGCCTTTCCGCGTACCCGGCTGACGTCCGTGCCGCGCACCTCGACGGTGCCCTCGTCCGGTTCGGTCAGCCGCGCGATCAGCTGGGCGACCGTCGTCTTGCCGGAGCCCGATTCGCCGACGAGCCCCAGCGTGGTGCCCGCGTGGACGGTCAGGTCCACGCCGTCGACCGCCCGCACCGTCCGCAGTGGACGGCCGAACACGGTGCGGGTCAGGGGAAAGCTCTTCACCAGGCCGGTCGCCTCGACGACCACCTCCCGCTCAGCCACGGGGCACCCCCTGGAGCGTCACGGCGCCGCTCGCCACGCGGCCGCACCGGGTCCGGTGACCGCCGGGAAGTTCGGCCTCGGGCTGGGGTGACGAGCACACGTCCGGCACTGCGTGCCCGCAGCGTGGCTGGAACCGGCAGCCGACGGGGAAGCGGCCCGCGGGCGGCACGCGGCCGGGGATGACGGTCAGCCGGGTCCTGGGCTGCCCGGCTTGCGGCACCGCGGCCAGCAACGCGCTCGAGTACGGGTGCCGCGGTTCGTAGAACAGGCCGCGGACCGAGGTCCGCTCGACCACGTGCCCGGCGTACATCACGACCACGTCGTCGCAGAAGTCCGCCACCACCCCGAGGTCGTGGGTCACCAGCAGCACCGCGAGGTCGAGGTCGCGCCGCAGGTCCCGGAGCAGTTCGAGGATCTCGGCCTGGATCGTCACGTCCAGTGCGGTGGTCGGCTCGTCGGCGATGACGAGCTTCGGGTCGCAGGCGATGGCCGCCGCGATCATGACCCGCTGCTGCATCCCGCCGGACAGCTCGTGCGGGTAGGACCTGGTCCGCTGCCGGGCGTTGGGGATGCCCACCCGGTCGAGCAGGGACTCCGCCGCACGCAGCGCGGTCGCCTTGCGCTCGCCGAGGTGGATCCGCCGTGCCTCGGCGATCTGGTCGCCGACGGTCATCGTCGGGTTGAGGCTGCTCATGGGCTCCTGGAAGACGATGCCCACCGGGCCGCCCCGGACCCGGCGGAGGTCGCGCTCGGTGCAGTTCAGCAGGTCCACCCCGTCGAAGAGCACCGAACCGGCGCGCACAGGGAGATTGGGAGGTAAGAGGCCCAGGACGGCCATCGAGGTGAGGCTCTTCCCGCACCCGGACTCGCCGATCAACGCCAGCGACCGGCCGCGGTGCAGCTCGAACGTGACGTCCTCGACGAGACCGCGCTGGCCGGGCCCACCGGGCAGGTCGATGGTCAGGCCCTCGACCGACAGCAGGGGAGTCCCGACCGCGGCGGCGCTGTCGACGGTGCTCGCACTCGCGGTCACGCGCGCCTCCTGATGCCGACCGCGTCGCGGATCGCGTCGCCGATCGTGTTGAACGCCAGCACCGTCAGGACCATCGCCGCCCCCGGCGGCACGACGGCGAACGGGGCCTTGAACTGGTTCGCGTACGCCGCCTCGAGCATCGACCCCCAGCTCGCGTCGGGTGGCTGGACGCCGAGGCCGAGGAAGCTCAGGCTCGCCTCCACCAGCAGTGCCACGCCCATCAGGATGGTCACCTGGACCATCAGGGGCGCGGCGATGTTCGGCAGGACGTGCACCACGAGGATCCTGCGGCGTGACGACCCGATCGCCGTCGCCGAGCTCACGAACGTCTCCTCGGCCACCGCGACCGACGCGCCGCGCACCACTCGGAACATGGTCGGCGTGAAGATGATGCCGACGGCGATCATGGTGGTGACGAGACCGGGGCCGAGGATGGCGACGATCGCGAGCGCACCGACGAGCGCGGGCAGCGCGAGCACCGTGTCGGCCAGCCGCCCGGCGACGGTGTCGACCCACCCGCCGCGGATCGCCGCCAGCATGCCGACCGGCAGTCCGATGAGGACCGCGATGCCGACGGAGATCAGCGGGGCGATGATCGTGATCCGGGAGGCCTCGATCATCCGGCTCAGCACGTCCCGGCCGAAGTCGTCGGTGCCGAACCAGTGCGACCAGCTCGGGCCCGCGAACCGGATGGCGAGGTTCTGCGCGTCCGGGTCGTGCGGGGTGACCAGCGGACCGAGGACCGCCAGCAGCGCGAGCAGCGCCACGAACCCCACGGAGGCGGCACCCGCCGGTTTGCGCAGCACCGCGCGGACGACCTGGCCGCGGCGTGGCCGGGCGTGCGGAGGCGGTTGCGGGGGAGCGGTCACCGGTATCGACGACGTTGTGGTCATGACGCGCGCACCTTCGGGTTGATCCAGCCGTAGGCCAGGTCGACGACGAGATTGATGACCACCACGACGACCGCGCAGAACAGCACGTAGCCCTGGATGACGGGGTAGTCGCGTTGCAGGAC
This sequence comes from Actinophytocola sp. NPDC049390, assembly GCF_044466355.1. Taxonomy (NCBI): domain Bacteria; kingdom Bacillati; phylum Actinomycetota; class Actinomycetes; order Pseudonocardiales; family Pseudonocardiaceae; genus Actinophytocola; species Actinophytocola sp. NPDC049390. The sequence continues at coordinate 1,188,131 of NZ_JBITMQ010000001.1, forward strand.
CGAGTTGACGGCCAGCGAGCCGAGCCCGCTGATCCCGACGACCGCCTCGATGACGATCGTCCCGCCGAGCAGGCGGCTGGTCTGCAGCCCGAGCACGGTGACCACCGGGATCGCGGCGTTGCGCAGGACGTGCCTGCGTACCAGCCGCGTGGTGGACGAGCCGCGCGAGCGGGCGGTTCTGATGTAGGGCCGGGTGAGCACGTCGGCCACGCAGCCGCGGGTGTGCCGGGCCAGTTCGGCCGCGGTGGCGAGGCCGAGCGCCAGCGCCGGGATGAGGATGTGGGAGAGCCACGGCCCGAAGCCGTTCTCCAGGGGCACGTAGGTGGTGGCCGGCAGCCACTTCAGCGACAGCGAGAACACCGACACCAGCAGCATCGCGACCCAGAAGCTCGGCATCGCGATGCCGAGCGTCGCGACCGTCGAGATCAGCCGGTCGAGCCAGGTGCCCTGCCGCAGCCCGGCGAGCACGCCCGCACCGACCCCGATGACCACCGCCAGGACGATCGCGGTGAGCGCGAGCGCCAGGGTCGGCGGTGCGGCGTCGACGATGCTCGTGGTGACGGGACGGCCGGTGAACACCGACTCCCCGAGGTCGCCGCGGAGCACGCCCCCCAGCCACGACACGTACTGTTCGACCACGGGCCGGTTCAGCCCCAGTTGTTCGCGGATCCGGTCGACGTCGGCGACCGTGGCGTTCTCGCCCGCGATGACCTCGGCCGGATCGCCGGGGATCAGCTGCACCATGAGGAAGGTGAGGAGCGAGACCAGCCAGAGGACGAGCAGCCCACCACCTACCCGGCGGATGACCATCCGTGCGTTCATTGTCTTCTCCGTCCGGCGCTGGGCGGTAGAGACACAGCCGCGATGAGCTGCGTGTTCGAAGAAGTGTCCGATAATAGGACTGAATGTTCAAATTGTGAAAGCATTGTGCATGGCCGAAACCGCGAGGTCAAGAAGGCGGTCCACCGACGTGCACCGGCGCGCGGGCAGGGGCGACCGCCGCGGGGCACGTGCCCCGCGGCGGTGCCCGGGTGGTCAGATGTCGCCGTCGGCGATCTGTTTGGCGGCCTCGGTCAGTCGCTGGGCCACGTGCTCGACGTCGACGTCGGCCATCGAGACGATGCCGATGGCGGCGTCGAGCGACTGCCCGTCCCCGTCGAACAGCGGCACGGCGACGCCGACCGCGCCGGCCGTCAGCCTGCCCCGGGAGACGGCGTACCCGGCGCGGCGCGCCTCCTGGACGGCCTCCGGGTCGGCCGGGTTCGGCTTGCGTGCCATCAGGATCGCCAGGCCGCTGGCGCCCTGGTCGAGCGGGTGCCGGGCGCCGCTGTGCTGGGAGAGGTGGTACACCGACTCCGGCGGTTCGACCACGGCGAGGGCGACCGCGTCCCCGCCGTCGGCCACGACGCACTGCGCGGTCGCACCGAACTCGTGGGCGAGCCTGCGCAGGTGCGGGGCCGTCGCCCGGCGCAGTTCGTGGCTGACCTGCCGGGTCAGCTGGATGACGCCGAGCCCGAGCCGGTAGCGGCCGGAGCCGCCCTCGGCGACGAACCGGTGTGAGCGCAGCGTGGCCAGGAGCCGGTACACCGCCTGGCGGTGCACGCCGAGGGACGTCGCCAGCTCCGCGACCGTCATGTCGCGGTCCTCGACTGCGAGGAGTTCGAGCAGCCGCAGCCCCCGGTCGAGGGTGAGCGAACCGCTCTGGGCGGGACCGTCGCCGTCACTGGTCATGTCTGGCACCTTTCCGACCCTATCCACGCGCTGGGACACCGGCGCGCACCCCCGTCCGGTTCGCCGCGGCCAAAGCTCCCGCGACACGCCCGAAAGCCATGCACTCCGCGAGGCTCGCGCCCCCGGCTGGGTACAGCAGGCCGTGGATCGAGCCGAGTTCCCCCGCCGAGTACAGGTTCGGGATCGCGTCGCCGTTGACCCCGATGACCCTGGCGTGCTCGTCGCGCCGCGGTCCGCCGACGGTGTGCGACCCGCCGGGCCACAGGGGCACGGCGTAGAAGCGGTCACCGGTGAGCGGGGTGAGCGTGGCCGGGTCGCGACCGAAGTCGTCGTCCCGGCCACGGGCACACAGCTCGTTGTACCGCGCCACGGTCGAGGACAGCTCGCCGGGATCGAGGTCGCAGTCCTTCGCGAGGTCCGGTATCGAGGTGGCTAAGCGGATCCACCCCCGTTCGAGTTCGGCCATGTTGTCGGTGCTCCAGTCGTGGTCGCGGACCGGGCCGGCCGGGCCGGAGTAGGTGGGCACGAGCGGCGCCCTGGCGAAGCGGGCGTCGTCGAAGATCCACCACGTGGGGATGCGCGGGCGGGTGAGCCGCGCCGCGTCCATGGCGGTCAGTTCCAGGTTGGCGGCGTGCTGGCGGCCGGGTTCGGCGAGGAACCGGCGGCCCGCGCCGTCCACGAAGACCGCGCCGGGGTTGCCGTCGGCGGCCGGGCCGAAGCGGCCGGAGCCCCACAGGTCGATGCCGGTGCCACCGTCGTAGCCGGTGCCGTCGAAGCGGGCGACGAAGTGGCCCGGCCAGGTGTTCATGTGCCACAGGTCGGCACCGATCTCCTGGGCCATCCGGACGCCGTCGCCGGTGTTGTCCTGGCTGCCGTAGAAGTGGGCCGGGGTGACCGGGAGGTACTGGCGTTTCAGCGACTCGTCGCCCTCGAAGCCACCGGTCGCGAGGACGACACCGCGCCGCACGCCGATGTCGCGTTGCCCGGCCCGGACGCCGGTCACTCCGCCGTCCGGTCCGGTCAGCAGGGTGGTGGCCGCGGTGTCGTAGCGGACCTCGATGCCACGCTTGCCGACCAGCGACCGCAGGAAGCCGTGCAGTGGGCAGCCCGGGTACGGGGCGGTCGGCTGGGCCTTGTACACGGTGACCGCGTCGTGGCCGGGCAGGGTGTCGTGCTCGCCGTGCAGGTCCATGACCGTGTACTCGCCGCCGTGTTCGGACAGCCATCCCGGGTTGGCGGCGGTCTGTTCGGCCCACGTGCGGATCAGTGCCGGGCTGACCTCCTCGCCGTTCACCGCGTACAGGGCCGCGAGGTACCGGCATGCGCCGTCGACGTCGGTGGGTACCAGGAAGAACCCGGCGGCGTACCGGCTGTTGGGCCGGTGGTTGTCGGCGGGCTGCTTCTCCAGCACCACGACCCGCGCGCCCGCGTCGTGCGCGGTCACCGCCGCGACGGCGCCCGCGTTGCCGAAGCCCAGTACCGCCACGTCGACGGTCTCGTCGAACTCGCCAGTGAAGTACATGTCATGCTCCGGTAAGGCCGAACAGCCGGGCCGCGTTGCCCTTGAGGATCTTCGGGCGGACCTCGTCGCGGAAGTCCGCCTTCGCGAAGTCCTCGAGCCACCGCTCCGGGGTGATCATCGGGAAGTCCGAGCCGAAGAGGACCTTGTCCTTCAGCAGCGTGTTGGCGTACTGCACGAGCTGCGGCGGGAAGTACCTGGGCGACCAGCCCGACAGGTCGATGTGGACGCCCGGTTTGTGCATGGCCACGGAGAGCGCCTCGTCCTGCCAGGGGAACGACGGGTGGGCGAGGATGATCCTCAGGTCCGGGAAGTCGGCGGCGACGTCGTCGACGGCCATGGGGTTGGAGTACTTCAGCCGCAGCCCGCCGCCGCCCGGCCTGCCCGCGCCCGCACCGGTCTGTCCGGTGTGGAACAGGGCGACCATGCCGTGTTCCTGCAGGACCTCGTACAGCGGGTAGGCCATCCGGTCGTCGGGGAAGAAGCCCTGGGAGGTCGGGTGGAACTTGAACCCGCGCACCCCATACTCGGTGATCAGGCGGCGGGCGAGCCGCACGCCCTCGGCACCGCGGTGCGGGTCGACGCTGGCGAAGGGGATGAGCACGTCGCCGTGCTCGGCGGCCTGCTCGGCGATCTCCTCGTTGGCCGGATGGGGGTCCCTGCCGGTCAGGTGCACCGAGTCGACGGTGAACACGACCGCGGCCATCCGCCGCCGCCGGTAGTAGTCGGCGAGCATCGGGACCGTGAACCGGGTGACCTTGCCCGCCTTGAAGTACTTCGCCATCGCCGCGAAGCCCTCGCCCTCGGTCTCCTCCTGGTCTTTCACGGAGAGCTGCACGTGGGTGTGGACGTCGATGGCCACCAGCTGGTCCACGTCGATGCCGGTCAGCGACGATGGTTCGCTCGCAAGCTCGCTCACGACAACACCACCGTGGCCGTGCCACTCAGCACGGTCTTGTCCGTGCCGGTGGTGGCCCGGACGGAGATCTCGGCGCGCTGCTCGCCGTCGACGTTCGCGATCGCCTCGACGCGGGCGGTCACCGAGATCGTGTCGCCCGGCCAGGTCGGCGCCTGGAAACGGGCCCGGTAGCGGCGCACGTTCGCGACGCCGAACCAGCTCGCCAGCACCTCGCCCGCCATGCCCATCACGAGCATGCCGTGCGACATCACCGTCGGGTTGCCCGCGATCGTCGTCGCGAACGGCTCGTCGGTGTGCAGCGGGTTGAAGTCCCCGGAGGCACCGGCGTACATGGCGATCTGGGTCCGCTTCAGGTCGGTGACCACGACCTGCGACCGCTCGTCGCCCACCGCGGTCACCGTCATCGCTTCACCACCGTCACGGTCGTGGCGCGGGCGACCAGCTCGCCGTTGGCGTCGTGGAAGTCCGTGTGCCGCTCGGCGAAGTCCAGCGCACCGGAACGGCCCTCCCTGGTCCACGTCCGGCCCTGTCGCTTGTGGACGGTCAGGGTCTCGCCGGCCTTCAGCGGCCGGAGGTACTCGAACTCCTGCTCCGCGTGCAGGCCCCCGCCGCCCTTCTTCACGCCGGGCTCGGCGCCGGAGCCGTGCCAGGGCTGACCCGGCCGCATCACCAGCGGCCAGTCCGGGTCGAAGTGGGCGTAGGCGATGGGGAACGTGAGCGGCACACCGCCGTCCGGCGGCGGCTGTGCGCCGAGGGCTCGGGAGAACGCGAGCACGTGTCCGTGCTCGATCGGGAAGTCGGTCATGTGGTGGCCTCCTCGGACGCCATCTCGCGCGCGAGCGCACGGTTGAGCTTGCCCGCGGGGGTACGCGGGATCGTGTCGGTGCGCAGCAGACGCCGAGGGTGCTTGTAGCGGGCGAGCCGCTCGTCGAGGTGGGTGGTCAGCTCCTCGTCGGAGAACCCGGCCAGGGCCTCCGCCGGGGCGACCATCGCGGTCACCAGCGCGCCCCACCGCTCGTCCGGCGTCCCGAACACGACCGCGTCGGTGATCGCCGGGTGCGCCAGCAGCGCCTGCTCGACCTCCTCGGGGAACACCTTCTCGCCGCCGGTGTTGATCACGCCGTCGCCGCGGCCGAGCAGCACCAGCCTGCCGTCGGCGTCCAGCGACGCGAGGTCACCGGGCACCGCGTACCGCACCCCGTCGATGACCCGCCACGTGCGCGCGGTGCGCTCCGGGTCGTGCAGGTAGCCGACCGGCTGCGGGCCCGCGCTGGCCAGCACGCCGACCTGCCCGCTGCCCGGCACGACGTCCCGGTCCTGCTCGTCGAGCACCCGCGCGACCTGGGCCAGCGCGAAGCGGCCGTCCGCGAGGTCGGCCTCCGAACTGGCCTCCGCGACGCCGAACGGACCACCTTCCGACGCGGAGATGTTGTCCACCAACGTCATCGACCCCGCCGCCAGCAGCCTGCGTTTCACGTCGACGCTCCAGATGACCCCGGAGCTGGTGATCTTCTTCAGGCTGCTGATGTCGTATGACGCCTCGGCCAGCGCGGCGAGCAGCGGCCTGCCGAACGCGTCCCCGACGATCACCATCTCCGTAATCCGGTGCTGCTGCACCGCCCGCCACACCTCGTGCCCGTCCAGCGACCGCGACGTGCAGAAGACGACGGTCCCGCCGCCGAGCAGCGTGCGCATCGCGTGGAAGAACCCGGTGCCGTGCATCAGCGGCGACATCGGCAGCACCACGGGTGTCCCGTCCCGGTCCGCCAGCGCGCCGACCGCGGTCCGCACCTCGTCCGGTGTGGTGGGGACGGGCAGGCCGTGCTGCCGGAACACCGAGGACAGGATGCCCAGCAGTCCGTCCCGGTCCCAGATCACGCCCTTCGGCCGCCCGGTGGTGCCGCCGGTGAGCAGGATGATCCCGTGCGTGCTGGCCGGGTCCGGGGTGGACAGTGCGGGGCCGTTCGTGGCCACGTCGTCGTAGGAGTCGCCGACCTCAAGCACCGCGGTGAGCCGGGGGAGCGCGCCGGAGATGTTCGCGACCCGCTCGGCAAGGCTCACGTCGTGGACGAGGGCCACCGCCTCCGTGTACTCCAGGACGTACCGCAGCTCCGGCTCCCGGTACCGGTAGTTGATGTTGACCGGGACCGCGCCGAGCAGGAACGCGGCCAGCACGGTCTCCAGGTACTCCGGGCTGTTGTAGAGCGCGACGGCCACCACGTCCCCGGGCCGCACCCCGCGGTCGTGCAGTGCCGCGGCGACCCGGCTCGCCCGGTCGTGCAGCTCCGTGTGCGTGAGCACCCGCTCGCCGTGCACGACCGCGGGCCGTGCGGCGGCGGCCGCACCGGCCGCGCGCAACGCCGCCGCGACACTCATCGAACTAGGCAAGATGTCCTCCGATCCGCGTGTGCCCGCGCAGCAGGTCACGGGAGAGGATCATGCGCTGCACCTCGTCGGTGCCCTCGAAGATCCGCGTGACCCGCACGGCGCGGTACCACCATTCGAGCGGGAGTTCCCTGGTGTAGCCCATCCCCCCGTGGATCTGCAGTGCACGGTCGACCACCCGGCCGACCATTCCGGTGCAGTACAGCTTGGCCATCGCGCCAGCGTGCCGCGCGTCGGCGCCGCGGTCGGTGTCCCACGCCGCCCGCAACGCGAGCCAGCGCCCGGCCTCCAGCTCGGTCTCCGAGTCCGCGATCATCCACTGGATCGCCTGGTTGCTGCCGAGCACCTTGCCGAACGTCCTGCGGATGCCCGCGTAGTCGACGGCCATCCGCAGGCACCGCTCCGCGATGCCCACGCACTGCGCGGCGATCGCGTGCCTGCCCGAACCGACCCACCGCATCGCCAGCTCGAACCCGCGGTGCACCTCGCCGAGCACCGCGGTCGCCGGCACGCGGACGTCGTCGAAGAACAACGTCGCCGGTTCGTGCCAGCTGCCCATGGTGGGGATCGGCGTGGACGTCCATCCCGCCGAACGGTCCACCAGGAACGCGGTGATCCCGCGCTGTGCGGCATCGGTGACGGCGAAGACGATCGCGTAGTCCGCGTCGTGCCCGTGTGTGATGAACGTCTTCTGGCCGTTGATCACCCAGTCGTCGCCGTCGCGGCGGGCCGAGGTGGTGATGGCGCCCGCGTCGGACCCGGCGCCGGGTTCGGTGAGCGCGAAGCAGCCGAGCCGCTCGCCCTCGATGGTCGGCACCAGGTACCCGGCCCGTTGCGCCTCGTCGCCGTGGAACAGGATGTTGGCCGCGTCCCCGCCGAACCGGAACGGGACGCAGGTGGTCGCCAGCTCGGTCTGGATGAGCGACCTGGTCACGGCGGGCAGGGCCATGCCGCCGTACTCCTGCGGAGTGGACAGTCCCCAGAAGCCGAACGCGCGGGCCTTGAGCTGCAGCTCGCGCAGCTCGTCGCGTGGCAGGCCGGGCTCGCCGCGACGCAGGAACTCCGGTTCCCTCGGCAGCAGCTCGGTGGCCACGAACTTCCGGACGGTGTCCCGGATGTCGCGTTGCTCGTCGCCCAGCGCGAAGTCCATGCCCCGGTCACCCCCGTCCGCGCGGCGGGAGGTCGTACGCGCGGGCGTTGGAGATCATGGCCGCGTCCAGCATCCACGCCTTCGCGCGCTCGGGATCGGCCGCGGTCGCCGAGATCTGCCGCTGGAACCGGCGCCGTTCCTGCTCGTCCTGCTCGGCGAGCGCGGTCGTGGTGCGGTGGGTGATCCGCTGGACCGTCTCCACCGCCGCCTTACGACGCCGGGTCGCCCACAGGTCGAGTGCGGTCTCGTCGACGGTGCCCGCGAGGAACCCGGTCAGCTGCACGGAGAGGTCGAACGCGTCGTGGAGCCCGCTGTTCAACCCCATCCCGCCCATCGGGCTGTTGATGTGCGCGGCGTCGCCGAGCAGCAGCACCCGGCCGTGCCGGAAGCTGTCGACGACCCGCTGGTGCACCGCGTAGGTCTTGCGTTCCCGCAGCACCAGGCCGGGCTGGTCGCCGAACAGGGCGTGCAGCCGGGCGTCCACGTACTCGTCCGCCACCGCGTCCTCGGCGTCGACGTGGGGCGGCACCGAGACCACCACCCGCCACACGTCGGGGACCTTCAGCACGAGCAGGTGCTCGGCCGGGTCGGCGATGTAGTTGACGTGGCAGATGCCGGGCAGCACCTCGTCGATCGGGTAGTCGATCGAGAGCACGAGGTACCGGTGCTCGTAGGTCAGCCCCTCGAACGGGCACCCCAGTGACTTGCGGACGGTGCTGCTCGCGCCGTCGGCCGCGAGCACCCAGTTCGCGGTCGCGGTCGCGTCCCCCGCGGTCAGTTCGACGTGGTCGCCCGCGTCCCGCAGTCCCGTGACGGGCGCGCCCATCCGGATCGTGACGTCCGGGTGGTCGGCTTCGAGGACACCCCGGATGATCTGGGTGTACTTGTACTGCTCGAGCTGCAGCCGGTACGGGTACTCGGTCTCGTCGGCCAGCGCACCGAAGTCGAACTCGGCGATCAGCCCGTCGCGGCGGTCGCGCACCTGGTAGCGGGGCGCGACGAGCCCGGCGTCGATCATGGCGTCGGCGACCCCGAGGTGCCTGGCGATCTCGACGGACGGCGGATGGAACGTCGAGGCCCGCCACTCGGTGGACAGCTCCGGGTCCTGTTCGAACACCGTGACCGGCACGCCCTGCCTGGCGAGCGCGAGCGCCACGGTCAGCCCGACCGGCCCCGCGCCGACGACGGCCACGCTCTCGTCCGCCATCACCGGCTCCACTCGACGATCCGGTCGCACATGGCGGTCGCCAGCTCCGGGGTGCCCTGGAAGTAGTGGTCGGCGCCGGAGATCTCGACCAGCTCGCGCCGGTCGTGCGACACCGCGTCGTACATGCCGGTGGCGTGGCTGGGGAAGGCCGCGCTGTCGGCCGAGCCGTACACGACCATGACCGGGACGCTGACGTTCGTGAGGCAGCGGTAGGCGTTCGCGCGGCTGCGCGTGTAGCTCCACTGGCTCAGCCACGACCGCAGGCTGGTGAGGTGGCCGAGCGACGCGGGCTGGAAGTTCGCGGTCCACGGGTCGCCCCACAGCGTGCCGGGCCGCCGGTCGGACGGGTCGACGGCCAGGTCGAGGAAGCGTGGGTCGGCGGCCGTGCCGTGGACGACGAACGGGAGGTCGTCCGGTCCGGTCTTCTCACCGTGCCGGTCCTCCCGCCGGTGGGTGTCCAGTTCGGACAGCTGTGCGAGCACCCAGTCGGTGATCCGCTCGTTGCGGGCGATCTGGGCCGCCCGGTAGCGCGTGAGGAACTCGGCGCCGTACGCCGGTCCGTTCGCCGGGGCGAACATGTCGAGGGCCGGGTCGCGGTCGAACGGGCGCGTCTCGTCGGTGATCGCGGGGTCGAGACCTTCGGTGTACACGGTCGCGCGCCCCGGATGTGCCATCGCCATGACGAGTCGGTCGGCCGGGAGCAGGCCGGTCAGATCGACGGGATCGCCCGCCGGGGTATCGGTGATCGTGGGGTGCTCGGCCTGCTCCTGGTAGAGCGCGGCGAGCCCGCCGCCACCGGAGTTGCCGACGAGCACGACCTCGGCGTAGCCGAGTGAGCGCAGGTGCGCGATGGCGGCGCCGATGTCGAGCACGCAGTTCTCCATGATGAGCGCGGAGTCGTTGCCGACGTAGCGGGTGCACAGCCCGACCGCGGCGACCCCGCGGCGCGCGAGGTCCCGCAGTGCGTAGTGACCGAGGAAGTTCGACGCGGGGTGCACGATCAGGACGGCCGTCGTCGGCGCCTGGCGGTCGTCGCGCCACAGCGTGGCCCAGATCTTCCCGGACAGCCTGGCGACGCCGGAGTTGATGTCCAGTCGTTGCCCGGCCGGCATGGGGATGGCGAGTAGTTCTCTGGTCAGCACCGGGGTCAGGCCTTGCGCTCGTTCCAGGCACGCAGCGCGGCGGCGCCCTCGGCCGCGTCGGCGTCGGTGAGGTCGCGGGTCTGCAGCGTCAGCTCGATCCGCACTCCGTTGGGGTCGAAGACGTACAGCGACTCCCAGACGCCGTCGTGGTCGACGATGCCGTTCACCTCGACGCCGCACGCCTCGAAGTGCGCCTTCCACGCGTGCAGCTCCTCCATCGAGTCGACGTTCAGCGCGATGTGCCGGATCCAGGACGGGATCCCGTCCGGCTTCGCGCCGGGCAGGCCGTCGACCTCGAAGAACGCGATGGCGCCGCCGTCGCTCAATCCGAAGAACGTGTGCAGGTACGGCGTGCGCTCACCGCTGGACGGCACCACGTCGAGCTGGATCGCGGCGAGGAACGGGCACTTCAGCACCTGTGTGTAGAAGTCGTGCGTCCGCTGCGAGTCCCACGTCGGGTAGGCGATGTGGTTGAGCGAGCGAGGAGCGCGGAGGACAGGGGTCTCTGAGCGAGCGACAGTGCCAGTCATCGAAGTCCTTCTCGATTATTGGACAGACAGTCCGTTATGAGTAACGATAGTGGGACTTCGTCGGGTGGGTTGTCAACCAACTAGGGCACGACGACGCTGCGCAGCACCTGTCCGGAAAGGAGTTGCTCGTACCCGCGTGCCGCGTCGGCGAGGGCGAACGTGCCGGTGAGGTACTCGTCCAGCGGCAGGCTGCCGTCGAGGTAGCGGGCCGCGAGCATCGGCAGGTCGCGTGCGGCGACGCAGTCGCCCCAGATGGACACCCGGATGGAGCCGCCGGTGAGGAACAGGCCGCGCAGCGGCAGCGCGAACTCGTCGCCGACCCTGGGTGCGCCGACCACGACGAGCCGGGATCCGGTGGCGCGCATGCCGTTCGCGACGCCGAACGTGGCGGGTCCGCCCACGGCGTCGAGCACGACGTCGACGCCCCGGCCGCCGGTCAGCCCACGTACGGCCTCGGCCGGGTCCTGCGCGGCCGCGTCGACGGTGTCGGTGGCACCGAACTTCCGTGCCATGTCGAGCTTCCCGGCGTTGACGTCGACCGCGATGATCCGGGCCGCGCCCGCCGCGGCCGCACCGGCGATCGCCGCCACCCCGACCGCACCGCAGCCGATGACGGCGACGTCGTCGGCCGCGCCGACCTCGGCGGTGTTGACGGCCGCGCCGTACCCGCTCGGCACCCCGCACCCGAGCAGCGCGGCGATCTCCGGCGGCACCCGGGGGTCGATGGCGACCACGTTCCTGGCCGGGACGAGCACCCGTTCGGCGAGCCCGCCGACGCCGAGCACGGGCGTGCCGGGCGTGCCGTCGGCCAGGGGGATCGCGGGCCGGCGCAGCAGTCGGGCCGCGCACGCGGCAGGCCGCCCGCCCGTGCACTGCCTGCACTGTCCACACGGGACCATGGGGGCGACCACGACGGTGTCGCCGACCTGCGTGCCGGTCGCGTCCGGGCCGACGGCGGTGACCGTGCCGGTGACCTCGTGGCCCACCACGTACGGGAAGTCGGTGCCGGACGTGCCGTGCATGAAGTGCACGTCGGAATGGCACAGCCCGCAGGCGGTCACCGCGACGGCGACCTCGTCGCCGACCGGGTCACGCAGCGGGATCGCCTCGATGTCGACGGGTCCGTGCGCGGAACGGACGACAGCGGCGCGGTAGGTGGTCATTGCGGCTCCTCGTACCAGTGAGGCGTCAGGTGGGGTGCGGTGTCGACGACGACGGTCTTCAGTTCGGTGTAGGCCTCGTGGCCGATGCGGCCGAGTTCGCGGCCGATTCCGGACAGCCCGACGCCGCCGATGGGTGCGTCGAGCGCGAGCGCGCCGTAGGAGTTGATCCAGAAGTAGCCGGTGCGGACGGCGCGGGCGGTGTCCAGCGCACGGTTGAGGTCACGGGTCCAGCAGCCGCCGACCAGACCGAACGGCGAGTCGTTGGCCAGTTCGACCGCGTGGTCCGCCGACGTGAACCGCTGCACGGTGAGCACCGGGCCGAACACCTCGTCCCGGACGATGTCCGGGGTGCCCTCGACGGCGAGCACCGTCGGGCGGTAGTAGGCGCCCTCGTCGGGTACGTCGTCGGGTCGCCGTCCGCCGGTCAGCAGCGTGGCGCCCTGGTCGACCGCGGTGGTGACCATGTCGTGTACCCGTCGCTCCTGCCGCGTGGAGATCACGCAACCCAGCCGGCTCTTCCGGTCGAACGGGTCGCCGACCCGGATGCCCTCGGCGATCGCGACGACCCGCGCGATCACCTCGTCGGCGACGGACTCCTCGACCAGCAGGCGGGAACCGGAGAAGCAGCGCTGCCCGGCGTTGCGGAAGATCCCGCCGACCGACGCGTGCACGGCGGCGTCGAGGTCGGCGTCCGCGTAGACGATGTTCGCCGACTTGCCGCCGAGTTCGAGCAGGACGCGTTTCATGCCGTCGGCGGCGTCGCGCATCACCTGACGGCCCACGTCGGTGCTGCCGGTGAACGACACCATCGTGACGGCCGGGTGCGTGACGAGCGCGTGCCCGACCGCGCCTCCGCCCTGGACCACCTGCAGCAGCCCGTCGGGCAGTCCCGCCTTCGTGAGGATCTCACCCAGCAGCGGGGGAGCGAGCGGGCTCTGCTCGGGCGCCTTGAGGACGATCGCGTTACCGGCGGCGAGCGCGGGCCCGGCCTTCTGGGCGGCGAACATCAACGGGGCGTTGAAGGGGATGATGGCGCCGACGACCCCGACCGGCTCCCGGAACGTCATCCGCAGGGTGGTGCCGTCGGCGGGGAGTGTGGCGCCCTCGAGGCTCGGCGCCCACGCGGCCGCGCTCCGCAGATGCGCCGCGGCCACGAACACGTCGCCACGCGCCTCGGCGAGGGTCTTGCCGTTGTCCAGCGCGACCAGGTGGACCAACCGTTCGGCGTCGGCCTCCACCAGATCCGCGGCGGCGCGCAGGAGCCGGGCGCGTTCGTGCGGTGACGTCCGCGCCCAGGCGGGCTGCGCGGCGGCAGCCCCCGAGACGGCGTCCTGGACCGTTCCGGGCGCGGTCTCCTCGACGGTCGCGATCACGGACCCGTCGCCGGGATGTGCGTCGGGCACCGGTGGTCCGCCACCGGCGACCAGCTGTCCATTGAGGAAGGTGTGGTGCCGCGGGATGTTCGCGACGGTCAGGACCTGGTTCATGGGCATCTCCTCGCGCTACGATGCCCAGCATTACATATCGGACAGCGAGTCCGATAATCGTTCGTCGGAGGAGCTCGGCGTGGAGTACACCCATCTGGGACGCAGCGGTCTCGAGGTCAGCAGGCTCGTGCTGGGCACCGACAACTTCGGCACCCAGACCGACGAGGCCGACGCCTTCGCGATCATGGACCGTGCTCACGAGCTGGGCGTCAACATGATCGACACCGGCGACGTGTACGGGTGGCGCTTCGGCGAGGGGTACACCGAGCAGCTCATCGGGAAGTGGCTCGCGCGCGGCGGCGGGCGCCGGGAGAAGACGGTGCTCGCGACCAAGCTGTACGGGAAGATGGCGGACTGGCCCAACAACGCCGGGCTGTCCGCGCTGCACATCCGGCGCGCGTGCGAGGCGTCGCTGCGCCGCCTGGGCACGGACTACCTGGACGTGTATCAGCCACACCACATCGACCGGGCGGTCGCGTGGGACGAGATCTGGGAGGCGATGGACCTCCTGCGTACGCAGGGAAAGATCGTCTACGTGGGCTCGTCCAACCACCCCGGCTGGCACATCGCGGCGGGTCAGGAGGCGGCGTCCCGTCGCAACCGACAGGGCCTGATCAGCGAGCAGACCATCTACAACCTCCTCGAACGCACGGCCGAGCTGGAGGTCCTGCCCGCGTGCCGCCACTACGGCGTCGGCATGATGGCGTGGTCGCCGCTCGACGCGGGCCTGCTCGGCGGCATCCTCCGCAAGGAACGCGAGAAGACCATGGGCGAGCCGCTCCCCGGCGCCCGCGTGGCGACGCACCGCGGGAAGCGACTGGCCAAACTGGACCGCCACCGCGACGCCGTACAGGCATACGAGGACTTCTGCGACGAACTGGGTGCCGCCCCGGCCGACGTCGCGGTGGCGTGGCTGCTCAGCCGCCCTGGCGTCTCGGCGACGATCATCGGCCCCCGCACGGTGGACCAGCTCGACAGCGCCACCGGTGCGTTCAAGGTGGAGCTGGACGAGCGGGCCCTCGCCCGGCTGGAGGAGATCTTCCCCGGCCGAGGCCCCGCTCCCGAGGCGTACTCCTGGTAGCCCGTCAGCGAAACGTCTGCCGCAGGCCGAGCAGGCGGGTGACGCCGATCCGCTCGAGGTACCCGGCGTGGTCGGCCACCGAGTGCACGTGGTCCTTGAGGTACTTGTCCGTCTCACCCGCCGCGGCCAGGTCCCGGTACTCCACCAGTTGGTCCCGGTCGTACCCGTAATGCCCGGGCGACGACAACGGATGCGCCCCGTAGGGAGCGTGCGCGACCCGCTCCACGATCGCCCCCGGAATCGACACGATCCGGGGGTCGGGAGCGGGTGCGTACTCGTCCAGGATCTCGTCCGAGCTGATGATCACGTGGTCGCAGGCCTTCGCCATGACGTCCTCGAAGCGGCGTTGGCCGAAGATCTGCGTGTTGCCCTTGCGGTCGGCCACCTGCGCGTGAAAGAGCCCGTAGTCCGCCCGCAGCGCCGGGATCGTGGTGACCGTACGACCGGTGTACGGGTCGGTGGTCGTCCTGATCATCGGGTTGACCTTGGGCAGGTCGGTGCCCTCGTACAGCGGCGGCAGCGGCAGGAACGGCAGCCGGCTGGCGCCCGCCCGGAAGCCGTACACCACCCAGGCCTCGTCCGCCTCCACGATCTCGATGGCACGCTCCTGCGCCGCGCGCCGGAAGTTGGGCGCCAGCCCCAGGAACTCCAGGCCCACATAGGACACGTGCAGCTTCCGCACGCACCCAGCGGCGATCAGCATGTCGACCGGCGCGCCCGCGCTCGGCGTGGGGATCAGCTCCAGGTCCCTGATCCCGCGCCGGATCAGCGCGTTCACCAGCGCCATCGGGCTGTTGTGCGAATGCACGCCGCCGAGGGCGACCGTCGCACCGTCCGGGATGTCGGCCACGGCCTCTTCCGGCGTGGTCACCTTGCTCATGACGACTCCTTCGTGCCGAGCAGGGCCATGCCCGTGCCCCGGGTCAGCTCAGCTCTCCTGATCTTTCCGCCCTCGTCCACCGGGAGCGTGTCGACGAACTCGACCTCGCGCGGGCGCTTGTACTTGGCCAGCTGGGCGGCGCAGTGGTCGAGCACGTCGGCAGCCGTCACCGCGCTGCCGGGGACGCGCTGCACCAACGCCTTCACCGCCTCGCCGTACCGCTCGTCCGGCACCCCGATCACCGCCGCGCGGTGCACGCCCGGACAGCTCTGCAGCACCGCCTCGACCTCGCCCGCGTAGACGTTCTGCGCGCCGGACCGGATCACGCCCTGCGCGCGGTCGGCGAGGTAGAGGTAGCCGTCCTCGTCGCGCCACGCCATGTCGCCCAGCCGCAGCCAGCCGTCCTTCAGCACCTTCTGGGTGGCCTCCGGTTGGCACCAGTACCCGGAGAACACACTGGCGGCGCGGATCCGCATCTCGCCGGTCTCGCGGACCGCCACCTCACGGTCCCGCTCGTCGAAGATCTTCACCTCGGCGAAGGCGGCGGGTCTGCCGACCGGCACGATCGACGACACGTCGGTGCGCAGGAACCGCTGGTGGTCCTCGGGTGTGAGCAGCGCGGTGAAGCCACCGGCCTCGGTGGCCCCGAACGCGTGGTAGAGCCGCAGGTCCAGGTGCTCGGTCAGCGAGCGGATCAGCGTCCACGACACCGGGGCGCCGCCATACCCCACGAGGTCGAGGGTGCGCGCGCGGGCGGGGTCCAGGCCCGGCAGCGCCGCCACGAGGTCCACCAGCATCGTCGGCACCAGGAAGGCGTGCACCACCCCGTACCGTTCGACGTCGTCGACGAAGCTCTCCGCGGTGAAGCGACGGCGCAGCAGCAGCGGCACCCCGAGGTAGGCGGTCGTGGTGACGAACGAGGCGCCGACCCCGAGGCTCAACGGCATCGAGATCCACGTCGGTCCGCCGCGCGGCACCTCGACCTCGCACAGGTAGTTCGCGGTGCTCGCGAGCTGCTGCTCGTGCGTGGCCATGCAGCCCTTCGCCGCGCCCGTGGTGCCGCTGGTGTACCGCAGCGAGCGCAGGTCCGTGCCCGAGCCGGCCTCCGGCACCGGATCGGGAGAACCGGAGGCGACCAACTCGTCGAAGGGCTCGCCGCCGGCGAGGTCGCCGACCGTGATGATCCGCCGGACCGACGGGGCGCCCTCGGCCGCCTCGACCGCGACGGGCGAGTCGCAGATGACCGCCGACGCGCCGGAGTGGACGAGGATGCGGCGCATCTCGGGCACCGTCAGCTTGGCGTTGATCCCGACGGTCACCAGGTTCGCCTTCCACAGCCCGTGGTAGGCGATCACCACCTGGACGTCGTTGGCGAGCACGAGCGCGACGCGTTCCTGCGGCACGTGCCCGCGGTCGATCAGGGCGTGTGCGAGCCGGTTGGTCTCCCGGTCCAGCTCGGCCCACGTCAGCGTCGCGGAGTCGGCGATGACGGCGAACTGGTCACCGCGTCGTACGGCGTTCTGCCGCAGGAGGTTCTCGATGCGCATGGCGGCTCCGTGTCGAAGGGTCAACCGCGTGCCGCGGTGCTGATCAGGGCGGCGACCCGGGCGGGGTCGTCGAGGTGCGGGTTGTGGCCCGCGCCCGCGATGACCTCGACCTCGCGGCCGAGGACGGCGGCCATGTCGCGGGGTTCGATGCCGGGGTCGGCGTCGCCGCACACGAGCCGGACGGGCACGGTCACCCGGCCCATCACCGCGGCCAGTTCTTCCCGCGTGGCAGGGGGATCGGCGGTGAGGCGGGGATCGGCGGCCAGGCGATACCCCTCGGGCGTCTGGCGGATTCCACTCGCCAGGCCGGGGGCGTTCTCAGGGAGTCCGCTGACCTTCGCGAAGAGCCGCAGCGCGTCGTCGCGGTCCGTGAACGTCCGTGGTGGACGGTTGGCCTGGGCCGCGCGCCGGGCCAGCTGCTCGGGTGTCCACACGACCTTCATGGCCATCGCGACGACCGCCCCGACCCGGAAGCCGTCCGCGAGGGTGAGCGCGACGAGCGCGCCGAGCGAGTGCCCGACGACGAGGTCGATCTCCGTGCCGATCTCCGTGCCGATGGCGGCGGCGTAGTCGCGGTGGTGGTAGGACGGCAGCCACCCGGAGCGTCCGTGTCCGGGCAGGTCGACGGTGATCCAGCGGAAGCCGTCGAGTTCGCCGAGGACCGGCGCCCACACGGCTGCGGTCGCGCCGGAACCGTGCAGCAGCAACACAGTCGGCCCGGTGTCACCACCACGCTCGATGTGTACCGTCACAACTCCTCCAGGAACTCGAGAACGGCGGCGCCGAACGCCTCGGGCCGTTCGATCTGCGGGTAGTGCCCGCTCCCGACGATGGTGGTGGTTCGCGCGCCGGGGATCTGGTCGGCGAGCGCCTGCCAGGTGTCGGGCGGGACGAGCGCGTCGTGCTCGCCGCGAACGAGCTGGACCGGCACGGTGATCGACCCGTAGTCACGATCGGCGGGCGGGCCGCCGCGGGTTTTGCGCACCGGCGACCGCAGCGCGGCCGCGGCACCGGTCTCCCACGCGCCCGGCATGGACGCGAACTCGTACCGGCGGCGCAGGACGTCCTCGCTGTCCCGCCACACCGGGTCGTGGAACAGCACGTCCATCGACGGCCGGAGCCCGTCGAGTGTGCCGTCGAAGTCCTCGAGGACCTTCCGGCCCTCCGCGAGCGGAGGCGCGAGCCCGATCCCCGCCGCGACCACCGCCTCGACGGGCCATGGCCGATCGGCGCGGTTGACCATGTCCAGCAGCATCCGCCCGCTGAGGGAGGTGCCGACGAAGTACGCCCGCTCGACATCCAGCGTCCGCAGGACAGCGGCCACCTGGCTGACCATCAGGCCGCGCTGCCCGCCCCCGAAGTCCCGGATCTTGCTGCTCCGCCCGAACCCGACCAGGTCCAGCGCCAGCACCCGGAAACGCGTCGCCCACAACGGGACGCAGCCCGCCCAGGTCAGCTCGGCGGCGGCGCCGTACTCCCCGCCGTGCAGCAGCACGAGCGCCGGGCCGTCCCCGGCGTCCAGGTAGTGGGTCCTGATCCCGTCGGCGACGACGTACCGGCTCCTCATGCGACCGTCGCGTAGCGGCGGAGCACGCCGTCGGAGTCCACCTCGGTGCGCAGCAGGTGCAGTTCCTCGGGCGTCGGCGGGGTGACGGTCGCGAGGTCGTCCGCGACCGGCAGGTCGAACCCCGTGGCCGACCGGATCTCCTCGACGGTCGTCCACGGGTGGATCTTGAGCAGCCGCATGTGTTTCGACTCCGGCTCGAAGTCGAACACCCCCAGCGGCGTGAACACGCGCCGCGGCCCGGACGACTCCGGCCGGAGCACCTCGGCACGCGAGTCGCCGCCGGACAGCCAGCCCGCGCCGCTGACGAAGTCCACCTTGTCCACGAACACCCTCGGCGTGTGGTGCTCGGTGTAGATGAAGCTCGACTTGAACCCACCGGTGAAGATCAGCCCGACCGTGCCCGGTCCGCGCACCTTCGGCTTGTCCCAGTCGCCGATCATCGCCATGTTCAGGTTGCCGAACCTGTCGATCTGCAACCCGCCGAGGAACGCGAAGTCGAACCGGATCGCGGTCTCGAAGTCGACCACGTCGTCCAGGCTGTACTGGTACTCGGCCGTCACCAGGTTGCGGTAGTCCGCGGAGGACTCGGTGAGCCGGCGGATCTTCGGGTTGCTCGCGCCGCTCCCGCCGCAGAAGAACGTGAGGTTCGGCGCGTGGGTCAGCTGCGCGAGCCGCAGCCCGGCCGCCGGGATGTGGGACGCCGCGCCGATCGACCCGAACTCGCCGTCGGACATCTCGTGCGCGATCGAGACGGCCATCATCTCGGCCCAGGTGTACGTCTGCTCCACCGCAGCGCCTCCAGATCCTCGTTGCGTGCCAGCGAGTTCGCGATTAACGTACACCAAGTCCGGATTTCGTTACAACGATCGTGACCGCCGGGTTGGAGTCGCCGATGCCTGCCACCACCGCCGTCGAGCGCGTACTGCACGGTCTGGTCGACCTGCACTGCCACTCCGGCCCCAACCCGCTGCCGAGGCGTTTCGACCACGTCGAGGCCGCGCGGGACGGCGCCCGGCTGGGCATGCGGGCCCTGCTGGCGAAGTCGCACCACCACAACACGGTGATGGACCTCCTCGCGATGCGCGAGCAGCTGGGCGGACTGTCCACAGAGGTGTACGGCGGCATCGCGCTCAACCAGTGGGTCGGCGGGATCAACCCGTACGCCGTGGAACTCTGCCTGCGCATGGGCGGCAGGTGCGTCTGGTTCCCGACCGTGTCCTCGTCCGCCCATATCGACCACCACAACGCGGGCGGCGGCTTCCCGTCCCCGACGATCCCGTTGACCAGCAGGCAGACCGACCTCCGCGGCCCCGACGGCGAACTGGTGCCCGAGGTGTTCGCGGTGCTCGACCTCATCGTGGAGGCCGACGCGCTGCTGTCCGCGGGTCACCTGCCCGCCGACGACGTCACGGCCCTGTTCACCGTCGCCGCCGAACGCGGGGTGCGGCGGATGGTGGTGAGCCACCCGAACTTCCTCATCGGCTCGGACGCGGCGCGCTGCCGCGAGTTCACCGCGCTCGGCGCGTACGTCGAGCACGAGACCAGCATGTACGACCCGGAGGTCGCGCAGGCGCGCGGCGGCCCCGAGGACCTCCTGCGGTGGATCGAGGAGGTCGGCCCCGAGCACACCGTCCTGGCCTCCGACCTGGGGCAGAAGGGCAGGCCGATGCCGGTGGACTCGTTCGTCCGGGTCGGCGGCGCGCTGCTCGACCTCGGCCTGCCCGAGAAGGACCTGCGGCGGATCGTGTGCGACAACCCCGCGTTCCTCCTCGGCCTCGACCAGTAACCGGAAGGACGACCGTGTACAGCTCCAACGACCCCCGGGCGAGCCTGCCCACCAGCACCGCGGTCCGCTCCGACGAGCCGATCGCCGCCCTGGAGACCTACGAACTGCTGACCCTGCCGCCTGCCGAGGTGTCCGAGCGGGGGAGCCGCACCTGGTTCGTCCGCGGCCAGAACTTCGTCCTCGCGTTCACCCGCGCGGTCGCGGGCGACCCGCTGCGCCGCTCGCAACAGCACGAGTACGTGATCGTGGCGCCGCAGGACGGTCAGACCGTGGCGGTCGAGCACGCCTCAGGCGGCGGCACACTGCGGGACAGCGGTGTCGCGATCGTCCCGGGTGGCGACAGCACCGTCACCCTCGACGTCGACGCGGACGTCGTCCGGTTGTTCGACGTGCGGTCCGCGGACCTGCTCCCGTTGTGCCACAACGCGGACAGCTACGCCGAACCGCACCCGAGGGTCGCGCCGATCGAGCCGTGGCCGGACCCGGTCGACGGCCCACGCGTCCGCGTCTACCGCAACGCCGACCACCCGGTCGAGCAGGGCCGGTTCGGCCGGATCTTCCGCTCCAGCGCGTTCATGGTCAACTTCGGCGACCCGAAGGACGGACCGCGCAACACCGACCGGATGTCCCCGCACCACCACGACGACTTCGAGCAGTGCTCGCTGACCGTGGCGGGCGACTACGTCCACCACGTGCGCACGCCGTGGACGTCGAAGCTGTCGCAGTGGCGGGACGACGAGCACGCCGAGGTCGCCAGCCCGGCCGTCGCGATCATCCCGCCGCCCGCCGTCCACACGAGCCAGGCGACCGGCGAGGGCCGCCACCAGCTGATCGACATCTTCAGCCCGCCCAGGGCGGACTTCTCGGCGAAGCCGGGCTGGGTGCTCAACGCCGACGAGTACCCGGCGCCCGCTCATGTCTGACCGGTTCTCGGCAGGCGGGAGGACGCCCGCGCTCGGGACGTGGATCAAGCTGGACACCACGGCGAGCGTCGAGATCATGGCCGGCGCCGGGTTCGACTTCGTCGTCATCGACCTCGAACACGCGCCGCTCGGCCTCGACACCGCCGCCCGGATGATCTCGCTGGCACTGGCCGCGCGGCTCGTCCCGCTCGTCCGCGTGCCGGGCCATGACACGGCGACGATCGGCCGGGTCCTCGACGCTGGCGCGGGCGGGATCCTCGTGCCGCACGTCGACACGCCGGAACAGGCGCGGCGGGTGGTCGCCGCGACGCGGTTCCCGCCGTTGGGGGAGCGGGGTGCGGGCGGCACCAGCAGGGCGGGGCGCTGGGGGCTGCTGCCCCGCACCGAGTACGTCCGCGTCGGCAACGAGGACGTGCTGTGCATCCCGCAGCTGGAGAGCGCGGCCGCCTTCGAGGCGGCACCGGACATCCTCGCGGTGCCCGGTGTCGACGCCGTCTTCCTCGGCGCGGGCGACCTGTCGCTGTCACTGGGGGCCGGCCCGGACGACGACCACGTGCGGGAGCTGCTGGCCGCGGGCCGGGCGGCCGCCGCAGCGGCGGGCAAGCCGTGTGGTGCGGCCGCGGCCACCGCCGACGCGGCGGTGCGGGCGGCGGGGCTCGGGCACGAGTTCGTCGTCGTCGGCAACGACGCCACCATGCTCGCCAGGACCGCGCACGGTCTGGTCGGGTCCGTACGCGACGGGCTGAACCCGTGAACCCGCTCGTGGGCGCGTGGGAACTCGTCGGCTACGAGGTACCCGAGGCGAGCGGGGAAGCCCGGTACCCGCTCGGCGCCCGGCCGCTCGGGCAACTGCTGTACTCACCGGACGGGTACATGTCCGTGCACTACATGGCAGGGGACCGGCCGCTGCTCGCGTCGGACAACTGGCGCCACACCACCGACGAGGAGAAGCTGTCGGCGGTCCGCACCTACGGCGGCTACTCCGGCCGGTACACCTGGCTCGGTGACCGGGTCGAGCACCACGTCGACGCGAGCATCCACCCCAACTCGGTCGGGCGGACCTTCGTCCGGCTCGTCGAACTCACCGGAACGGAGCTGGTGATGCGCACCGGAACGCCGGACCCAGCCCTGCCGCCGACACCGGTGCTGCGGTGGCGCGGGAGGACCGGATGGTGATCGACGCACATGCCCACCTCGTCACCGACGATCCCGCCTACCCCCACGCGACGCCCAAGGCTCCGGACAACCTGATGCGCGCGGAGGACCTCCTCGAGTCGTTGCGCGACAACGGGTTGCACGGCGCCGTCGCCGTGCAGCGGGCACATGTGTACGGCTACGACAACAGCTACGTCCTGGATTCCGCGCGGAGCCATCCCGACCGCCTGCGCGCGATGTGCGTGATCGACGGACAGGCCCCGGACGCGGAGAAGACCGTGCACGAC
The DNA here is from genome assembly GCF_044466355.1 of Actinophytocola sp. NPDC049390. NCBI lineage: Bacteria > Bacillati > Actinomycetota > Actinomycetes > Pseudonocardiales > Pseudonocardiaceae > Actinophytocola > Actinophytocola sp. NPDC049390. The sequence goes on from NZ_JBITMQ010000001.1 coordinate 1,210,590, forward strand.
CTTGCCGATCGTGGGGCGTCCGCCGTTCGTCTGACCGCACCGGGCGGTGACCGGCACTCCGGGCCGGCGGGTGCGGACTGGTTCGCGGGGCCCGAGGCCCGGCGGGTGTGGGCGGCGGCCGCCGACACCGGGCTGTCGATGTGCCTGCACGTCTACCGCTGGAACCGCGTCGACGTGCTGGGGGTACTGCCCGCCGTCGTCCGCGCGTTCCCGGGCGTGCCGGTGGTACTCGACCACGTGGCCTCCGTGGACGTGGCGGACCCGGACGCCGGCCTGTTGCTCGCGCTGGTCGACCTGGCGTCGGTGTACGTCAAGGTGACCACGCTGAACTTCGCCCGGCACGACCCGGAACCACTCGTCGGGTGGCTGGCCGCGCACTTCGGTGCGAGCAGGCTGCTGTGGGGGTCCGACGTCACCCAGACCCGGGGGACCTACGCCGACATGGTCGCCACCGCGCGCCGCGCGGTCTCCGGTCTGTCCGAACCGGACGCGGCACAGATCCTCGGCGGCACCGCCGCGACGCTCTACCGCCTCGGCGGGTGACCCGGTGCTGGTCGACACGCACGTGCACCTGTTCACCCGCGCGCTGCCGCTGGCGTCGACCGCGTGGACGGCGCCGGACGTGGAGCTGGCGGTCGAGGCGTTCGAGGAGCTCATGACCCGGCACGGCGTGACCCACGGCGTGGTCTCGGCGATGAGCCTGCTCGACGACCGGAACGCCTACACGATCGCCGCCCTGCGCGGGAATCCCCGGCTGCGGGGCACGGTCGACGTCGGCCCCGGCACCGACCGGCGCGAACTGGCCGCGCTGCGCGACGACGGCGTGGTCGGCGTCCGCTTCCAGTGGCGCAGGCGAACAGCGCTGCCCGACCTCACCGACGACGACCACGCCCGCCTGCTCCGCGACGTGGCGGACCTCGGCTGGCACGTCGAACTCAACGTCGAACGCGACCGCATGCCACCCGTGCTCGCGCAGCTCGCCCGGTCCGGTGTGGACGTCGTGGTCGACCACTACGGCGATCCCTGCCCCCGCGACGGTTACGCGACCCCCGGCGGGGAGGCGCTGCTGCGGGCCCTCGACACCGGGCGCTTCCGGGTGAAGCTCTCAGCCGGGTACCGCTTCCCGGTCACCCCGGAGGAGCTGGCGGGTTTCGCCGTGACACTGCTCGCGCACGCGGGCCCGCGACGGGTGTTCTGGGGCAGCGACGCCCCGTTCGTCGGCGCGAAACGCCCGGCCGACTACGCGGGGGAGCTGGCGGTGCTGGACCGGGTCGTGCCCGATCCGGTGCTACGTCACGGGATCTCGGCCGCGGCGCACGCCTTCTACTTCGGTCGCTGATCTCGCCTCACCGAGCAGCCACGCCCGGAACGCGGTGAACGCGCGCGTACGCGGACGGTCCGTCGGGCGGGCGAGGCAGAACCGCATCAGCGGGCCCACGCCCTGCGCGAACGGCATGACGAGGTGCGCCGCGGCGAGGTCGGCCGCCACGAACGTGAGCGGTGCGAGCGCGACGCCCTGGCCCGCGGCGGCCGCCCGGCAGGTCAGGCTCGAGTCGCCGAAGCTCGGGCCGTGCCGCGCGTCGACGCCGTGCAGGCCCGCGGCCGCGAACCACCGGTCCCACAGTTCGGGCGACGCCACCGACCGCAGGAACCCGTGCGCGGGCAGGTGGGCGACGTCGGCGGGGACCTCGAGCCCGTACCGCTGCCGGTAGGCGGGACTGCACACGAGCACGACCTCGTCGGAGACCAGCACGTCCGTCTCGAACCCCGGCGACGTCTGCCTGCCCGCGGGCAGGATCTCCGCGTCGACGTCACCCTGGCCGAAGTCGTCGGGACGGCTGGAGGTCATCAGCTCCAGCTCCACCCACGGCTGGCTCTGGTGGAAACCGGACAGCCGGGGGATGAGCCAGTTGGTGGCGAACAGGGTGTAGGCGCGGATGTGGAGCGCATGCTCGCTCGCGGACCGGCCGGTGAGCTCGTCCGTGGCCGCGCCGAGCGCCGCCAGGTGCCGCGTCACGGCGTCCAGGTACCGCGCGCCGTCGGGGGTGAGCCGCAGGCCGCGGCCCTCGTGCGCGAACAACGGCACGCCGAGCCACGACTCGAGCACACGGACCTGCCTGCTGACCGCACCCGGGGTGACGACCAGTTCCTCGGCCGCCGCCCGGATGCTGCCGAGCCGCCCGGCCACCTCGAAGGTGCGCAACGCGTTGAGCGGTGGGAGCCGGGGCACGTGGCGAGTGTCCGTGACCGTTGAGCTGAGGTCAACAGTTGCGTGCTTTTCCGTCGCCCCAGCGGCTCCCGCGGCGACCTACGCTCGACTCACGGCCGATCAGCGGCCACTGTGGACAGAGGAGGCACCGTGGCCGGACCGCTCCAAGGCATCCGGGTCGTCGACTTCGGTCACCACGTGGCGGGGCCGCTGCTGGCGGTCATGCTCGCCGACCAGGGCGCCGACGTGGTCCACGTCGACGCGCCGGGCAACCGGGACGCCGACCGGACGGCCGACGCCTTCTTCAACCGCGGCAAGCGGCGCATCTCCCTCGATCTCACCGACCCCGGCGACCGCGAGGTCGCGCACCGTCTCGCGGCGCGAGCCGACGTGCTCGTCGAGAACTTCCGGCCCGGGGTGATGACGCGCCTCGGCCTGGGCTGGGAACAGCTGCGGAAGGCCGTGCCCGGGCTGGTCTACGTGTCGCTGCCCGGGTTCGCCCCGGACGACCCGCGCGCGGGCGTGCGTGCCTGGGAGGGCGTCGTGGACGCGGCGACGGGCAACTGCCGCCTGCGCGCGGGTGAGGCTCCCGACGGGTGGGACGGCTCCGTGCCGACCTACAGCGCGGTCCCGGTCGCCTCCAACTTCGCCGCGTTCCTCGGCGCCGTGGGTGTCGTGGCCGCGCTGGTCGAACGGCACCGGTCCGGGTCGGGCCAGCACGTCTCGGTGCCGCTGTTCGACGCGATGTTCGAGGCGATCGGCGACGCGGGCGCCTACGTCACCGCGTGGGGTATGGCGCCGCCGCGCCCCATCAGGAGCAACGGCAGCGGCACCTACCTGTGCGCGGACGGCGGCCACGTGCAGTTCAACCCGATCGGCGCGACCCGCCGCTTCGTGGCCTGGTTCCTGCGGGCCGCGGACCGGCCGGAGTGGATCGACGAGACCGACGACGACCTGCTCCGCAAGCGCCTCACCGCGCTGTTCGCCACCCGCACTGCCCAGGAGTGGGAGGACCTCGGTCACGCGGCGGGCGTGCCGCTGGCCAGGGTCCGCACGCCGGAGGAGTGGCTGGAGTCGGCGCACGCCCGCGCGTCGGGCGCCGTCACGCGGCTCGACGACCCGCGGCTGGGGCCGACGCTCATGCCGGGTGCGGTGCTGCACGTCGGCGACGGTCAGGACCCGGTCGGTCCGCGTCATCTGCCGGACGAGGACCGCGACGGCATCCTGCGTGAGCTGGCGGCACCAGCCCCCGACCGTCCGGCACCGACCGGCGAACCGCGCCGCCGCCCGCTGGAAGGGCTGCGCGTGGTGGACCTGACGCAGATCCTGGCGGGCCCGACGGCCGGGCGGATCCTCGCCGAACTGGGCGCGGACGTCGTCAAGGTCAACGCTCCGGGCCGCACGATCTTCGCGCACGGTGTCGTCAACCGGGGCAAGCGGACGGTCCTGCTCGACGTGCGCGACCAGCCGGGCCAGGACGTGTTCTGGTCCCTCGTCGACGACGCGGACGTCGTGCTGCAGAACTTCCCGCCCGGCACGGCTGAGCGCTACGGTATCGGCCACGAGCGGGTCAACGCGCGCAAACCGGACGTCGTCCACGTCGCCGTCAGCTGCTACGGCGGCATCGGGCCGTGGGCGCCGGGCCGCGGGTACGAGACGCAGGGCCAGGCGGTCACCGGCCTGATGGCCCGCGCGGGTGGCCCCGGCAGGCAACCGGCGGTGCTCGGCCCCTACAACCTGCTCGACTACGGCACCGGCGTGCTCGCCGCGTTCGGGGCCGTGGTCGGGATCTACCACCGCCTGGTCACCGGCGAGGGACTGCGGCTGCGCACGTCACTGGCGCAGGCGAGCACCTACCACCAGGCGGCGTTCCTGCTCAAGCACGCCCGCGGCGCGCCAGGCCGCGAACCGGCCGGGCCGGGGGCGCGCGGACACACGCCGCTGCAACGGTTCTACCGGGCGAGCGACCGCTGGTTCTTCCTCGGCGCGACCCTCGCGGACCTGTACCGCCTCACGGAGGTGGCGGGGTTCACGGTGCCGCGGGGGCGTTCGCTGGACGTACTCCAGCCGAGGTTCGACGCCGCCTTCGCGACCCGCACGGCGCGTGAGTGGGTGGACGTGTTGCGCGCCATGGGGATCGGCGCGCACGAGGTGGTCGACCTCGCCGAGCTGATGACGGATCCGCTGGTGCGGGAACGAGGACTGAGCGTCACACAGGTTTCGGCGGAAGTGGGTGAGGTGACCATGCCAGGCATCGCGTTGTCCATGTCCGCGACGGGTCCGCGGATCGGCGCGCCCGTCGCGCCGGCGGGCACGGACGCCGTCGAGGTGCTCGACCGGATCGGGCTCGGCGCCGCCGTCCCCGACCTCGAAGCGCGGGGCGCGCTCCAGACGGCGGGCCTGCCCCACGGGTGGCGGCGATGACGACTCCCGAGACGGGCTTCGACCTCCTCATCCGCGGACACGTCCTCGACCCCGGGTCCGGTCTGGACGGACGGATGGACATCGGGATCACGGGCGGGCGGATCGCCGCCATCGCGCCGGAACTCGACGCCACCGGCACGGTCCTCGACGTGCGCGGCACGGGCCGCTACGTGGTCCCCGGCCTGATCGACATCCACACCCACGTGGCGCACGGCGCGACGACCGCCGGGGTGGGCATGGGCTGCTGCGACCCCGACGTGGTGGGGATCGGCTCGGGCGTGACCACGCTCGTCGACGCCGGGTCGGTCGGCGTGGCGAACGTCGGGGTCTTCCCGGCGCACGTCCTGCCGAAGGCACGCACCAGGGTCGTCGTCTTCGTGAACGCCGGACGGTACGCGCACACCATGCCGGGCCCGGCCGACTTCGCCTCCCTCGACGACCTCGACGCGCCGGCCGTCGCGAAGTGCGTCGAGCACAACCCGGGCCTCGTCGGCGGTGTGAAGCTGCGGCTGGTCGGCGAACTCGTCAACGAACGCGGCGAGGACCTCGTCCGCCGGTCGAAGGCGATCGCCCGCGAGCACGGCGTGCCGCTCATGGTCCACATCGGCGACATGAAGGCGGCGCAGCGCCCCCGGGTGGACCGGATGGGCGAGGTGACCCGTTACCTGCTCGACGCGCTGGAGCCCGGGGACGTCCTCACACACCTGTGCACCCCGAACCCCGGCGGCGTGATGGACGACCTCGACGCCTCCCTCAAGCTGCTCGCCGAGGCCAGGGCCCGCGGAGTCGTGCTCGACCCCGCGATCGGCATGGGCAACTTCGGCTACGCCGTGGCCCGCGAGCAGGCCGAGCGCGGCCTGGTGCCGGACACGATCAGCAGCGACGTCACCGCGATGGGCCAGTCGTTCCACAGCCTCGTGGAGTGCATGGCCAAGTTCATGGCGGTCGGCTACCCGTTCGCCGACGTCGTGGCCATGACGACCGGACACGCCGCCGCGGCCGTCGGCAGGCAGGACGACCTCGGCGCCATCGCGGTCGGGCGGGAAGCCGACCTGACCGTGCTCGACCTGGTGCGCGGCGACTTCACGTTCACCGACACCACCAAGGCCACCTTCCGCGGCGAGCACGGCATCGTCCCCGTGCACACGGTGCGTGCGGGGGAACTCGTGCCGCCGGTCTGGGGCACCCACCCGTGGGGCTGGCTGCCGGCGGTGGCCCGATGAACTACGAGGCGCTGCCGGACTGGGAGCGGCTGCCGCCGGAACACCACCACAGCGACGTGGCGGGCGTTGACGTCGACGCCGACGACCGCGTGTACCTGTTGACGCGCAACGAGAACCGCGTGTTCGTCTACGACCGCGACGGCACGTTCCTGACGACGTGGGGGGACGGCGTCTTCACCACGCCGCACGGCCTGACCGTCGCCCCCGACGGCACTGTCTACTGCGTCGACTGCGGCGACCACACCGTGCGCCGGTTCAGCCAGGACGGCACGCTGCTGCAGACCATCGGCACCCCCGGCGTGCCGACCGACACCGGCTACCGCAGGGGTGGGAAACCCGTGGTGCACAACGTCGAAACGGTCGCGCGACCCGCTGGTCCGTTCAACGGGTGCACGAACCTCACCGTGGCCCCGACCGGTGACCTCTACGTCGCCGACGGGTACGGGAACTGCCGCGTGCACCGCTTCACCGCGGACGGCGAGCTGATCACGTCGTGGGGCGGGATCGGGGTCGGTCCCGGCGAGTTCCACCTGCCGCACGGCATCCGCGCGACACCGGGCGGCCGGATCCTCGTCTGCGACCGCGAGAACGACCGCATCCAGGTCTTCGACCTCGACGGCACCTATATGACGTCCTGGACGGACGTCCAGCGGCCGACGGACCTCGCCGTCGACGGGGACGGCCTGGTGTACGTGTCGGAGCTGTGGCGACCCCTCGGCACCGCGTCGTTCACCCGCGGCACCACCGCGGTCGACCTGCCCGGCCGCGTCACCGTCTTCGACCCGGCCGGGAACGTGGTCGCCAGGTGGGGCGCGCCGGGGGACTTCATCGCCCCGCACGCCATCGCGGTCGACTCGGCGGGCGACGTCTACGTGGGCGAGGTCACCGGCACCTTCGGCGTCGCGGCGGGCCGGGTCCCGGCGAGCCTCGGCGACCACCAACTGCAGAAGTTCGTACGAGCGAAGGCGGAATGATGCGACGGAACGTTGGACACATCAGGACCTCCCACGGCGGAAACCTGCCACTGCCCGCCGACCTCGACGCGCTGCTGGCCACCACCGACCGGGACCAGACCGCCGTCGAGACCCGTCTCGTCTCGGCGGTGCGGGACGTCGTCGGCACCCAGGTCGACTGCGGCATCGACGTCGTCAACGACGGCGAGTACGTGAAGGCGGGCGCCGCGGGCGCCTACACCGGGTACGTCAACGCCCGCGTCACCGGCTGGGAGGTCCGCGACGGCGACGCCGCGCCGCCGCCCAAGCGTGGCGGCCCCGGCGAACGCGACCGCGCCCTCTTCCCCGGCACCTACGAGTCCGGCCTCTGGCTTTCGGGTTCCGGCGGAGCCATCCGCCCCGGCTTCGCCACCCCAGGCCGCACACCGCGCCGCCGCGGCACCCGCGTGTGCGTCGAACCGGTGCGCTACACCGGATACGACGCGGTCACGGCGGACGTCACCGCACTCCAGAAGGCACTGCCGGGCGGGGACACGGAGGGCTTCATCGCCGCGCTCGGCCCGCTCAGCCTCGGCGCGGGCGCGGTCAACGAGTACTACGCCAGCGAAGAGGAGTACCTGTTCGCGGTCGCCGAGGTGATGCGTGAGGAGTACCGCGCCATCACCGACGCCGGACTGATCGTGCAGCTCGACGAACCCGAGTTCCTCACCACGTGGACGTTCTACCCCGACTGGGACGTGCCCCGGTACCGCAAGTACCTGGAGATGGCCGTCGAGGTGATCAACCACTCCCTCGACGGCGTCCCGCTCGAACAGGTCCGGTTCCACAGCTGTTTCGGCAGCGGGCACCGGCCGCACGTCACCGACATCGAGCTGCGGCACGTCGTCGACCTGATCCCGCGCATCAACGCGCAGACCTACGCGATCGAGTCCGGCAACGTCCGCCACGCGCACGAGTGGCGGGTGTGGGAGGACGTCACGCTTCCCGAGGGACGCAACGTCATGCCGGGTGTGGTCAGCCACGCCACCGACCTCGTCGAGCACCCGGAGCTGGTCGCGGAGCGGCTGGTCAACTTCGCGAGCGTGCTCGGCAGGGAGAACGTGCAGGCGGGCACCGACTGCGGGATCGGTTCCCGCGTCGGGCACGAGGAGATCGCCTGGGCGAAGCTGCGCGCGCTCGGTGCGGGCGCGGCGATCGCGAGCAAGACGTTGTGGCCGTGAGCACCTGGCCGACGCCGTTCCGGCCGCGGATCCCGGCGCGGTGGTCCTACCGGCTGCACGCCGTGCTGGCCACGAACCGCGCCTACCGGTGGCTTGCCGCGCGGCTGGAGCGCAGCCCGCGTGCCTACCGCGTGTTCACCGCCACCGAGCGCGTGTCCAAGGAGAAGCTGTTCGGCTGCCGGATGTGCGGCCAGTGCGCGTTGCCGACCACCGGTTACGCGTGCCCGATGACCTGCCCCAAGCAGCTGCGCAACGGGCCGTGCGGGGGCGTGTCGCCCGAGGGCCGGTGCGAGGTGCACCCGGCGGTCCGCTGCGTGTGGGTGCTCGCCCATGACCGCGCGGTGGCCGCCGGTCACGGCACCGACCTCGACCTGCTGCAGCGACCGGTGGACCACCGCGAGCAGGGCCGCAGCTCGTGGGTCAACTACTGGCAGGGCCGCGACGACACGATGGTCATCGAGGTGCGGCCGTGACCGCGGGACTGCGGGACGCGCTCGACGCGGGCCGGTTCGCGGTCACCGCGGAGCTGGGCCCGCCGCGTGGCGCCGACCCGGACGCCCTGGCCCGCAAGACGGAACTGCTGCGCGGCTGGGTCGACGCGGTCAACGTGACGGACAACCAGGGCGCCCGGGTGCGGATGTCGAGCCTCGGCGCGGCGGTCCTCGTGCAGCGGTCCGGTCTCGCGCCGGTGATGCAGCTGACCTGCCGTGACCGCAACCGGATGGCGCTGCAGTCCGACCTGCTGGCCGCGGGTGCGCTGGGCATCCCGCACGTGCTGCTGCTGACCGGCGACCACCCGAAGCTCGGCGACCACCCGGAGGCGAAACCCGTGTTCGACCTCGACGGCGTGCAGCTGACGTGGCTGGCCCGCACGCTGCGGGACGGCACGCTGATGTCCGGTGACCCGCTCACGGTCGCACCGCGGTGGCTGATCGGGACGGTCGAGAACCCGTTCGCGCCGCCGCTGGCGCACCGTGCCGACCGGCTCGCGAAGAAGGTGGCGGCGGGCGCGGAGTTCGTGCAGACGCAGTACGTGTTCGACGTGCCGGTGTTCGCACGATGGCTGGCCCGGTTGCGCGATCTCGGCGTCACGGAACGCTGCGCGGTCCTGCCGGGCGTCGGGCCGATCCGGTCCTCGCGGATGCTCGAGTTCCTGCGCACCGCCGTCCCCGGCGTGCACGTCCCGTCCGAAGTGGACGCACGGTTTCGGGGTGTGCCCGCCGACCGGGTGGGGGAGACGGGCCTGCGGCTGTGCGCGGAGACGATCCGGGAACTCGCCGAACTTCCCGGCGTCGCGGGGGTCCACGTGATGGCGTTCGGGTTCGAGCACGGCGTGCCCGAGATCCTCGACCGTGCCGGGATCGCGCCGCACGTCACGACTCTGGAGGGCAGTGCCGATGCTCGTTGAGTTCCGTCCGCACGCGCGGCTGCGCGGGAAGCAGCCCGCCGACCTGGGCGCGTCCGTGCTCCCGGTGGTCGCGGCGGTCAGCGCCAGCGACACCGACCTCGGGAAGGTGCGGGTCGTGTGCGACTGGGTGCAGTACCGCAACAACTTCCGCGATGTCGTGCAGCTGCGGCCCATCCTGAACGGTGACCTGGAGATCGCGGTGGACGTGCGCCGGGCCGCCGACGCGCCCGTCGGCGAGCTGACCTCCGCACTGCTCCGCCAGTCGCCGGACCGGGTCTACCTCGAGGACTGGCGGCCCGGCCGCGACAGCTGCGTCTGGCGGTTCAACGCCCTCTACTGGTCCGCGCTGGACCTGTGGGAGAAGGCCACCGGCCGCGGCTACGAACAGGCGCTGCCCGGCGGGGAGAGCGACGCCCGCAACCGGGCCGCCGCCGCGGAACTGATCGGTGAGCTGTTCGCCGTCTGGGACCGCCTCGCCGCGAGCGCCGCGCTGCCCGACGAGCTGTACGTCATCGAACTCGGTGTCGGCAACGGCGGCCAGGCCAAGGTGTTCCTCGACGAGTTCCGCGACCTCGACCGGCATCGCGGCACCGCCTACTACAGCCGCCTGCGCTACCTCATGTGCGACTACTCGGCGCACGTGCTCGACCTGGCCAGGGAGACGGTCGCTGAGCACACCGAGCGCGTCAGCTCGTTCGTGCTCGACGCCACCCGGCCCCGCACCTCGCTGGGTTTCCTGCGGTACAAGGCGTTCCTGGTCTACATCTCCAACGTCTACGACAACCTGCCGACCGACGAGGTGGCGCAGCTGGGCGGGCGCACCTACTGCGTGCACAACCGCGCCTGTCTGCCGGGGGAGGAGGCGGCCGAACTGGCCGAGTCGGTCTCGGCGACCGTCGACGAGCTGCCCGCTCTGGTGCACAAGCTGCTGCGACTGGGCCCCGTGCTGCTCGCCGAGGCGTGCCCCGACCACTTCGCGGACACCGACGCCGCGGTGCGCTTCTGGCAGGACACCTGGGCGGCCCTGCGCCTGGCGGAACGCTACGTGCCGCTCGCCGGACTCGACACCTACCCGCTCACCGACACCCTCACCGGGGAGGCGCTGCGCCCGCTGCTCGAGTCCGGCGCGGACGTGCGCATGCACGTGAGCAACGGGGCCGTCGCGAGCTTCGTCGACACCCTGGGCCTGCTGCACCCGTTCGGGAAGCTGGTGTGCCACGACATCTTCGTCGACGACATCCAGGGCTACCGCACGACGTTCCGCGGGCCCGGCAAGTACGACGGGTCGGTCGTCAACTGGGTCAACGGCCCCCTGCTCGCCCATGTCGGGCGCAAGCGCGGGTTCGACGTGGACTACGCGCCGTTCCGCCACCGCGCGGGCGGGCACGTGGTGACCATGACGGCACAGGTGCGGGACTGATGAGCCTGCCTCTGCTGCCGACGACCGTGGTGGGTTCGTTCCCCGTGCCGGAGTGGATGGAACGGCTCAAGACCGACTACTCCCGTGGCCGGGTGAGCGGCGCGCAACTGGCCGACGTGCACGACATGGCGATCAAGGCCGCGCTGCGGGACCAGGAACTGGCGGGCATCGACATCGTGTCCGACGGCGAACTGCGCAGGGACAACGACGTCGACTACTTCCTCGCGCGCCTGCCCGGCATCGAGGTCCGGCGCGCCACGAAGGACTTCTACTTCGACTACCACGACCTCGCGGTGACCGCGCCCCTGCCGCCCGCCACCGGCGACGAGCTGGCCTGGCTCGCGGACGACTTCGCGTTCACCGCCGCGCAGACGACCGCGCCGATCAAGTTCTCGTTCACCGGTCCGTACTCGCTGGCGCGCAGGCTGCGCAACCAGGCGTACGCCGACCAGCGCGCGCTGGTGCTCGACCTCGCCCACCGCCTCAACGGCGCCGCACACGCCCTCGCGGCCCGCGGCGCGACGCTGCTGCAGATCGACGAGCCGTTCCTCGCCGGCTACCCCGGCGACGTGACGGTGGCGGTCGAGGGCGTCAACGCCGTCACCGCGGGTGTGGACGTCAGCTGGGCGCTGCACGTCTGCTACGGCAACCGCTACGCGCGGCCGTCGTGGGAGGGCCACTACGACTTCCTGTTCCCGGCCGTGCTCGACGCGCGGGTCGACCAGCTCGTGCTGGAGTTCGCCCGCAAGGGCTACGAGGACCTGCCGGTGATCGAGAAGTTCGGGTGGGACCGCACGGTCGGGCTCGGCGTCCTCGACGTGAAGAGCCAGGAGGTCGAGACGGCCGAGACGGTCGCGAAGCGCATTCGCGCGGCGCTCGACCTCGTGCCCGCCGAACAGCTGGTGATCAACCCGGACTGCGGGCTGCGGAACCTGTCCGGTGCCGTGGCCCGCGCCAAGCTCGCCGCGATGGTCGAGGGCACGGCGCAGGTCCGCCGCACCCTTCGCCCGTTGCCAGAACCGATCGTCCAAGGAGCGTGACCGTGCACGATTTCCTCTTCACGTCCGAGTCGGTGACCGAGGGACACCCGGACAAGGTCGCCGACGCGATCTCCGACGCGATCTCCGACGCCGTGCTCGACGCGGCACTGGCCGACGACCCGTACGCGCGAGTTGCCTGCGAAACCCTGGTCACCACCGGCATGGTGGTGCTGGCGGGGGAGATCACCACCCCGCGACAGCTGGACTACACCGGCATCGTCCGGGACACGATCACCCGGATCGGGTACGACAGCGACTGCGGTTTCGACGGTCGCCACTGCGCCGTCCTCACGGCGCTGGACAAGCAGTCACCCGACATCGCGCAGGGCGTCGACCAGGCCTTCGAGCGGCGGGACGGCTCCGGTGACGAGCTCGACCGGGCCGGCGCCGGGGACCAGGGCATGATGTTCGGCTACGCCACGAACGAGACACCCGAGCTGATGCCGACGCCGATCGCGCTGGCGCACCGGCTGTCCCGCCGACTCGCGACCGTGCGCAAGGACGGCACGTTGCCCTACCTACGGCCCGACGGCAAGACCCAGGTGTCGGTCCGGTACGCGGGTGGCCTTCCCGTCGCGGTCGAGCAGGTGCTGGTCTCGACCCAGCACGCCGAGGACGTGGGCGTCGAGCAGATCCGCGACGACCTGTGGCGCCACGTCGTCACCGCCGAGCTGCCGCCCGACCTGTACGACCCGGCCCTGCTGCGGTCACGGCTGCTGGTCAACCCGACCGGCCGGTTCGTGATCGGCGGCCCGGTCGGCGACGCCGGCCTGACCGGACGCAAGATCATCGTGGACACCTACGGCGGGTTCGCGCGGCACGGCGGCGGCGCGTTCTCCGGCAAGGATCCGTCCAAAGTGGACCGGTCGGCGGCGTACGCGGCCCGGTACGTGGCGAAGAACCTGGTCGCCGCCGGGCTCGCGGACCGTGCCGAGGTGCAGGTGGCGTACGCGATCGGCGTGGCGCGGCCGGTGTCCGTGCTGGTCGACACGTTCGGCACCGAGCGGGTCGGCCGCGGGCTGCTCGACGAACTCGTCGCCGAGCACTTCGACCTGCGCCCCGCCGCCTTCCGGTCCTACCTGGACCTGCACCGCCCCATCTACTCGCCGACCTCCGCCTACGGCCACTTCGGCCGGACCGACGTCGACCTGCCGTGGGAACGCACCGACCGCGCCGACGCGCTGCGTGCCGCCGCGAACCTGACCGTGAAGGAGCCCGCATGATCCACGACACGCGCAACGGCATCGAGTTCGCCGTCGCGGACCTCGGGCTCGCCGAGTTCGGGCGCACCGAGATCCGGCTCGCCGAGCACGAGATGCCCGGGTTGACGGCGCTGCGCCGCGAGTACGCCGACGCCCGCCCGCTGGCCGGTGCGCGGATCGCGGGGTCGCTGCACATGACCGTGCAGACCGCCGTGCTGATCGAGACGCTGACCGCGCTCGGCGCCGACGTGCGGTGGGTGTCGTGCAACATCTTCTCCACCCAGGACCACGCCGCGGCGGCCGTCGTCGTCGGTCCACACGGGACGCCGGAGGAGCCCCGAGGCGTGCCGGTCTTCGCGTGGAAGGGCGAAACGCTCGACGAGTACTGGTGGTGCACCGAGCGGCTGTTCGACTTCGACGGCCGCGGCCCGAACATGATCCTCGACGACGGCGGCGACGCCACCCTGCTCGTCCACAAGGGAACCGAGTTCGAAGCGGCGGGCGCCGTGCCCGCCGCGACCGAGGACGACCCGGAGGAGCACCGGATCATCCTCGACACGCTGCGCCGCACACTGGGCAGGTGGACGGCCGTCGCGGCCGGGATCCGCGGTGTCACCGAGGAAACCACGACCGGTGTGCACCGCCTCTACCAGCTCGCCGCACAGGGTCGCCTGCTGTTCCCGGCGATCAACGTCAACGACTCGGTCACCAAGAGCAAGTTCGACAACCGCTACGGCATCCGCCACTCGCTCGTCGACGGACTCAACCGGGGGACCGACGTGCTGATCGGCGGCAAGGTGGCCGTCGTGTGCGGTTACGGCGACGTCGGCAAGGGCGCCGCGGACGCGCTCGCCGGGCAGGGCGCGCGGGTGATCGTCACCGAGGTCGACCCGATCTGCGCACTGCAGGCGCTCCTCGAAGGCCACCAGGTCGCGCGGCTCGACGACGTGGTGGAACGGGCCGACATCGTCATCACCACCACCGGCGACAAGGACATCGTCACCGTCGACCACATGCGGCGGATGAAGCACCAGGCGATCGTCGGCAACGTCGGCCACTTCGACAACGAGATCGACATGGCGGGGCTCGCCCGTGAGCCGGGGATCCGCCGGACCACGATCAAACCCCAGGTCGACGAGTGGGTGTTCGGCGACGGGCACGCCGTTCTCGTGCTGTCCGAGGGCAGGCTGATGAACCTCGGCAACGCCACCGGCCACCCGTCGTTCGTCATGTCGAACTCCTTCGCCAACCAGGTCATCGCGCAGGTCGAGCTGTTCACCAGGCACGACACCTACGCCCGCGAGGTCCACCGGCTGCCGAAGGTGCTCGACGAGAAGGTCGCGCGGATCCACGTGGCGGCCCTGGGCGGTGAGCTGACCCGGCTCACCAAGGAGCAGGCCGAGTACATCGGCGTCGACGTGGCCGGTCCGTTCAAGCCAGAGCACTACCGGTACTAGCGATGACGACCACCGGCAGACTTGTCGTGTCCTGTAGGGATGCCCCGGGCATCGTGTCGCGCATCAGCACGTTCCTGCACCGCCGCGGCGCCAACATCGTCTCGTCCGACCAGTACTCGACCGGGCTCGCGGACGGCCGGTTCTTCCTGCGGGTGGAGTTCCACCTGCCCGGCGGCGGCCCCGGACTGTCCGAACTGGAGAGTGACTTCGCGGCCGAGGTCGCGCCCGTCCTCGGTGGGGTGTCCCGGTTCCGGGACGCCGCCGCCACCACCAGGGTGGCCGTGTTCGTCTCCCGCTACGACCACTGCCTGCTCGACCTGCTGTGGCGGGCCCGGCGCGGGGAGCTGCCCGTGGAGATCGTGCAGGTCGTGTCGAACCACCCCGACCTCGCCGAGGACGTGGCCGGGTTCGGGGTGCCGTTCGAGCACGTCCCCGTCACCCGCGCGACCAAGCCCGAATCGGAACGCAGGCAGCTGGACCTGTTGTGCGGCAAGGTGGACCTGGTCGTGCTGGCCCGGTACATGCAGATCCTCTCGGCGGACTTCCTCGACCGGATCGGTGTGCCGGTGATCAACATCCACCACTCGTTCCTGCCCGCGTTCGCCGGCGCCGGGCCGTACGAGCGGGCGAAGGCACGAGGGGTGAAGCTGGTCGGTGCCACCGCGCACTACGCCACCGAGGACCTGGACGAGGGACCGATCATCGAGCAGGACGTCGTCCGCGTCTCGCACCGCGCGAGCGTCGCCGAGCTGACCCGCAGGGGCGCGGACATCGAGCGCACCGTGCTGGCCAGGGCCGTGCGGTGGCACTGCCAGAACCGGGTCCTGGTCGACGGCCGCACCACCATCGTGTTCTGAGAGGACGTCATGCCCACCGTCGTCACCGGCTCGATCGCCACCGACCACCTGATGCGGTTCCCGGGCCGTTTCGCCGAGCAGCTGGTCGACACCCACCTCGACCGCCTGTCGCTGAGCTTCCTCGTCGACGACCTGGTCATCCGCCGCGGCGGCGTCGCGGCCAACATCGCGTTCGCGCTGGGCGTGCTCGGCCAGGCGCCCGTCCTCGTCGGCGCGGTGGGGCCGGACTTCGACGACTACCGGGCCTGGCTGGCCCGCCACGGCGTCGACTGCACGCACCTGCACGTGTCGCCGACCGCGCACACCGCCCGCTTCACCTGCACCACCGACGACGACCAGTGCCAGCTGGCGTCGTTCTACGCCGGCGCGATGGCCGAGGCCAGGAACATCACGCTGGCGCCGGTCCTGGCGGCGCGGGCGGTCGACCTGGTGCTGGTGGGCGCGAACGACCCGGCCGCCATGCTCGCCCACACCGAGGAGGCCCGCGAGCTCGGTGTCCCGTTCGCGGCCGACCCGTCCCAGCAGCTGCCGAGGCTGGACCGCACCGCCTGCCGGTCCCTTGTGGACGGTGCGAGGTTCCTGTTCACCAACGAGTACGAGTGGGAACTGCTCACCCGCAGGACGGGCTGGGACGCCGACGAGATCACACGCCGGGTCGAACTCCGCGTCACCACGCTCGCCGACAAGGGCTGCCTGCTCGTCACCGCGGACGGCCGCGAAACCCACGTCGACGCGGTACCCGCCCGTGCGATCGTCGACCCGACGGGGGTGGGCGACGCCTTCCGCGGCGGGTTCATCGCAGGCATCGGCGGCGGGCTGCGGGCCGAACGGGCCGCCCAGCTCGGGTCGCTCGTCGCCACCCTCGTGCTGGAGACGGCAGGCACCCAGGAATGGCACCTCGACGTGGACACCGGTCTGCGCCGCCTGGCCGACGCGTACGGACCCGTCGCTCGCGACGAGATCGAACCGCTCCTCCGGGACGCCCCGGGCCGTCAGGTCCGGTAGATGGCGGTCTCGGTGATGCTGGTCCAGTCGTTCTCGGTGTTGCCGTCGCCCACGATCCGCACGTACCTGGCCCGGGTGTCGTCGACGTCGTACTTCTGGCTCCGCAGCGTGGTTCCGCTGGTCGTGCCCTCGAACACGGTGGTCCAGTCCTCCCCGTCGACCGAGGTCTCGATCTCGAAGTCCTGTTCCCGGGAGTCACCCTTGTGCCAGGCGAGGGCCACCGAGCCGACCGTCGTGGCCGAACCGAGGTCGTAGCGGATCCACACCCCGTCACCCTCGTCCGACCAGCGCGTGGACAGGTCGTGGTCGAGCGTGTTGGCCGCGACGTTGCCGTCGTCACCGCTCGACGTCACCCGCGACACCGCCAGCGCGCCACCCGGCGGCGGGGCGGGGTCGTCGGACGACGGTGGCGGCGGGGCAGGGCTGGGGTCGTCGGAGGACGGCGGCGGGGTGGGGCTGGGGTCGTCGGACGACGGCGGCGGGGCCGGGCTGGGGGTCTCCGACGACGGCGGTGGTGGCGGGGTGCCGCCACCACCGCCGAGGGCCACCCGGTGGATGACGACCTCGCCGTAGTTGCTCTCGTCGCACGGGCTGGAGTTCTCGCAGTTGGCCTGTGTGTAGGCGCCTGCCTTGAAGTAGCCCGTGGTGAAGTCGGCGTCCAGGGTGGCCGCCGGTTCACCGTTGTAGTACGCGTTGATCGTCCCGTTCGCCACCACGAACCGCACCTGGAACCGGGTGTTCAGCCGGAAGTCGTCGGTCACCAGCTGGAAGTGGGGGTCGTCGCCATTGGTGACGTACAGGCTGGTGCCCTCGACCCGGAACACCGACACGTCGTCGCTGCCGCCGTGGATCTGGCCGACCACCATGTGCTGCTTGTCGTTGGGCAGGTGCGTGACCATCTGGTCGATGGTCATCACGTGCGTGCCCTGGTCGGCCGCCCACGACGCTTCGTCTCCGCCGCCTGCGCCCATCTCCCGCAGCTCGGACCTCGGGTAGTTGGACCCGCCGGTCGTGACCCCGTTGACCGCGGACCGGAACACCACGCCGTCGCACCGGGCGGTCGGCGTGAACCACGGATCCACCTGGTACGTGGCGAGTTCCGGCTGCTGCACCTCGTCCGGGCGCTCCGCCTCGCCGATCGGCAGCTGGACCTTCCAGTTGCTCAGGTCCAGCACCTGTGCGGGGTGGTCACAGGCCCGGATGGCCGCACCGGTTTCCACTTCGGTGTCGGGCGCGGCGAGAACCGGCACCCCGACCGCCACGCCGACCAGCAGGGTGCCGGAAGCCACGAACGTCACCACATGTGAGCGTTTCATGCGGCCATCGTGATCCACCGGCGGCGGCGGTCGAGGCGCGTTGTCCTTTTCTTGCCACCGGCCGGGTCACGGCAGCAGTGCCTCCCACGTGAGCTGACCGACCAGACCGTCGTCCTCGAGGCCCCTGCTCGCCTGGAACGCCTTCACCGCGGCCTCGGTCTTCGGGCCGAAGTCGCCGTCCACGTCGCCCGGCGTGAAACCGCGGTAGATCAGCAGTTCCTGGAGGTAGCGGATCTCGCTCGCGTCCTCGTCGTCGCGGCGCAGCACCCGCCGTCCGGTCGCGGGCCCGCCTTCGACGTACTCCCGCACCTGCCGCTTCACGCTGCCGCCCGTCGCGCCCGCGTCGGCCTCCCGGGGCGGGTCGACGCCCGCCGGGACGGGCGAGACGCCGAAGTTCTGTTCGTACCAGGCGATCGCCGCCGTGGTCGTCGTGTTCGACTCCAGGATCGGGTAGTCGACGGCCAGGTTCGCGATGTCGAGGTTCAGTTCCGTGTGGGCGTGGATGGCCGGACCGTCCATGTCGTACAGCCCGGCGAGCAGGCGCGCGATCGTCCACCACTGCTCGCTGTGGCGCGACTCGTGGTAGATCGTGTCCATGTTCTCGGCGGCCTCGCCGTTCGCCTGCGCGTTGACGTACAGGTCGCGGTTGACGGTGACGGCCCACGGTCGCCAGTCGAAGATGGCCCAGTTCGTCCCGGCGTCGCCGAACGCGATCGGCACGTAGGGCACCCCGGCCGCGGTGAGCTGCTCGTTGGCGGCCGCGGCCAGCGCGTCGAGCTGCTCCTGGGGATCCATCGAGCTGTGCGCGGTGCCGTAGGTGTCGTTGACGTAGTCGGCGATGCTCTCCTCGGACCGCAGTCCGTCGAGGTCGCCGAACTGCGCCTCCAGCGCGGCCCACGTGTTCACCCCGCACACGCCCTCGGGATCACCGATCATGTGGTCCTTCTGGTACGTGACGAGCGCGGCCTCGGTGACGGGCCCGAAGTCGCCGTCGATGTCACCGACGGGATAGTTCATGTCGCGCAACATCTGCTGCAGCAGCCGGACGTCGTTGTTGTCGAAGTCGCCCTGCTGGACGGTCGGTCGGGTCATGGCACGCCCCTCGTTCGTCGGGTGCGTCCACGATGACGGCCCGACCAGGTCGGTTTCCCTCCCCAAGGGGCAGCTTTCCGGACGGCGCCGGTCTCACATCCGGGACTTCAGCACATCGACCTCGCAGCCCGGCGCGAACGGGTCGAAGCCGTGTTCCACCAGCCAGCGCACACCGAGCAGGCTGCGCAGCGACCACCACGCGCGGAGCACGTCGAGGTCGACGTCGCCGCCGTAGCCCGCGACGATGTCGTCGAGGTGCTCCTCGTGCCCGAGCGACAGGGTGGCGAGGTCGAACAGGGCGTCACCCTGGGCCGCCTCGGACCAGTCGAGCACGCCGGTGACCTCGTCACCGTCGACGAACACGTGGGCCACCTGGAGGTCGCCGTGGATGAACACCGGTGTCCACGGGCGGAGCGCGGCCTCGGCGACCTCGCGGTTGCGGGTCACCAGGTTGTCGGGGAGGACGTCGTTCACGACGAGCCACTCGCACTCCGCCGCGAGCTGCGCCGCGAACACGTCCCGGCTCCGGCCGGGCCAGGGCGGCAGCGGCGCGTCGTGCAGTGCCCGGACGGCGGCGCCCGCCGCGGCCCACGCGGCCGGGGAGGCGGTCGACGGCTCGCCGAGGCGGCCGAGCGGGGAACCGCGGAGTGCGGCGAGCGCGAGCACGGACGGCTTGCGCCACAGGACGTCCGGCGTCGGGACCGGCGCCATGGCCATCGCCTCGACCTCGACGTCGGTGCGTGCCCGGTCGGCGTCGATCTTCAGGTACACGTCGCCGACGCGCAGGGTCGCGCGCTCGCGATGGGCGACAACGACCTCAACGACCTCAACCTCGTCCGCGTCGGCCATGGGTGGCGTCAGCCGCGTCGTTTCGGGCGCGGCTTGGACTGGAAGCGCTCCCTGCGCACGGTCGTGCGGCGCCCCTTGATGCTGCTGCCCCGCAGCGCGGCGATCACCTCGTCCGCGGCCGACTCGGGGACCTCGACGAGCGAGAACCGGTCGGCGATCTCGATCGCGCCGATGTCACGCCCGGTGAGCCGTGACTCGCCCGCGATGGCGCCCACCAGGTCCTGCGGCCGGATGCCCGCGGCGCGTCCCGAGCCCACGTACAGCCGGGTCATGCCCTCACGGGCGGGCCTGGCGGGCCGGCGGTCACGGCCGGGGCGGTCGCTCAGCGCCGCCGGGGCGACCTCGGGGATGTCCTCCTCCTCGTCGTCCGCGGCGCCGTTCGCCTCGTGCGCCAGCTTGACGGCGGCGAGCGCGACGTCCACCAGGTCGAACTCCTCGGCGAGGGGTTCCACCACGGCGCGGAACCGCTCCAGCCCGTCCTCCAGGAGGGTCTCGCGCAGTGCCGCGCGGGTCAGCTCCAGCCGCCGGGAGCGCAGGTCGGCGACGGTCGGCAGGGTCTCGGCCGGGATCCGGCGGCCGGTGACCCGCTCGATCGTCTTGATCATCCGGAGTTCCCTCGGCTCGGCGAGCGTGACGGCGACCCCCTCCCGCCCCGCTCGCCCGACACGGCCGACGCGGTGCACGTAGGACTCGGGCGCGCTCGGCACGTCGTAGTTGACGACGTGGGTGAGCTGCTCGATGTCCAGCCCCCGCGCCGCGAGGTCGGTGGCCACCACGAGGTCGAGCGTGCCCGCCCGCAGTCGCCCGACCACCCGGTCACGCTGCGGCTGGTCGAGCCCGCCGTGCAGGCCCTCGGCCCGGTAGCCGCGCCCGTTCAGCGTCTCGGTGAGCTGGTCGACCGTCTCCCTGGTGCGGCAGAACACGACCGCCGCCGTGGGTGCCTCGACGTCCAGCACCCGCCCCAGCGCGGCCGGTTTGTGGCCGCGCGGGACGACGTAGACGGTCTGCCGCACCAGCGCGACGTCGTCGTCCGTGGACTCCTCCCGGCCCAGCTCGATCCGCGCCGGGTCCCGCAGGTGGCGGCGGACCATGCCGTTGATCCTGGCCGGCATGGTCGCGGAGAACAGCAGGGTCTGCCGGTCCTCCGGGGTGTCGGCGAGAATGGCCTCGATGTCCTCGGCGAACCCCATGTCGAGCATCTCGTCGGCCTCGTCGAGCACCACCGTCCGCAGGTCCGCGAGCCGCAGCGTGCCGCGCGCGATGTGGTCGAGCGCGCGCCCGGGGGTCGCGACCACCACGTCGACGCCCCGGCGCAGCGACCCGAGCTGCCTGCCGATCGGCTGGCCGCCGTAGACGGGGACGACACGCGCGCCCAGGTCGTGTCCGTAGCGGTGCATCGCCTCGGACACCTGGACGGCCAGCTCCCTGGTCGGCACCAGCACCAGCCCGACCGGGTCGGTCTCGTCGCGGGGCCACGTGATCCGCTGCAGCAGCGGAAGCGCGAACGCGGCGGTCTTGCCGGTGCCGGTCGCGGCCTGCCCCACGAGGTCGCGGCCCGCCAGCACCGGGGGGATGGCCAGACGCTGGATGGGCGTCGGTTCCTCGTAGCCCAGCCGAGCGAGTGCCCGTACCAGTTCCGGCCGAAGTTCCAGGTCGACGAAGCCGGTCACGTCCTGGCTCATGTTCGGTCTCCTTCTCGGGGGCGCGGCCGCCTTCACATCGACATCGGGGATCGACACTGGGGATCGTCACAGACCGTCGTGGGGCCCTGAGCCTTGCCAGCAAACCGGAGCGACCGTCCACAGGGTATCCCGTGCGCGTTCCTGCGGCGGACACCACTGTCCGGCTCGCCCGGTCGGCGGTCGCTGACCACCGCTTTCCACCGGACACAGATGGCCGCTCGCAGGTCCTGGTCCGGTGCCGGGGCACCTGCCACGGTCGGTGACGTCCGAAACCGTCGACCACCTGGAGCGGGACATGGGCGGATTCACCGTCGACCTGGAAGCTCTCGAACAGTGTCGTACCGAGGTGTCCGGCCAGGTCGGACCCATGACGGCCGCCGCGGACGACCTGCCATCGGGTGTCAGCGCGGCCTCGTTCGGCGACCTCGATGCAGCCGGGGAGCTCGCCGACGCGGTGAACGCCTTCTCCGACGCCGTCGCCACCGAGATCGGCGCGGCGGGTGAGCGGCTCGCCCAGGTCGGCGTCGCGGTCGAGGCCGTCATCGACGGCGTCCGCGACACCGAGCAGAACAACGCCCGGTGCCTGGTCCCGGCGCGGAGGATGCCATGACGCACAAGGACGCCGTCGCCGCGTTGCCGGGCAGCGCACCGGGACTGGCTACCCTCGCGGACCCGCTCTACGCCACCGTCGACGCCGGGGTGTTCGACGAGCTCGGCACCAGGTTCACCGAGGCGAGCGGCAGGACCGCGGTGGCCGCGAACAAGGTCAGGGCGGTGGTGGTCGACGTCGACGGCGCGTGGGACGGCGCGGCCGCCGACAGTTTCGTCGGCTACATGAGCGGGTTCACCACGGCCGGGATGTCGGTCGCCGACGCGTTGACGAACGCGGCCTCCGCGCTGTACACCGCGGGCGGCACCGGTGCAGGGCGCCCGGGACGCGCTGGAAGGGCTGTTCGCCACTCTTGTCACCGAGGTGCAGGCGATGGGCTGCCCGGCGCCGGAGGGCGAACTCGGCACGCAGGTCGACGACGCGGTCGAGCGGTACCGGCCGCAGGTCGAGGCGCAGATCGAGCTCGCCGGTGCGGCGCTGACGGAGGCCGCGGCCACGGTCTCCGGGATCCTGGACGGGATCGGTTCCCGGTTCTCCACGATGCCCGGCCCGGACACCGGCGGGTTCACGCCACACGGCGGCGCGCCGCTGGAGTGGATCCCGACCGTGCCGGAACAGCCGGGGCCCGTCGACGGGGAGCCGGGCGGCGGTGGGACCCCTGGCGGAACTCCTGGCGAGGAGGTACCTCCCGCGGAGCCACCGGCAGGGGAGGCACCGGCGGGCGCGACGGAGGGCAGGATCCTCGACGTCGCCAGGGGCGAGCTGGGCTACGAGGAAGGCCCCGGCGACGAGAACAAGTACGGCCCGGCCGCGGCGTGGTGTTCGTCGTTCGCCACGTGGGTGTGGCGTGAGTCCGGTGTGGACATCCCGTCCCTGCCGTTCACCGGCGACGTCTACACCTGGGGCCAGGAACGCGGCCTGGCCTACGACGCGAGCGACCTCGGCCAGGCACGTCCGGGTGACGTGCTGCCGTTCGGCAGCGGCCCGGAGTCCACGAGCACCAGCACCCACGTCGGGGTCGTGGAGTCGGTCGACGGTGACCGGGTCACGCTGATCGAGGGCAACTCGGGCGACCGGGTCCAGCGGGTCACCCACAGCCTCTCCGGCGTGGAGTTCTACGGCGGCGTGCACCCGCGGTGAGCAGGGCGGCGACGTCGGCGTTCCGGTTTGGGGCCGTACCGGTGAGGAATCCACTGTGTACAGCGCCCAGGCGAGCGGAGGCGACGTCGATGACCGGACCCAGCGCACGGGGCAGACCGTCGCCCACGACGCGGCGGAGAGCCGAACCGACCCCGCGACGTGCCGAGCCCGTCCCGCCCGCCGGCCGGTTCCTGCTCGCGGGCATCGACGCCGTGCTCCCGCGGCTGACGGCACCCGCACCAGCGTCGACACCACCACCCCGGCTCGTCGACGACCTGCGCGCGGCCCTGGCCCGTACCGCCGCGTGCGGCGAGACCTGCCAGGTGACGCAGGCGGCCGACGGCGTGCGGCTGGCCACGAGCCTGCTTCTCGCGGGCGCCACCGACGAGGCGCGCCAGGCGCTGCGGGACGCGCGCTCCGTCCTGGTCGACCCGCGCGGCCGTTGAGCCACCTGCGGGAGCGCGGCGTGTTTCGACCTCCGGGACCCGGGTAGCCCGAGCACGGAGTCCGTGTGCGGAGGAGCCGGGATGGGTGTCGCGGAGTGGATCCGGTCGTGGCCGGTCTACCGGCAGCTGACCGGCGCCGACCGGCTCGGGCGCGGGTCCGCCGCGATGTCCGCGGCGACCTCGGCACGCACCGCCCGGACCGCCGGTGCCGACCGCGTGACCGGGTCGGTCTGCCCGTACTGCGCCGTCGGGTGCGCGCAGAAGGTGTACGTCCGGGACGAGCGGGTCGTGCAGATCGAGGGCAACCCGGACTCGCCGGTGTCCCGTGGGCGGCTGTGCCCGAAGGGCTCGGCGAGCAAGCAGCTCGTCACCGGGCCGCAGCGGGAGGAACACGTCCTCTACCGCGCGCCGTACGCGACGGACTGGCAGCGGATCGACCTGGGCACCGCCATGGAGATGGTGGCCGACCGGGTGCTCGACGCCCGCCGCAGGGGTTGGCAGGACCACGACGAGCACGGCAACGCGCTGCGCCGCACCATGGGCATCGCCGGGCTGGGCGGCGCCACGCTGGACAACGAAGAGAACTACCTGATCAAGAAGCTCTTCACGGCGATGGGCGCGGTGCAGATCGAGAACCAGGCCCGCATTTGACACTCCGCCACGGTTCCCGGTCTGGGAGCCTCCTTCGGTCGCGGTGGCGCGACGGACTACCAGCAGGACCTCGCGAACTCCGACTGTGTCGTGATCATGGGGTCGAACATGGCCGAGGCGCACCCGGTCGGGTTCCAGTGGGTGATGGAGGCCAAGGCCCGCGGCGCCGAGGTCATCCACGTCGACCCGCGGTTCACCCGCACGAGCGCGCTCGCCGACCTGCACGTCCCCCTGCGCGCGGGCACGGACATCGCGTTCCTGGGCGGGGTGATCAAGTACATCCTGGACGGCGACCGGTACTTCCGGGAGTACGTCACCGCGTACACGAACGCGTCGTTCCTGGTGGACGAGCGGTTCGCCGACACCGAGGACCTCGACGGCCTGTTCAGCGGGTACGACCCGGAGAGCGGGTCGTACGACACCGCGAGCTGGCACTACGAGAGCGTGGCGCCCGCGCGGTCCGACGGTTCCCGCGCGAAGGAACAGTCCGCGCCCTACCAGCACGGCTCCGGCGGCCCGGTGCTGGAGACCGGCGCCGCCGAGATCGCGAACGACCCGACGCTGACGCACCCGCGCTGCGTCTTCCAGATCCTGAAGCGGCACTTCGCCCGGTACACACCGGAGGTCGTCGCGGAGGTCTGCGGTGTGCCGGAAGAGCGGTTCCTGCGGGTGTGCGAGGCGTGGACGTCGAACTCGGGCCGTGAGCGGACCACGGCGCTGATCTACAGCGTCGGCTGGACCCAGCACACCACCGGCCCGCAGAACATCCGGGCGGGCGCGATCATCCAGCTGCTGCTCGGCAACATCGGCCGCCCCGGCGGGGGGCTGTACGCGTTGCGCGGGCACGCGAACATCCAGGGCTCGACGGACATCCCGACGCTGTTCAACCTGCTGCCCGGCTACCTGCCGATGCCCGACACCTCGCACGAGTCGCTGGCCCACTACCTGGAGAGCATCCAGGGCACCTGCCAGAAAGGCTTCTGGTACGACGCCGACGCCTACTTCGTGTCGTTGATGAAGGAGTACTTCGGCGGCAACGCCACCCGGGACAACGACTTCTGCTTCGACCACCTGCCGAGGATCAGCGGCGACCACGGCACCTACCGGACGGCCATGGACATGGTCGACGGCACGGTCTTCGGCTACTTCCTCCTCGGCCAGAACCCCGCCGTCGGGTCGGCGCACGGGCGGCTGCAGCGCCGCGGCATGGCCAACCTGGACTGGCTGGTGGTGCGGGACCTCGCCATGATCGAGAGCGCCACGTTCTGGAAGGACTCGCCCGAGGCCGAGACCGGCGAGATCACGCCGGAGACCTGCCGCACCGAGGTGTTCTTCTTCCCGGCGGCCGCGCACGTGGAGAAGGCGGGCACGTTCACCCAGACCCAGCGGATGCTGCAGTGGCGCGACAAGGCCGTCGAACCACGCGGCGACCAGCGCTCGGAGCTGTGGTTCTTCTACCACCTCGGCCGGCTGCTCAAGGAGCGGCTGGCCGGGTCGGCCGACGAGCGGGACCGGCCGCTGCTCGACCTCGCGTGGGACTACGTGATGGACGGCGACGAGCCCTCGGCGCAGGACGTGCTGCGCCGCATCAACGGCCTGGACCTGACGACCGGCCGGACGCTGGGTGCCTACACCGAGCTGAAGGCGGACGGCAGCACCGCCGGTGGCTGCTGGATCTACACCGGGGTGTACGCCGACGAGGTGAACCAGGCCGCCCGCCGCAAGCCCCACCACGAACAGGGGCCCTACGAGCCGGAGTGGGGCTGGACGTGGCCCGCGAACCGGCGCGTGCTCTACAACCGCGCGTCCGCCGACCCCGAGGGGCGACCGTGGAGCGAGCGGAAGAAGCTCGTGTGGTGGGACGCCGAGCGCGGCGAGTGGACCGGCTACGACGTACCGGACTTCGAGAAGACGAAGCCGCCGGACTACCGCCCGCCCGAGGGCGCGGTCGGCCCGGCCGCGTTGCACGGCGACGACCCGTTCGTCATGCAGGCCGACGGCAAGGCATGGCTGTTCGCGTCGAGCGGCCTCGTGGACGGCCCGCTGCCGACCCACTACGAGCCGCACGAGTCACCGGTGCGCAACCGCCTGTACGGCCAGCAGGGCAACCCGGTGCGGAAGGTGTACGGCAGGCCGGACAACCCGGCGAACCCGTCCCCGCCGGAAGCGCACACGGACGTGTTCCCGTACGTGTTCACGGCGGCCAGGCTGACCGAGCACCACACGGCGGGCGGGATGAGCAGGCAGCTGCCGTACCTGGCCGAGCTGCAGCCGGAGCTGTTCGTCGAGGTCTCCCCGGCGCTGGCCGAGGAACGGCGACTCGAACACCTGGGCTGGGCGCACGTGGTCACCAGCAGGGCCGCGGTGGACGCGCGTGTGGTCGTCACCGACCGGATGGTGCCGCTGCGGCTCGCCGGCCGCGTCGTGCACCAGGTGTGGATGCCCTACCACTTCGGGCCCGCCGGGCTCGTCCGCGGTGACGTGGTCAACGACCTGATCGGCGTGTTCACCGACCCGAACGTCCTCATCCAGGAGAGCAAGGTGCTGACCTGCGACGTGCGGCCGGGGCGCAGACCGACCGGCCCCGCGCTGCTCGCCTACCTCGACGACTACCGGCGGCGGGCGGGCGTCACGCGGGAGACCGGCACGCGCGTCGCGACGGCGTCGAGCGTCGAGCACACGGTCCACCACAGGGAGGAGCGGACATGACGCGCGGGAACAGCTGGTCCGGGCCGCTCGCCGACCCGGCGGCCGACGCGGGCCACACCGACCACCCCGAGCGCGTCGGCTTCTTCACCGACACGTCCGTGTGCATCGGCTGCAAGGCCTGCGAGGTGGCCTGCAAGGAGTGGAACGGGGTGCCCGCGGGGGATCCCGACGGGTTCGACCTGCTCGGCATGTCGTTCGACAACACCGGAGCGCTGGGCGCGAACTCGTGGCGGCACGTCGCGTTCGTCGAGCAGCCGGGACGGCCGGGCACGGAGTCCGTCGACCTCGGGTTCCCGTCGTTCGACCTGCCCGGCGCGGGCACGGAGGAGGAGGGCCGCACCGACTTCCGCTGGTTGATGAGCTCGGACGTGTGCAAGCACTGCACCCACGCCGGGTGTCTGGACGTGTGCCCGACCGGTGCGCTGTTCCGCACCGAGTTCGGGTCGGTCGTGGTCCAGGAGGACATCTGCAACGGCTGCGGCTACTGCGTCTCCGCCTGCCCGTACGGCGTGATCGACCGGCGCGAGGACGACGGCAGGGCCTGGAAGTGCACGCTCTGCTACGACCGGCTCGGGGACGGGCTCGAACCCGCGTGCGCCAAGGCCTGCCCCACCGACTCCATCCAGTTCGGCCCGCTCGACGAGCTGCGCGAACGGGCGCGGGCGCGGGTCGAGCAGCTCACCGCGGACGGCGTGGGTGAGGCCCGCCTGTACGGCGCGGACCCGGACGACGGGGTCGGCGGCGACGGCGCGTTCTTCCTGCTGCTCGACGATCCCGAGGTGTACGGGCTGCCGCCGGACCCGGTGGTGCCGACCCGCGACGCCGGGTCGATGTGGCGGCACGCGGCCGTGGCGGCCGCCGCGTTCCTCGCCGCGGGGGTGTCGGCGTTCCTCGGAAGGGGCAGGGGATGAGGCGGGGGATCGGGCACCGCGAGGCGCCCAGCGACACCGGTGCGGCCGACAAGCGGGCGCGGGTGTTCTCCCGCCGCGGCGCGGACGGCGCCCGCGAGCAGCCCGTGGTGCCGGCGGCGGAGTTCCGCACCTACTACGACCGGCCGGTGCTCAAACCGCCCGTGTGGGAGTGGATGATCCCGGCCTACCTGTTCACCGGCGGGCTCTCCGCGGGTGCCGCGGTGCTCGGCGCGGGCGCCGACCTGACCGGACGGCCGTCGCTGCGCCGCGCGGGCCGCGTCGGCGCGCTGGGTGCTCTGGGCGCGAGCACGTACCTCCTCGTCGCCGACCTGGGTCGCCCGGAACGGTTCCTGAACATGCTGCGGGTCGCGAAACCGACCTCACCGATGAGCGTGGGCACGTGGCTCCTCGTCGCCTACGGCCCCGGCGCCGGGCTCGCCGGGGTGGCCGAGCTGCTGCCCGCACGGCTGCGCCGGACGTGGCCGGGCCGGGTGCTGCGCAGGGCCGCCCGTCCGGCGGGGCTGTCGGCGGCGGCCATCGCTCCCGGGGTGGCCTCGTACACGGCGGTCCTGCTGTCCCACACCGCGGTGCCCGCGTGGCACGAGGCGCACCGGCGGCTGCCGTTCGTGTTCGCCGGGTCGGCTGCCGCGAGCGGCGCCGGACTGGGCATGGTGTGCGCGCCGGTCGCGGAGGCGGGGCCAGCCCGTGCGCTCGGTGTGCTGGGCGCGGCCGCGGAGGTGGTGGCGGCCAAGCAGGTCGACCGGACGCTGGGGTTCGTCGGCGAGGCGTACACGACCGGCCGCGCCCACCGGCTGCGTACGTGGGCGGAGCGGCTGACGGTGGCGGGGGCCGTCGGCGCGGTGACCGTCGCGCGGCGCAGCAGGCTCGGTGCGGTCGCGTCGGGCCTCGCGCTGCTCGCGGGAAGCGCGTTGCAGCGGTTCGGGGTGTTCGAGGCCGGGGTGGCGTCCACGAAGGACCCGAAGTACGTGGTCGTCCCGCAGCGGCATCGGCTCGCCGAGGAGTGAACGTCAGCGCAGGGTGCGGGTGCCGTCGTCGTGGCGGCGGGTGACGCCGTCGGCGTCCAGCTTTTCCAGCAGTGGCACGGCAACCCGGCGGGTGGTGCCGAGCGCGCGGCGGGCGTCGCTCACCGTGAACGGCGTCGGCAGCGTCGCGAGCACCTTCGCGGCGCGGGCCGGTGCGTCCGTGGTGACGACGACGGAGCCGGTGAGCCGCACGAGCCTGCCCGCCCGTTCGGCGGCCGCCAGCTCGCGAGGACCGAGACCGAGCGCGGCGAGGTCGGCGGACTCCGGTGCGGTGAACGGCGCGTCGGCGAGCCGGCGTTCCAGCTCGGCGACGGCCCGGGACACCTTGTCCGGCAACGAACTCCGGTCGCCCCGCCCGATCAGTCCGTTGTGGACGGACAGGTTCGTGGTGGCGAGCGCGGCCAGCAGCACCGGCTCCGGCACGTCGAGTTCGTTGCGCAGCGCCTCGATCGGCATGCCCGCCGCCACCGGGTGCGCCGCCGCCCACGCGGTGTGGCGCGCCACGAGCCGGCGCGGCAGGTCCTCGTGCAGGTCCGCGTCGACCAGCCACTCGCCGCACGGGACACCGGTCGGCGACCAGCCGAGCACGCGGAGGTCGGCCGCGCGGACCGCGCCGTGCGCGCGGAGGTGGGCGGCGGCCGGGTCGGCCAGGCCGGCCGCCCGTAGCCGGGCCGCGCCGCGCCGGTGGAGCCGGGGTGGGAGCGGGTCCAGGATCTCGACGCCCGCCGGGATCCGGTGCGCGCCCGGGTCCCGCAACACGCCGACGTCCCCGGCGCGCAACGGAAGCGCGGCTCGCAGGGATAGCCGCGCCGTGTTCGTTCCAAGTGGACGGACCCGGCACGGCGCCGCCGCGGCGCCGACGTGCAGCACCAGCTCGCGGTGCAGCTCCGCGGCGTCGTCGCCACGCAGCCGCACGTCGACCTCGGCGGTCGTGCGCCAGGCGGCCGGGGTCAGCAGCGCGTCCCCGCGCCGGACCTCGTCCCGGTCCACGCCACGCAGGTTGACCGCGACCCGTGCCACGGCGGCCACTTCGTCGTGCGGCTGCCCGAGCGCCTGCAGGCCGCGCACGGTCACCCGGCGTCCGCCCAGCGCCAACTCGTCGCCCACGCGCAGCGTGCCGGCGGCGAGCGTGCCGGTCACGACGGTGCCCGCGCCGCGGATCGTGAACGCCCGGTCCACCCACAGCCGCACGTCGGCGTCGGTGTCCGGATCGGGCAGCCCGGCGGTCAGGTCGAGCAACGCGCGGCGCAGTTCCGGGAGCCCCGCGCCGGTCCGCGCGCTGACCGCGACCGACGGGACGTCGGCGAGGCCGGTGCCCGCGAGGTGGTGGCGGGCCTGGGCGGTCGCGGTCGCCGAGTCGGCCCGGTCGGACTTGGTGACCACCAGCAGCCCGTGCCGCACGCCGAACGCGTCGAGCGCCGCCAGGTGTTCGGTCGACTGCGCCTGCCAGCCTTCGTCCGCCGCCACCACGAACAGCACCGCCGCGGTCGGCCCGGTCCCGGCGAGCATGGTGGGCACGAACCGTTCGTGCCCCGGCACGTCGACGAACGCGAGCACCGCACCGTCCACGGCCGTCCACACGAACCCGAGGTCGACGGTCAGCCCACGACGCTGTTCCTCGGCGAGCCGGTCCGGCTCCATCCCGGTCAGCGCGCGCACGAGCGTGGACTTGCCGTGGTCGACGTGGCCCGCGGTGGCGATCACGTGCACCGCGCCACCACCGCCCGCAACAGGTCGTCGTCCTCCGGCGGCACCGTGCGCAGGTCCAGCAGACAGCGACCGCGCTCGACCCGGCCCACGACCGGCGGGTCGGCGGCCCGCAGCCGTGCGGCGACGCTCGCGGGCAGGCTCAGCGCCGCGCTCGGCAACTCGACGCCCGGCGCGCCACCGCCCCCGACGACCGCCACCGACGCCACGACCGCGACCTCCACACCCCGTCCGAGGAGGTCCGCCGCGAGCCGTTCGGCCCTGGCCCGCACCGCCGCGAGGTCGGCCTCCAGCGCCTGCCGCACCGGCGGCGCCGGGCCGCGCAGAGTGGCCTCCAGCGCGGCGAGCGTCAGCTTGTCCACCCGCAGCGCCCGCGCCGCCGGGTGCCTGCGCAGTCGCTCGACCAGCTCCGCCGTACCGAGCAGCAACCCGGCCTGCGGGCCGCCGAGCAGCTTGTCGCCGCTCGCGGTCACCGCGGTGGCCCCGTCGCGCAGGGCGGTCGTCGCGTCGGGTTCGTCCGGCAGCAGCGGATGCGGCCGCAGCAGCCCGGACCCGATGTCGGCGATCACCGGTACCCCCAGCCCGGCGAGGTCGGCGATCGCGGCGCCCGCCGTGAAGCCGGTGACCAGGAAGTTCGACGGGTGGATCTTCAGCACGAACCCGGTCTCGGGGCCGATCGCGGCGGCGTAGTCGGCGACCGTGGTGCGGTTGGTGGTGCCGACCTCCCGCAGCCGCGCCCCGGTCGACGTGAGCAGTTCGGGGATGCGGAACCCGTCACCGATCTCCACCAGCTCACCTCGGCTGAGCACGATCTCCTTGCCCTGGGCCAACGTCAGCGCGCACAGCAGCAGCGCGGCGGCGTTGTTGTTGACCACGTGCACGGCCTCGGCGTCCGGCACGGTGTCCGCCAGCGCGGCGAGCGCGCCACGGCCGCGGCGCGCCCGTTGCCCGGTGGCGAGGTCGAACTCCACGTCGGTGGTGGCGCCCGCGGCACGTACCGCGTCGAGCGCGGCCGGCGACAGCGGCGCGCGCCCGAGGTTGGTGTGCACGACGACACCGGTCGCGTTGACCACGTGCCGCAACGACGACGCGGTGGCGGGCAGCTCGGCGAGCACGTGGTCGACGACCGCGGCCGGGTCGAGGTCGCCTGCCCGGACCCGCTGCTGCGCGGCGGTGACGGCGTGCTTCACGAGCACGGGGCCCAGCGCGCGTGCCGCCCGCGCGATCCGCGGTTCGGCGAGCAGCACGTCGGTGCGGGGGACGAGCCTGCGGGGATCAGACATCGCACGTCCCGCGGCGGAGGCGAACGGGAATCGAACCCGCCAGCGACAGCGCCTGCCACTCAGCGGTTTTGAAGACCGCGCCGGTCACCAGGCCGGAAGCGCCTCCC
The DNA here is from genome assembly GCF_044466355.1 of Actinophytocola sp. NPDC049390. Taxonomy (NCBI): domain Bacteria; kingdom Bacillati; phylum Actinomycetota; class Actinomycetes; order Pseudonocardiales; family Pseudonocardiaceae; genus Actinophytocola; species Actinophytocola sp. NPDC049390. Next base: position 1,242,554 of record NZ_JBITMQ010000001.1, read on the forward strand.
CGGGACATGTGTCCATCCTCGCAGAGCGGGTGGTGGCACGCACCGCGAGGATGGTGCCCATGGCCTACCGACTCACCCAGTACGCACACGGCGGCGGCTGTGCCTGCAAGATCCCGCCCGGCGAGCTGGAAGCGGTGGTGCGCGGCCTGCGTCCGGCACAACCGCCCGACGACCTGTTGGTGGGTCTGGACGACGGCGACGACGCGGCCGCCGTGCGCATCGACAGCGAGCGCGCCATCATCGCCACCACGGACTTCTTCACCCCGGTCGTGGACGACCCCTACGACTGGGGCCGGATCGCCGCCGTCAACGCGTTGTCCGACGTGTACGCCATGGGCGGCACCCCGGTGGTCGCGCTGAACCTGCTGGCGTGGCCGAGGGAGGCGTTGCCGTTCGAGTTGGCGGCCGAGGTGTTGCGCGGCGGCATGGACAGCTGCGTGCGTGCGGGCTGCCACCTCGCGGGCGGGCACAGCGTGGACGACCCGGAACCGAAGTACGGCCTCGCCGTCACCGGGATGGCGCACCCGGACCGCCTGCTGCGCAACGACGCCGGCCGTGCGGGGCTGCCGCTGTCGATCACCAAGCCGCTCGGTCTCGGCGTGCTCAACTCCCGCCACAAGGCGACGGGGGAGCGGTTCGAGGAGGCGATCGACGTGATGACCACGCTCAACGCGACCGCGTCCGCCGCGGCCCTGGCCGCGGGCATCACGTGCGCCACCGACGTCACCGGCTTCGGCCTGCTCGGCCACCTCCACAAGCTGGCGCGGGCGAGCGGCGTGACCGCGGTGCTCGACGCGGCGGCCGTGCCGTACCTCGACGGCGCGCACGAGGCGCTGCGCGACGGCTACGTCCCCGGCGGGTCGCACCGCAACCTGGACTGGGTCCGCCCGCACCTCGACGCCGACGCGGTGGACGAGGACACGGCGCTGCTCCTCGCCGACGCCCAGACCTCGGGCGGCCTCCTGCTGGCCGGTGAGATCTCGGGCGCCCCGGTCATCGGCGAACTCGTCCCGCGCACCGGCGCCACGACGATCGTCGTGCGTTGACCCCGGTTCCGGCGACCAACTTCTGTTAGCGGCTTGTTAGAGCTGGTTCCTACCGTCACTGACGTCTCGTTCAGTGGTGAAGGGATCACTCCGTGATGGTGACGAAGGCAGCCGAAGCGCTGCTGGCGAAGTTCCTGCCGAAGGTGGACGCGGCCGCGGCGGAGGCGGGGAACTGCTACTGCGCGGTCCGGACGACGAAGTGCGAAGGCGGGTACATCTACGAGTACCTGTACTGGAAGACCACCGACTACTACGGCAACTGCACCATCTGGGGCGCCTACTGCTCCAAGCGGCGCACGTCGCAGCGGTGCTGACGGACATGGTCGACCACTCGCCGGCCGCGGACCAGTCGCGACATCTGGTGCGGACCGGGTGGGGCGCACTGGTCCTCGGCTGGCGAGCCGATCCGTGGTGCGCGCTCGCCCGGCTGGGACTCACCGTGCTGGGCGCCGTCTGCGCGCCGCTCGTCGCCTGGTTCGGCAAGCTGCTGATCGACGAACTGACCCGCGGCGGCACCGCGGCGGCCGTGACGCTCTACGCCGTCGCCGGTGCCGCGACCGGTGCCCTCGGCATCGTGTGCCACCACCTCACCGGCTACGTCAGAGCGCGCCACGACGCGGCCGTCACGCTGCGCGCCGAGAGCGACCTGTTCGCGCGGACCTGCGCGTACGGAGGGCTCCGGTACTTCGAGGACCCGGAGTTCCAGGACCGGCTGCTGCTCGCGGAGAACTCGGCGGCCGACGGGCCGAACTCGGCGGTCGACTTCGTCGAGGGCGTCGTGCGCGCGATCGTGTCCATGCTGGGCTTCCTCGCGTTCATCGCCGCGGTCTGGCCACTCATGGCCGGATTGCTGTGCCTCGCGGCGCTGCCCGGCCTGGTCGCGGAGTTGAAGCTCGCCAACCGGCACGTCGACGCGAGCATGGCGTCGTCGGCCTACCAGCGCCGCCGCTTCTTCTACCGATCACTGCTCACCGACGACCGGGCCGCCAAGGAGGTCAGGCTCTTCGGTCTGGGCGGTCACTTCCGGCGCGGGCTGCTCGACGCGCTGCACGGCTCCCAGCACGTGCTGGTGCGGCTCGCCCGGCGCACGGCGCTCACCCAGACCGGGTTGAGCCTGCTGGGGGCGGCGGTGTCCGGGGTCGCGATCGTCGTGGTCGCGCACCGGGTGCTGCGTGGTGAGCTGACACCGGGTGACGTGCTGTTGTTCGTGTCGGCCGTCGCGGGCGTGCAGGGTGCGCTGTCCGACATGGTGGGCCAGGTCGGCGCCGCCACGCGCGCGCTGAAGCTCTTCCGCTGCTACCTCGACGTCATGCGCGAGCCGCTCGACATGACCGACGGCGACCGGCGGACGCCGCCGCTGCGCGACGCGCTGCGTTTCGAGAACGTCTGGTTCCGCTACCACGACGACGCGCCGTGGGTGTTGCGCGGCGTCAGCTTCGAGCTGCGGGCGGGGACCGCGCTCGGGCTGGTCGGCGTGAACGGTGCGGGCAAGTCGACCCTCGTGAAGCTCGCGTGCCGGTTCTACGACCCACAGCGCGGGCGCGTCACCTGGGACGGGATCGACCTGCGCGACCTCGGCCACGAGTCACTGCGGGCCCGGCTCGCCGCGACGTTCCAGGACTTCATGACCTACGACCTGACCGTCGGCGAGAACATCGGGGTCGGTGACCTGAGCAGGAGCGGCTCTCCCGAACACATCCAGCGCTGTGCGGAGCGCGCCGACATCCACGACGCGGTCACCCGGCTGCCCCGCGGCTACGACACGTTGCTCAGCCGCACGTTCCTGCTCGAGGAGGAACGGGAACCCGGTGTCACGTTCTCCGGCGGGCAGTGGCAGCGGGTCGCGCTCGCGCGGTCGCTCATGCGCGCCGACGCCGACCTCCTCATCCTCGACGAGCCAAGCGCGAGCCTCGACGCGGACGCCGAACACGAGATCCACCGCACGTTGCGGGACTTCCGCCGCGGCCGCACGTCCCTGCTGATCTCGCACCGCCTCGGTTCTGTCCGCGAGGCCGACCACATCGTGGTGCTCGACGACGGCGTGATCACCGAGGAAGGCGACCACGACACGCTCATGCTCGCCGGCGGCACCTACGCGCGCCTGTTCTCGACACAGGCACGTGGTTATCAGGAAACAACGGAAGGGAGTTACGGATGAAGGCACTGCTGACGAAGGCGGGGGACCGGCTGCTGCGGAAGGTGCTGCCCGCCGTGCACGCCGGCGCGTGTGTCGACGTGGCGTGGAAGTGCTGTTCGGCCCGCGGCTACCGGTTCGACTGCAACGGGATCTGCCAGCGGTACTCGGGCTGCTGACGACGCGGCGGGTGGGAGGCGTGCGATGACGGTGATGACTGCGATGACGACTGCGATGACCACGGCACCGATCGGCACGGGCTGTGTGGCCCTGGTCGCGGTCGTGTTCGGTTTCGCGGCGTTCGGCAAGCTGCGCGACCGTGCCGCGTGGACGGAGTTCGTCACCACCACCGGAGCCATGTTGCCCACCCGCCGTCTCCCCGTGCGCCCGGTCGCGGTCGTCGTGGCGGGCGCCGAGTGCGTCACCGCCCTTCTCGCGGTGGTGGCACTGGGAACCCGCTCCGCCGCCGCGGAGGTGGCGACACTGAGCCTCGCGGCCGTGCTGTTCGCCACGTTCCTCGTCGGCATCGCCGGAGTGGTGCGCGCCGGTCGCCGGGTCCGCTGCCGCTGCTTCGGTGCACGGGGCGCGGTGTTCGGCCGCGGCCACCTGGTGCGCAACGGAGTCCTGTTGCTGACCGTCGCCTGTGGACTCGCGGCGGGCGGACACCCTCGGCTCGACGGCGCCGCGCTCGTCGCGGTGGTCACGGGTGCCGTCTGCGGGCTCGTCGCCGTCCACTGGGACGAGCTCGCCTACCTGTTCTCCGAACCGGCGAATGCCGTACCCAGAAGGGAAAACCCATGATCGTGCTGACCGTGGCGCTGGTCCTGCTCGCCGTGGTGACCGCGGGCCACCTGCTGCTGACGTTCGCGCTCATCCGCCGCGTCCGCGACCTGCAGAACCGGACCGGCGTCCCGCACGACGACGGTCTACCGGCGCCCGGCACCCCCGTCGGACCGTTCTCCCTCGAACGTCTCGACGGCAGCACGCTGGACACCGGGGACCTCGCGACGGGCGACGTGCTGGTCGGCTTCTTCGCCGCGGGGTGCTCGCCGTGCACCGCGGTCGTCACGGACCTGCTCGACGACCCGCCCGCGGAACGGTTCGTCGCACTCGTCGACAGCGGCGAGACCGAGCCGACCACGGACCTGGCCACCCGGCTCTCCGCGATCGCCGAGGTCGCCGTGGTGCCGTGGGAGTCCACCGTGTCCGCCGCCTTCGGCCAGGAAGGCTTTCCGACGCTGCTGCGCGTCCGCGACGGCGTGATCGTCGAAGCGGCCCGCGCCCGCGCCGGACTCGGCCGGCTCGCCGTCCGATGAGGACACTGGTGGCGGCGGCGCTCGTGGCCGCCGTCGCACGCGGGCTCCTCGTCGTGGTCACGGTACGCGGCAACAGCATGCGGCCGACCTACACCGACGGCGACGTGCTGCTCGCGGCCAGGGTCCCGCTGCTGCGCCGCGGTCACGCGATCGTCTTCGCGCCGCCGACCAACCCGCCGGGCGCACCGCCCTACCGGGTGAAGCGGCTGGTCGCGCTGCCCGGCGACCCGACGCCGGACTGGGTCAGAGACCGGACGCCGTTCGTGCCCGCCGGTCACGTGGTGGTACGCGGGGACAACCTCCGCAGCGAGGACTCCAGCACCTACGGCTACGTCCAGCGTGCGGGCGTTCTCGCGGTCGTCGTACGCAAGCTCCGAGCCGCACGCTGACGACTTTTTCGCCCGGTCGAGAGTGGTTTTTCACATTACAGGACCGGGACCACGAGTGACGTGATCACGCTGTGGTGCCAGGAGACGTGAAAGGGTGAACGCGCACAACTTTGGTATTCCCCGCAATTCTTTTTCGGGCATTCGGCAGTAACGTGCGAAGACGTCCTAGATCGTTCATCGATCACTTCGTAAGGAGACAGCAATGCCCGAATTGGCTGGCCGTCGTGCGTTTTACGCGGCCCTTGCCGTGCCGATCGCCATGGTGATCGCACCGCTGACCGCGTCCGCGGGGGAGGCGGACGAGGCAGTGGTGACCGAGCAGGCGCAGCCGGGTGCGGTCGCGACGGAGAACGAGACCGCGGACACCGCGATCATGGCCGACGTCGACGGGGTGTCGCACGGACCCGACTGGCACGTGTCGGAACACGCGGACGTCGTGCACAGTGAGTCCGAGGACACCCAGGTGACCCACGTGGTCAACGGCATCCACAACAACACCGACATCGGCAACACGTCCGAGGACACGACGGTCGTCAAGGACGACGGGTTCTCGCCTGGCCCGGACTGGTACCACCATTCGGATGACGTCGACGTCGTGCACAGCGAGTCCGAGGACACGCAGGTGACCTACGTGGTCAACGGGATCTACAACGACAGCACGGTCGGCAACTCGTCCGAGGACACGACGGTCGTCAAGGACGACGGGTTCTCGCCAGGGCCGGACTGGTACCACCATTCGGATGACGTCGACGTCGTGCACAGCGAGTCCGAGGACACGCAGGTGACCTACGTGGTCAACGGCATCCACAACGACACCACCATCGGCAACTCGTCCGAGCAGAACACGTACGTCAGCGACGGCGCCCACGATCACCACGGCGTCCACGAGCACGACGACGCGCACCACGAGGACGGTCACGACGGCGACGTCGACTCCGACCACGGGTTCGACCACGACATCACCGCGGCCTACTTCGAGGAACTGAGCGCGGGCGCCGGCACCGGCGGTGCGTGGTCCAACTCCGTCGAGAGCGGCTCGTTCGACATGGACTGATCTCCGCACGCACGCTGCCGGCTCCCGCATCCCAGGGGGAGCCGGCAGTTGTCGTCCGCGGGGGCTACCCCCGCCGTGCCTGCAGCCACTGACGCACGGTTCGCGCTTCGGGCACGAGAGCCTTCGTCACGGTGGTGTCCACATCGGTCGGATTGGTGCGCAGCCACCGCCACATGGTCGTGAGATCCGAGCCGACGAACTTCTCGAACAGCCACACCGGCATGGGGACGCGGCGCGGCCCACGGCCGAAGACCTCGCGCCACAGCGCCCCGCACTCGTCGATCGTGCGCACATCGGACGCCAGGGCCAGGTCGGCGCCCACGAACCGGTCGGGTTCGGCCAGCACTCGCGCCACGGCCGCGCCGAAGTCGTCGAGGCAGAGCCACTGCACGGGCCGGTCACCACCCATCAACTTCGGCATCACGTGCCACACGGCCACCGCGGGGTAGAAACTCCTGTCACTCATCAGTTCCATGTAGGCCATGGGCCGCAGGACGGTCAACGGCAGTCCCAGGGACTCGAGGTGAGCCCGCACGGCGACCTTCGAGTCCCACGAGCCGACTCCCGTTCCCGGCCTGCCGACGCCGGCCGAGCCGTACACGACATGCCGCGCCCCGGCCTCCGCGGCGGCGGTGCCCACGTTCGTGCCCTGGGTGACCTCGCCGGTCAGCCCGCTGGTCATCGGGTTCTGCACGCTGAACACGCCGTGTGCGCCGGCGAGCGCGGAGCGCAGACCGACGAGGTCGGCCATGTCCGCCCGTACCACCTCGGCACCTGCCGCGGCGAGCGCCTGCGCGGCGGCGGAACCGGGCGTCCTGGTCACCGCGCGCACGCGCCGGCCGCCCGCGAGCAGGTGCCGTGCCACCGCACCGCCTTGCCGTCCCGTGGCGCCCAGGACGACGACCAGACGATCGTCCATCGCGACCTCCCGTGGCTGGTTCGGATCACCGAACTATGCGCCTGCGGACCTCCGCTTGCCAACCAACCGGACACCGTTCTGCCCGGGCCGGGCATCCTCGGTGACGGCACTCAGAACAGGGTCGCCGGCTCGACCGGTTCCGGGTCGGGCAGCGCGTCGAGGCCGGGCACCAGCGCCCGCACGTCGTCGTGGAACCGGCGGGCGAGTGCGGGCGCCTCGTCGTTGTCGGGGGTGTGCACGAAGACCGTCGGCGACCGGCCCTCACGCAGCCAGCCCGCGACGACGCCGGTCCACGGCCGCCACCCCGCGATCGTGTCCTCGGCCGAGTCGTGGCCCAGGTAGCGGACGATCGGCCGGTCGGTCAGCGCCCGCGTCCGACGCGGCAGCCGCGGTTTCCTGGCCCACGCCTCGTGCGCGGCGTCGCTCGCCGGGGCGCCCTGGAAGAAGACGGTGGTGTCGAACGGCACCCATTCGGTGGCCGTGTCGGCGAGCGTCCACTCCAGAAGCGACGTCGAGCGGGCGTCGGTGAAGAACCCGGGGTGGCGCACCTCCACGGCTCGTCGGCGGTCGGCGGGGAGCCTGCGCAGGAAACGGCCGAGGGCGTCGACGTCCGACGGGCCGAACGAACCGGGCAGCTGGGTCCACAGGACCGCCCGCTCGCCGAGGGGTTCGACGGCGTCCAGGAACGTCCGCATCTCGGTCTCGACGCCGACGAGCCTGCGCTCGTGCGTGACGACCTTGGGCAGCTTGACCAGGAACCGGAAGCCGGGGTCGGTCTGCCGGGCCCAGGCCGCGACGGTCTCTCTGGCGGGGGTCGCGTAGAAGGTGGTGTTGCCCTCGACCGCGTTGCACCAGCCCGCGTACGCCCGCAGGCGTTCGTTCACCGGCAGCGACCGCGGCACGAACCGCCCTGGCCACGCCTTGTGTGTCCACATCGCGCAGCCGACATGAAGACGCGCCATCCGTCTAGTTGATGCCCACGGTGAAGAGCACGTCCTCGAAGTCGTCCGAGTAGTAGGTGACCATGCCCGCGCCGTTGTGGTGCCCGACGGTCTCGAGCCCGCCCACGGGCATCGGACGCCACCAGTACACCCGTGAACTGAGCTGGTGGGCGCTGTTCGCGTGGCACTCCGCGGTGAGCTGCCCGATCTCGTCCAGTGCGGCCAGCACGCCCGCGGTGTCGCGGTCCCGGATGGGGTGGAAGAGGAACTGGTCGCGAGCGGGCATCGCGACCAGTGCGCCGTGCGGCGCGTCGGCCACCCCGGTCACGGCCTCGATCACCCACGGGATGACCAGCACCAGCGAGCCGACGTAGTCCGAGCCCTGCAGGTAGTAGACGCCCTCGGACTCGAGGTACCGGTCCGGCAGTTCCCCCGCGAGGTTCTCCAGGCCCGCGTCGAAGAGCTGGTCGAAGCCGTGCCGCCGCACGTCCTCGTCCCGCATGACCACGATGGATTCGGGCCGGTCGAAGGCGAGCACCCGGAGCAGGCCGGGGGTGATCTCGTCGGCGTAGGACGCCACGTCGGCCACCCCGGTGTCCGCGGGGGCCAGGCGCAGGTACGTGTGCTGGAGCACCACCTCCGTCGGCCCCTCGATGTCGGAGCTGTCCTGCGTCCCGAGGGCGATGGTCCGCTGGAAGTGCTCGTCGACGACCTCGGGCCACTGCCCGGCCGGAGTGTTGGCCAGCGTCGCCGACAGGGTCTCGAACCCCAGCTCGAGCGATTCCGGGTGGGTGACCTCGACGTGGTCGTCGTGGACGATGACGCGCATGCCGATGAACGCCGGGCTGCGGCGTGCCAGGTGGCGCAACCGATCCTGTTGCGCCGCGGTGAGTAGATGCACCGCCGGTACGTTACAAGGCCGACGGCGACACGTCAGGATCTTGGCGAAACCTCTCGCGAGCCGCGCCCGGAGGTCGGCGTCGTCGTGTCCTGAGGGTCACGCGCTCCAGACCTGATGGGCCGCGGTGAGCGCGGCGGCCTGGTACGGCGGCAGCAGCGACCCCTCGGTGACCACCTCGACGGGCCACGTCAGCTGCGCCTCCACGTTCAACGTCGAGCTGATGCCGGAGTACGCGCGGAGCACGTTCCCGGTGGGTGACACCTGCACGACGTAGAGCCAGGTGCCGTGGTCCGGGTCGGTCAACGGCACGCGCCACGTGCGGCGCACGCGCCTGCCCTGGTGGTTGGGCGCCTCAGCGGCGACCACCTCGTCGGCGCGGTAGGGGTCCGGCGCCGTCACCGGACCGGGCGGCGGGTTGGTCGAGAAGCGGTACGCGAGCGGTGGCACCTCGGCGATGCTCGGCACGTCGTCGAGATCCGGGTTGTCCGGGTCGTCGAGCACCGAGCGGATCTGCTCCCGCTCCTCAGGGGTGATGCCGACGTTCTCCATGGCCAGCCCGAGCAGCATCGCCGACTCGGCCATCACGTCCTCGCCGGCGTAGTAGTTCACGCGCACGGCGTCGAGGACGGTGTCCGACAGCCTGCCCGCGAGCCAACCACACACGTCGGTCAGCGTCGCGTATGTCCTGACATCCATTCCGCCGCTCACTTCTTCGAATATGGACCGAGTACGGTCCGCTCGACCGTACCGTCCGGATGCTGGATCACGCGGATGATCTCATTCCCCTTCGGCCCCTGCCACACCCAGCTGCCGTCGCCACCCGCCTCGGGGTTGTTGTACCTGGGCGGCTCGGACATCGGCACGCCCTTGGGCGCCGGGTTGGGCGCGGGCGGGTTCTCGATCACCGGGTTGCCGCTGCCGTCCTTCTCGCCGCCGTTGGGCGGGAACGCCGTGCGGATCTCGCCGTTGTCGGCGAAGACGGTGGTCCGCACCGTGATCCCGTCGACCTTGCCCTCGTAGTTGTAGGCCATCCGGACGTTGCCGTCGGCGTCCTTGGTCGGGAACGGCCCCTTGACCGGGTTGCCGCTCTGGGTGACCTGGTAGGCCGCGTCCTGGATCTTGTCGGCGTCCCAGCCCTTCGGGAACTCGGTCTTCTTCGAGAAGCCGGTGCCGGGGTAGTGCCCGCCCTGCCGCCCGCCGTCGCCGTCGAGGATGTGTTCCTTGGCGCCGGGCGGAAGGTGGATGTCGCTGGCGTTCGGGGGCGTGGTCGGTGTCGTCGTGGACGGTGTCGTCGGTGTGTTCGGTGTGGTCGGGATGTGCGACGGCGTGGTCGCACCCGTTGCCTGGCCGGGGGTGCCGCCGTCGATGAGCCGCTGCACGGCGGTCTGTGCGCTCGAGACGCTCTTGCCCGCGTCTACGTCACCGACCTTCTTCGGGGGTGTGCCGCCGTCGCCGGAGCCGTCACCCTTCGACGTGCCGGGGCCGTCACCGGAGCCGCCGCTGGGGGTCGTGTGGGTCTTTGGAGGCATCGTCGCGTCACCCGTTGAGGAGCTTGGTCAGGTTGGTCAGGCTCGTGATCAGCGCGCCCGTGTAGGTGACGATGCGCCCGACCCACTTGACGACCGCGGCCGCGATCTGCGAGGCGATCACCGGGATGGTCACCACGAAGATGGCCTCCGCCACCCACACGATCACCCGGGCCACCAGGTCCGCGATGAGGTCGCGCACGATGTCGCGGGTGAACTGGACCAGCCCGCCCGCGCCCGTGGTGGCCTCCGCCATCGCCGCGGACGTCGCGCCGAGACCGCCGATCGCCTGGACGTTGTTCGCCATCAGGGTCTGGTAGGAGTCGGACGCCTTGCCGCTCCAGGTCGGCAGGTCGTTCTGGACGGACGCCTTCAGGTCGTCCGACATGCTGATGAGCTCGGTGGCCATGTTGTTCCACGTCGCGGCGTGCGAGGCCACCACGTCCGGGATGCCGGTCAGCTCGTCGAGCATCTGCCGCAACGGCTCGAAGTACTCCATCGCCCAGCCGATGCCGTTGGCCAGCAACGCGCTGATGGGGTCCATCACGGTCGACACGGCGTCGACGGCGAGCCCGGCGCCGGCCAGGATGCCGTCGACCCAGCTCTTGTTCTGGATGGACTCGACCACGCCCTGGATGCCGTCGGCGAGGCTCGAGCCGGTCCACGGTTGCCTGGTCGACTCGACCGGTGCGATCAGCGGGTTGCTCATCGCGGCCGCACCGAACCCAGGTCGTCCCCGATCGAGCCCATCACGCCGACGACACCCTGCTCGTGTGTCTCGTAGTCGTCGGCCGTGTCCCGCAACGACTTCGCGACCAGCGTCAGGTTCTCCTCGACCTTGGCGATCAGCTCGTCCTGCTTCTGGTGGCGGGCTTCGAGAATGCCCGAGATCCAGCCGCACAGCAGCCCGTACGCCTGGTCGTCCTGCGTGATGTGCGCGCTCGCGCCCTTCACGTTGCCGAACCGTTCCTTCAGGGCGTCGACGTTCGCGGCGTGCGTCCGCAGCTCCTCCGGGTTGGTGGTGAAACCGTCAGGCATCGCGGTCACCGCCAGATGGTGGTGTCGTCATCCTCTTCGTCCTCCCCAGCACGGGGAGTAGGACGGCTGTCCGACCGGAGTGGTTCCGAGATGTCGCGCTGTTCCTCGTCCTCGTGGCGGTCGTAGTACTCGCCGTCCGGTTCGACCTCGCCGGCGTTCGCCAGCAGGTGCTCGCTGACGCGGGCGGCGATCGCCTGTCCCGCGGAGGACTCCGCGCCGACCGTGTCCTCGATGATCTCCTGCGTCATCCCGGCGAGCTCGACCTTCGCCGCCCGGATCGTGCTCATGATCGTGGCGGCGACGACCTCCGGCGAGGAGCGTTCGATCTCCCGTGTCAGCCGCAACGCGATCAGCGAACCGGTGGAGTCGACCGTCACCTCGGCCATGCGGTTCGGGTCCGACCTCGTCACCTGGAGCGCCTGAAACCGGTCGCTCATGTCCTTGGTGTCGGCGGCCAGCTTCTCGATCTTCCCCTGCCACGCCTCGAGACGTTCCCTGGCGTCGTCCGGGCTCAAGACACGGTCGTCCATGATCTCCCCTGCGCTCTCGTTCGCCGCCCCATCCCGACCGAATATATCCGGGAGGTGGCGCGTCGATGGTCAGCGTCGGGGGACGGGGACGAGGCGTGGGTCCGTGGCGCCGTCCAGCCAGGCACGCAGGACGCCGTTGAACAGGGTCGTGTCCTCGACGTTCCAGATGTGGTGCATTCCCGGCGCGAGACGGAGCTGTGCCCGCGGTGCGGCCTTGCCGAGCCGGGTCAGGGAGCGGCGTACCGCCACGTTGTCCTTCTCGCCCGCGATCACGAGGAGGGGACCGGAGTAGTCGCCCACACCGGCGGGGATGCCGCCCCGGTACACGTCCGCGGTCATGGCGGACGCCGTCTCGCGGCGGATCGACATGCCGTGCGCGACGTACCGTGCGCGCGAGTCCGCGGGCAGACCGAACGCCGCGGCCTGGGCGCGCCAGAACCACCGCGCCCGCCAGAACGTCATCTGCAGCCGGGTGACCAGGCGTACCCCGGGGCCTGGTCGTTCGAGCGGCGCTCCGGTCAGGAACGCCGAGTGCACCCGGCCGGGGTGCCGCGCGAGCACACGCAACCCTGTCACGGCACCCAGGGAGAGCCCGACGAGATCGAACGGACCGTCGACACCGTGGCCGGTCGCTCGTGCCACGACGTCGTCGGCCACGGCGTCCAGACCCGGCCAGACCTCCCGGACCCGCTCACCGAAGCCCGGCAGGTTCAGCGTGAGCACCGTCCTGTCGCGCAGCGCGGCCAGCTGTGGTTCCCACATCCAGTTCGCGACGTTGCCCCCGTGCAGCATCACCACGGGCCGGTGCGCGGTGGCCGTCGCGGGACGGTGCACCTCGGGGAAGGCGGTCACGCGACCTCCTTGCCGACCACGTCGAGCCAGGCGAGTTCGGCCCGGAGTTCCGCGATGCCGTGGTCCAGTGTCGCGAGGCGCAGCCGGGCGGCGCGATCGGGCGCCGATGTCCCGGCGCGCAGCCGCTCGAACTGCGCCAGTCGCTCCCGGACCGCCGCACGACGTCGCGTGAAGAGCGTCCGGAGCGCGTCGTCGTCGAGTTCGGCGCCGAAGAACACCCGCGCGAGGAACGGGTCCCGCTCGACGTGCCGCTCCGGCTCGCTCGCGAGCCACTCGGCGAGCACCGTCCGCCCGGCGGCGGTAATGCGGTGCTCCTGGCGGTCTGGTGCCCCGGACCCGGCCACGGTCTCCACCTCCGCGTGGCCGTCGGCGACGAGGCGGGCGAGGGTGCGGTAGATCTGCGCCTTGTCCGCCGACCAGAAGTGCCCGACGGTCGACTCGAAGTGCCGTTTGAGGTCGTAACCGGTCATGGGCGCGATCGCGAGCAACCCCAGGATGATGCGCGAGAGAATCACTCTGCTAGTAGACAAGTCCTCTATTAGACTTGTCAACTAGTGCGTTTGGTCGAGCGCCGCCGGGTCACACGATCGTCAGGGTGCACCGGTCGGTCGTCGCGGAGCTGGTGCCGGTGTGGACGTCGATCTCGCCCGGTTCCACCACGAACCGGCCGTTCGGGTCGCCGGTCCAGAACCCGAGGTCGTCGGCGCCCAGGGCGAAGCGCACGACCGTCTCCGCGCCCGCGGCGAGGTGGACGCGCCGGAAGCCGCGCAGCCTGCGCACCGGTTGCACGACACTGGCCGCGCGGTCGTGCACGTAGAGCTGCACGACCTCGTCCCCGGCGCGGTCCCCGGTGTTGCGCAGCGGCACGGTGACCTCGACCGCGGCACCGTCGCACAGCGCGGCGGCCTCGATCCGGGTCCGGGACAGCTCCGGCGCGGACACGGCGAAGGTGGTGTAGGCGATGCCGTGCCCGAACGGGAACCGCGGACCGTCGGCCAGGTCGAGGTAGCCGGAGACGAACGGGTTCTCCGGCCGTGCCGGGTCGTGGGGACGTCCGGTGTTCTCCCGGTTGTAGTAGATGGGCACCTGCCCGACCGCGCGGGGGAAGGTCACCGGCAGCTTGCCGCCGGGGTTGACCGCTCCGGTCAGCACGTCCGCGATCGCGTTGCCCGCCTCGATGCCGGGGTGCCAGGCCATGAGCACCGCGGGCGCGGTGTCCAGCCAGTCGCCGGTCAGCGGCCTGCCGCCCACCAGCACCACGGCGTAGGGCCTGCCCGTCGCGGCGACGGCGGCGATCAGGTCCTCCTGCCCGTCGGGCAGACCCAGGTCGGACCGGGTGGCCGCCTCACCGCTGAGCGCCGTGGGTTCGCCGACGACCACGACCGTCACGTCGGCGGCCAGTGCCGCGTCGACCGCCTCCTGGACGCCGTCCGCGTGGCTGATCAGCGTGTCCGGCAGCGCCGCGGCGAGAGCCTCGCGGACGGTGCCCGCGGGGAAGCGCCGCTGCGTCTCGCCGAGCACCCACGTGCCGAGCAGGTCGGCCGAGTCGGCGAACGGGCCCACCACGGCGACCGACGAGACCGACGGATCGAGGGGGAGGATCGCAGGCGCGTTCTTCAGCAGCACCATGCACCGCGCCGCCACGTCCCGTGCCGCGGCCCGCGTGCTCGGCGTCGGTTCCGGGATCACCGCGTCGAGGTCCACGTAGGGCCGGTCGAACAGGCCCAGCCGGAACTTCAGCCGCAGCACCCGCGTCACCGCGTCGTCGAGCCGGTCGGCGCTGATCAGGCCACGTGCCAGCAGGTCCGGTCCGTGCTCGACGAGGCTGGTGCTCGCCATCTCGACGTCCACCCCGGCGCCGAGGGCCAGCCGGGCCGCGTCCGCTCGGTCGGCGGCGAAGCCGTGGACGACCAGCTCGTCGACGCCCGCCCAGTCGCTGACCACGACCCCGTCGAAACCCCGCTGTGTCTTGAGGATGTCGGTCAGCGTGTGCGCGTTGCCGTGCGCGGGCACGCCGCTGACGGTGTTGAACGCGGCCATCACGGTCGCCGCACCTGCGTCGACGGCGGCCAGGAACGGTGGCAGGTACAGGTTGCGCAGGCGCTGCTCCGACACGTCGACCGTGTTGTAGTCGCGGCCGCCCTCCGCGCCGCCGTAGGCGACGAAGTGCTTGGCGCAGGCGGCGACGCGGTCATCCGCGCTCATGTCGTCGCCCTGGTAGCCGCGCACCTTCGCGGCCGCGTACCGGGCGGTCAGGTACGGGTCCTCGCCGTGGCTCTCGGCGATCCGGCCCCAGCGCGGCTCGTGGGTGACGTCCATCATCGGCGAGAACACCCAGTGGATGCCGTCGGACCGGGCCTCTCGCGCCGACACGGCGCCGTCGGTCTCGGTGACGGCCGGGTCGAACGCGGCGGCCTGGGCCAGCGGGATGGGGAAGGTCGTCCAGTAGCCGTGGATGACGTCCAGCCCGTAGAGCAGCGGGATGCCCAGGCGGGACTCCTCGACGGCGATGCGCTGCAGCGCGTTCGCGTTCGCGGCACCCATCAGGTTGAGCACCGAGCCGACCCGGCCCGCGCGGGCCGCGGTCTCGACGTCCTCGGTGCCCGGCCCGCCCGGTCCGGTGTTGAAGCCCCAGGCCAGCTGTTGGAGCTGGCCGAACTTCTCCACCGGCGTCATGCGGCCGAGCAGCTCCTTGATCTCGGCGTCGTGGTCGCTGCTCATGCGGGGGTTCCTCTCGATGCGGGGGCCGGTGGCACGCGTCGTGCGTGCCACCGGCGGCAGTCAGCCGAGGGCGGCGTCCTGGTACACCCTCACATAGTCGATCTTGAACTGTTGCGGGAACGGCACGGACGCGTCGGGATGACCGATCCACGACGCGCCGACCGCGGTGTTCATGATGATGTGCATCGGCGTGTTGAAGTAGTTGCCGGTCAACGTGAACTGGCAGGTCTGCTGCCCGTCGACGAAGTAGGTCAGCTTCGGTCCTGGCTCCCAGATGAGGCTGTACGTGTGGTAGCCCGCCGACAGGTTCACCGGGCTCGTGTGCTCGCAGCCCTGGTTGGCGCCGAGGTCGGTGCCGTGCGGCTCGTCGGCGTAGTGCAGCGCGTGGTGCACCTTCGTCGGGTCGTTCCACAGTTCGGCGAAGTCGACCTCGTTGCCGCCCGGGCCCGGCCAGTTGCCGGTGATGTCACCCTGCAGCCACAGCGCGGGCCAGATGCCCGTGCCCATGGCGGGCATCTGCGCCCGCACCTCGATCTTGCCGTAGGTGAAGGAGAACCGGCCCTTCGTCCACACCATGCCGGACGTGTACGGCTTGCTGCCGTACTGCCGCTTCTCGGTGGTCAGCACCAGGTTGCTGTTCGCGGCGGTGACGGCGAAGGACGTGTACGCCTGGTCGGAACCGGGGGAGAGGAGTCCTTCGATGACACCCCACTTCTGGTGGTCGAGCGTGTCGAAGGTGTCGCCCCACACGAACCGCCAGTCGTAGGCGGCCTGGTCCGCGGCGGCCGGGCCCGCGGTGGCCGGCAGCACCGCGGCGGTCAGCACGGCGGCGGCGGCGAACAGTCGCCGTAGTCGTTTGTGCATCAACTCTCTCCTTCGTCAGAGCGTCATTGCTGTGCGTAGGCCTTCTCGAACTCGCCGCGGACCTGGTCGCCACCGCTGGAGCGCCACTGGCGCACGACGTCCGCCCAGCCCGACACCGGCTGGTTGCCGCGGACGATCTCGCTGCGGGCGTTGTTGAGCGTCTTGGACAGCACCGACCCCCTGCTCGCGTTCACCGGCGAGTACAGGCCGACGGTCGGGTCCGGCACCAGCAGCGGCGCGACCTCCTTGTGGTACGCGTACTGCTTGTCCACCACGGCACGGTCGCCGGGGCCGAGGATCGCCGGCTGGTCCACGAGGTACTGCATGGGGATCTTCACGTTCGTCTCGCCCGCGCTCGTCAGTGCGGGGACACCGTCGCGCATCACGTGGTCGACGCCGTCGACCCCGAACTTGCGGAACAGGTGCTCGGTGGTGCCGAACGGCGCCGCCATCCAGTTGGCGATCGCGAGCATCTGCCGGACCCGCTTCTCGTCCCCCTTCTTGATACCGGTGACGGCGAAGCTGCCCTTGCCGGTGAAGTGCCTGCCCGCACCGTTCCCGTCGTGTGCCGGGGCGAGCACGCCGCCGACGTCGATGCCCGGGTAGGTGCCGAGCAGGATGTCCCACGCCGCGTATCCGTCGACCTTCATGGCGATCTTGCCGGTGCCGAACCAGTCGCGGCCCTGCTGGAAGGTCGCGCTGAACGTGTCCGGGTGGAACAGTCCTTTCCCGACCATGTCGACCAGTGCGGCGAGCGCCTCGGTGTACTCCTCGGTCTCGACGGCGTTCGTGAACCTGCCGTTGTTCTCCGACCAGCCGTTGGGCACACCGAACGACTCGAGCAGGAACAGCAGCGCGCCACCGCCACCGAGTCCGGTGTCGCCGAGCGCCCAGCGCCCTGCCTTCGCGTCGGTCAGGCCTTCGCACAACTCGACGAACTCGGCGTGGCTCGTGGGTTTCGGGTTGAGTGACCGCTCGGCGACGAGGTCGTCGCGGACGAACATGATCTCGCCGATGCTCGCGCGTGGGGTGGGCAGGCCGTGGATGCCGCCGTTGGCGACCATCGGGAGCCACGAGAACCGCGGGATGTTCGCCAGGAACGGGTACTCCTTGACCGCGTCGCCCGACAGGTACGGCGTGAGGTCGGCGAACTTGGCGCGCAGCACGCGAGGCAGGTCCGGTGTCCACGACGGCAGCATCACGATGTCGGGGAGGTCGCCCCCCGCGATCGTCGTGGTGACCTTGGTGCTGTAGTCGCTGTCCGGGACGATGTTGAAGGCCAACTCCGCGCCGACCCGGTCGTTGAGCGCCTGCCAGTACGCGTTGCCGGACAGCGGTGGCGGGACCGGGGTGAACGTGTCGACGAGGATGGCGACCCTCCCCGCGCCGGCGCCGGGCTTGTCCCTGATCGCGGTGACGAGGTTCTCCGGGTACCGGTAGAAGCCGGGCAGCAGGTTCTCGCCCGCGGGGAGGTCGGGCGTCACGCCGGTGTAGGGGACGTGGGTCGGCAGCTTCACGCTGGCGTTGGCCTCGGCGGTGTCGGCGGCGCCGGTGCCACCACCGCAGGCCGAGAGCAACGACGTCGATGCGGCGGCGAGGGTCATCGCGCCCATGCCGCGCAGCAGGGCGCGGCGATTCACAGCTCTGTGCTGGGTCACGGCGAGGACTTCCGTTCTCGGAAAGACTGACGAGTGAGATGTGATGATGCGCATCATCACGGTGGTGATGGACTCTAGGTCCGTCGAAAACGACTGTCAACTCTCGATTAGCTGCACGTTGCAGGATGATTGTTGACCGATGGTCGCCTGCCTGGCTACGCTCCTGGCGACAACAGATAATGCGCTACATCAATTGAGGTATCCACGTGAAGGCGTCCGAACGCCCAAAGAAGCGGCCGACCCAGGCCGACGTCGCGCGGCTGGCGAGCGTGTCACCGGCGGTCGTCTCCGCGGTGGTGAACGGCCGCGACGGCTCGAACGGGGTCCGGGTCGGCGACGCGACGGCCGCGCGCGTCGAGGAGGCGATCCGCCAGCTCGGGTACGTGCCGAACGTGGCCGCGCGGAGCCTCGCCCGCGGCCGCAACGGGATCATCGGCGTCTTCACGTACGAGGCGCTGTTCCCCATGCAGGCGATGAGCTACTACCACCCGTTCCTCGTGGGTGTCGAGGAGGCGGTCGAGGCGCTCGACTGCCATCTGCTGCTGTTCACCGGCTCGCACACCGACGACCGCCGCCGGTCCATCTACAAGAACGGCACCAACTCGCTCCAGGTCGCCGACGGTTCTGTCCTCATCGGACAGTCGGAGGACCGCGACGAGCTGGCCGCCCTGGTGCGGGACGGCTATCCCGCCGTGTTCATCGGCCGTCGTGACCTGCCCGGCGCCGAGGTGTCCTACGCGGCCGCCGACTACGCCACGGCCACCAGGCTCCTCGTCGAGCGTGTCGCCGGGCTGGGGCACCGCCGGATCGCGCGGCTGCGCGGCGGGTCGAACCACGAGTCGATCCTCGACCGCGACGCCGGTTTCGCGGCCGCGCGCGAACTGCTCGGCGACGGCGTCGACACCACCGAGGTGTTCGTCCCGCCGCGAGCCGAGTCCATCGCGGCGGTCGTGCCGGGGTTGGTCGAGCAGGGCTACACGTGCGTCGTCACCGACGACCGGGAACGCGCGGGCGACGTCTGCGCCGCCGCCACGGCACTGGGCCTCTCGGTGCCGAGGGACCTCTCCGTGGCGGCGCTCAGTGAGTACGAGTACGTGGACAACACCGTCGAGCGCTGGGACATCACCACCATCACGACGCCGGGCCGGGAGATGGGCGCCGCGGCCGTGCGGCTCCTCGCCGACCTGCTGGACAACCCCGCCGACCGCACGCCGCGCCGGGTCGTCATCGGCTGCGGCTTCCACCCCGGCGCCACCCTCACCGCACCTCAAGGAGCCTGATGCACGAGCAGACCTGCGACATCCTCGTCGTCGGCGGCGGCCTCGGCGGTGTCGCCGCCGCGCTGGCCGCGCTGCGGCTGGGCCGCGACGTCGTCCTCACCGAGGAGACGGACTGGCTCGGCGGCCAGCTGACGGCGCAGGCGGTGCCACCGGACGAGCACCCCTGGATCGAGCAGTTCGGCTGCACCGCGACCTACCGGCGGCTGCGCGACACCATCCGCGCGTACTACCGCCGCGGGTACCCGCTGACCGAGGAAGCGGCGGCGACCGTGAACCTCAACCCCGGCAAGGGGCACGTCAGCAGGCTCTGCCACGAACCGAGGGTCGCCGTCGCCGCGATCGAGGAGATGCTCGCCCCCTACCGGTCCAGCAGGCAGCTGCGGGTCCTGCTGCGGCACCGGCCCGTGGGTGCTCACGTCGACGGTGACCGGGTCACGGCGGTGCGGCTGCTCGACACCGGCAGCGGTGACGAGCTGACCGTGTCCGCGCGGTACGTGCTGGACGCGACCGAGCTGGGCGACCTGCTGGAGCTGGCGGGCGTCGAGCACGTCATCGGGTCGGAGAGCCGCGACGACTTCGGTGAGCCGCACGCGGTCGAGGGACCCGCCCAGCCGCTCGACCAGCAGTCGTTCACGTTCTGCTTCGCACTCGACCACCGGCCGGGCGAGGACCACACCATCGACCGGCCCGCGACGTACGACTTCTGGCGCGCCTACGCGCCCGACTTCTGGCCTGCGCCGCTGCTCAGCTGGGTGCAGGTCGCGCCGGAAACGTTGCAGCCGTACACGAAGCGGGTCTTCGAACCGGACCAGGACTTCGACCTGTGGCGGTTCCGCCGGATCCTGCACCGGCCGCACCTCACGGACTCCTACGCGGGCGACGACATCACGCTGGTCAACTGGCAGCAGATCGACTACTGGCTCGGCCCGCTGCTCGGCGTCGACGACGCGGAGCGCGACCGGCACCTCGAGGGCGCCAGGCAGCTCAGCCTGTCGTTCCTGTACTGGATGCAGACCGAGGCGCCCAACCACCTCGGCGGCACCGGCCACCCGGGACTGCGGCTGCGCCCCGACGTCACCGACACCGCCGACGGCCTCGCCAAGTACCCCTACATCCGGGAGTCCCGTCGCATCCGCGCCGAGTTCACCGTCACCGAGCTGCACGTGGGTGTCGAGGCACGCGGTTCGCTGCTCGGCGCGGAGGAGTTCCGGGACTCCGTCGGCATCGGCAGCTACCGCATCGACCTGCACCCCTCCACCGGTGGCCCCGCCGGGCCGCGCCAGTACGTGGACGTGGCGAGCTGGCCGTTCCAGATCCCGCTCGGCGCCCTGCTGCCGGTCCGGGTCGAAAACCTGTTGCCCGCCAACAAGAACATCGGCACCACGCACATCTCCAACGGCTGCTACCGGCTGCACCCGGTCGAGTGGAACATCGGCGAGGCCGCGGGTGCGCTCGCCGCGCACTGCCTCGACACGGGCGCGGTGCCGCGCCAGGTACGCGCCGACGCCGCCCGTCTGGAGTCCTACCAGGACACGCTGACCGGTCTCGGTGTCGAGCTCGCCTGGCCGGTCGAGGTCCGCACGCAGAAGAAGTACAACTGAGATGGCCGTGCTGAGCAGACCGCGTGCGGTCGGCAAACCACCGCCGCCGCGCCCGGTGCGCCGGGTGGGGCGGGGCAGGCGGCTGCGCCGGGACTGGCTGCTGCTGGCGTGCGCGGTGCCGGGACTGGTGTGGCTGCTGGTGTTCCACTACGCGCCGCTGCTCGGCAACGTCATCGCGTTCAAGGACTACCAGCCCTACGTCGGCATCGCCGACGCGCCGTGGGTGGGGCTGGACAACTTCGCCATCATCGCGGGCGGCGACCCCGCCTTCCTCAACGCGCTGATCAACACGCTGGTCATCTCCCTGTTGCAGCTGCTGTTCGTGTTCCCGATCCCGATCGCGCTGGCGCTGCTGCTCAACTCGCTCGTCTCGGAACGGGTCAAGCGGACGGTCCAGTCGATCCTGTACCTGCCGCACTTCCTGTCCTGGGTCATCATCGTCGCGATCTTCCAGCACAT
The DNA here is from genome assembly GCF_044466355.1 of Actinophytocola sp. NPDC049390. Taxonomy (NCBI): domain Bacteria; kingdom Bacillati; phylum Actinomycetota; class Actinomycetes; order Pseudonocardiales; family Pseudonocardiaceae; genus Actinophytocola; species Actinophytocola sp. NPDC049390. The sequence goes on from NZ_JBITMQ010000001.1 coordinate 1,263,783, forward strand.
GCTGGGCAACACCGGCCTGCTCAACAGCTTCCTGACCGAGCACGACCTCGGCAGCGTCAACGTCATCGGGAACCCGGAGCTGTTCAAGGAGCTGGTCGTCGCGCAGGTGATCTGGAAGGACACCAGCTGGGGCACCATCCTCTTCCTCGCCGCGATGTCCCGGATCGACCCGGAACTGTACGAGGCCGCCGCCGTCGACGGCGCGTCCCGGACACGTCAGCTGTGGCACGTCACGTTGCCGGGCATCAAGTCCGTCGTCGCGCTGCTGCTGATCCTGCGCCTCGGCGACGTGCTGAGCGTCGGCTTCGAACAGATCCTCCTGCAACAGAACGCGGTCGGCCCCAACGCGTCGGAGGTGCTCGACACCTACGTGTTCAACAACGCGGTCGGCGCCGGCTCGTGGGGCGCGTCCGCAGCCGCCGGACTGGTCAAGGGCATCGTGGGAGTCGCACTCGTGCTTGGCGCCAACAAGGTCGCCCACCTCTTCGGCGAGCGGGGGGTGTACCAGCGATGACCATCCTGACACCGGCCCGTCCCACGACCAGGGTGGCCAAGGGGCTCGTCCTGACGGTGTGCTGCCTGGTCGTGGTTCTCCCGTTCCTGGCGGTGATCTCGACCAGCCTCGCCGACGAACGCCAGGTCGCCGGGGCGGGCGGGTACGTGCTCTGGCCGGACCGCCCGAGCTTCTACGCCTACGAGGCGATCTTCGAGGGCGGGGTGGTCACCCGGGCGCTGCTCGTGTCGGTCGGCGTGACCGTCGTCGGCGCGGCCCTGTCGTTGCTGTGCACGGCGTTGCTGGCGTACGGCCTGTCCCGGCCGGGCAGCTTCGGCAGCAGGCCCATCCTCATGGTCGTGCTGTTCAGCGTGCTGTTCTCGCCGGGCATCATCCCGATGTACCTGACGGTCAAACAGCTCGGCCTGCTGGACAGCTACTGGGCGCTGATCCTCTCGGCCCTGGTCAACGGCTTCAACGTGATCGTGATGCGCGCGTTCTTCCTGGAACTGCCCCAGGAACTGCTGGACGCGGCCAAGATCGACGGCGCGAGCGAACTGACCGTGCTCTTCCGGATCGTGCTGCCGCTGTCGAAGGCCGTGGTCGCGGTGATCGGCCTGTTCTACGCCGTGGCGTACTGGAACAACTTCTTCTCGGCGCTGCTCTACATCACCGACAACGCCAAGTACCCGCTGTCCCTCGTCCTGCGCACGTACGTGGTCGACAACGCGACGATCGGCACCGGCGACGCGAGCCAGGTGCCGCCGCAACAGTCCCTCCAGATGGCGATGCTCGTGGTCAGCATCGTGCCGATCCTGCTGGTGTATCCGTTCCTGCAGAAGCATTTCGCGAAGGGCATCATGATCGGCGCGGTGAAGGGCTGACGTCCCGCCCCGGTGTCGCCGGACCGCGACACGATCGGGTTGTCCTGTCGCCTCAACGCGAGTTGATCTTGAAACCGCGGGTCGGAAGCTGCTGAAGTGTGCGTCCTCCAACCAGGAAGGGCAAGAACACATGAATCGCACTCGCATGGCCTCCGCCGTGGCGGGACTGGCTTTTCTCGGGGTGCTCGCCACCCCCGCGCTCGCCAGCGCGGAGACGCCCGCGGACCGTGCCGTCAGCGACATCGGTGACAGTGTTCCGCTCGTCGGCGACCTGCTCGGCGGTAGCGGTGCCAGTGGCCTGACCGAGGGCCTCCCGCTCGTCGGCGACCTGCTCGGCGGCGGCGGTGCCGGTGGCCTGACCCAGGGCCTCCCACTCCTCGGCGGCCTCGGCGGCTAGCCCACCGCCGTGGGGGGGGGGGGGGGCCCCCCCCCGCCCCCCCCCCCCCGGGGGGGGGGGGGGGGGGGGGCCCCCCCGCCCCCCCCCCCCGCCCGGGGGGGGGGGGGGGCCCCCCCCCCGCGGGGGGGGCCCCCCCCCCCCCGGGGGGCCCCCCGCCACGGCGTGTCCGGCGACGCGTTTCGCCCGCCTGTCAACGAGTCCCGAAGTTCTGGGTCCAGTACGGCACCCCTCGTTCGTTCACGACGTGTCCCACCCCGATCTCGGCCAGCCCGCAGTCGAGGATGTTGGCCCGGTGACCGGAGCTGCCCATCCAGGCGTCGACCACCTCCTCGGGCGTCGCCTGGCCGTAGGCGATGTTCTCCGCCCACTTCCTGGCCGGATACCCGGCCTGCCGCACACGGTCGCCCGCGTCGGAGCCGTTCGCGCCGTGGTGGGTCATCTCGTCGCGTACGGCCATCTCCTCGGAGTGACCGCGGGCCGCTCTGGTCAGGGCAGCGTGCTGGGTCAGGGCGCCACAGCCATGAATCGCGCGCTCCTGGTTCGTCAGCGTGATGACCTGCCGCTCGTAGCTGGGGTCCGCGGCAACCTGGCCCGTCGCGGCACCCAGTCCCAGTACTGCCGACACGGCGATGGCGGTGAGAGCGTTCATTGTTCGCTTCCTTGCTCGGATTCCTGCCGCCGGCAGGCGTACCCGGCGCGAGGTGAACCTCTCGTCCCCACCACACCATGACGCTATCGAGCGACGAGTGCGACGCTCCCGGTCACGCCACGACGGGTTCCGCGGCGTCCTGTCGACGGCTGTAATCAGTCCTTTCGGGTGGTTGAGGGCGTCGACTGATCACGGACCGCTCGCGTCCCCCGCGGGTTGGTACGGAGTTTCCGTCAGGCGTTGGTATGCGGCCTCGATCGCGTTGTCGGCGTCGACGGCCGCCTCCAGCAGGGACATGCCCCGGTCGGTGCGGCTCGTCACGGCCTGGTGCCAGCGGTCCAGGTTCTCCCTGCTGAGATCGAGGAACCTGCGTGCGGGCACCGACAACGGGGTGGTGGGGGTGATGGCGTAGATCGGCCGCAGGGTCAGGGGCTCCAGCAGACGCAGGCCGGCTCCCCGGCGCCGGGCGTCGAGGGCCTGACGCATGGGAAGGAGCGCGGCGCCCGCGCCGGCGATGATCAACGGCACGAGGCCGGCCGGTTCGCTGGTGTCGACGACCACGACGGGCTCGATCGCGCTCGTGTCCCGCAGGGAGTCGAGGTAGCTGCGGCCGAACCCGCGGTCGACGATCATCGGCAGGCCGTCCAGCAGTGCCACGGGCACGGGGTCGGGGAAGTCGCCGCGCCAACCCGGCGGCAGCGCCAGCACTACCTCACCGTCGCCGATGTGGACGCACTCGATGCCCTGGCGGGACATGGGGTTGACCGTGTACGCGAGCTCGGCCTCGCCGGAGCGGATGAGGGTCGCGATCTCGTCGGAGTCGCCGGTGTGCTGGGTCAGCCGGACCGTGAGACCGGGATGCTTGCGCCGGAAGTGGCCCACCCACGCCGCCAGGAAGTTCGACGTGAGGGTGGGGGAGATCGCCACGTCGACCCGGCCGCGCTCCAGCCCCCGGTAGCCCTCGGCGACCTGGCGGGCGTGCTGGAGGTCGCGGAGGATCTGCCGCGCCGGGCCGACGAGTGCCTCACCCGCCGGGGCCAGCACCAGCCCGCGCCCGACCCGGCGGAACAGCTCGACGCCGAGATCGGTCTCCAGGCGACGGATGATCTGCGACAGGGACGGTTGCGCCAGGTAGAGCGCGGACGCGGCCCGGGTGATGCTGCCCTGGTCGACGACGGCGAGGAAGCACTCGATCTCGCGGACGTTCATGTGCCGATCCAAGGCACGGCGTTCTGGCCCGGTCAAGGCCACACGGGCGTGTCGTCACCTGGGCGGGGGACGGCCCGGTCCGCCGCGGGCGCCACGCCGTCGAGGGTGAACGGCAGGGACGGCACGGTGTAGCGGTCACCGTCCGGGCCGATGCCGGTGGTCAGTGCGCCGCCGGCCCGCACGTCCGCCGCCTCGGCCACGTCGCGGAAGGTCCGCACCGCGGCCGCGACGATGCCGTGTTCGGCCAGCAGCGCCAGGCACTCCGCCGTGTCCAGCACCGCGAACGTCGGCGAGATCTCCGCCAGCAGCGCGTCGCGGTGGGCCACGCGGGCCGGGTTCCCGGCGAACCGCGGGTCGTCGAGCATCCACTCCTTGTCGATGAGCCGGCACAGCCGGGCGAAGTGCTCGGGGGTGTAGGCGGACAGGACGATGGCGCCGTCCGCGGTGTGCACGACGTCGGCCGCGGGAGCGACGGTCGCCTGGCCGTTGCCCTTGCGCCGGGGCTCCTGACCCGAGGCGTGCCACTCGCCCCACATCGCCGACTGCAGGTGGATCGCGGCACCCAGCAGCGAGACCTCGGCGACCCCGCCCTCTCCGGTGCGTTCGCGGCGCAGGAGCGCGGCGAGCACGGCCTGGACGACCGCGTAGCTGGCGGCGACGTCGGCGATCGGGAACCCGACACGCAGCGGGTCACCGTCGTGCTCGCCGTTGATCGACATCAGCCCGCTCTCGGCCTGCCCCGCGATGTCGAGGCCCGCGCGACGGGCCGACGGTCCCGCCGAGGGGAAGCCGCTCACCGAGACGTACACGAGCGAGGGGTTGGCCGCCCGCAGTTCGTCGGGGCCGAGGCCGAGACCGGCCAGCGCACCCGCCCGCAGGTTCTGCACGACGACGTCCGCCTCCGCGACCAGCTTGACCGCCGTGTCGCGGTCGGCTTCGGACTTGAGGTCGAGCACCACCGAGCGCTTGCCGCGGTTGTAGGCGAGGACGATGCCCTCGCCGTACGCGCCGATGCCGCGGGCCTGGTCGCCCGAGGGCGGTTCGACCTTGATCACGTCGGCGCCGAGATCGGCCAGCAGCTGCGTCGCCGCCGGCGCGGCGATGTAGTGGCCGAACTCGACGACGCGGACACCCGCCAGTGGGCTGGTCATGGGGCTCCTACTCTCCCGTGAACACCGGCCGTCGCTTCTCCAGGAACGCCTGCGCCGCCCGCCGGGCGTCCCCGCTGCGGGCGGAGTCGACCATGCGCGGCACCTCGCGCCCAAGGTAGTCGGGCAGCGTGACCAGTGCGGCGTCGTCCAGGTTCTCCTTCGCGTACCGCATCGCTCGCGGCGCCTGCGCCGCGAGCTTGCCCGCCAGCTCGCCGACCCGGGCGGGCAGGTCGGCCGCGGTCTCGGTGACGAGCCCGAGCCGTGCCGCCTCCGCCGCGGTGATCCGGCCGGGGTCCAGGAGCAGTGCCCGCGCGCGGGCACCGCCGACGGCGCGGGTCAGCAGCCACGCGCTGCCGAGGTCGCCGGACACCCCGGCGCTGACGAACGCCGTGTTGAACACCGCGTGCTCGGCCGCGATCCGGAAGTCGGCGGCGAGCGCCAGCGACAGCCCGGCTCCCGCGCACGCCCCGTTGACCGCGGCGATCGTCGGCGCGGGGAACGACACGAGCGTCTGCACGATGGTCGACGCGTGGGCCAGCCGCTCGCGGTCGTCGGCCGCGGACCGGCCACGCAGCGTGCGCGTCTCCTGGTCGCCGACGCTGTCCGACCCGACCCGCGCCAGGTCCGCGCCGACGCAGAACGAACTGCCCGCGCCGGTGACGACGAGGACACGCAGGTCACGCGCCGACGCGGCCTGCCCGAGCGCGGCGAGCAGGTCCTCCACGAGCTGCCACGAGATCGCGTTGCGGCGCCGCGGCCGGTTGAGGGTCACCGTGCCGACACCGCCGTCGAGGGAGAACAGCACCGTCCCGCCCGGTGCCGTCGAATCGCTCGCGAGCTCGCTCATCGGGGCAGCTCCAGCAGCTCACGCGCGATGATCGTGCGCTGGATCTGTGCCGTGCCGCCCGCGATCCGCTGGCCGCGCACGTGGAGGTGGCGCCAGCGCAGGTGGCCGGCACCGGCGTCGGCGCCCAGCTGTCCGTCGACGCCGAGGACGTCCGCGCCCAGGTCCGCGATCGCCAGCCTGGTTCGCGACCACAGCAGCTTGGTCACCGAGGCGTGGGCGCCGAGGTCCTCGCCCCGGCCGACGCGCGTCATCGCGTCGTAGCCGCGCACGCGGAGCAGCTCCAGGTCGGCCCGGCAACGGGCGATCCGCTGCCGGACGGCGGGCTGCTCGATGGCCGAGCGCCCGTCCTTGTGGGTGCGGCGCGCCACGGCGATCACGTCGTCGAGCTCGTGGCGGAACTCGAAGTACTGGCTGATCGGCGAGGCGTTCCGCTCCACCCCGAGCAGGTACTTCGCCACCGCCCAGCCGTCCCCGGGCGCGCCGACCACGTTGCCCGCGACGGGCACGCGGACCTCGTCGAGGAACTCCTGCCCGAACTCGTGCGAACCGGACATCTGGCGGATCGGCCGGACGGTGACGCCCGGCAGCGCCAGATCGATCAGCAGGAAGGTGAGGCCGCGCTGTCGTTCCGCCTCGGGGTCGGTGCGGACCAGGGCGAACATCGCGTCGGCGAACCGTGCCATCGAGGTCCACGTCTTCTCGCCCGAGACGACGAGGACGTCGCCGTCGCGGTGGGCGGTGGCCCGCAGGCTCGCGAGGTCGCTCCCGCTCTCCGGCTCGGAGAAGCCCTGGCACCAGATGGTCTCCCCGGACAGGATCGCCGGCAGGAGCCTGCGCTTCTGGTCCTCGGTGCCGTAGCGCAGCAGCGTCGGGCCCAGCAGGGTGGTGCCGAGGTAGGTCAGGCCGAGGAACGGGCCGATCGGTGCCCGTGCCCGCGCCATCTCCTCGTCGTGCACGGCGCGGATCTCGTGGTCGCCGCCGCGGCCGCCGTACTCCTCGGGCCAGTCGACGCCGGCGAAGCCGTTGTCGGCGCGGTCCTTCTCCCACCCGCGCCGCAGATCGAGGGACTGGCCGGTGCCGTCCAGGTCGAGCCAGAAGCACGGCCTGCGCCACGCCTCCGGCACCGAGCCGGCCAGCCACCGGCGGATCTCCCGCCGGAACTTCTCGGCCGCCGACGAGTATCGGAGATCCATGCGGCCATCGTGGGTGCGGCCGTCGTAGTGCGTCAAAGAGCAAAACGAACAGTGACCCATTGCCGGAGCCAATGAGTGACTCATTGCGTTTCGCAATGGGTCGGGTTGGGTTCACGTCTTTGACGTACTCCGTCGCGTTCGGTGGACTGTTGAGCACTTCACGACGAAGTGGATCGGTGCACTATGGACTTCGGGCTCACTGACGAGCAGGTGGCGATGGGTGTGGCGGTGCGCGGATGGCTGGCCGCCCACCTCGGTACGGCGCGTGTCCACGCCTATGTGGACGAGACGTCGGCGGCGGTCGACACCGAACTGCACCACGCGGCGGCGGACCTCGGCTGGCTCGGGGTGACCGCGCCCGTGACGGACGGCGGGCTCGGACTCGGCCTGCTCGACCTCGCCGTGGTCGTCGAGGCGCTGGGCGCCGCGCTCGCGCCGGCCGGGGTGTGGGCGGCCATCGCCGCGTGCGACGTGCTCGCCACGTCGGCCGACGCGGAGCAGCGGCGCCGCTGGCTCGCGCCGATGATCGCGGGCGACCTCGTCGGCGCGACGGCCCTGCGAGCGCCCGGCGGGTCGTGGGACAGCGCGGGCGTCGCCGTCACGGCCACCGCTGACGACCTGCTGACCGGTGACGCCGGCGTCGTCGAGCACGCCACCCGCGCCGATGTGCTGCTGGTCGCGGCTCTGTCGGCGACCGGTGTCCGGATCTTCGTCGTGGACGCCCGGCACCCCGGGGTGTCGATGCGTGCCGTCGAACCGGTGGACCGGACGACACACGCCGCCAGGGTGACCCTGACCGGCGTGACCGGCGACGCCGTGCGCTGGCCCCAGGACGGGGTCTTCGAACGCGTCGTCGGGCGGCTGACGCTGCTGGTGGCCGCCGACCTCATCGGCGCCGCGGACTCCGCCATGCGGATCACGCTCGCCCACCTGCGGCAGCGCAGACAGTTCGGCCGGGCGATCGGCGGTTTCCAGGCGATCCAGCACGAACTGGCCGAGCTGTACGTCGAGCTGACGACGATCACCGACGCGGTCCGGTACACGGCCCACAGCCACGACACCGGCAACGCCGACGCCGCACTGATGACCTCGGTCGTCAAGAGCCGCGCCGCCGACCTCGCGTTCCGGATGGCGGCGGCGACGGTGCAGTTCCACGGCGCCCTCGGCTTCACGTGGGAGCACAGCGCGCACCTGTTCTTCAAGCGGCTCCACCGGGACGCCTACGCGTTCGGCGACGCCGGCTGGCACGACCCCGTCATCGCGGCGGCCGCGGTCGGGGCGGAAACCACGTACACAGGAGGTACGCGATGAGTGCTCGTTCGGTCCGGAGGGGCGTCGCGCTGGTCGCGATCATCGCGCTGCTCGCGACCGCGTGCGGCAGGCCCGGCCAGGGCGGCGGCTACCCGGCGCGCGACGTCCAGGTCGTCGTGCCCTACCCGGCGGGCAGCGCCATCGACGCCACGGCCCGCGCACTGGTCGACGTGATCAACAAGCAGGGTGAGCTGGGCAAACGCCTCCAGGTGGTGAACAAGGAGGGCGGCGCCGGGTCGGTCGGCACCACGGCGGTCCTCACCGCGAAGCCGGACGGTCACACGATCGGCATCCTCCCCGACGGCCCGCTGACGTTGATCCCGCACACCGAGGAGGTCTCCTACGACCCCGGGAAGGTCACGGTGCTCAGCGAGGTCACCACGTCGCCGGTGCTGTTCGCGGTGCCGGGCGACTCGCCGTACCAGGACGTCGCGGACCTGGTCGCCGCCGCCAAGGCGGACCCGGGGACGATCACGATGGGTGACGGGCCGCTCAACTACGCCATCCCGGCGCAGAAGTTCGAGCAGCTGACGGACACGAGGTTCAAGCACATCAAGTTCGACGGCGACCAGGCCACCACGACGGCACTGCTCGGCGGCAACGTCGACGTCGGGGTCATGCAGCTGGCCGGGGCGACCGCGCAGCTGAAGTCCGGGAAGCTCCGGGTGCTGGGCATCGCGTCCACCGACCCCGTCGACCTGGCGCCCGACGTCCCGACGTTCGGCGCGCAGGACGTCGACCTGGACTGGGCGGCCTACAACGTGGTCGTGGCCCCCGCCGGGCTGCCGTCCGACGTCGAGAAGAAGCTGGCGGACGTGTTCGACGCGGCCGTCCACAGCGTGGAGTTCACCGACGCGGCCCGCGAGCTGGGGCTCGTGGTCAGCGGGCTCGACGGTGCGTCCGCCAGGAACCGCCTGACCGACAAGTCCGGGGAAGCCGAGAAGCTCCTCGCACCACCGAAGTGACGGCCGTGCGGGTGACACGGGACGTGCTCGCGGCCGGGACGCTGCTCGTACTCGGGCTGGTGTACGGCGTGCTGTCGGTCGGGGAGGGCCTCGGCTCGGTGGGGGACACCGGCGCCGGTTTCTTCCCGTTCGTCGTCGCGCTCGTGCTCGTCGCCGCCAGCGCCGTCGTTCTCGTGCGGAGCGTCCGGGGGACGGTCGCCAGCGAGGAGTCCGCCGAGGCCGACGACGACAAGGCCGACCACGGCGACGTCCACTGGTGGCGGATCGCGGGCGTACTGGGCGCGGCCATGCTGGTGCCCGCGGTGGGCGAGACGGTCGGCATGATCGTGACGCTGTCGGTCGCGCTGGTCCTGATCGCCAGGGTCATGGGCGTGTCGCGGTGGCTGAACGCCCTCATCCTCGGTGTCGCCTTCGGCGCGGCCACCTGGTTGATCTTCGTGTACTGGCTGTACGTACCCCTGCCCGCCGGCACCCTCGGCCTGGTCTGAACGGGAGGAGCGACGTGCTCGACGACCTCGGGGCGGGTTTCGCGGCGTTCGCGGACCCCACCTACCTCACCCTCGCGCTGGTCGGCGTCGTGCTCGGCACGGTGGTCGGGGTGCTGCCCGGTATCGGACCGATCGGCGCGATGTCCGTCCTGCTCGGGATGACCACGCAGCTGGGCGCGACCGCTTCGCTGATCCTGTTCGCGGGCATCTACTTCGGCTCCACCTACGGCGGGTCGACGACTTCGATCCTGCTCAACGTGCCCGGTGAGGCGTCGTCGGTGGTCACCGCGCTCGACGGGCACGAGATGACGAAACGCGGGCGGGCGGGGCCCGCGCTGACCGTCGCGGCCGTGTCGTCGTTCGTGGCGGGCACCGTCGCGATCTTCGGTCTCATGGTGTTCGCGCCGTGGCTGTCCGGGGTGGCGGTCGAACTCGGGCCGCCCGAGTACATGGCGCTGTGCGTCGCGGGGCTGTTGCTGCTGGCGGCCCTGTCCACGGGGTCCACCGCGAAGGCGATCGTCATGATCTGCGCGGGCCTCGCGGTCGGCACGGTCGGCATCGACCCGGCGGGCGGTGACCTGCGGTTCACCATGGGCTCGACCGACCTGGCCCAGGGCTTCAGCTTCATCGCCCTGGTCATGGGCGTCTTCGGCATCGCGGAGGCGTTGACGATGGCGGGTCGGCGGTGGCGCCCGGAACCGGTGCGGGCGCCGAAGCTGCGGGAGCTGTTGCCCAGCAGGCAGGAGGCGCGGGAGGCGGCGCCCGCCGCGGTCCGCGGGTCGGCGATCGGGTTCCTGCTCGGCCTCGTGCCCGGTCCGGCGGCGGTGTTGTCCACGTTCGCCTCCTACGTGGCCGAACGGAAGATCGCGAAGCGTCCCGAGGATTTCGGCAGAGGTGCCGTGGCGGGCGTCGCCGGTCCGGAAGCGGCGAACAACGCGGCGGCGGGCGCCGCGTTCGTCCCGTTGCTGGCGCTGGGCATCCCGTTCGCGCCGACGATGGCGCTGGTGCTCGCCGCGCTGCTGCTCAACGGCATCGTGCCCGGACCGACGTTGGTCGACGACCAGCCGGAGCTGTTCTGGACGGTCATCGCGGCGATGTACATCGCCAACCTGATGCTGCTGGTGCTCAACCTGCCGCTCGTCGGGTTGTTCACGCGCCTGCTGTCGATCCCGCCGCGGGCGTTGATGCCGCTGGTGATCGGCCTGTGCGTGGTCGGTGTGTACGCCGAGGGCAACTCGATGTTCGACGTCGTGGTCATGCTCGTCGCGGGCCTGCTCGGGTTCGTGCTGCGCCGCATCGGGTTCAGCATGGCGCCGTTCGTGCTCGCCGTCGTCCTGCAGCCGACGCTCGAGACCTCGCTGCGCCAGACTCTCGCCTACTCCGACGGCAACCCGGGCTACGTGCTCGGCCGGCCCGTCACGATGGTGGTACTCGGCCTCGTCGTCCTGGCGGCGGCCGTGTCGGCCCGGCAGCGGTGGCGACGTCGACGCGCCGCCGCCGTTCCCGGGAACGCGTCGGTCGACGTGCCGCGCGACACGTAGGTGCGGCCCGGAGGTCGCACACGGCGCTTCCCGGTTGCGACATGCTTGCGACAGGACGGGGACGGGCGGCCGACGCGGAGGCCGCACAGTCGGTGCCATGACGAATGTTCACCGGGCGGCGACTCGCCCGGTCGCCGGGCGCGGCGAGCACGTGCCCGCGCTGGACGGGTTGCGCGGGGTCGCGATCCTGGGGGTCCTGCTGTTCCACACCGGTCACCTGCCCGGTGGGTTCCTCGGGGTGGACCTGTTCTTCGCGTTGTCCGGTTACCTCATCACCGACCTGCTGCTGCGTGAGGTCGAGGCGGACGGCACGGTCTCACTCGCCGCGTTCTGGGGACGACGGGTTCGCCGGTTGCTGCCCGCGCTGGCGACGATGCTCGTCGTGGTCACCGTGCTGGTCTGGCTGGTGGCGTCGCGGGACGTCGTGCGGACCACGCTCACGGATGGCCCGTGGGTGCAGCTGAACCTCCTCAACTGGCACCTGCTGGCGGAGTCGGCCGGTTACTGGGAGCGCTTCGGGTCGGCGCGGGTGTTCGAGCACCTGTGGAGCATCGCGGTCGAGGAGCAGTTCTACCTGATGTGGCCGGTGCTGGTGCTGATCATCGCCCGCTGTGGGTGGCGGGCGGACCGCTGGGTGGCGACGACCGCGCTCGTGGCCTCGGCCGGTTCTCTCCTGCTGATGATCACGCTGGTCAGCTCAACCGATCCGAGCCGGGTCTACACCGGCACCGACACGCGGGCGTTCTCACTGTTGCTGGGCGCGGTGGCCGCCACGCGGCAGGCGCGTGCCCTCCTCGCCCGGATGACCGGTCGAGTGGCGGGTGCGGTCCTGGCGTTCCTGGCAGCCGGGATCGGGGTGCTGTGGTGGCTTGCCGACGGGGTGCGCTCGCCGTGGCTGTTCACCGGTGGGCTCTTCGCGCACTCGCTGGCCGCCGCGCTGCTGGTCGGGTTGTGCGCGCGGGCGCCGCACACGGTGGTCGCCACAGTTCTGTCCCGGCAACCACTGCGTTGGCTGGGACTGATCTCCTACAGCCTCTACCTGTGGCACTGGCCCGTGTCCGTGCTGCTGTCCGAGCAGTGGCCCGCACTCGGCGCGTGGCCCCGGACCGCCCTGGTGTGCGCCGTGTCGATCGGCCTGGCCGCGTTGTCGAAGTACCTCGTCGAAGATCCGGTCCGGTTCCGCGCGACGTGGGCCAGGGGACGGCGCGGGGTGCTCGCGTTGGCCGTGGTCATGGCCGGGATGGCCGTGCTGTGGCTGGCACTGCCCGTCCCGGCACCGCCCGCCATCGACATCACCGGGCTGGACTGATCACCTCGCACCGTCGACGGTGATCAGGGGGCAGCTCCGCTCCCGATCCGATTCGGGGGTGGGCTGGACGAACCGGACCCGCACCTTCACGGTCCGCGATCCGCCGCTCTGCACGTGGACGCCGAGCGCCGTGCACACGAGTTGGTGGATGCCCAGGCGGGTGACGTCGTGCACGGTGAACGGCACCATCAGCTGGATCACGTCGGGTTCGGTGGTCACCCCGACCCGGGTGACCGTGCCCGCCGCGATCTCTGTGCGCAGACCCGAGTCGCCGGGCCCGGTCAGCAGCAGCGACATCGCCTCGGAGATCGTGCCCAGGCGGTCGGTCTGCCGCAGCCGCGGCTGGAGCTGATGCCGCGCGTCGACGAAGTACAGCGTCACTCCGCGCGCGACGCCGGTCGGGGCCTCGCCCCCGGCGGCCGGGCCGGACGGCTCGACCCCGCAGCCCGCGAGCAGGAGCGCCGCCACCACCAGCCAGATCCGAGTCACCGGTCCTCCAGGTCCCGTGGCAACGTCAGCACGAAGCGCGCACCGCCGCCGCGCGCGTTGTCCGCGGTGAGGTCGCCGCCGTGCAGGCGGGCGTTCTCCAGCGAGATCGCCAGCCCGAGCCCGCTGCCCGGGGTGCGGGTGCGGGCCGTGTCGGCCTTGTAGAAGCGGTCGAACACGTGCGGCAGCACGGTTTCCGGCAGGCCCGGCCCGTGGTCGGTGACCTCGATCCGCACCTGCCCGGGGGAAGCCGAGACGTGCACGCGCACCGGTGGCGCGCCGTGCCGCAACGCGTTGCCCGCCAGGTTGGCCACGATGACGTCCAGCCGGCGCCGGTCCGCGCGCACCTGAAGCTCCTCCGGTGCCTCCAGCTCGACCCGGTCCAGCCATCCCCGGGCACGCAGGCAGTCCCGCACGGCGCCGACCAGGTCGGCCTCCTCCCACCGCACCTGGGCGGTGCCCGCGTCGAAGCGGGACACCTCCATCAGGTCCTCGACGAGCCGCACCAGCCGGTGGGTTTCGGTGATCGCCAGCCGCGCGGACTCCCGGGCGTCCGCGTCCATCCGGTCCGCGGTGGCCGCCAGCACCTCCACCACCGCGGTCAGCGTGCTCAGGGGGGTGCGCAGTTCGTGGGAGACGTCCGCGGCGAACCTCCTGGCGTCGGCCTGCATGCGCTGCATCGCCACCATCGACGTCTGCACCGACTCCGCCATGTCGTTGATGCTGATCGTCAGCTGGGCCAGCTCGTCGGTGCCCTGCGCGGACGTGCGCGCGTCGAGGTCGCCGGCGGCCAGCCGGCGCGCGGTGTCCCGCAGTTTCCGCACCGGGCGCAGCACGCTGCGCGAGGCCAGCACCGCGAGCAGCACCGCCAGCGGCAGTGACACCGCGGCCGTTGCCCCCGCGGACCGGGCGAGGCCCTCGATCTGCTGCTCGACGCCGGTGAGGTCGTGCGCCGAGTACACCTCGATGCCCGACGGGGCGCGGGCACCGTCCACTGTGGTCACCATGACCGGTGTGCCGACGAGCAGCCACGGCCTGCCGTCCACCACGACCCGCTCGGTGACGAGCCGGTTCTGGGTGCGTACGGCGGTGCGCAACGCACCGGTGACCAGACCGGTGCCGGCGGCGCTGTCCACGGAACGCAGCTCCCGGTAGGTCACCAGCGTGTCGGCGCCGACCGCCGCACGCAGCCGGTCGAGCGACCGCTGGTTCGGCGGATAGGTCAGCTGGGGGGCGATCGCGGCGATGCGGCGGGTGATGGATTCGGTGAGCCGTTGCTGCGTGGCGGTGATCAGCGCGGCGCTCGCCGTCCCGGCGCTCGACCAGGCCGCCGCCCCGGCCGCGATCACCGCCACCAGCACGAACGCGACCAGCAACCGGGCGCGAAGCCCGCGTGGCCACAGCGCTCCCAGCCTCATACCGGTCCGAACCGGTAACCGAACCCGCGCACGGTCTGGATGTACAGCGGGCTCGCCGAGTCGGCCTCCACCTTCGCCCGCAGCCGCTGCACGCAGTTGTCGACCAGCCGGGAGTCACCGAGGTAGTCCTGCTCCCACACGTCCGCCAGCAGTTGGTCGCGGCTGAACACCCGGCCGGGAGCCCGGGACAGCGTCAGCAGCAGCCGCAGCTCGGTCGGCGTCAGCGCCACCGGCGTGCCGCGCACCGACACGGTCAGCGCGGTGGTGTCGATCCGCAGGTCGCGGTGCACGCGCACGCCGTCGGCGGGGCCGGGCCCGCGCCGCAGCACCGCGCGGATGCGGGCGTCGAGCACCGTCGGCCGCGCCGGTTTGACCACGTAGTCGTCCGCGCCCGCCGCCAGGCCGCCGACGACGTCGAAGTCGTCCCCACGCGCGGTGAGCATGATCACCGGCACCTCGCTGGTCGCCCGGATCCGGCGGCACACCTCGAACCCGTCGATGCCGGGGAGCATCAGGTCGAGCACGATCACGTCGGGTGCGGAGGTGCGGAACTCGGCGAGCCCGTCTTCGCCGCTGTCCGCGGTGCGCACGTCGTGGCCGTGACGGGACAGCGCGAGCTGGAGCCCGCGCCGGACCAGGGGATCGTCCTCGATGAGCAGTATCGCCACCATGTGGCCAGTATGGACAGCGCCTGGTCGCGACGCCGGGCCGTTGGTTTTCTGCGACACAACCGCGACACACCGGCGCGACGGCCGGGACACGGCGGCGGCACGGTCGAGGCCATGACCACGACACGACGTCTCGTCCTCGGCCTGACCGGGCTGCTCCTGGCGACCGCGGCCTGTTCGGGCCGGTCCACCGCCACCGACGCCACCGAGGGGGAAGCGGCCGCGGACCAGCCCACGGTGCTCCTCGTCGGCGACTCCATCGCGGTCGGTCAGGCGCTGCCGCTGGCCGCCGCGTTCGACGCCGGTGGCGTCGGCTTCGAGTCCCTCGCCGCCGAGGGCGGTGGGAACGTCGTCGGACCGGCCTCCGACGAGCGCTGGAAGGAGCTGCCGGGGCAGATCACCGCCGCGGCACCGGCCGTGGTCGTCTACCAGATCACCACCTACGACTGGGGCAGCCGGCCGGATCAGCGGGCCGCCTACGAGAAGCTGCTGACCACGGTGAGCGACGCGGGCGCGACGCTGGTCTTCGTCACGATGCCACCGATCGAGCCGGACGACTTCTACCGGCCACACATGGCCGAGCTGGCGCGCACCCCGGACGTCGCCCGCGCGGTCGCGGAGGGGTCATCGGGCCACGCCGTCGTGCTCGACGCGAGCGAGGTGTGGGGCGGCACCTACCAGCGGACCAGGGACGGCAAACCCGACCGCAGCGCCGACGGCATCCACACCTGCCCGCAGGGCGCCGCTCGCTTCACCAGCTGGCTGCTCGTCGAGCTGGCGAAGGTGCTGCCCGGCTTCACACCCCCGGCCGCCGAAACCTGGGCCAACACGGGCTGGTCCGCCGACGAGCACTTCAAGGGCTGCTGACCGGACAGCACGGGGGTCCCGGGCAACCACGTCGCGCGGGTCAGGGCTCGAAGTGGTCGACGTAACGGGGGAACGGGACGAGCTGGCGGATGTTGCCGATGCCCAGCGCCTTGGCGAGCAGGCGTTCGATGCCCAGGCCCAGGCCGGTCAGCGGTGGCACACCGCCCGCGAGGACATCGAGGTAGTAGCCGAAATGCGCCGGGTCCAGGTCCTGCTCGGCCAGGCGTTCGCGCAGCCGCTCCGGGCTGGTGACGCGCTCGCCGCCGTCGACGATGTCGATCTCCCGCCAGTACAGCCGGAAGTCGTTCGCGACGTCCGTGCCGGTGGCGGGGTCGTGGCGGGTCGAGGAGAAGAACGCCTTGTGCTTCGCGGGCATGTCGACCACCCAGAACAGAGTCCTGTCGAGGTGGGTGGCGACGGCCTCGGCGTGGTACCGCTTGATCCGGGTGCCCGGCGCCACCGGCGCGCAGTCCGCACGCGAGACGATCTTGCGCAGTTCCTCGTAGGTGACGACCGGGATGTCGTCGAGGTGGCCGGCGGGCAGGCCGCCGCCACCGCAGTCCTCGCACACGGCCCGCACCACGTCCTCGGACAGCCGCATCATGTCCTCGCGGCTCCGGTAGGCGGCGGTCGCCTCCAGGATCAGGAACTCGCTGAGGTGCTGGGAACTGTGGTTGACGTCGGCCCGGAACAACGGGGAGACCTCGAACACCGAGGTGAAGTCGCCCGCGACGAAGGCGGTGTGGAACAGCAGGTTGCTCAGGCTCAGGTAGGCGTCGCGGCCGAAGTAGTCGAGCTTGAACTTCATCGTCGGCCCGTCGGTCATCCGGCCCACGATGCGCGGTGACTGGACTTCGACGAATCGCTGCTCGGTGAGCACGTCCCGGATCCGCCGCACGGCCGACCACTTGGCGAGCAGCCGGGCGCGGACCTCCGGCAGCCGCATGTACACGTGTTGGTCGGGCAGCACGGCCTTGCTGTAGGGCTGCCCGGCCAGCCGCGTCGAGGCGATCGTGCGGTTCTCCGCGACGACCTCGTAGGATTCGACGGCGATTTCGTCGTCGAATGCCCGTGAGCCCGTGCTCGGTCGGGTTTCCCCGGTGACCCGGACGATACTTTCGGCGCGGACCTTCAGCCGCTCGGAGAACACACACAGGTATTCCCGGTCGGGGCAGCGCAACGTCGCGAACGTCAGGTGCTTGCCCATCGCGCGGATCGAGTAAAGCCGGCCGGTAATGCTCGTCTGAGACATTCTTTCTCGGTCCCCCTCACATAACCCGGGAGACGTCATGGTGGCCGATCGTGCCGGAATTCGGAACGGGTGGGGCCCGTTGTCGGCCGGGGCTTGACCGAGTCACGAGCACTCGGGTTGCAGGATCGAGGGACACGAGAGCAAGGAGTCTGTGTGCCACCACCGAACGGGCTCGTCCGCCCGCCCGCGCTCCGGCAGGGCGACACCGTCGCTGTCGTGTCGCCCTCCTGCCCCGGCGCGAGCTTCCTCACCGAGGAGCTGAACCGCGGCTGTGCCGCGCTGCGGCGAATGGGGTTCGAGGTCCGGTTGATGCCGAACGCGCGCGGCGCCCGCCGCTGGACCTCGGGCACCGTCGCCGACCGGCTCGCCGACCTGCACGCGGCGTTCGCCGCTCCCGACGTGGCCGCCGTGCTGTACAGCATGGGCGGCCAGCACTCCGCGCAACTGCTCGGCGGGCTGGACTACGACCTCGTGACGGCGAACCCGAAGGTCTTCTGCGGCTACTCGGACGCGACCTCGTTGCTCACCGCCGTGCACGTGCGCACGGGCCTGGTCACATTCTACGGCCCCGCGCTCATCCCGCAGTTCGGCGAGCTGCCCGAGCCGTACCGGGAAACAGCGGACCACTTCCTCGCCACCACCGCGGTCGCGGCGCCCGCCGGTCCGCTGCCCCGGATCGGCTACCAGGTCGTCGACCTCGACTACGGCCGTCGGGAACGCGAGCAGCGGCCCAGGGACCGCGAGCCTGCGCCGCCGCGCACCGTGCTGCGCGGCGGCGCCGCGACCGGGCAGGCGCTGGCCCTGTGCCTGCCCTCGGTGCGTGACCTGCTCGGCACGCCGTGGCAGCCCGACACGGCGGGGCGGGTGTTGTTCGTGGAGGCGCCGGAACCGCCCTACACCGCGGCGGCGGCGGACGCCGACCTGTGGCACCTGGGCAACGCGGGGCTGCTGGACCGCGTCGCGGCGGTCGTGCTCGGCCGTCCGATCGGCTGGACGGACGACGAGGTGGCGGGATTTCTCGAGGCGGTGCTCGAGTGCGTCCCGGCGTCGGGCGTGCCGGTCGTCGGCAATGTGGAATTCGGGCACACGAATCCCATACTGACCATCCCCAACGGCGTTGAGGTCGCCGTCTCCGGGGCCGACGTGACAATTCTCGAGGCGGCTGTCAGATGACCGGGGTGGATTGACCTTTGAGTCGTCTTCGAAGTTGGTTCCTACCCTGGCCAAAAGCGCAAAATGGCGCGCCGGCGAACTGGGGGCCGGAACTGGTCCGGACATCGAGCCGTCGGCGGTCGAGAAAGGGAAATGCTCATGGGAAACGGCTTCTTCCATGGCGGCTGGCGACCCGCGCCGGATCGGTATCTGGAGATTCTCGACGACCCGTTCTTCGCGACGGTGGTCACGCTGCAGGACGTCATGACGACGAGCACCGCCGCGTTCTGGTCGGAACGGGACGTCCGGTCGGTCCACCTGCCGATCACCACCGGCAGCGTCTCCAGCCCGATGGGGCTCGGCAGCGACTCGCTCCCGGTGCGGGTGGACCTGTTCGGCGAACCGACCTACCTGGCCGACTCGATGCAGTTCATGCTCGAGTACGGCTGCCGCCTCAGCGCGGCCGGCGCCTGGTACCTGATGCCGAGCTTCCGCGGCGAGGACAGCGACGAGACGCACCTGAACCAGTTCTTCCACAGTGAGGTCGAGATCCCCGGTGGGCTGGACGAGATCATCGCGGCGGCCGAGGGCTACGCGAAGCGTCTCGCCGAGGACGTGCTGGCGCGCTGTGCCGACGACGTCGTCGCCACCGCCGGGACGACCACGCACCTGGAGCACATGGCCGGGCTGGCGGAGTTCCCCCGGATCACCTTCGACGAGGCGGTCGAGCACCTCGGCGACAACCCCACCCTCGTCGCCGACCACGGTGCCTGGCGGACGCTGACCCGTCAGGGCGAGCAGCGGCTGCTCGAGGAGATCGCCCCGGTCCTCTGGGTCACCCACTACGACCACCTGTCCGTGCCCTTCTACCAGGCCTACGGCGATCCGGGGCGGCGCACCGCGCTCAACGGCGACCTGCTGTTCGGTCCCGGCGAGATCGTCGGCTGCGGCGAGCGGCACGTCGACGGCGACGAGGCGCGCGCCGCGCTGGCCCACCACGAGGTGCCGGAACAGGACTACGACTGGTACGTGCGCATGAAGGACGTCAAGCCCATGCGCACCGCGGGTTTCGGTCTCGGGGTGGAGCGCTGGCTGATGTGGGTCCTCGGCCACAAGGACATCCGCGACCTCCAGATCGCGCCGCGTCTCAACGGTTTCACGATCGCACCGTGACTCCGGCGGCACCATAGAGAGGGGAGTGGCGTCATGGACGACCTGGGCCCGGGGACGGTCCGCGTCGCGGAGCGTGAGGTGGTGGTGGCCGGCTCGGCCGAGGAGTACGCCGAGCTGGCCCGGGCGGTGGACCCCGGATCCTCGCCCCTCCCCGTGCCCGCCGAGGTCTGGTCGCGCTGCGTTGCCTCCCTCGCGACGCTCCCGGCGGCCGCCGGCACGGCAGCGCACTGGCGGGGCACGGTGCTGGTGGCCGACGACCGGTTCGCCGCGGTGGGCGACGTGCTCGCCCGCGGCTCCGGTCGGCCGGTGCGCCACGGCGACCTGGCCGACGCGGTCGCGCTGAGCGGGACCGGCCCGGTGACCGTCGTCGCGGGCATCGAGTCGGTCACCCCGGAGCGGCTGGCCGCGATCCCGGCCGACGCCCCACTCGGGTTCCTGGTCGGCCGGACCGTGGGGGACGCGGCCGCTCTCGCGGTGCGCACCCTGCTGCACGGTCCGGCCGTCGCGGACGCGCTCGGCGACCTGTCGTTCGACACCCTCGCCGAGGAGGACACCGTCCCCGGACGGTTGATCGGCGAGGACGTCACCCCGGCCGGGCTACGCGCGGCGATCGGGGACGGCGTCGCGGTGCTGGCGGGCAGTGGACACGGCCGGGACTGCATCATGCACCTCGACGGCGGCGGCATCTGCGGCCGCGTGGACGACCAGCCGGTGCTGGAGCTGCTGCCGCCGACCAGCGACGGCTGGACCGACCACCCCACGTCCTGCCAGCAGGGCGAGGGGTGCTGGCGCGGCGACTTCGACATGGCCGGTCACGTGCGCGCCGCCGAGCTGCGCGTGGCGGTGGCCGTGCTCGACAGCTGCCGCACCGCGGTGGCCGGCGGCGGTGCCATCAGGCCGGACGTTTCGGTACCGCTGACCACCTTGCGCGGGAGCGCGATCGCGGTGCTCTCGGCGGCGGGCACCCGATCCGGTGCCGACTACGCGGGGCGGCTGTGCCAGGCGCTGATCCGGTCGGGGTTGCCGCTCGGCGCGGTGGCGCAGGAGGTGAACAAGGCGATCGCCGCCGACCCGGAGGGCCTCGGCCGGCTCGTCCTGTTCGGCGACGCCGGGTTGGTCGCCGCGCCCGCCGGCCCGCTCCCCGTCCGGCGGCCGGACGCGGACGGCGGAGTGACGGTCGCCGAGGGCGCGGGCGCGGTGCTGGTGTCCGGCCCGCCGCTGTTGCCGGTGGACCGGGACGGCCCGCTCGCCGTGGACCGCGGTGACGGCGGGTCGTGGGTGCTCACCACCGCGGTCGACCGGCGCGGTGGCCGGCTGGTGCCCGCCCCCGCCGCGTTCGACGACGCCTGGGACGAGCGGGTCCGGCCCTGGCTTACGCGGCTGCGCGCACTGCCCGGCATGGGGATCACCCCCGACGAGGACCGGCTCGACGCCGTGCACCGCAAGGCCGTGGCGGCACTGCGGGCCAGGGCGGCGGCGACGCACGCGACGGCCGCCCAGGCCGCCGCGGACGCCTTCGCGGCGCAGGTCGACGAGCTCGCCGACCTGCAGCGCGGCCTCGTCGAGCACGAGGTGGCCTGGGTGGCGAAGTCGTTCTACGCGTTCATCGACAGCTGGCCGGAGCCGTGGCGGGTGACCTCCGACCCGCTGCCGGAAACCTGCCCGCAGTGCGGCATCGCGGGTGCGGTGCGGCACCGGGTGCGTTCGGCGGGCGGGGCCGGCCCCGACCTGTGCTACGTGGTGTGCCTGCGCTGCGGGGAGATGCTCGCCGGCGCCGCCGAACCGGGGGCGGAGGTGGCGGTGCGCGCACCGGCCGAGGCCCGTCGCGGCGAACCGTTCACGGTGGCGGTCACGGTCACCGCGCCCGCCGACCGCGCCGTGGACGTCGCGGTCGGCGCCGCCGTGGTGAACGAGTCGATGTTCGGCATCACGCTCGCCGACACCACCGCCCTGCGGCTCACCGCCGGTGAGCGGCGCGTCGTCGAGTTGAACGCCGAGACCGGGACCCGCACGTTCCCGGACCTGCAGCCGGTCAAGATCCTCGTCGTCGTGGACGGTGCGGTGCGGTGCCTGACCAGGTCGGTGTGGCTGCGAGTCCAGGAGAGCTGATGCTGTTCACAGACATCCGGGGCCTGCCGTCGGCAGCGCGCAAGCTGCTCGTGCTGAGCATGGCCAACAACCTCGGCGCCGGACTGATCATGCCGTTCCTGGTGGTCTACGTGCACGAGGTCAACGGGCTCCCCGTGACGGTCGCGACGACGGCGCTCGCGGTCGTGTCGGCAGGGGTGCTGGTCGGTGCGCCGCTCGCGGGCTGGCTGGCCGACCGCCACGGCGCGGAGGTCACCGCCGCGACGCACCTCGTCGTGCAGGCGGTGGGACTCGTCGGCTACGCGACCGCGAGCACGCCTGCGCACTTCCTGGTGTCGGCCGCGGTGATCGGCGTCGGGGTCGGCGGCACGGCGGCCTGGAACACGATGCTCGCCAGGGCGGCGCCGAAGGACATGCACTCGGTGTTGTTCGGCCTCAACTTCGCCGCGTCGAACCTGTCCATCGGGCTCGGCGGGCTGGTCGGCGCGGCCGTCGTCGCCGTGGCGAGCCCCGCGACGTTCCGCGCGCTCTACGTCGCCGACGCGGTGAGCTGCGCGCTGGTCGCCCTGGTCGTCATGGTGGGCCTGCGGCGGAACCGGTCGAGTCGGCCAGAGGCGGCACGCGAACCGTCGGCGGACAAGGAGAAGCTCTCCTACGCGATCCTGTTGCGACACCCGGCGTTCCTGGGCGTGCTCGCGATGAGCGGGGTGCTGTTCTGCGTCACCTACGCGCAGTTCGAGTCCGGCTTCCCGGTGTACGTCACCACGAACACCGCGCTCGACTCGGCGGGGCTGGGGGTGCTGTTCGCGGTCAACACCGGCTGCGTGCTGGCCTCCCAGATGCTGCTGCACAGCACACTGAAACGACTGCGGCACACGCGTTCGGTGGCCGTCGCGGCAGGACTGTGGGCGGTCAGCTGGGCGCTGGTCCTGGCCACCGCGCTCGCGGGCGGTGCGGCCGGGCAGTTCGTGCTGCTGCTCGGTGCGGTCGCGGTGTTCGCCGTCGCGGAGACCTTCTACGCCGCCGGGATGCCGACGCTGGTGAACGCGCTCGCGCCGGAGGACGCCCGGGGCCGGTTCAACGCCGCCTACAGCATGTCGATGTCGTTCGGCTTCGTGGTCGGGCCGCTCGCGGCGGGCGCGTTCCTCGGCGGGGCGGCCGACGGCTGGTTCCTCGCCGCGATCTGCCTGGTGTGCGTGTGCGTGGCCGCCGCGTTCGCCGTCACGAGCCGGTGGCTGCGCCCGGCCACCCCCACCTCGGTGCCCGAACCCGACGAGCCGGCGCCCGTCGGCGCCCCCACCCGACAACCGGAGGAAGCATGACCAGCCAGCCCGAGACGCTCGTCGACCTGTTCCTGCGGTCGGCCGCCGAGCACGCCGACCGCACCGCGGTCAGCGACGGGAACGGATCGCTGTGCTACGCCGAGCTCGACGAGCGCTCGGCCGCGGTGGCCGCCATGCTGCGTGGCCGGGGCGTGCAGCCCCAGGACCGGGTGGGGCTCTACGTCGAGCGCTCGGTCGACGTGGTGGTGGCGATCCTCGGCATCCTGCGGGCGGGTGGCGCGTACGTCGCCGTGGACAGCCGCTATCCCGACGCCCGGCGTGACCTGATGCTCGGGGCGAGCGGTGCGAAGGTCGTCATCACCCAGCCGGACTGGCGTGAGCGGCTCGCGGGCGTCGACGCGGAGACGGTGACGTTGGCGGACCTCGGGTCCACCGGCCCGGTGCCCGAGGGCGTCGAGGGCATCGTCGGCCCGGCGGGCGCCGCGACCGTGCTGTTCACGTCCGGCTCGTCCGGGGTGCCGAAGGCCATCGTGCTGGAGCACCGCAACGTCGTGTCGTTCGCGACCAACCCCAGCCTGCCCCGGCCCCGTCCCGGCGAGCGAACCGGGCAGATCTCCAGCATCTCGTTCGACGCGTTCCACTTCGAGCTGTGGACGACGCTGTCCGCGGGCGGGGAGATCGTGGTGCTGCCGCCGGTCGCCGACCTGCTCGCGGCGGACTTCGGGCGCGAGCTGAAGCGGCGGCGGATCGCGGCCATGCTGGTGCCGACGATGGTGGTCAACCACGTGGTGCGCGAGGACCGCGACGCGTTCGCGGCGCTGCGGATCCTCCAGGCCGGTGGCGATGTGCTGCTGCCGTCGGCCTGCCGGGACGTGCTGGCCGGCCGGTTCACCGGCGAACTGTGGAACCTGTACGGCCCGGCCGAGATCACCACGGCGTGCACGGCGCACCGCGTGACGGAGGCCGACGCGAACGGGGACACCATCCCGATCGGGCGCGCGCTCGACGGCGTCACCACCCACGTGCTCGGGGAGGATCTCGCCCCGGTGGCCGCCGGGGACGTCGGCGAGCTGTACGTCGGGGGTGCCGGGGTCGGCCGCGGTTACCTGGACAACCCGGACCTGACCGAGGAGCGGTTCGTGGTGGTGGCCGGGCTGGGCCGCGTCTACCGCACCGGTGACCTGGTCCGCGACCGCGGCGACGGCGTGCTGGAGTTCGTCGGCAGGGCGGACAACCAGGTGAAGATCCGCGGCTACCGGGTGGAGCTCGGTGAGGTGGAACGGGCGCTGCGCTGCCATGCGGACGTGCACGACGCCGTCGTGCTGCCCAGCGGCGAGGGTGCGGACCGCAACCTGGTGGCGTTCGTGGTGCTCGACGGCACGACGGGCATCGCGGACCTGCGCGCGCTCGCCGAGGCCGAACTGCCGGACTTCATGGTGCCGAGCCACTTCGTCACGCTGCCCGAGATCCCGGCGAGCGACCACGGGAAGCGGGACCTGGACGCGCTGCGCGTCGAGTTGGCCAAGTACGAGCAGCGCCGGGACGGCCACGCGGCGCCGCGGACCGACACCGAACGCTACCTGGCGGGCGCGTGGGAGAGCCTGCTCGCCGCGGACAACGTGGGCCGCTCGGACGACTTCTTCGTCCTCGGTGGACACTCCCTGCTGGCCTTCCGCCTGCGTTCCCGGATCAAGCGGGACCTCGGGATATCGTTGGAGCACAAGGTGTTGCTCCGCAACTCGGTGCTCAGCGAAATGGCCGAGGCGATCGACCGGGCCGGCGCGGGGGAGCTGTTGTGACCACCACGGGACGCGTCGACCTGACCGACGTCGAGCTGTTCGTCCGCGGCGACCACCACGCGGCGTTCGAGCACCTGCGCGCCACCGAGCCCATCTACTGGAACGAGGGCGCGGACGGCGCCGGGTTCTGGGCGCTGACCACGTACGCGGACGTGGTGTGGGCCTACCGCGACCACGCCGTGTTCGGTTCGGAGCGGGGCGCGATCCTCGGCGGGTCCTACCGCAGCGAGTCCGACACCGCGGGCGGACGGATGCTGGTGGCGACCGACCTGCCCCGGCACCGGCTGCTCAAACAGCACATCCAACCGGCGATGTCGCCCTCGGTCGCCGCACGCACCGCGGAGGTGGTGCACGGGCTGGTGGCGAAGGCGGTGGCCCGCGCGGTCGCCGACGGGGGCTGCGACTTCGCCACCGACATCGCCACCGAGCTGCCTGCCGGCGCGCTGATGGTGATCATGGGGATCGGGCACCAGGACGCGCACCGGCTGATCGAGCTGACCCGCAGCATGGTCGGCTTCCGCGACGACGTGTTCGTCGACACCACCGACGACCCCCAGCTGCGGCTGGCCATGCTGCAGGCGGAGATCTTCGAGTTCTTCGCCGAGCTGGTCGACGAACGCGCGGCCGACCCCAGCGGCGACGACCTGGTCAGCAGGCTGCTCCGGGCACGGGTCAACGGCCGCCGGTTGTCGGAGGACGAGATCTACTACAACTGCATGAACGTGGCCGTCGGTGGCAACGAGACCTCCTCCTACACCGCGTGCACCGGACTGCTCGCGCTGATCGAGCACCCCGACCAGTACACCGCGCTGCTCGCCGACCCGGGGCTCACCGCGACCGCGATCGACGAGATGCTGCGCTGGAGCTCCACCAACGCCTACGTGCAGCGGGTGGCGAAGTCGACGGTGCGCCGCGGGGACGTGGAGATCCGCGGCGGGGACTCGGTGACGTTGTGGAACGTGTCGGCCAACCGTGACGAGGCGCAGTTCCCGGCCGCCGACCGGTTCGACATCACCCGCAC
This sequence comes from Actinophytocola sp. NPDC049390, assembly GCF_044466355.1. NCBI lineage: Bacteria > Bacillati > Actinomycetota > Actinomycetes > Pseudonocardiales > Pseudonocardiaceae > Actinophytocola > Actinophytocola sp. NPDC049390. The sequence continues at coordinate 1,289,427 of NZ_JBITMQ010000001.1, forward strand.
GCCCAACCGGCACCTGTCCTACGGTTCCGGCATCCACCGCTGCGTCGGCAGCCCGGTCGCCGAGTCCGAACTGTCCGTCCTGTTCGGACACCTCGGCGCGGAGGGGATACGGTTCGAACCGGCCGGTGAGCCGCGACGGCTGCGGTCCAACTTCATCCTGGGGCTGACCCGGCTGCCCGTGCGGGTGGCCGGCCGGTGACCGGCCCGTACGCGTTCGGCGACCGGATCGACCAGCTCGTGGGGCGTCATGCCGCCGCCACGCCCGCCGCGATCGCGGTCGAGCAGGGCCGGGAGACGCTCGACTACGGAACCTTGTGGCGGCGATCCGGCTCGGTCGCGGTGGGCCTCGCCGACAGGGCGGTCGGCGGTGGCGACGTGGTGGCGGTGCACCTGCCCCGGTCGCCCGACCGGGTCGTCGCGCTGCTCGGGGTGCTGCGCTCGGGCGCGGCGTACGTCGCGCTCGACCCGGCGTGGCCCGAGGAGCGGCGGGCCGACGTGATCGCGCGCAGCCGTGCCGCGCTCGTCATCGGCGAGGCGGAGCTGGCGGAGCTGGCGGCCACGGAGCCCCGCCCGCTGCCGGAACCGGCCGACGGGACCGCCCCGGCCAGCGTCTTCTACACCTCGGGCTCGACCGGCCGGCCCAAGGGCGTGGTGGTGACCCACCGCGGGTGCGTGCGGATCCTCGTGGGCTGCCCGACCCTGCCGATGGCCGCGGACACCGTGTTCCTGCAGGCCGCGCCCGTGCCGTGGGACATGCACTCGTTCGAGCTGTGGGGTGCGCTGGTGAACGGCGGCCGCGCCGTGCTGCTCGACCGGGACGCGCCCGCACTGGATCTCGATGCCCTGCGCACCGCCATCGACAGCGGCGTGAACACCCTGTGGCTGACCAGCTCGCTGTTCAACGTGTTCGCCGACGAGGCGCCGGAGGTGTTCCGCGGCGTCCGGCTGCTCGCCGTCGGCGGGGAGAAGGTCTCGCCCGCGCACATGCGCCGCGCGCTGGCGGCCGCGCCGGACGTGCTGGCGGTCAACGGGTACGGACCCGCCGAGTGCAGCATGCTCGCCACCAGTCACGTGATCCGGCGCGCCGACGTCGAGGCCGACGACGTGCCGATCGGAAAACCGTTGCCGCACACCGGTTTCCTCCTGCTCGACGGGGCAGGCAGGCGGGTGGCCGACGGGCCGGGGGAGATCGCGCTGACCGGGGACGGGCTGGCCGTCGGCTACCTCGGCGACCCCGAGGAGACGGCGCGACGGTTCGTCGAGGTCGACGGCCGTCGCTGCTACCGCACCGGTGACGTCGGCGTCGTGGACGACGAGGGCCTGCTGCGGTACCGGGGACGCGCGGACCGCCAGGTGAAGGTCCACGGCGTGCGGGTCGAGCCCGGCGAAGTGGAGACCGCGCTGGTCGCCCACCCCGACGTCACGGCCGCGCGCGTGGCCGCGGTGCCCGGCCATGGTGCACTGGGCTGCGTTTACACCACAGTGGACGGTGCGCCGTTGCCGGTGCCCGCGTTGCGCGAGTTCCTCGGCAGGACGTTGGTCTCGGCGATGATCCCGACCGTGCTCGCGCACGTGGCGAGGATGCCACTCGGCGCGACCGGCAAGGTCGACCCCGGCGCGGTGGCCCGGCTGCTGGCCGAGACCGCCGGTCCCGCGTCCGAGGTGGACCCGGAGACGGATGTCATCGCGGCGGGGATGAGCTCACTCGACGCCGTGCGGCTCGCGGCCCGGCTGAGCGTGAGTACCGGTGGCCGGATCACCGTCGCCGACGTGTACCGGCTGCGCACCCGGGCGGCGATCGAGGCGCACGGCCGGGCCAACGCGGAACGGACCGACCGGATCACGCCGACCACAGCGGCCGCGCAGGCCCCTCTTTCCCGTGCCCAGGAACGGTTCTGGCTCGCCGAGCAGACCGCGCCGGGGGCGTGCGACAACCTGATCGTGCTCGCCTGGCTGCTGCGCGGCCCACTGGACGTCGACCGGCTCGCCGCGGCGCTGCGCACCGTCGTCGACCGGCACCCGGTGCTGAGGACGGTCTACCCGTGGGACGGTGACCTGCCGGTGCAGCGGGTCCTCGACACCGGCGGCGACTGGTGCCCCCTGGAGCGGGTCGACGCGCCCCCCGGCCTGCCGGTCGGCGACGTCGCCGCGCACGTAACCGCGGACTGGTGGGACACACCGTTCGACCTCGAGGCGGAGATCCCGGTCGGGGCGCGGCTCGTCGACCTGACCGGCGACACCCACCTGCTGTGCCTGCGGTTCCACCACGTCGCGTTCGACGGGTGGTCGGAACGGGTGCTGCTGGCCGACCTGCGCGCTGCCTACGCCGGAGAGCCGCCGCCGGCCGGTGCCGTCACCTACGCCGACTACGGTGCGTGGGAACGGGACCGCCTCGACCGGTGGGCACGGGCCGACCTGCCGCACTGGCGTCGCGTGCTCGCCGACCCACCGAAGCCGTTCCTCCCGGCACCCGCCGCGGCCGACGAGGAGGTCACCCGGCACGAGCTGGTGCTGCGGATCCCGGCCGGTACCGTGCGTGCCGCCACGGAGGCGGCCAACGGCCTGGCGGTCGCCGCGCTGGTGGCCGCCGCGGGCCGGGCGCTGTCCGGGACCTTCGGGGTCGCCGACGTCTGTGTCGGCACCGCGACGGCGGGCCGGTTCGTCCCGGAGGCCGAGGAGCTGGTGGGCTACTTCGTCAACCCCGTGCCCGTCGTGCTCACCGCGGTCGCCGACCGGTCGCTCGACGGCGTCGTCGACGAGGTCCTCACGGCCCTGGACCACACCCGCACCCCCTTCGACGAACTCGTGCGGGTCCTCCGCCCCGACCGTGACCGCCACCCCTGGTTCCAGGTGTGGGCGGTGATGCAGAGCCCGCGCCCGCACGGCGAGCTGGCTCCCGGCCTGACCGTCGAGCCCGTCCGGGTGCGCCCGCCGCGCACCGCGCTGGAGCTGATGTTCGACACCACCCCGCAACCGGACGGTTCGTGGGAGGTGGTCCTGCTCTGGCGCGCCGACGGGATCAGCGCCGATACCGCCGGGGAGCTCCTGTCCCGCCTGCACAAGGCGGTGGCGGAGCTGCCCATCACCGGATGACCACGGGCACACCCGTGGTCATCCGGGGCCGTCAGCGGGGCTTGGTCGCGACCACGAACAGGTTGTTGCCGCGCTCGGCCAGGCCCGGCTCACCGAGCAGCCGCAGCTCGAGCGACTTGATCCGGTCGTAGGTCTCGCCGTCGGTGAACACCTGCCTGACCAGGCCGCTCGAACCGTCCAGCTGCGTCTCCTGGAAACCGGGGTAGACCGCCACCGGGAAGCCGGTGCTCGTGGTGACGGGCAGGCCGATCTCGTTGAGCGTGCCGGTCAGCTGCGACGGCGTGAACATGTTCATCACCGGCATGCCCGGCGCGAACCGCGCCCGGTGGTCCAGCGCCGCGCTCTCGGCCTCGTCCAGGGCGCCGGTGAGCACGTTGAAGAACACCGCGTGGTACCGGTTCGGCACCACGAGCACCGCCTGGCCGCCCGGCTTGAGCGCCGCCGCGATCTGGCGGAGCACATCCGGCACGTCGGCGACGAAGCCGAGCACGTTGTGGAAGCTGATGGCCAGGTCGAACTGGCCGTCGGTGACGCTGTCGCTCAGGTTGGCGAGGTCGCCCTGACGCACGGTGAGCCGGTCGGCGTAGCCGTGCTCGACCGCCTTGGCCCGCGCGTGCCGGGTCATGTCCGTGGAGAGGTCGTAGAGCAGGCCCGTCATGTCCGGCCGGTGCCGCAGCAGCCGGTCGGTCCACCGGCCGGTGCCGCCGCCCGCGTCCAGGAGCGTGGCGCCGGCGGGGACCGTCGGCAGCACGTACCGCTGCAACGCCTCCCACAGCAGCTCATCCGACAGGCGCCAGTAGACCTGCTCGTCGACGCGGTCGTATCCGTCCGCCTTGACCCGGAAGTACTCGGTGACCTCGTCGGTGTAGCTCAGCGTCATGACAAACCTTCCGGTAAAAGCGAGAAGAAAGAGCGTGGATCGAATATCCGTGTTCTTTTTTCGCCGGTGAGAAATTCCTGTTGATGGCAATACTAGATACGGGGCTCAAGACCCACTCAAATCGCGGTCGAAACATCGCTCGTCCTGCGCTGAGCAGCGCCGCGATCCAGTAACCTCTGCCTGCGGATCCAACGAGGGGACTTTGTGATGCCAAGGACGCTGGTGGCCGATCTCGACGCGCACATCGGTCAGCAGGTGACCGTGTGCGGGTGGGTGAACTCGTTGCGGCTGCAGCGCAAGCTCCAGTTCGTGATCGTGCGCGACCACACCGGTATGGTGCAGGTCACGCACCGGCGCCCGGACGGCGGCAGCGAGCTGGAGGAGCTGATCGAGCACGGCATGCCGCCCGAGTCCGCGGTCGTGGTCACCGGCACGGTTGTGGCCAACGAGGTCGTGAAACTCGGCGGCGTGGAGGTCGTGCCGACCCGTATCGAGGTCGTGAGTCAGGCGGACACGCCGCTTCCCGTCGACCGGAATTCGGGCATCGACCACCGGCTGGACTGGCGTTTTCTCGACCTGCGCAGGCCAGAGCAGCGGCTGGTGTTCGAGGTGTCGAACACGGTCGAGCAGGCGATGCGGGAGTTCGCGCAGCAGGCGGGCTGCACCGAGATCCACACGCCGAAGCTGATGGGCACCGCGTCCGAGTCCGGGGCCGAGGTGTTCGCCGTCAAGTACTTCGACCGCACCGCCTACCTCGCGCAGTCGCCCCAGTTCTACAAGCAGATGGCGATCGCCGCTGGCATCGACCGGGTCTTCGAGATCGGTCCGGTGTTCCGCGCGGAGCCGTCCTACACCGCGCGGCACGCCACGGAGTTCACCGGCGTCGACGTCGAGCTGGCCTGGATCGACGGCGCCGACGACGTGATGCGGTTCGAGGAGCGGATGCTCGCGCACGCGCTCGCCGCGGTGCGGGACCGGCACGGCGAGCGCATCGTCGAGTCGCTGGGGCGGGAGGTGGTGGTGCCCGAGATCCCGTTCCCGCGCTACACGATGGCCGAGGCGCTCAAGCTGCTGCGTGAGCGGGGCTGGGACCCGTCGGGGGAGAAGGTCGACCTGGACCCGGAGGGCGAGCGGAGCCTCTCTGCGCTGGTGCGGGAGCGGCACGGGCACGAGTTCGTCTTCGTCACGGAGTTCCCGGTGTCGGTCCGGCCGTTCTACCACCTGCGCCCGGCGGGGAACCCCGAGGTGACCGAGAGCTTCGACCTGCTGTGGAACGGCATCGAGATCACCACCGGCGCACAGCGCGAGCACCGCTACGACGTGCTGGTGCGCCAGGCCGAGGAGAAGGGCCTCGGCATCGAGCCCCTTCGCTCGTATGTGGACTGTTTCCGGTTCGGCGCCCCACCGCACGGCGGGCTGGGCGCGGGGCTCAACCGGATCGTGATGGTCCTGCTCGGCCTCGACAGCATCCGGGAGTCGACGTTCCTTTTCCGGGGGCCCAACCGGCTGGCCCCCTGACCGACGGGCCGGCGGTACCGGACGTGTCCACTGTGGAACGTCCGGTCCCACCCGGATGGTACTTGCGCTCGGCGCCGCGTGCCGGTATTACCTCGTGGGTACGAGATCCGGGTTCGGAAAGAGGTCGGCATGCGAAAGCGTCGTTTCGGATCGACACTCTCGGTGGGGCTGCTGCTCGCCGCGACACTGACCGCCGGTGTCGTCCCGGCGAGCGCCGAGACATCGGCTGAGCAGCCGTTGGCGGTCGGCCGGGGCGGCGCGGTCGTGTCCGACACGCTCGAGTCGACCGAGGCCGGGATCGAGGTGCTGCGCCGGGGTGGCACGGCGGCGGACGCCGCGGTGGCCGTCGCGGCGACCCTCGGTGTCACCGACCCGTTCGTCGCGGGTCTCGGCGGCGGTGGTTTCTTCGTCCACTACGACGCGCGCACGCGCCAGGTCTCGACGATCGACGGCCGGGAGACCACCCCGATGGCCGGCGGCGAGACGATGTTCATCGACCCGGCGACTGGCGAGCCGTATCCGTTCGCCACCGCCGTCACCAGCGGCCTGTCGGTCGGGGTGCCCGGCATGCTGGCGACGTGGGAGCGCGCGCTGCAGCGGTGGGGCACCCGCGACCTCGACGAGATGCTCCAGCCCGCGATCCGCGTCGCCGAGGCCGGCTTCCCGCTCGACGACGCCGTTCGCCGCCAGATCGTCTCGAACGCCGACCGGCTCGCCCAGTTCACCTCCAGCGCCGAGCTGTTCCTGCCCGGCGGCGAGGTGCCCGAGGTCGGCACGCTGATGCGCAACCCGGATCTCGCCGACACCTACCGCGAGATCGCCGAACAGGGCACCGACGCGTTCTACACCGGCGACATCGGCGCTGACATGGTCACGGCGGTGCGCACACCGCCGCTCGCGCCGGACGCCACCATCGACCCACCGGCCGGGCTGATGACCGAGGCCGACGTGGCGGCCTACCGCGCGATCGACCGCGCCCCGACGCACCTGCGCTACCGCGGCTACGACGTCTACGGCATGGCGCCCCCGTCCAGCGGCGGCATCACCGTGGGGGAGGCGCTCAACATCCTCGAGCGCTTCGACCTGTCCGGAATGGACCGGGCGCAGGCCCTGCACCACTACCTGGAGGCCAGCCGCCTCGCGTTCGCCGACCGCAACCGCTACATCGGTGACGCGGACTACGTGGACGTGCCGCAGCGGCAGCTGCTGTCCGACCGGTTCGCCAAGCAGCGTGCGTGCGAGATCGACCCGGCCGCGGCGGGCGTGAGCCCGGTCGCGCCCGGCGACCCGTTCGGTGGCGGCGCGTGCGGGCAGGCCGGCACGGTCACCCCGAGCAGGCAGGAAGGTACGCACACCAACCACTTCGTCGTCAGTGACCGGTGGGGGAACGTCGTCTCCTACACGAACACGATCGAGCAGCTCGGCGGCAGCGGCATCGTCGTCCCCGGCCGCGGGTTCCTGCTCAACAACGAGCTGACCGACTTCAACTTCGCGCCGACGCAGGGCGACGCACCCGACCCGAACCTCGCCGAGCCCGGCAAGCGGCCGCGGTCGAGCATGTCGCCGACGATCGTCCTCCACCACGGCAAGCCGTTCCTCGCGGTCGGCTCGCCCGGCGGGTCGACGATCATCACGACCGTCCTGCAGATCCTGGTCAACCGGATCGACCTCGGGATGAGCCTCCCCGAGGCGATCGCCGCACCCCGCGCCACCCAACGAAACACCCCGACGACCACCGCCGAGGCCGGGTTCATCAACGCACCGACGGGCGCCGAACTGGCGGCACTGGGCCACCGGTTCACCACCAGCTCGTCGATCGGGATCGCGGCGGGCCTGGAGTTCGGTCCACGAGGGCAGGTCACCGCGGTCGGCGAACCGACCCGCCACGGCGGCACGTCCGCGGCCGTCGTGTGGCCCGCCCGCCGCTGACCTGACCGCACACGCCGCGCACGGTGCCCGGCTCGGGTTTCCGAGCCGGGCACCGATCGGCGCTACTTCAGCCCGAACGCCCGTTCGACCGTCTGGTCGATGCGGTTGCCGGAGGCGTCGACCGCTTCGGTCCGCAGGGTGACGTACCCCGACGACGTCTCGGCGCGTGGCAGGCGCACCGTGGCGGTGAACTCGCCTGCCGCGTCCGTGGGCCGCAGGCGTAGCCGGGTCCACGTGGTGCCGTCGTCGTAGGAGATCCAGGTGCGGACCGCCGTGACCGCCGGGTCGTCGGCGCGTTGCGGTGTCGCGCGGACCGTGAGCGTCTGCTCCTCACCGCCTCCGACCCGGTTCCGCAGGTCGACGGGGACGTCGTAGGCCAGCCTCGGCGCGGGGATGGTGCGGTTGACCTGGGACTCGGTGACCCCGAACGTCCACTCGGTCCGGGTCGACCGCGAGAACTCCCACCCCGGCGTGGTGCGGTCGACCGTCATGACCGCCCGGTACGTGCCGGGCCGCACGTCGGTGTAGAACGTGCGGTAGTAGTAGTCGTTCCTTCCGATCTCGGTGTCGCCGCGGTAGAGGACCAGCGACATGTCGTCGTCATCTTCGCGTGGTGCCGGGAAACTCCCGCCGGTTTCGTGCACCGCCCCGATCGCACGCTGTCGACCGACGTCACCCGCGAGGAGCGGCTGAGGCACTGGAACGACCTGTACGACAACGGCCACGGGGCCGCTCTCTACATGGGCAACTACCGCGACACGATGATGGAGGCCGGTCCCAACCGGGAGCTGTCCGAGTTCGTCGCCGACCGGATCCGGCAGCGCGTCCACGATCCCGAGGTCGCCGAGCTGCTCATCCCGAAGGACCACGGCTTTGGCAACAAGCGGGTCGCGGGCGAGTCCGGCTTCTACGAGGTCTTCAACCGGGACAACGTCGAGCTGGTCGACCTGATGGCCCATCCCATCCGGGAGGTCACCGAAACCGGCATCCGCCTGGACGTCGGCGACGACGTACGCGACCTCGACCTCGACGTCATCGTCTACGCGACCGGTTTCGACGCCGTCACCGGTCCCTTCGACCGCATCGACTTCCGCGGCGTCGGCGGCGTGCGGCTGACGGAACAGTGGAAGGACGGACCCGAGACCTGCGTTGGCGTCCAGGTCACGAACTTCCCCAACCTCTTCATGCTGGTGGGCCCCCAGTCAGGCTCCGCGACGGCCAACTTCCCGCGTGGGATCGAGGACGTCGTCAACTGGATGACCGAGACCGTGCGCCACATCAGGGCCAACGACATCGTCCGGTTCGAGGGCACGCGCGAGGCGGAGATCGCCTGGGTGGACCACGTGCGCGAGATCAACAGCAAGCTCCTGCTGGCCCACTCGAAGTCGTGGTTCAACGGCCACAACATGAACCTCGACCGCGACGACAACCCGCGCGTGATGGTCTACCTGGGTGGCGCTCCCCGCTACCGGCGGCGACTCCAGGAGGAGATCGACGCCGGTTACCCGAGCTTCGACCTCCGCACGGCACGAGAACAGGGCGAGGGAGATCCGGACATCGCGGTGTGACGGGGACGCGGCGCCCTCAGGCCCGTCGCGCGCTCGCGGGGACCTGGCTCACTCCTTGCGGGCGTTGCGGCAGGCCGACAGGTAGGCCACACTCGCCACGATGTACGGCACGACGTAGTTGACGACGATCCGTACCCAGGTCATCCCGGTCATGTCCCCGGCGACGATCACCCCGGCCTGGTTGACGACCGAGATCACCGTCCCGACGACGGCGGCGACCGGAACCGCGACGCGTGCGGTGCGTCCGCGCAACACGAGGACCACCGCGTCGGTCGGCCGTGACCACACTGGACGCGCCACTGGTTCACCCGGACCAGCCACGACATCACCCCTTCCGCAACCAGTCGACCACTCGCCGATCCAGTCCGCCTTACCGGTCCGTAAACCGCGGATGGAGTGATGCGGGCAAGCGCGGCCGGGACCCGGTCGGCCGCGCAGGTCGCGGCGCTGAGGTCGTCAGTGCCGGACAGACAACGACGTCGCGGCCGAGGCCGTCCAGCTCGCGAGCAGTGCCAGGCGTTCCTCGTTCGGGCTGCCCGGCTCGGCGGTGTAGAAGGACAGGTCGTGCAGGGCACGTTTCCCGGCCGGGAGGTCGAGGGACTGGTAGGTCAGCTCGATCTCACCGACAGCGGGGTGGTGGAGGCGCTTGGTGCCCTCGTGGCGGATGCGGATGTCGTGGGCGCTCCAGAACGCGCCGAACTCCTCGCTCGCGGTGGACAGTTCGCCGATGAGCTCATGCCCGGCATCCTCGACGGCACGATCGAGCCCCGGCAAGGTCTTCGACGCCACGACCGACCTCGACGGCGTCCCCGCCGGATACCGCGACATGGATGAGCGCAGGAGCCTCAAGGTCCTCATCCGCCCCTGACACCCATCTGGTGCGGAACGGTCGCGGACCTCGACCAGACAGCCGCGCTGCTCCTCGATCGCTAGCCGAGCCGTTCGTGGGTCTGGTCGGCGGCGCGGATGCCCATCTCGATGGCGCCGTCCATCCACGCGCTGTTGTAGCTGCCGGAGATGTCGGCACCCGCGAAGTGCACACGTCCTTCCGGGGCGCGAAGGTCGTCGCCGTACGACGTGTGCCAGCCGGGCGGGGTGGCCATCCACGTACCCCGGGAGTAGGGGTCGGCCTTCCAGTCGTGGGTGAGGACGCCGATGACGCGTGCGTCGGGTGCGTAGTCGCGCAGCGCCTTCTGGACGGTGCCGGTGGGGTAGGGGTGCGGCAGAACGCTGGGGTCGGCCCCGGCGACGAGGAGACTCTGCCCGTTGTCGGCGAGCTGTTCGGTCCTGACCCAGGCGAAACCGTCCTCGCGGCCCTCGCCGACGAAGCTGGGGTGGGGCAGTGCGTCGGCCAGCACCCACAGTTTCGCGAGGTTGCCCGGGTGCCCGTGGGCGGCCGCGGCGGCCTTGGCCGGGTGCAGCGGCGGGTCGAAGGTGATCGTGTGCCAGCAGTTGACGGGCAGCGCCACGACGGCCGCCGCGGCGCGGTGGGTGTCGCCGGTGTCGGTGATCACGCGGACGTGGTCGTGGTGGTTCTCGACCCGGACGACGCGGGTGCCGCGGCGGATCTCGCAGTCGGCGTCGGCGGCGATCGCGTCGGTCAACGCGGCCGTGCCGTCCGCGAGGCGGTGCACACACGCCGCGATGTCGGTGAACGGGTTGAAATGGGTGACCATCTCACCGAGCAGGTGCAGCGCCGACAGCTGGTGCGCGGGGGCGCCGTAGTGCAGCGCCGCCTGCCACGCCAGGCGGTCCCGCACCGCAGGCGCGACGTCCAGCTTGTCGAGGTAGACGTCGACGGACACGTCCAGTTCGGACGGTCGCGTGTGGACCAGCGTGTCCGCGTGGCGCTCGGCCTCCGCGGTGAGCAGCGCGACGGCCTCGCCCAGCGCCTCGTCGGTCACGTCCGTCTCCGCGAAGGAGAACGCCTGCGGTTCCGGTGCCGCCGCGAGGGCGAGGCCGTAGCGGCGGACCTCGCCGTGCGTGTGGGTGTTGCCTTCGCCGCCGAGCCACATGCCGCCGACGTCGACGGCGGTGCCCGCGGCGTCGAACCGGCGGTACCAGGTGCGTCCCCCCAGGCGTTCCCGTGCTTCGAGGACGAGCGCCGTCCGTCCGTGCTCGCGCAGCCCGCGGGCGGCGACGAGTCCGGACAGGCCGCCGCCGATGATCACCACGTCGTGGCTGGTGCTGTGGTCGGGCATGGCGTTCCTCCGTGGGTTCGGGTGTGGCTCAGGCCTGCGCCAGACCGACTTCGAACAGGGTGACCGAGCCGTACGGCTGGACGGCCTGCCGCAGAGTCAGGCCCGCCTCGCCGAACAACTCCGCGAACTCCCGGTGGCTGCGGGTGCGGGCGTGTCCCATGACGAGCTGGAACAGGTCGACGCTGCGCCCCAGCTGGAACTCGTTCCCCTGCGCCTCCGGATCCCGGTCGGTGACGCAGTCGACGATCAGCAGCGTGCCGTCCTGCGGCATCGCGCGGGCGACGGCACGCAGCGCCTGACGGGCTTCGTCGTCGGGCCAGTCCATCAGCACGAAGGACATCAGGTAGGTGTCGTGTCCCGGTGGGACGGCGTCGAACATGTCGCCGCCCACGGCGTCGGCCCGGTCCGCCAGGCCGTGTTCGGCGAGGTTCTGTTTGGCGGCGTCGACCGTCTCGGGGGTGTCCATCACCGTGCCGCGCAGATGCGGATGGGCCCGCAGCACCGCGATCAGGTTGTGCCCGAGCCCGCCCGCGACGTCGAAGACGTGCTTCGCGTCGCGGTAGTCGTGCCGCAGGGCGGCGGGGATCTGCAACGCGGTGGCCACCGACGACATCCCGCGGTGGAACTCGTCCCGCTCGGCGGGGTTGTTCTCCAGGTAGTCCCAGTAGTGGGGGTTGCCGAGAGCGATCTGGATGCCGGGCTGCCCGGTCCGCACCGTCCGGGGCAGTTGGGCGAACGAGTTCAGGATCCACGGCGCGGACATGGCCGTCGCCAGCTCGTGCAGCGACGAGGGGTGGCCGGGGCTGAGCATGCCGCCCATCTCGGTGAGCGTGAAACGGCCGGGCTCCGGTTCGTCGACGACACCGGCGCCGGTGAGCGCCTGGAGGAGCCTGCGCAGGGCACCGGCGTCACAGCCGAGGCGCCCGGCGAGGTCGGCCGGGTCCTCCGGCCCGCCGCCGGAGAACGCGTCGGCGACGCCGAGCTCGGCGAAACAGCTGAGGGCCTGCGCGAGCCAGCCGGTCTGGGACAGTTCGATCAGGCGCAGGGCGCGGGGGTCGGTCGCGTTGGTTCCGGTCATGGTGGTCCACCGCCGTTCGTCGGTCGTTCTCGGTGCGGTCACGGCCAGGTCATCGGGACCGGATGGGCTTCCAGCGAGAGGAAGACGGTCAGCCGGTGCTGCCCGGTGACACCCACGTAGTTGAGCATGTGGCTGTGTTCGGGATCGGTGATGAGCGCGGCGAGGGCGCGTTCACACGGGGCGGGATCGAGCCCGGTGAGCCGGAACGCCTCCGTGACCGCCCGGCACCCCTCGGCGTCGTTGTCCATGTTGGGGGAGATCGGCAGGTTCACCGTGCACCGCTGGGGCCGCGCGGCGCTGCTGACGAGGGTGAAGGTGGTGATCGGCGGTTTCGGCGCGAGTTTCGCGGAGAGCTTCCTGCACACGTCGGCGACCTCGCCCGCGACGTGCTCCTCGGCGGCACCCGCGAGGTGCTCGAGCTGCTCCGGGACGGCCCCGGCATGGCGCAGGTAGAGCTTCACCCGTGCGTCGTCGGTGTCGCGCAGGTCCAGCGCGACGTACACCAGCTCACTGTCCAGTTCGGACAGTTCGGGTTCGGCGAGGCGCTGGCGCACGAGCTCCCACTGCTCGGTGAACCCGAGACGGTGCAGGGCTTCCCGGACCACCTCGTCGGCCCGGTCGCGTCCGTGCGCCTGGGGGTTGAGGTAGATCTTGAACCACGGTGCCCGCTCGTCCTGCCAGACCATGGAGTGGATCGCGGTGAAGGTGGTCAGCGGCGTCGGCGGGATAAACAGGTCCGCTATCCGGTGGTAGCGCGTCAGGCTCACCTCCGGGCGCCGCCCCAGTGCCTCGGTGACCTCCGTCGCCGCCCGCAGCCGTTCGGCGGGCGAGCCGTCCGCCCCCATCGGCTCGAACGTCGCCCGCACCTCCGTGCGGTCGCGTTGCCAGCCCATCGAGAGCTCGATCGGCGCGCCGTCGTTGGATGCCGCCGAGAAGTAGCTCAGCCGCCGGGGGACGGTCCGCGTGCCCCACGGGCGGGTCACGTCACGGAGCAGCGCGGTGGCCTCGTCGATCCGGTCCCGGCTCGCGCCGACCGCGCCGAACATGCGTGCCAGCTTGTGCTCGGCCACCGCCACATAGGAGTGTTCCTCGGTCCGCGCGTCACCCGCACCGGTCATGCTCCACCTCCGCGTTGGTGTGTCAGGACACGACGCCGGACCGCGTCGTGGATGCCCGCCAGGGCGCCTTCGACCTCGGACCGGTACGTGGCGGGGTTGAGCACGGTCATCCGCAGGAAGTACCGCCCCCCGACCACGCAGCCGGACAGGTGGGTGCGGCCGTCGTGGTTGATCCGCCGCAGCAGGTCGCGGTTGTCCTCGTCGGTGCCGTCCGCGAGGCGGAACACCACGGTCGCCAAGCGTGGTGGGGGCCCCACGTCGAGCGCCGGGTCGCCGGCGAGGTCGTCGTGGGCGAACTCGGCCAGGTCCAGCATGTCGTCGAGGGTTTCGCGGAAGGCCGCGACGCCGTGCAGGTGCAGCGGCAACCACAGCTGCGCCGCCCGGTACTCGCGGCTGAGTTCGGGACCGAGGTCCGTGTAGGAGGGCAGTGAGTCGTCGTCGAGGTCGGTCATGTAGTCGCCGCGCTGGGAGAACGTCCGGTGCAGGTGCGCCGCCTCCCGGACCAGCAGGACCCCGGTGCCGAACGGCAGGAACAGGGTCTTCGGCGGGTCGAGCGCGATCGAGTCGGCGCGCCCGATACCGGCGAGCCGCCGCCCACCCCGTTCGGTGAGCTGGAAGAACCCGCCGTACGCCCCGTCGACGTGGAACCACAGGTCTTCGTCGTCCGCGAGGTCCGCGAGCTCCCCGAGCGCGTCGATGGCGCCGTTGGCCGTCGTTCCCGCGGTGCCCACCAGCAGGAACGGCAGGCGACCCGCGGCCCGGTCGGCGGCGACCATCCGGCGGGCGGCCGCCGCGTCCATGCCCCAGTCCGGTGTCATCGGCACCTCACGCAGGGCGGTGGCCGGGAAGCCGGCCACCCGCAGCGCCTTGGCCACGCAGTGATGGGTCTGCTCGGTGACGTAGACGGTGGCGTCGGCCCTGCTCGTGACGTCGGGAAGGGTGTCGGCCGCGGCCGCGACCGCGATCAGCGTCGACATCGACGTGCCGCTGGTCATGGTGCCGATGCTGCCGCCGGGTAGCGCGAACAACTCGCACAGCCAGCGCATCAGCGAATGTTCCATGCGCACCAGGTGGGGTGCGTAGTCGGGCGCGCCCGTCGGGCGGTTGTAACCCGCCGCGAGCATCGCCGCCAATGACCCGGCGGGGAGCCCGCGCGTCGGAAAGAACGCCATGAACCGCGCGGCCCGGTTCTCCACCGCATTCCTGCCCGCGGCGGAAAACAAACGCAGCAACGTGTCCTCGTCGCGCGCGAGCTCGGGCGGACAACAGTCGAGTTCGGTCGCGAGTACGTCTTTTCCGGAGAAGTCTGCGGGCACTATCCGGTCGTCGATCCGCTGCGCTTCGACGAAGGCATCGACCGCTTTGCGTGCCAGCCGCCCCACCTCGGTGTCCGGCCAGTCCAGCTGCCTTCGGCTCATCTGCCTGTCCTCTCGGGGAAATCCCGTCGCGGTGGTGCGTCCGGTGCGACGGTGAGCAGGGCGGAGAACGCGGAGATCCGGGGAAGCTCAGGTCAGGGGGAAGCGCACGGAATACGCGCGAAATGCCGACTCGTCAGTGACCATGTCCGTCATCGTACGGACGGATTCCCCCGCGTCACTCAAGATCCGGTCGTGTTCTGGACAATGCCGGCGTCCGATTACTGGTAATCGGGATCTGTGTTGACCGTAATTCACCCGCTCCGGGTTCTCCCAAACCGGTTTGATCGAAGTTCGGCAGTCATGACACGCTGCCGTGGACTACTGGTAGGAGCTGTCCTTGACCGTCGAAACAACCCCCGCGATCGACGCCGCGCTGGCGAGGCGCCTGATCGATACGCAATTCCCGCGATGGGCCGGGCTGCCGCTGGTTCCGCACGCCCCGGCCGGCTCGGACCATGTGATCTACCGGCTGGGTGAGCGGCTGTCCGTTCGGCTGCCACGTCATCCCGGCGCGATCGGGCAGGCTGTGAAGGAAGCTGAGTGGTTGCCCCGGCTGGCCCCGCACCTGCCGCTCGCCGTACCCGTGGTGGTCGAGGTGGGTGAGCCGGACTTCGGCTATCCGTGGCGGTGGGCGGTGTCGCGCTGGCTGGATGGCGAGGTGGCGACCGTCGGCGCGCTGTCCGGCTCGCACGACGCCGCCGTGTCGCTGGCCGAGTTCCTGACCGCGCTCCACCGGTTCGACGCCGAAGCCACCGAGGAGCTCACCGGACGGCCACTGGCCGCGCGGGACACGGCGACGCGAGCGGCTGTCGCGAAGGTCGGTGACACGTTCGACGCCGCGGCGATGGCCGACCTGTGGGCGACGGCCCTGGCCGCCCCTGAGTGGGATCGTCCACCGGTCTGGTTCCACGGCGATCTCCACACCGGCAACCTGCTGACGAGAGGCGGCCGCCTCAGCGCCGTCATCGATTTCGGCGAGCTCGGTGTCGGCGATCCGGCGTGCGATCTGACCATCGCCTTCACTCTCATGTCCGCCGAGACCCGAGCCACGTTCCGTGCGGCGCTCGATGTGGACGACGCCACCTGGACCCGCGGCCGAGGATGGGCCTTGGCCACCGGTTTGAACGCCTACGTCTCCTACGCGGCGGTCAACCCCCGCATCGCCGCACAGACCGCCCGCCAGATCACCCAGGCCCTCTCCGGCTGAACATCGTGGCCTGACAGCGGGCCGGGAGCGTAGTATCCGCACGTCTGAAACGATTCACCGGCTCGGCCGCGTGCCGCGCCGCGACCGATCGGTGAGAAATCCGGATGTTGGCTGAGTTGGGGGCGAGCAAGGAAGAAGACCTGCTGTACGGGCACCTGGTCACCGTGGTCTCGGCGAATGTCGCGGAGCTGGTGGCGGCCACCGGGCTTGCCGAGGCCGACGTCCGAACGGGGTTGGCCGGGCTGGTCGAGCGACGTCTCGCGCACCGGATGACCGGGGAGCCGACGCGGTATGCGGCCGCGTCGCCGAGCGTGGTCGAGTCGATGATCGCCGGGCGGATCGCCGAGCTGCGCCTCGCCCAGTCCGCGTTGGACCACGTCGCCGCGCAGTACCGGGCCAACTCGCTGGCCACCGCGGGGGCCGGGGTGTTCGAGATCGTCCAGGGTGCCGACGCGCTGCGCGAGTGCGTCGTCGGGATGATCAGCTCGGCACGTGCCGAACTGCTCAACATGATCAAGCCGCCGGTGATCTCGGTGCGCCCCGCCGAACACCTGCGGCCGAGCGACTCGGTGCGCGGCAGGGTCGTCTTCGAGACCGAGGCGATGGACGTGCCTGGCGACCTGCCGCTGATCCACGAGTTGGCGGGACCGAACGCCGAGGCGCGGCTGCACGCCGAGCTGCCGATCAAGCTGATGGCCGTGGACCGGTCGATGGCACTGGTCCCACTGGCGCAGCGCGACACCACACCGGTCGGGGTGCTGGTTCGCGAAGGCGCGTTGCTCGACGCGCTCCTGTCGCTGTTCGAGCATGTCTGGGCGACCGCTGTCCCGGTGCACTTCGACGAGGAATCCGGCTCGCACCGGCCGCCGGTGCTCGACGCCGAGGACCGCCGGCTGTTGTCGATGCTGCTCGCCGGCCTCACCGACGAGGCCATCGCGGCGCGCCGCGGTATCAGCGTGCGCACGGTACAGCGCAAGGTGCGCACGCTGATGGCCGCCGCGCACGTCCGGACGAGGATGCAGCTGGCCTGGACGGCGGCCAAGCAGAACTGGATGTAGCCGACCGGGGAGATGTCGGGAACACGTCAATGTCGGGTCCTGGACAGCGTCCGATGTTGAGCCGGTGCGTTGGGCCTGCTTAACGTCCACGTCAGCGCCAGTTCCCGCTCAGTACTTCCCTGTCGACGTGGTCAGGGAGCAGATCCCCGGAGGCTCCGTGCGTACCGCATCGACCGCGCCGTCCACCGCGCCGTCCACCGCGCCATCGACAGGGCCCGCGCGAGCACTGCTCGCCGCGGCAGTGGTGCTGCTGCTGGCGTTGACCACCGCGCTGTCCTCGGCCCCGGCGGCGGCCGACGCCCGGCCGACTGCCCCGTCGAACATCGACGCGCGGCTGCTCGCGGCCGCGCGGGACGACGACGCGCCGCTGCGCGTGGTGCTCGTGCTGTCCGCCACGCCGGACAAGGCCAGGGCCGCGGGTGGCCGCAAGCGGGTCACCGCCGAGCTTCGGCGGGTGGCGCGCGACTCGCAGTCGGCGGTCGTCGACCGGCTCAACCGGCAGCGCGACCGGTTCGGCAAGCCACGGGTGCTCAGCACGTTCTGGCTGCAGAACATGATCTTCGTGGAGTTCGACGGGGAGCCGGCGCACTTGGCGGCGCTGGCTCGCGTTCCCGGCGTGGACCGGGTGATCCCGAACTTCGCCACCACGTTGATCGAGGACGAGCCGCTCGGCAGGACGGCGACCCCGTTCCAGACGACCGTCGAGGACGCCACCTGGGGCGTCGCCAAGATTGGCGCGGACCGGGCGCAGGACGAGCTGGGCGTCGACGGGACGGGCGTACGGGTGGCCGTGCTGGACTCCGGTGTGGACGCCGAACACCCCGACATCGCGGGGAAGCTCGCCACCGACGACCCGGCCGACCCGACCCACCCCGGCGGCTGGATGTCCTGGGACCGCGACGGCAACCCGATCGCCTCCACACCGAACGACCCGAACGCCCACGGCACCCACGTGTCCGGCACGGTGGTCGGCGGCGCCGCGAGCGGGCACCGGATCGGGGTGGCGCCGGGCGCGACGCTGATGGTCGGCCAGGTGCTCGACGCCTCCGGCTCCGGTTCGTGGCTGCAGGCGATCGCCGCGATGCAGTGGGCGATCGCGCCGTTCGACGCCGAGGGCAACCCGGCGGGCGAGCCCGCCGACGTGATCAACATGTCGCTGGGGCCCAAGGAGGGCAACGTCTACGTCAGCGAGCTGATCGCGCCGTCGCGCAACGCCTACCTCGCGGGCACGACGCTGGTCGCCGCGTCGGGCAACTGCGGCAGGGACTGCCTCGGGTCGCCGGGCAACATCCACGACAACATCGCGGTGGGCAACACCACCCCGAACGACGACGTCAACAGCAGCTCCAGCGGTGGTGTCGCCGAGAAGGCGAAGTTCGTGGACCCGCCCGCCGACTGGCCGGACAGCTGGGTCGTGCCGGACGTGTCGGCGCCGGGAACCGATGTGCTCTCGTCCTGGCCGGGCGGCGGCTGGGAGACGATCTCCGGGACGTCCATGGCGACGCCGCACGTCGTCGGGACCGTGGCGCTCATGTTGCAGGCCAGGCCGGAGCTGACGCCCGCGCAGGTGCGTGAACAACTCGAGAAGACCAGTGTCCACGACGGACGCTACGGCCCCGAGTCGCCGAACACGCGCATCGGGCACGGCCGGATCGACGCCTTCGCGGCCGTTTCCGCCGTCGCCACACCCAGCGGGATCGCCGGGTCGGTCACCGACGCGAACAGCGGGTCGCCGCTGGCCGGGGCTCGGGTGGTGAACAGGACGACGGGCACCGAGACGACGACGGGCGCGGATGGCCGCTACCGGCTGTTCGAGCAGGCGGGCGTCCACGAGATCGCCGTCGAGCTGTTCGGCTACGGCGCGGCAGCGCACACCGTCGAGATCGCCGAGGACGCGGTCACCGCACACGACGTGGGCCTCGCGATGCGGCCGCGCGGCGGCATCTCCGGTGCGGTCGGCCTCGCGGGCTCGGGCCGCGGTGTTCCGGGGGTGGCAGTCATGCTCACCGGCACGCCATTGTCGACGACGACCGGCGCCGACGGCCGGTTCACGTTCGCCGACGTGCCGGCCGGCAGCTACCAGGTCACCGCTGACAGGGCCGGGTTGCGTGCGCAAGCGCCGGTACCGGTGGTCGTCGGCCAGGACGCGACGGCGACCGTCAGCCTCGACGTCGGGAGGCTGCCGAGGGTCGGCGTGCTCGGCGACCCGTGGGACCGGTCCACCGGCGTCGAAACCTTCCTGGACAAGGCCGGTTTCCTGGCCGAGCCGATCGGCTGGGACACCGATGTCAGCGAGTTCGACACGATCGTCGTCAACACGCCGGGGGATCCCGGTGAGCAGCGGCTCACCGATTTGCTGGCCGCCACCGACCGCGCCGGGGTGGGTGTGGTGTTCCTGGACGCGGCGAACACCAACGGTTCCGGGATCGCCATGCTGCACCAGCACCTCGGCAACCCGGCGGCGCGCGAGTTCGCCAGTGGTACGGGTACGGAGACGGTCGGCTACCAGGTGGTCGGGGAGCACCCGGTGCTCGCCGGATTCTCGCCCGGTGACCAGATACCGCTCGACGACAGCTCACCGACGCGTGCGCACGCGTGGTTCCAGGGTTACGGCGGTGACGATCGCACGGTGATCGCCAACGTGACCACGTCGGCCGGTGGCACGCTCGGTGCCGGGATCGGTGTGCAGCAGCGTGCGGACAACCGGCACGTGCTGCTGTCGCTGAACGGCGCGAGCGCGGCTGTCAACCCGCCGGTCTGGCTGCCGGAGGGGGCGCGGGTGCTCGACAACGCGGTGCGCTGGGCCGCCCGCGTGCCGGGTGAGAACGAGCCGGTGTTCGTGCCGTGGCACCTGACCGTCGACCAGGACTCGGTGCTCCCCGGCAAGCCGGTGACCATCAGCGCCACGGTGACCAACGTCGGGACGGGCGCCGGGGACTACACCGCCCGTCTGGCCGTCGACGGCGAGCCGGCCGCGCTGACCGCCGACGTGCACCTGGCCGGCGGCGAGTCGACCACCGTGCGGTGGCAGGTCAGCCGCGAGCAACTCGGTACCTACCGGGCCACGTTGGCGGACCTGACCACGTCGTTCGGGGTGCGCACCCCGCGGGTCGACCTCGTGGTGTCCACTGTGGACGGAGTGGGGGCGCCTGCCGGGCCGCTGGCCGGGGCGCAGGTGCACGTGACCCGCGCGAAGGGCGAGATGTTGGGCGTCGGCACCACCGACGCGCACGGCAAGGCCACGTTCTCCTCGCCGGTCGTCGCGGGGGAGTACCAGATCGTGGTGCGGCGGCCGGCGACCGAGACGCATCCGTTCGCCTACCTGCTGACCCGCCGGGTGCGGGTCGACGATGACCTGACGCTGAAGATGGCGCCCGCCACGGGTGACGCCGGGGCGCGGGCCGCGGCGGCCGACCGCGCGGCCACGATCGCGTTGCGGGCGGACAGCGCGGGCTCCCGGCACAGTTCGGTCACCTACCTGCGCAACGAGATGACAGCCGGGTTCGCGTTCGGCTTCGACCCCGGCCGGGTGGTCGTCTCCACCGGCGACTACGAGGTGCGGCACGTGCACCGGGCCGCGGCGGCCGAGCGGGACACCTGGGGCCTGTCCGAGATCAGGCCGGTGTCGTTCGGCGCGGCCTCCGAGTACACGCTGGCCTACGGCGGACCCGCGGCGGCGACGTTGGCGGCCACCCTGTCGCCGGACGGGGCGTTGACCGGACGCTGGTCGGTGACCGACGCGCACGGCAACCCGTTCGCGCTGTTCGCCAGAACGGAGCTGCGGCCGCTCGCCTCGATCGCGGCGATCACGCTGGAGGACCTGCCGCTGGTCGTCGCCGGTGTGGCGCCGGAGACCACCGAGGTGGTGTTGCGGATCCACGACCGCAAGGGCAAGCAGGTCGCAGGCACCGGGCTGCGCTGGCCGGGTGGCGAGTTCACCGCCACCGTGCCCGGGGTCGACCGGCGCGGCCGCTACGACCTGACGCTCACGGTCGGCCTGGACGCGTACGCACCCGGCACGGTGACCAGCACGCTTCAGGTGCGGCCGGAGTGAACGCCACCACCACTGGAATGACCTCGGGAAGGGAAACCGGCATGGTCGGGAAGTCGTTGCGGCGCTGGGTGTTGCCGCCGTTCGTGGTGGCGCTCGCGGCGTTCGGGTTGGTCGTCGCGCCCCGGGCGGCCGTGGCCGAGTCGGCGTGGGTGCAGCCGGAGCTCGCCGCTGCCGCCGCGGCGGCAGGTGGCGAACCGGTGCCCGCGGTGGTGTTGCTCGACCGGGCGGCCGACCTCGGGGCGGTGGCGGGGGACCACGACGCGGTGGTCGCGGAGCTGAAACGGGTCGCCGGGCAGAGCCAGGCCGGGGTGCGGCGGGCGCTGCCCGCCGGGGTCACGGTGCGCTCCGCGTTGTGGATCGTCAACGCGCTGGTGGTCGAACTGCCCGCCGCGAACGCGCCGGGCGCACTGTCCGCCCTGTCAACGGTGCCCGGCGTCACGCGACTGCTTTCCGGCGCCGCGATCGCCGTCCCGGAGCTGAAGGAGGCACCGGCGGAGCGGCAGTCGAGCCCGGCCACCGGTCAGCGGCTCGCCGAACCGAGTGCGCGGGGTTGGCACGAGCAGCTGGCCACGATGCCGGACGGTGCCGTGGTGGGAAACCGGGCCTGGGGCATCGAGCGGCTCCGGGCCGACCGGGTGTGGGACGAACTCGGTGTGACCGGGGCGGGCACCAGAGTCGCGGTGGTGGACGCCGGAGTCGATCTGGGCCACCCGGACCTCGCCGGGCGGATGGCCACCGACGACCCGGCCGACCCGGCCTATCCCGGCGGGTGGATCCAGTACGGGCTGGACGGCGCGCCGCTTTCCTCCCGGCCGGGCGATGACCTCGGCAACGGCACCGCGCTGTCCAGCGTGGTGGTCGGCGGCGCGGCCTCCGGCACCGCGATCGGTGTGGCGCCGGGGGCGAAGCTGATGCACGCCAAGGTCACCGACAGGTTCGGGACCTCGCTGGCCGCACTGTTCGCCGGGCTGCAGTGGACGATCGAGCCGACCGACGCGGCAGGTGCCCCGGCAGGCTCCCCCGCCGACGTGGTCACCATGCGCTACGCCCTCCCCGACCAGTACCGCCCGGAGTTCACGCAGGCGACCAGAGCGGTGGTGGCCAGCGGAGCGATCCCCGTGTTCGCCATGAGCGACGCGTGCGGCAACGGCCGGACCGAGCCGGGGCTCATCTACGAGGCGGTCGGGGTCGGCAGCACCGACCGGTCCGACACCGTGCCCGACGGCTCCTGCGGTCGTGTGGTGAACCGTGCCGACTGGCCGGCGGCGCCGGGCGACTGGCCGTCGAGCTTCGTCAAGCCGGACCTCACCGCGCCGGGCGTCGACGTGCCGATCGCCCGCTGGCGGGGCGGCCACGACCCGTCGCGCGGCAGCGCGTACGCCACCGCCTATGTCGCCGGTGTGGTGGCGCTGATGCGGGCCGCCGCCCCGGAGGCGCAGCCGCGGGACGTGGTGACGGCGCTGCGGCAGACGGCCGTGTTCGACGAACGACACGGCGCCGAGCGACCGAACGTCAGCTACGGGGCCGGCCGGGTGGACGCACTGACCGCGGTGCGGGCGGTCGCCGGGTGGTCCGGGGTGACCGGCCGGGTGGTCGACGCGCGAACGGGTCTTCCGGTCGCGTCGGCGCAGGTGCGCGACAGCGGGTCGCCCCGGGTGGCGACCACCGACGCGGACGGGCGTTTCCGGCTGCCGGTCCGTGCCGGTGCGCGGTCGTTCACGGTGTCGGCGGCGACGTACGCCCCGGGCGAGGTTCAGGTGGACGTGCCCGCCGACGGCGTGGCGACGGCCGACGTCGGGCTGGCGCCGGGCGTGGCGGGGGCGCTGCGCGGCACGGTGGGGTACGGCGCGCGGCGCACCGGTGTGCCCGGCGCGACGGTGCTGGTGACGGACGCGGACAGTGCGGTCCGGGCGACCACCGACGCGGAGGGCCGCTACCAGGTCCCCCGGCTCGAGCCAGGGGAGTACCAGGTGTCGGCGGCCGCGCCGGGGTTGTTGCCGAGCGCGAGCACGGTGTTGCGAATCGCCGAGGGCGCGACCGCGGTCGGTGACCTGCTGGTACGTCCGCCGTCCGGGGCGGAGTTGGTGTCGGTCGGCATGGACGGTGCGGCAGGTGACGCGAACTCCCGGGACACGTCGGTGAGTGCGGACGGCCGGTTCGTCGCGTTCGCGAGTTCCGCGACCAACCTCGTGCCCGGCGAGCCGGGTTCTGGTGACCAGGTCTACGTGCGTGACCGCCAGGCGGGCACGACCGAGCTGGTGTCGGTCAACGACGACCGTGTGCGTGCGGACGGCGGCGCGCTCTGGCCGACGATCAGCGCGGACGGCCGGTTCGTCGCGTTCGCCAGCTCGGGATCGAACCTCGTGCCCGACGACACGAACCGGGCCACCGACGTGTTCCTGCGGGACCGGGAAACCGACCGGACGATCCTCGTCACCCGCACCGAGGCCGGCGATCCGGGCAACGGCTCCGGGTTCGCCCCGGTGGTCAGCGCGGACGGCCGGCACGTCGCGTTCGGCAGTTCGGCGTCGGACCTGGTGCCCGGTGACACCAACAGGACGACCGACGTGTTCGTGTACGACACCACGTCCGGCGCGATGACCTTGGTGTCCCACGCGGCGGACGGCGGGCCGAGCGACGGCTGGTCCGGTGAACCGGACGTGTCCGAGGACGGCAGCCGGGTGGCGTTCTCGAGCCAGGCGGCCAACCTGGTGCCCGGTGACACGGACCGGGCGCAGGACGTGTTCGTCACCGACCTGTCCGACGGCAGCACGGTGCGTGTCTCGCAGGGCGAGGATCGCGCGTCGTCCCCGTCGATCAGTGGTGACGGCGGCACGGTCGCGTTCGACAGCGACGCCGCGGTGCTCGTGCACGACCTGCGCACGGCGCGGACGGTGCAGGCGTCGGTCAACACAGCCGAGGTCCCGGCCGACGACTTGTCCGAGTTCCCGTCGCTGTCCCGCGACGGCCGCTACGTCGCGTTCCGCAGCTACGCGGCCAACCTGTACGCGGGTGACGTCAACGGCGCGTCGGACGTGTTCGTCCGCGACCTGGTCGCCGGCACGACCGAGCCGGTGTTCGCGGCCACGCTCGCCGGCGACGTGTGGACCAACGCCCCCGACCTCAGCCCGGACGGCCGGTTCGTCAGCCTGAACAGCGAGCCGCACAGTGCGTGGGTCGGCGTCGGGCACCAGGACGTGTACGTGGTCGACCGGCAGCCGCCCGACGAGCGCGGCCCGAGGTTCGCGCTGTCGGGGCTCACGGTCGGTCCGGACGCGGCGCCGCGCGGGGCGCCGGTCACGGTCCGGGCCACGGTCACCAACATCGGGGACGAGCCGGGGTCGTACGCGGGCGAACTGCGGGTCGACGGCTCGGCGAAACCCCATGCCCCGGTGTCGCTCGCTCCTGGCGCCGCGGGGACGCTCACGTGGACCGTGTCCAGCGACCACATCGGCAGCCATGACCTGCGACTCGGCCGGTTCGCGGCGTCGTTCCGGGTGCGGCCACCGCTCGTCACGGTGCGGGCCACCACTGTGGACGGTCTGGGTGGCCGGCCGGTGCCGTTGCGTGGAGCTGCGGTTTCCCTTGTGCAGAACGGCTTTCCGGTGCCGTTCGGGGTGACCGACGAGGCCGGTCAGGTGACCGCTGAAGTGCCGGTCGAGCGGACGAGCGTCGAAGTGACCGCGATCGTGAGTACGCCGCCCGCCAGGCGCTCGCCCGGTTACCTGCTCACCGCACCGGTGCGGGTCGACGGCCG
The DNA here is from genome assembly GCF_044466355.1 of Actinophytocola sp. NPDC049390. NCBI lineage: Bacteria > Bacillati > Actinomycetota > Actinomycetes > Pseudonocardiales > Pseudonocardiaceae > Actinophytocola > Actinophytocola sp. NPDC049390. Next base: position 1,314,306 of record NZ_JBITMQ010000001.1, read on the forward strand.
GGACGTCGAGATCTCGCTCACCCCGCGCACCGGACGCCGGGCCGGAAGCAACGCCGCCGTGCTGGAGCTGGTGCCGGACAGGGCAAGCGCGGAGCACGACCCGCTGACCTACCTGTCACCGGCACAGCTCGCCCCGGCCGCCGCGGTCGCGATGCCGCCGGGGCAGGTCGTGGTCTCCACCGGTGAGTACCGGCTGCGACACGCGTACCGGGTCGGCCTACCGGAGCGGGAGTGGTGGGCGCTGTCCGTACCGAGCACGGAAAGGCTCGCGGAACCCAGACGGTACAAGGTGAACTTCGGCGGCGCGCCCACGATCGACCTGAACGTGGCACGGGACGCGGGATCACCGACCGCGTTCACCGTCGACTGGTCGGTCGTCGACGGTACCGGCGTCGCGTTCGACTTCCTCGCGCGCGGCCCGCTCCGCTACACCGGCCCGGTGACGAGCCCGGCACTGCCTTCGCACACCATCGCGTTCGAGGTGCCCGCACTGGTCCAGGCCAGGGCGCCGCGGCGCGAGGACGTGGTCCTGCGCGTGTTCGACCCGACCGGCACGCAGGTCGCGGCCGGCGGTCTGCCCTGGGACCAGCACGAGATCACCAGGGACCTGGCGAACTGGGTGGCCGACGTGCCGCCCGGCGAGTACCGGGTGGAGCTGACCGTCGGCACGGCGGACTCGCCGTTCGGCCCGTTGACCGCCACCGCGACGGTCGCTGTGGAAGGAGGGTGAGGTGTGGGGCCGCCTGTGCTGAGCACCTGTCACGGTCGTCCCTGGGTTGTCGGGCGGATGAAGCCGAGGCTGGTCGCGGTGGCGACGGCGGCGGTGCGTGAGTCGACGTCGAGTTTGGCGTACGCCCGGGCCAGGTGGGACTTGACGGTGCCTTCGGTGAGGTGGAGCCGGTCGGCGATGGCGCGGTTGGGCAGGCCTTCCGCGACCAGGACGAGGACCTCGGTTTCGCGCCGGGTGAGGCTGGTGCCGGGGGCGCGTAGCCGGTGCATGAGCCGGTCGGCGACGGCGGGGGCCAGCGCGGTGCGTCCGGCGGCGGCGGTACGCACGGCCGCGGCGAGAACGTCGGGTGGGCTGTCCTTGAGGAGGTAGCCGGTGGCGCCGGCTTCGATGGTGGGCAGGGTGTCGGCGTCGGTGTCGTAGATGGTGACGACCAGTACCCGAGGGGCGTCCGGTTGTGCGGTGATCGCGGCGGTGGCCTCGGTGCCGTTCATGCCGGTACCGAACTGCAGGTCCATGAGGACGACGTCGACATCTCCCTCGGCGGCGCGAGTGACGGCTTCCTCGGCGGTGGCGGCTTCGGCGACCACGACGAGATCGGGTTCGCTTTCCAGCACCGCACGGAGCCCAGCCCTCACGACGGGGTGGTCGTCGGCCACGAGGAGGCGGATCGGGGTTGTCATCGGCGTACCTCGGGCTCGGTTTCGCGTTCGGTGCCGGCGGGCCGATCGAGGGGCAGGCGAGCGGTGAGAGTGGTGCCCTGGCCAGCGGTCGACTCGACGGTGAGTGTGCCACCGAGCGCGTGTGCGCGGGAGCGCATGGCCGCGAGGCCGAAGCCGCCGTCCTCGGGATCCGGATCGGGTAACCGGTCGAGGTCGAAGCCGGTGCCGTTGTCGAGGATGTCGAGTTCCACGTGGTCACCGAGGTAGTTGAGGTGCACCTCGGCGACGGTGGCGTCGGCATGCCGGACGGTGTTCGCCACGGCGGACTGGGCGATGCGCAGGAGGGCCACCTCGTGTGGGGTCTGCAGCGGTGTGGGATTCCCGACGAGGTGAAAGCGTGCGGTGATCGGATGGCAGGCGCTCGTGGTGGTGCACAGGCGTTCGAGAGCGCCCGCCAGGGAGGCGTTCTCCAGCGCGGGCGGGGTGAGCGCGGCGACGAGCCGGCGGGCCTCGGCGAGGTTGTCGGCAGCCGCCTGACGAGCTTGGACGACGTAGTGAACGGCCTTGCGGGCCGGTGCGGGCACGGCGCGTTCGGCGGCGTGCAGCAGCAGCTGGATGGACGACAGACCCTGGGCGAGGGTGTCGTGGATCTCGCGAGCCAGGCGTTCGCGTTCCGCGAGGACACCGGCGGTGTGCTGGGCGTCGGCCAGGTCGGCGCGGGTGGTCGTGAGCTCCTCGATCAGGTGTCTGCGTTGTTCGCTCTCCCGGTACAGGGCCTGGTACCCCCACACGACCGCGACCGCGACGGCGGCACCGAGCGCCGGGCCGATCGCGACGGCCGGGCTGAAGGAACCCTGATGAGCGGTGAACGCGGTGATCGCGGCCAGTGCGGTCACCGTCACAGCGGCCAGTCCACCGCGTCGTGTCAGCAGGTGGAGCTGGAGGAAGTACAGGGGGAACGCGATCCACACCCCGTCGGCGGTCAGGACGAGCAACCCCAGCCACGCGGCACCCACGACGGTGAGCCATCCGGCGGCGGCCCGCCGGGAGCGGCGGATGTGCGGCAGTAGCGGCCCCACGGCGTACACCGTTCCGCACACCGCGGTCACGGAGAGCACAAGCTCGGCCCGGGGATCGCCTGCGACGACGGCGCGGACGGCGGCAAGGGCGAGCAGCCCGACGACGAGCAGGTGCAGGCACCAGGTCAGTGTTCGGCTGGTCGGCATCGTCGGCCCGAAGGCGGTGGTCGGTGTGGGCGTCACAATGTGTCCAGGCTACGTAGGCGGGACCGGGGACGCCTCTGTCGAAAGTTGGAGGCGGCCTGCCGTCGTTCGGCACGCGAACTGCTGTCCGGGGTCGGATGCGCCGCACGGTGCTGACGGCGAGAGTGGAAACACACCGCCCCCGTACCGAAAGGACAGACCGAGGTCGTGTTCGTGGCCTGGAGAGACCTGAAGTTCGCCAAGGGGCGTTTCGTCCTGATGGGAACCGTTGTCGTGCTGATCACCCTGCTGGTCGGCCTGTTGTCCGGACTGACCGCCGGCCTGAAGCAGCGGAACGTTTCCGCGATCACCGACCTGCCCGCGGACCGGATAGCCTTCGCCGAGCCCGGCGACGGCCAGGATCCGTCCTTCGCCGACTCCACCGTCACCGAACAGCAGTGGTCGAGGTGGGCGACGGCGCCCGGCGTGACCAGCGCCGAACCGCTGGGCATCACCAACACCAGGGCCACCGCCGGTGACAGAAGCGCCGGCGTGTCCGCCTTCGGCGTCCGGCCCGGATCCCCGCTGGCACCGGACAGCGGCAAGCTCACGGAAGACTCGGCGGTGCTGTCGGCCACGGCCGCCGATGACCTCGGCGTCCATCCCGGTGACGTCGTCACGCTGGCCGGACGGCGGGTGACCGTGACCGCGGTGGGAGGCGACGCCTCGTTCAGCCACACCCCGGTCGTCTGGACCACTCTCGGCGTCTGGGGTGAGTTCGCGGCTCCCGCCGGTGACGGCGATGGTTCGACCGCGACCGTGATCGCTCTGGTCACCACCTCCGGTGCCGACGTCGCGGCCATCGACCACGCCGCGGGCACCACGACGGTCGCGAAGGACGACTCGTTGTCCGCGATCGGCTCCTACACGTCAGAAAACGGCTCACTGCAGCTGATGCGCGGCTTCCTGTTCGCCATCTCGGCCCTGGTCATCGGCGCCTTCTTCACGGTCTGGACCATCCAGCGCGCCGGCGACATCGCCGTCCTCAAAGCCCTGGGCGCCACCACCACCGGCCTGGTGAAGGACGCCTTGGGACAGGCCGTCGTCCTGCTCACCGGCGGCACCCTCGTCGGCACCGGCATCGCCGCAGGTCTGGGGTCCGTCATCGCCGGCTCCGCGGTGCCCTTCGTACTGACTCCCGTCACCGTCCTCGTGCCCGCCGCCGTGATGGTCCTGCTCGGTGCGCTGGGGGCCGCGCTGTCCGTTCGCCGCATCACCTCCGTCGACCCGCTGACGGCCCTGGGGAGCGCGCGGTGAGCCTGAACTTGTCCGAGATCACCCTCACCTACCCCGACGGCGACACCCGGCTGACCGCTCTCGACCGGGTCACGCTGAACGTTCCCCGAGGGAGCGTCGCCGCCGTGGTCGGCCCGTCCGGTTCCGGCAAGTCGAGCCTGCTGGCCGTTGCCGCCACACTCGTCACACCCGACTCCGGCACCGTCACCATCGACGGCACCGCCACCTCCGGGCTGGCGCGTGGCGAACTCACCGACCTGCGCCGCCACAAGATCGGCATCGTGTTCCAGCAACCCAACCTGCTGCCCTCGCTCACCGCCGCCGAGCAACTGCAGGTCATGGCGCACATCGACGGCCGCTCACCGGCCAGGGCCCGCGGCCGGGCGCTGGACCTGCTCGACGCCGTCGGGCTCGGGCCCCAGGCGGAGCGCCGTCCCCACCAGCTTTCCGGAGGGCAGCGTCAGCGTGTGAACATCGCACGCGCCCTGATGAACAGTCCGACCGTTCTGCTGATCGACGAGCCGACCAGTGCCCTCGACAACGAACGTGGCGCCGCGATCGTCGACCTCGTCACCCGCCTCACCCGTCGACAGGCGACCGCCACCGTCATGGTCACCCACGATCGCACCCACCTGAGCACCGCCGACCTGATCGCCGAAGTGCATGACGGGCGCCTGCACGTTCCAGGCAACCCTCAGCGCGATCCTCGACGCCGAACAGGAATCTAGTTCCTGGTGCTGCCCCGGGTCACGAGGGAGACGGTGCTGACGACGTGCTCCGGCGCGGCGTTCTTGTCCTCGAACTGCCGGCGCAGCAGGCGCAGCGCCTCGGCCACCATCGTCGGGCGGTCGGGGTCGATGGTCGTCAGGCCCGGGGCGAGGTGCGCGGAGATGCCGAGGTTGTCGAACCCGACGAGCTGGACGTCGTCCGGCACGCGCAACCCGGCGTCGTGGAGGCCGGCCAGTGCGCCGATCGCCACCTCGTCGGTGACCGCGAAGATACCGTCGATCGTCAGGCCGGCGGCCAGCGCATCGGTGATCGTGGCCCGTGCTTCCGCGATCGAATAGTCGTGGAGCGGAATCACGAGGTCGGCGCGGGGGTTCAGGCCCGCGTCGGTGAGCGCGTCGGCCCAGCCGTTCGCGCGATGGGTCGCCATCTCCGGACGAGGTGCGGTGAGTCTGCCGCCCAGCACCGCGATTCGTTTCGCGCCGCAGGCGATCAGATGCTCGGTGGCCAGTCGCCCGCCGGCGGCGTTGTCCATTTGGACGCGGTGGTAGCGGTCCGGCACGTCCTGCTCGCCGAGCAGCACGATCGGCAGGTCCGGGTGGATCCGGTCGAGGTCGGCCATGCCCAGTCCGACAGCGCCGAGCAGGACGCCGTCGTACTGCTGGAGCCGGGCGAGCGAGAGCGCCGAGAGCTCGCGTTCACGGCTCGCGCCCGACTGTTCGACGACGAGGTGCATGCGGTCCGCCGCCAGTGCGTCCGAGATCAGGGACGCCAGCTCGCCGTAGTAGTGCAGGTCGAACCTGGGCACGATCAGACCGACCGTGCCGGTCCGCCCTGATCGAAGGTGCCGGGCGGTCAGGTTGATCTCGTAGCCGAGCCGGTCGACGACCTCCAGGACGTGCAGCCGGGTGTCGGGACCGACGTTCGACCGGTCGTTGAGCACGTTCGACACGGTCATGACCGACACGCCGGCTTCGCGTGCCACGTCGCTCATCGTGACGGTACGTCGTCCCATGACGGTCACTCTCTCAGCCCGGGTGCGGAACCGGGGCGTCGTTGGCTGTCGATCAGTCACGAAACGGCGACGATGCCCGGTGCCCGGCTTGACGACGGGGTGTCGAGTCGCGACTCTGTCCCGCCAGGAAGTGTAACGATAAACCCGAAAGTTTCGCCAGCTCAGGCGCGGTGCGGACGGTCACACCGGAAGGCGGCATGACGACTACGGCGATCATCAACCTGGACTTGCCCGGTCCAGTCATCTCCCGGCATGTGTACGGCCACTTCGCCGAGCACCTGGGCAGATGCGTCTACGGCGGGTTCTGGGTGGGCGAGGACGCGAACGTGCCGAACATCCGCGGCCTCCGCGCGGACGTCGTCGAGGCGCTGCGGGCACTGCGGATCCCGAACCTGCGGTGGCCGGGGGGCTGCTTCGCCGACACCTACCACTGGCGCGACGGCGTCGGGCCGCGCGAGCGACGTCCCCGGATGGTGAACAGCCACTGGGGTGACGTCGTCGAGGACAACTCCTTCGGCACGCACGAGTTCCTCGACCTCTGTGAGCTGTTGGGCGCGCAGCCGTACGTGTCGGCCAACGTCGGCTCCGGTTCGGTGCGGGAGATGGCCGAGTGGGTCGAATACCTCACCCGTGCCGACGACTCACCGATGGCGGCGCTGCGCCGGGAACACGGGCGGGACAGGCCGTGGCGCGTCCCGTTCTGGGGGATCGGCAACGAGTCCTGGGGATGTGGCGGCAACATGCGGGCCGAACAGTACGCGTCCCTGGCACGCCACTACTCGACGTTCGTGCGAGACCAGTGCGGCAACGAGGTCTACCGGATCGCCGTCGGCCCCAGCGACGGCGACTACGCGTGGACCGAGACCATGATGCGCTCGTTCGACGACCTGGTCGCCAACCCGGCGGCGCCGTTCCAGGCGCTGTCGCTGCACCACTACACGATGACCGGTTCCTGGTCGGACAAGGGCGCGGCGACCCGCTTCACCGAAGACGAGTGGTACGTCGCGTTGTCCCGCGCCTCGCGCATCGAGGAGTACCTCACCCGGCACAGCACCGTGATGGACCGCTACGACCCGCACCGCAAGGTCGGGCTCGTGGTCGACGAATGGGGCACCTGGTGGAACGTGGAGCCAGGCACCGATCCGGGGTTCCTGTACCAGCAGAACACGTTGCGCGACGCCCTGGTGGCCGCGGTGCACTTCCACGCCTTTCACCGGCACGCCGACCGGGTGGTCATGGCCAACATCGCCCAGACGATCAACGTGCTCCAGGCGATGCTGCTCACTGACCCGGACTCGGGCGCGCTCGTGCGCACGCCCACCTACCACGTGTTCGAGATGAGCACGGGCCATCACGACGCGGCGTCGTTGGAGGTCCACCTGCGCGATGTCCCGGCCATCGAGTCGGACGGGCGAGAGCTCGAACTCGTCTCGGTCACGGCGTCGACCACAGAGGACGGCGCGCTCGTCTCGCTCGCCAACCTGGACATCAGCGCCTCGGTCGAGGTCGTGCTCGACCTGCGCGGGCCCACCGCACGGTGTCGCGGCGCGCGGATCCTCACCGCCGCGTCGCCCGCGTCGCACAACACCCCGCGGACTCCGTCCGCAGTGGCACCGGTTGCGTTCGACGGTGTGCGGGAGCACCCGCGCGGCCTGCTCGTCGAGTTGCCGCCGCACTCCTACGTCACAGCCGAACTACAGCTCACCTGACCCGATCCCGAACAGTGGTCGACCAAAGGAGCCGTCGATGATGACACGCAGGTACCGTTCCAGGACTCGTGGCGTTCTGGCAGGCACGATGACGGCAGCCCTCGCGCTGTCGGCCTGTTCGACAGGTCCGGAATCCAGTGACTACAAGGAAGGCGACCCGTACACCCTCACCGTCTGGACCAACTACACCGGCGAGACCGGCCTGGCCTGGTTCGACAGCGTGGCCAAGGAGTTCGAGGCCGCGCACGAGAACGTCACCGTCGAGGCCCAGCACATCCAGAACGAGGAGCTGGACGGAAAGCTCCAGACAGCGCTGAACTCCGGTGACGCGCCGGACATCTTCCTGCAGCGCGGCGGCGGCAAGATGCGGGACATGGCCGAGGCGAACCAGCTCCTCGATCTCACCGGCAGCGCGGTCGATTCCCCGCAGCTGCGCGACAAGCTCGGCGACGCGCCGTACGAAGCGCTCACCGTCGACGGCAAGCTGCTGGCCGCGCCGCAGCTGGTGCAGCCCGGCGGCATCTGGTACAGCAAGGACCTGTTCTCCCAGGCCGGCATCACCGAGATCCCGAAGACGGTCGACGACCTGGCCGGCGCGATCGACAAGCTCAAGGGCGCCGGCATCACCCCGATCGCGCTCGGCGGCAAGGACGCCTGGCCCGCCGCCCACTGGTACTACTTCTTCGCGCTGCGCGAGTGCTCGGAAGACGTCCTCGAGGCGACGAACACGTCGTTGGACTTCTCCGACCCGTGCTACGAGAAGGCCGCCGGGGACGTCGTCGACCTGGCTGCCCTCAAACCGTTCAACGAAGGCTTCCTGAACACGTCCGCGCAGCAGGGCGCCACCAGTTCGGCCGGCCTGCTCGCCAACCACAAGGCGGCCATGGAGCTCATGGGGAACTGGGAGCCCGGCGTCGTCAAGGACCTCACCCCGAACAAGCAACCGCTACCCGACCTGGGCTGGTTCCCGTTCCCCCAGGTGACGGCCGGCCACGGTGACGCGAACGCGCTCATGGGCGGCAAGGGCGGGTTCTCCTGCTCGGCCAGTGCGCCGAAGAAGCTGTGCGGGGAGTTCCTCGCGCTGATGAACTCGGAGAAGAACCAGGAGAGCTTCTACACCGCGTTCGGTTCCATACCACTGCACGTCGACGCCCAGGACGTGGTGAAGAACGACTACGACAAGCAGATGATCGAAGCCCTCAACGAGGCGACCTACGTGTCGGACTTCCTGGACACCAACTATGGCCAGAAGGTCGGCACCGTGCTGAACCAGTCCGTCGTGGAGCTGCTGACGGGGGCGACGGATCCCGCGGGGTTCGTCAAGGCGATCACCGAAGCGGCCGAACGGAAATAGGGACTTGACCACATGGAGACAGCCACGCACGTGAACCGCGACGTGCCGGACAGTGCGGGCCTCGGGGACAGCGCCGCCGAGGCGCCGGCCCCGAGGGGTCGCCGAGTGCCCTGGCGGCGGTGGGCGGAGATCGCGCTGCTCGCCGGCCCGGGGGTCGTCGTCTTCGTCACGTTCGTGATCGTGCCCGTCATCATGGCCGGGTACTACGGGTTCTTCGCATGGAGCGGGTACGGGGTCCCGACCGAGTTCGTCGGCCTGCGCAACTACGAGCTGATCCTCACCGACACCGCGTTCCTCGAGGCGATGTCGCACAACGGGTTCATCCTGGTCATGTCGCTGGTCCTGCAGGGCCCGGCGGCGATCGGGATCGCCCTGCTGCTGAACCGGAAGATGCGCGGGCGATCCCTCATCCGCGTGCTGATCTTCGTTCCTTACGTGATCTCGGAGGTCATCGTCGCGATCGGGTTCAGCCTCATGCTGCACCCCACCGGCGCGGTCAACGACGTGCTGGACCGGATCGGGCTGAGTGGCCTGGCGGCGGACTGGCTCGCCGACCCGGACGTCGCGATCTGGTCGCTGATGATGATCCTGGTGTGGAAGTACATCGGGTTCGCGGTCATCCTCATGCTGGCCGGCCTGCAGGGAATCCCCGACGAACTCCGCGAAGCGGCCGCGATCGACGGCGCGTCGTACTGGCAGACGCAGTGGCACATCACCCTGCCGCTGCTCGGTCCGACCATCAGGATCTGGGCGTTCCTGTCCATCATCGGCTCACTGCAGGTGTTCGACCTGGTGTACGTGATCTGGGGCCAGTACGTGGCCGACACCGCCGGCACCTCGACGATGGCGACCTACATGGTGGCCAACGGCCGGATCTCCGGCGAGTACGGGTACGGCAGCGCCGTCGCCGTGGTGATCTTCCTGGTCTCGCTCGTGATCGCGCTCATCTATCAGCGGTTCGTGCTGCGCCGCGACACCGAAGGCGCCTTGACCGAAGGTGTGGCCTGATGTCCACTGCCGTCGCATCCCGCGGGACCAGGGATCGCCCTGTTGTGACCGGGCGCGGAAGCCTGACCGCCTACCTGGTCGCGTTCGCCCTGGTCGGCCTGTGCCTCGCGCCCGCGGTCTACATCATTCTGGGAGGTTTCCGGACGAACTCCCAGATCATCCGGTCGCCGGCCGGCCTGCCCGAGCCATGGGAGGTCGGCAACTACACGGGGTTGCTGACCGGCGAGGTCTTCTGGCAGCAGCTCGTCAACTCGGTGATCGCCGCGGCGGGCACCACGGTCGGCGTCGTCGTGCTCGGCCTCATGGCCAGCTTCGTGATCGCCCGCTACCCGTTCAAGGCCAAGCACCTGATGTACTCGCTGTTCGCGGCGGGACTCATGTTCCCCGTCACGGTGGCGATCACGCCGCTCTACATCATGGTGCGCGACCTCGGACTGACCGACACCCTGGCCGGGGTCATCCTGCCGCAGATCGCGTTCGCCATGCCGACCACCGTGATCATCCTCGTGCCGTTCCTGCGAGCCATCCCGAAGGAACTGGAGGAGGCCGCACTCATCGACGGCGCGAGCCGGCTCGGCTTCTTCGTCCGGATGGTGATCCCGCTGTCCCTACCCGGAGTGATGACCGTGGGGATCCTGGCCTTCGTGGCGAGCTGGAACAGCTACCTGCTGCCGCTGTTCCTGCTCAGCGACAACGACCTGTACACCCTGCCGCTGGGAGTGCAGGCGTTCGCGTCGCAGTACTCGGTCGACACCGCACGCGTGCTGGCGTTCGTCTCGTTGTCGATGATCCCCGCACTCATCTTCTTCTCCGTCTTCGAACGCCGGATCGTCAGTGGCCTGACCGGGGCGGTGAAGGGGTGAGCGCGATGTGCCCGGTCAGCCGTCCATCTCCGGTGCAGAACTGGTCCATGGGCTGGGGCAAGGATGCCCCGGCATACCAAAGTTCTGGCTCCGAAAGGGGACCGCCACCATGTCCGATCTCATGAACAGCGTGTACGGCCACACCGGGCACGAACCCGCGGGCACCGGCACGATCGACGGTGAGCCGACGGACGCGCTCACACAGGAACCCACCGACGTGGAGTCCGTGGACGACACGGCAGACGACCACGTCGAGGACATCGAGTCCGGCGACGTGCAGGACGCACCCGGCGACATCGCATCGCCCGAGGCACGTCCCGAGGCAGGGACGCGCGGCAACACCACCGTCAGCGACGCGGTCGTCGCCAAGGTCGTGACCATGGTCGCCGGCGAGGTCGACGGTGTGCACCGCCTCGACGACGAGGACAGCGAGGTGGCCGTCGACGGCCGCGTCGCCATGATCAGGATCTCGCTGGTGGTCGAGTACGGACAGGCGGTCACGGCGTTGGCGAAGCGCATCCGGGCCGACGTGGTCGACGCCGTGGAACAGGGCCTCGGCCTCGACGTCGCCTCCGTGGACATCCACGTGGGCGACATCCATGTCGACGACGGCCACGCCGAGGAAGCCGTCTGACGAGAGCCGACGGGTCGTGGCGGCCATCCGGCGCGAAACGCACAACGGGAGCGACCTCTCGAACGCCTCGGGCGGTGTCGGGTAGCAGTGGCAGCAGGCCGATCTGCCCGGGCGGGACCCTCCCGCCCGGGCAGATCGGCCTGACGGCCGACATCGCGTCAGGTGCCCGGTGGGGCGGGACCCCGTGCTCCGACACCACCAGAGCCGGTCAGACGTGTGCCGGAGGCAGGTCCAGCCATGGTTTGTCGCCCGCGTCGAACCCGGTGAGCTCGGCGATCCTCCCGTCGGCGACGTGCAGGACCGCGATGGCGAACAGCCGGTACTCCGGGGCCTCGGGGGTGCGGAGGTACAGCGCGGCGGCGGGCATGCGGTTGACGGTCGTCGCGGTACCGCGCCAGTCGTCGTGCCCGGGTCGGAAGAGGCCGCCGGAGACCCAGCCGTCCACCGCGTCCCTTGCGGTCGTGGTCACGGTGCCCGGGTCGGGCAGCATGGCGAAACGCAGGTCGTCGCGCAGCAGTGACGTCAGCGCGTCGAGATCGTTGCGTTCGTGGGCGTCGATGTAGGCCTTCAGCACGCCGCGCTCGTCCCGCGACAGTTCGTGGGTGGCGGGGCTCCGCCAGTCGAGGCGCCGGCCGGGCAGCCGCTCGCGCATCGTCACGCGCGCCCGCTGCAGTGCGCTGGTCACCGATGCGACGGTCACCCGAAGTGCGTCGGCGGCCTTCGACGCCGGCCAGCCGAGGACGTCGCGCAGGATGAACACCGCCCGCTGCCGCGGCGGCAGGTGCTGGACGGCGACGACGAACGCCAGCTCGATGGTCTCCCTGGCCACCACCGTTTCCTGCGGGTCCTCGGGGAGCATCCGGTCGGGGTAGGGCTGCAGGTACCACAGCTCGGAACCGGAGTCCGGCAGCTCGCCGGGCAGGGGTGTGCGGTCCTTGCGCTTCGCCAGGAAGTCGAGGCAGACGTTCGTCGCGATCCGGTACAGCCAGGTCCGCAGCGCGGCGTTGCCCTTGAACGTGTCCCGCTTGTTCCACGCCCGCAGGAACGTCTCCTGCGTCATGTCCTGGGCGTCCTCGTAGTTCGCGAGCATCCGGTAGCAGTGCACCTGCAGAGCACGCCGGTGACGCTCGGTGAGGAGCGTGAACCGCGCCGTATCGCCCGCGCGGACCGCCGCGATGAACGTGGCCTCGTCGGCGCCCAGCGGTCCAGCGTCGGTCATGGTCGTCAATCCTTCCATCGGTGCCAGGGGGCTACCAGAACTGACGACGCGGCGGCGGATTTCTGATCGCCGGGTCACGCGTGCGCCGTCCTCTAATCTGGACGGGTGGGCAGCGGGGACGTCATCGCGGGTCGGTACCGGCTGGAGGACGTGATCGGCAGGGGTGGCATGGGGGAGGTGTGGCGGGCGACCGATCTCGAACTCCGGCGTGTGGTGGCGGTGAAGCAGGCGAACACCGGCGACGGCGAGGTCATCCGCCGGGAGGCCCGCATCGGTGCCGGTCTGCATCACCCCCATGTGATCTCGGTGTTCGACGTGGTAGTTGAGGGCGGTGTGCGGTGGTTGGTCATGGAGCACCTGCCCGCCCGCAGCCTGGCGGAGATCGTGCGCGCGGACGGGCCGCTGTCGCCACGCGCGGCCGCGGCTGTCGGTGCGCAGGTCGCCGACGCGTTGTCCGCCATGCACGCCAAGGGCATGGTGCACCGGGACATCACTCTGGCCAACGTGCTCGTCGCCGCTGACGGGACCGCCAAGCTCGCCGATCTCGGGGTCGCGGTGTGGGCTGAGGTCACGCAGACCGGGACGGCGCGCGACGCGGGCACTCCCGGGTACCTGGCGCCGGAAGTGCTCCGCGGCCATCCCGCCGGCGCCGCATCGGACATGTTCTCGCTGGGCGTGACGCTGTCGGCCGTCGTCGAGGGGCACGCCGAGACGCCCGGGCCGCTGGCCACCGTGTTGGCGGCGCTGATCGACCCGAGTCCGCGTCGTCGGCCCACCGCGGACGAGGCGGCGCGGGTCCTCGCCGAGATCGACGGCGGTGCGTTGGTCACGTCGGCGCCGCGGACCGGCGAAACCGTGATCCCACGTCAGCTTCCCGCTTCCACAAGGGATTTCGTCGGCCGGGAGCGGGAACTGGCGCTGTTGACGAGCATCGTTGACGAGTCCACTTCGGACGATGGGCCGGTGGTGATCTCGACCGTGGCCGGTGGTGGGGTCGGCAAGACGGCGCTCGCGGTGCACTGGGCACACCGGGTGGCGGACCGGTTCCCCGACGGCCAGCTGTACCTGAACCTACGCGGGTTCGACCCGTCCGGCTCCCCGATGGTGCCCGGCGAGGCGGTCCGCAACCTGCTCGACGCGTTCGAGGTGCCCGCCTCGAGGATCCCGTCCGCGCTCGACGCACAGGCCGCGTTGTACCGCAGTCTGATCGCCGGCAGGCGGATGCTCGTGCTGCTCGACAACGCACGCGACTCCGACCAGGTCCGGCCGCTGCTGCCCGGCACGTCCGGCTGCCTCGTGCTGGTGACCAGCCGCAACCAGCTCACCGGCCTGACCGCGGGGCACGGCGCCCGTCACCTGCCCATCGACGTCCTGCCCGACGCCGAGGCCCGCGCGCTGCTGTCGGCACGGCTCGGCGCCGACCGCATCGCCGCCGAATCCGGGGCCGCGAACGAGATCCTCGCCCACTGCGGCGGGATTCCGTTGGCGTTGAGCATTGTCGCGGGTCGTGTCCAGACCGACCCGCACCTGTCGCTGGCCACGGTGGCCGAGGAACTTCGCGTCGCGCGGCTGCACACGCTGGAGGACGACGACCCCGCGCTCAGTCTCCCCACCGTGCTGTCCTGGTCCTACGCCGCACTCACTCCGGAGCAGACGCGTGTACTGGGCCTGCTCGCCATCGCACCGGGGCCGGACATCGGCCTGCCGTCCGTGGCGAACCTCGCGGGCCTCACCGGTGCCAGGGCCAGAGCCGTGCTGCGCGGGCTGAGACAGGCGTCGCTGGTCGAGCAGGACGCCACGGGCCGGTACCGGATGCACGACCTGGTCCGCCGCTACGCCGCCGACCGGACGGACAGCGACCAGACCAGTGCCGACCGGGAGGCGGCGTTGCGCAGGCTGGTCGCCTTCAGCCTGCACACCGCGTACGCGGGCGACCGGCTTCTGCCACCGCCCCGCCCGCTGATCGAACTCGGCCTTCCCTCGCCGGCGGAACCGCATCCACCGCCCGACGAGGCGGCCGCCGTGGCGTGGTTCGACGCCGAGCACTCGTGTCTGCTGGCGGCACAACGACTGGCCGTCTCGCGAGGTTGGCACGACGTCGTGTGGCAACTGGCCTGGACCCTCGGCAACTTCCACCGCCGACGCGGACACCGCCACGACGACGTGGTCGTCTGGGAGGCCGGGCTGACCGCCGCGGGCCACCTCGACGACCCTGTCCTGCTGGCGACGGTCCACCGCCACCTCGGGCACGCGCTGACCCGCGCGGGCAGGCACGCCGAAGCGCAGGACCACCTCGAACGGGCCCTGCGATGGAGCGAGCGCACGGGCGACCGGCGCGAGCAGGCGCACATCCACCAGAACATCGGGAACACCTGGGTGCGGCGCGGGGACTACCGGCGGTCGCTGAACCACGCCGGCCGCGCACTGGAACTGTTCCGGCAACTGGACGAACCGGTGTGGGAAGCCGCTGCGCACAACGGGATGGGCTGGAGCCACGCGCACCTCGGCGAGTACGACGAGGCACGGGCCCACTGCGAGGCAGCGCTCACGCTGCTCGCCCGCCACCACGACCCCGCGGGCGAGGCAGACACCCTGGACAGTCTCGGCTACATCGCCCACCACGCCGGTGACCACGCCCAGGCCGTCGGCCACTACCAGCGAGCACTGGCCATCCTCCAGGACCTCGGCGAGACCTTCGGAACCGCGGACACCCTCGAAGCGCTCGGGCATCCACTGGCCGCACTCGGCCGCCACGACGAGGCCCGTGACACGTGGATGCGGGCCGTGGAACTGCTCGAGTCACAGCACCGGCTCGTCGACGCGGACCGCGTCCGGCGGTTGCTCCGGACCCGCCCCGCCACCACACCATGATGTCCACGCGAAGAGATGACGGCATGATCCACTCCTTCCACCTCGCGAACCTGGCCGCGACGTCGACGGTCCGTGCGCTCGTCCGCCCACCGACCGCGCGGACGACGACAGGGCTGCGCCACGCCGAGTGCCTGGCGATGATGCGGCTCGGGTCGCCACCCGTCTCCCGCGAGCGCCTGCAGCTCGGCCGGATCGCGATGTTCGCCGAATGGGAGGACGAAACCGCGCTGGAGCGCTTCCTCGCGGACGACCGGCTGGGCCGGCAGCTGGACCGCGGCTGGCACGTGCGCCTGCGGTTCCTGCGGCGCTACGGGCAACTCGCCGCGCTGCCCGACCTGCCACCGCGGGCGGGTCGAGCCGATCGGGACGAACCGGTCGTCGCCGTGACGATCGCGCGCCTCGAACTGCCCCAGCTCTTCCGGTTCCTCCGCTGGGGCCGGCCCGTGGAGCGCCTGGTCGCCAACCACCCCGGCACGACCTTCGCGACGGCCGCGATCCGGCCGCCGCGGACGTTCTCCACCTTCTCCGTCTGGCGAACGGTAGGGGAGATGACCGACATGGTGCACGGCCGCGGCGACGTGCCGGAAGCACACACCCATGCGGTGGCCATGGCCGAACAACACCGGAAGGACTTCCACCACGAGTCCACGTTCATGCGCTTCCGCCCGCTGTCCGAACACGGCACCTGGCAGGGCCGTCGCCTACTTCCCGGCTGACTCCGCCATGGCGCCCGCCGGGGTCACCGGGTCGGGTCGCGGCGGGCACGGCGGCGTGCCATGCGGTCGATGATCCGGTCGGGGACGCCGCCGGTGTCGGTCCCGGCGCCAGCGGGGCGACCGCCCAGGTGTGCGGCGAGGCCGGCGATCGTCGGGTGCTCGTAGATCGTGGTGAGTGGGAACTCGCGGTCCAGGGCGGCCAGCAGCCTGCCGTGCACGGTCGCCGCGTGCAGTGAGTGCCCGCCCACGTCGAAGAAGCGCTCGTTCCTGCCGAAGTCGGTGCGGCCGAGGACGTCCGCCCACACGCCGGCGATCACGTCGGCGATCACGTCGGTCCCCGCCGTGCCGGTCGCCGTGACCGCGGTGTCACGGGCCTGCCGGGGGCGGCGGGCCAGCAGTGCGGTGGCGTCGACCTTGCCGGTGGGGGTGAGCGGCAGGTCGGCGACGACGTCGACCGTCTCCGGGACCAGGTGGTCGGGCAGTTTCTCGCCGAGCCGGGCCCGGACGTCTGTCCGATCCGGTTCGGTGGCGCCGTCCGCGACCACGAACGCGCGCAGCACCTGTTCTTCGCCGCGCCGGTCCGGCACCACGGCACACCGGGCCACGCCGGGCAGCGCGCCGAGCGCCACCTCGACCTCGCCCGGCTCCACCCGGTAGCCGCGCACCTTCACCTGCCGGTCGCGCCTGCCGAGGTAGACCAGGGTGCCGTCCGGCCGCCTGCGCGCGAGGTCGCCGGTGCGGTACCGGCGGACGCCCGCGTGGTCAAGGTCGAACCGGGCGGCGGCCTCCTCGGTGGGTGCCCAGTAGTCGGCGAGGAACTCGCTGCTGATCGCCACTTCACCCGCGACGGCGGACGGTGTGCCGTCGTCGGCGAGCAGCCCGACCCGGATTCCGTGCAGTGGCCTGCCGATCGGCACGACCACCGATCCGCTCGTGGCGTCCGCCACCGGCATCGGATGCTGTGCGGCGAAGCTGATCTCGGTGGCGCCGTAGCCGTTGACCAGCACCGCGTGCGCGGGCAGGCGTGCGCGGCAGCGGTCGAGGTCGGCGACCGTCACCGCCTCGCCGCCGAGCAGCACGGCCCGCAGGTCCGGGAGTGGCTCGGCGAGGCCGTCGAACAGGTAGCGGAACACCGTCGGCGTGGAGTGGTAGATGCTCACGCGGTCGCGCCGCAGGGCCGTCTCGAGGCCGGCGAGCCCGACCTCGCGCACGTCCACCGGCACACAGCACGCCCCGCTGAGCAGCGCGGAGAACGTGTCGGTGACGGCCATGTCGAACGCGAACGAGGACACCACGCTGATCCGGTCGGCCGGGGTGATGCCGAAGTTGGTGCGGTGTGACCGGATCTGGTGCAGCACGTTGCGGTGCCGCTGCACGACACCCTTGGGCAGCCCGGTGGAGCCGCTCGTGTGCAGCACGTACGCGGGCGCGTCCGGCGCGGGCAGCGGGCGGTCCGGCCGGTCGGTCGCCGCCGGTGCGTCCGCCGTGTCCAGCACCACCGCGCCCGGCGCAAGGGACGCCGCGAGCGCGCGGTGGCGTGCCGAGGTGAGCACCGTCGACAACCCGGCCTGCGTGCACATCGCGGCCAGCCGGGGTGCGGGGTAGCGCGGGTCGAGCGGGACGTACACGCCGCCGACGGTGAGCGTCGCGAGGATCGCCGCGACCATGCCCGCGCCGTGGCCGAGCAACAGCCCGACCCTCTGTCCACCGAGAAGTCCACTGTGGACGCCCGCGAGCAGGTGCGCCAGGCCCGCGACCCGGGCACCGAGTTCGGTGTAGGTCAGCGGGACGCCGCGGTCGAGCACCGCGATCTTCTCCGGGTGCGCGGCGGCCGTCGCCCAGAACACCTCGGGTATCGAGTGGTCCACGCCGCCCGCGGGTTCGGCCGGTGGCGCACCGAGACGCTCGGTCGCCGGTTCGGGCAGGAGCGCCTCGGGCGGGGTGTGCGGCGCGGCCCGCAGCCGGGCGAGCACGGTGTCGAGGTCCTCGTCGAGGCAGCGCGCCACCTCGGCGGGCACGGTCGTGCCGGGGAACTCCAGGCGGACGCGGCCGTCCACCACGACCAGGCGGGCGACGGGCGGGATCCCGCTCAGCGGGGCCGGATCCGCCGGGTGCGTGGCGGTGTCCCCGGTCTCCACTCGAACATCGGCGACACCGCTGTAGCAGCGCAGCACCGCGGTCGCGGCGGCCACCGCCAGCGGGTCGGTGGTCACGACGCCCCCTGGGAGAACAGGTCGGCCTCGATGGTGCTCGTGATCGTCCCGGCGTGGTCGTGGAGGAAGAAGTGCCCGCCTGGCAACGTGTGCAGCGTGAAGCGCGCGCTGGTGTGCGCCGCCCAGCCGTTCATCCGGGACGCCTCCGCGATCGAGTCGGCCGTGCCCGCGAACGCCACCACCGGCACCGGCAGCGGTTCGTCCGGTACGAACTCGTAGTCGTCCACCCAGGTCAGGTCGGACCGCAGGACAGGGAGCAGCATGTCGACCAGTTCCGGCATGGCGAGCACCGCGTCGGGCACGCCGCCCGCCGCGGCGAGCCGCGCGACGAGTTCGTCGTCCGGCAGGACGGACAACCCGTCGAGCGCGCTCCGCGACCGCTGGTCCGGCGGCAGGCTCCCGCTCGGGTACAGCCGGACCGGCAGCGGCCCGCCGGTCCGGCGCAGCTCGCGGATCACCTCGAACCCGAGGCGGGCGCCCATGGAGTGCCCGAACAACGCGTAGGGACGGGTGGCCGTGGCGTTGATGACCGAGGCGACGGCCACCGGGTCCACCTCGGGCCGCTCCCGGATCCTGTTCTCCCGGCCGGGCAGCCGCACGGCGGTCACCTCGACCCGGGGACCGAACGCCGCTGCCCACCCCCGGTAGACGCTCGCGCCCGCGCCGGCGTAGGGCAGGCAGAACAGCTCGACGTCCGCGTCCGGGCGGGGTACGGGTCTGCTCAGCCACCGGTCGGTGGCGTCCCGTGTGGTCGGTGTCAATCGGGCCTCTCTTCACCGTTCAGCGCCACGATAACCCGAGAGTCACAGACAAGAGGCGATGTTGGCGAAACCTTCCCAATCCGCTCTTTCCGTGGGTTAGCATCCAGCCCGCCGAGTCGAGAGACGCCGTAGGGATGCCTTGGGAGGGACCGGGTTTTGTTACCCAGCGAGAGACGCATCGTTGTCATCGGTACCGGTGCGCTCGCCAGGTCCACCTGCTACTCACTGGCCACCGCGTGCTCCGTCCCGGCACGCGTGGACGTGGTCGGTCGCGACCCTGGCCGCATCGACGAGGTCTGCTACGTCGCGGGCGCCCGCGCCGCGGTGACCGGCCGGCCCGTGCGGTTCGTCCCCGGCACGGGTGATCTCGAGGCGGCGCTCACCGCGCCGGACCTCGACGGTGTGCTGGTCTGCGCGTCCACCCAGTCGCCGTGGGAGCGGCGGACCGAGCCGTCCGCGTGGACCGCGTTGCTCGGCCGCGCGGGCTTCGGCCTGACGCTGCCGTTCCAGGCCGAGCTGGCGCTGCCCGCAGGCCGGCTGCTGGCCGCCCGTACACCACGACCGTGGCTGCTCAACGCCTGCTTCCCGGACGCGGTCAACCCGCTGCTCGCCGCGCTCGGTGTGCCGGTGCTCGCCGGCATCGGCAACGTCGGTCTGCTCGCCGCCAGCGCACAGGCCGCGCTCGGCCTGCCGGACCAGTCGCGGCTGCGCCTGGTGGCCCACCACGTTCACCTGCACGCGCCCGCGCCCGGTGCCGCCGAGGCACTCGCCTGGGTCGACGATGAGCCGGTCGCCGACCCGGGCAGCCTGCTCGCCGCCCAGCGCGCCACCGACCGCGCCGAGCTCAACCACGTCACCGGGCACACCGCCGCCCTGCTCATCACCGCACTGCTCGCGGGCACCCCGCTGGACACCCACCTGCCGGGCCCGCACGGACTGCCGGGCGGTTATCCCGTCCGGCTCCACGGCACGAGCCTCACCCTGCGGCTGCCCCCGGGCCTCGACGAACCGAGTGTCGTGGCGTTCAACGAGCGTGCGGCCCTGGCCGACGGCGTCACGGTCGACCGTGATCCGGGCGGTTGGGTGCGGTTCGCTCCGGCCACCTCCGCCGAGCTCGCCGAGCTCGCACCCGACCTCGCCGCCGGTTTCCCGGTGGCCGACCTCGACTCGGCGACCGCCGAGCTCGGCGCGCTGCGCGACCGGCTGCGCGCCGAACCCGCCGGACGACTCCAGGGGGCAGTGTGACCAGCAACGCCGTGACCGACCAGCCGACCGGAACCCGGGCGGTGACGACCACCCCGTCGGCGAACCTGCTGACCGACTTCTACGAGCTGTTGCCGGAGGCGGTCGCCCGCTGTGTGCCGAACCCGGACCCGGTGCTCGACGACCCGGCCGCGTTCTCCCCGGGTTTCGCCCTGCCGGAGCTGGACCCGGCCGTGCGGGAGTTCCTGTCCGTCGCCACCGCGGGCTGGCAGCCGCTCGGCGAGTACGCGGGACACCGGCTGTCCCTGCTGGACCTCACCGGCAACCCCGGCACCGGCACCACCAAGACCTTCGCGTCACTGCTGATCGTCGCCCGCGCGGTGGAGTACATCCGCCGTACCGGCGAGCCCGTCGTGATCGTGTCGCCGACCTCGGCGAACAAGGGCGTCGCGCTGCGCGACGCCGTGCTGCGGGCCATCGAGGCCGGGCTCGTCACCCCGGAGCAGCTCCGCGTCGTCGTGCTGGCGCCTGCGTCCTGCCGGCAGAAGCTGCGGACCAGCCGCCTGTCCACCGACGCCGACCTGCGCGCGCTCAACCCGATGCTGCTCTACCGCGGCACCCCGGCCGACGGGGTCAAGGCGCTGGGCCGCGCGTACGTCGACGAGCACGCCGCGGCGGCGCGCGAGCGCGGCGTCAACCTGTGGTTCACCCTGGAACTGCGCAACTACCTCGTCGCGGACACCGCACGGGCCTTCTTCGAGCAGCGGGTGGACCCGACCGACGCGCCCGGCGCCCGCCCCCGGCTGCACGCGCACGCGGTGTCCAGCGCGTTCGGACTGCTCGGCTACCACGAGGGCCGCGCGCTGCTCGAGGAACGCGGCACCGCGAGCCGCGCCACCCGGCCGGCCAGCCTGCTGGTGCAGCACCTCGGCACCCCGGACATGGTGATCAACCTGCGGCACGGCGACTTCGACCGCGCACACCGGCCCCGGTACACGCCGGACGCGGCGACCGGGCTGTTCACCCAGCCGACCGACCCGAGGTTCCCCGAGGTCACCTACGACCCGGACGAGGTGCTCGACCCGACCTTCTACACCAGGGGCCCGGTCACCTCGCCCGCCATGAACGAGCTCATCGGCACGTTCGGCGGCGACGGGATCGTCGTCTCGCTCGCGGAGTGCGTGCAGCGGTACCCGCGGCTGCGTGCGCTGCTCGGTCACCACCTGCCCACCGACCTGCGCACGCTGCGCGAGTGGTCGCTGACGATGGCGGCGACCGGCGTGCTGAACGCGGTCGACCGGGGCCTGGTCGAGGAGGGGCGCGACATCGTCGTGCACGCGTCCGGCAGCTACACGACCGCCGACTACGAACCGCTGGACGCGCACGCCATCACCGAGGTCGCCTCGGTCGGGGACGTCGCCGCCGCCGTGCGCGGCTGAACCGGGCAGGGGCCACATGCGGGACTACACCGGGGACGAGATCGCGGTCGTCGGCATGGCGGGCCGCTTCCCTGGCGCGCAGGACGTGCCCGAGCTGTGGCGCGCGCTGCTCGACGGGACCGACGCGATGCACGACCACACCGACGAGGAACTGCGCGAGCTCGGGCTGCACGAGGAGCTGATCGCCGACCCGGCGCTCGTGCGCGGGCACGGCAGGCTCGCGGGCGTCGGCGACTTCGACGCCGACTTCTTCGGCGTGCCCGGCGACGAGGCGGCCGCCATGGACCCGCAGCAGCGGCTCTTCCTGGAGCAGTCGTGGGTGGCGCTGCAGGACGCCGGCGTCGACCCGGTCCGGGACCGCCGCACGGTCGGCGTGTTCGCGGGCGC
The DNA here is from genome assembly GCF_044466355.1 of Actinophytocola sp. NPDC049390. Lineage (NCBI taxonomy): Bacteria > Bacillati > Actinomycetota > Actinomycetes > Pseudonocardiales > Pseudonocardiaceae > Actinophytocola > Actinophytocola sp. NPDC049390. The sequence continues at coordinate 1,336,311 of NZ_JBITMQ010000001.1, forward strand.
GTCCGCCAACCGGTACTTCCTTCACCGCCTCGCCGCCGGTGAGCCGCCCGCCGACTGGGAGGCACGTCTCGCCACCGGCTGGTCGCCGGACTACCTGCCCGCCCAGGTGGCCTACCGGCTCGGCCTTACCGGGCCCGCGATCGCCGTGCAGACGGCCTGCTCCAGCTCGCTGGTGGCGGTGTGCACGGCGGCCCAGAGCCTGCTGGACTTCCGGTGCGACCTCGCGCTGGCTGGCGGGGTCAGCGTCACCGAGCCGCGGTTCCGGCACACCGACGGTGGCCTCGTGTCGCCGGACGGGCGTTGCCGCGCGTTCGACGCCGCCGGGCAGGGCAGCGGCTTCGGCAGCGGGGTCGGGGTGGTCGTCCTCGCCCGGCTCGCCGACGCGCTGGAGCACGGCGACCAGGTGTACGCGGTGCTGTGCGGATGGGCGGTGAACAACGACGGCGGCGCCCGCGCCGGTTTCGCCGCCCCCGGCCGGGCCGGGCAGACCGGGGTGGTGACCGAGGCACTGGCCGGGGCGGGGATCGACCCCGCCACGATCGGGATGGTCGAGGCACACGGCAGCGGCACCCGGGTCGGCGACGCACTCGAGGTCGCGGCGTTGACCAGGGCGTTCCGTGCGGCCGGGGACACCCGCGCCGAGGCCTGCGGGCTCGGCTCGGTGAAGACCAACCTCGGCAACCTCGACGCGGCCGCCGGGATCACCGGGCTGGTCAAGGCCGTGCTCGCGGTGCGCGACGGCGTGCTGCCCGCGTCGCTGCACCACCAGGAGCCCGCCGCGGAGGCGAACCTGCCGGCCAGCCCGTTCTTCGTGCCGGTCAAGACCGTCGGCTGGCCCGCGGGCACGGGACCGAGGCGTGCCGGGGTCAGCTCGTTCGGCCTCGGCGGCACCAACGCACACGTGATCGTCGAGCAGGCCCCGCCGGAGGCGCCGCGGCCACCCGCCGCCGGGCCGTTCCCGCTCGCCGTGTCCGCGAGGACACCCGAGGCGCTGCGCGAATTGGCGGCCCGCATCGCCGACCGGCTCGACGAACCGGACCCGCCCCGGCTCGACGACGTGGCCCGCACGCTCGCCACCGGCCGTGCCGCCGGACCGCACCGGGCCGTGGTGGCGTGCGGGGACCACGCGACGGCCGTGGCCGGGCTGCGGCGGCTCGCCGCCGGGGAGCCGGTGCCCGCCGACGGTGTGCCCGCGTTCGCCGCCGAGTGGGCCGCGGGCGCCGACGTGGACCTCTCACCCCTCGCCGACCCGGCAGGCACCCGCGTGGTGTCACTGCCGCACCACCCGCTGCACCCGGTCCGGCACTGGCTCGAGGTGCGATCGTGACCAGTCCCCACCTCGTGCCCCTCGGCGACACCGGCTGGTCGGTGTGGCGTGACGTGGTGCTGCGCAGCACCGGTTTTCCCGCCGACGGGCTCGCGCGGTTCTCCGCGCCGGACGCCGCCGCTGCCGCCGACGCCGTGCTCGTGGGCGACGGTGACACGGAGTTGTTCGACAAACAGCTGGCCAGTGCGGTCATGGCGGGTTCCGCCGTCTGCCGCGAGATCGCGGGCGATCCCCGCTTCCGTGAGGCGGTGAGCTGGCAGAGCGCCTCGGTCCGGATGGCGCTCGACGGGTTGCTGCGCGGCACCGGGCCGCGGCGCAAGCAGCGCGAACGGGAGCAGGTCGTGGCCCGCTACTGGCAGCGGTACTGCGCCAAGAACGAGACCGTCGGGTTCTTCGGCCCCGCCGCGTGGGCCACCGTCGACCCGGCCGCGCCCGCGCTCACCCTCACGCCCGGCCCCGGTGTGATCGCCGCGCGGACCGTCGAGCTGGAGCACTGGGCACTGGCCGAGTACGCCAGGACCCTGACCGCCGATCCCGGTACGCGTGGCTGGCTGCCGGTCGCGCTCGCACCGCACCTCACCGTCGACGTCGACGGCCGGTGCGTGCTGCGCCCCGCGCAGCCGCCGGTCGCGGTGTCCCCGGCCGAGTTGCTGGCGCTGACCGCCGGTCGCCGCCCGGCCCGCGAGGTCGTCGCGGCGGTCGTCGACAGCGGGCACGTGCGCGGCGAGGACGACGGGTGGCTGCTGGTCGAGCGGCTGGTGGCGCGGGGCCTGCTGGTCTGGGCCGCCGAACCGCCGCAGACCCCGCACGCCGAGGTGGCGCTGCGGGCACTGCTCGAGACGACCGGCGACGAACAGGTGCGCGCGACCGCGCTCGCCGGCCTGGACCGGCTCGCCGCCGCCCGCGACGCGGTGGCCGACGCGGCGGGTGACGCCGACCGGGTCGCGGCCGCGCTCGCCGCCGTCGGCGCCGAGTTCACCGCGCTGACCGGTACCGACGCGCAGCGCCGTGCGGGGCAGACCTACGCCGGTCGTGGCGTCTGCTACACAGAGGCGCGCCGGGACGTGACGGTCGGGCTCGGCGGCAGGCTGCTCGCCGAGCTCGCCGAGCCACTGGCCCTGCTGCTGGGGGCCGCCCGGTGGCTGACCGCGGAGCTGGCCGGGGCGTACGGCGCCGCGCTCGGTGACCTGTACGACGAACTCGCCGACGAAACGACCGGCACCGACACCGGCGTGTCCCTCGCCGACCTGTGGTTCCTCGCCCAGGGCGCGTTGTTCGGGGCGGACGAACGGCCGGTCGACGCGGTCGCCGCCGAGTTCGTGCGGCGCTGGGCCGCGCTGTTCGGGCTCGACGGCGAGCAGCCGGAGCCGCTCGTGTTCACCGCCGCCGAGCTGGCCTCCGCCGCGGCGGCGGCGTTCCCCGCCGAGCGGCCCGGCTGGTCGGCTGGCCGTCTGCACAGTCCGGACCTACAGCTGTGCGCCACCGACGCCGCCGCGGTCGAGCGCGGTGACTACCTCGTGGTGCTCGGCGAGCTGCACGCCGCATGGCCGACGTTCGACTGCGCGGTGTTCACCCGCTGGCACCCCGACCCGGAGCGACTGCGTGCCGCGCTCGCCGCCGACCTCGGGCAGCACCGCGTCCGCCCGCTGTACCCGACCACCTGGCCGCGCTACTCCGGCCGGGTCGCGCACACCCTCGACGGTGCCACCGACCACCAGCTCGCCTTCACCGGTGCGCCGGGCGCCGACCCCGCACGGCTGCTGCCGACGACCGCGGTGACCGTGCACCGCGAACCGGGCGGGGGGCTGGTCGCCCACGGTCCGGACGGCCGGACGTGGCCGCTGATCGAGGTGTTCTCCGCGCTGCTGGCCATGCACGCCGTGGACGGCTTCAAGCTCGTCGGCGGCGCACCGCACACCCCGAGGATCACCATCGACCGGCTCGTGGTCGCGCGGGAGACCTGGCGGACCACGCTCGGCGAGACGGGCCTCGGCACGGTCACCGGCGAGCGGGAGCGCTACCTCGCGGTGCGGCGCTGGCGGCGGACACTCGGTCTGCCCGAGCGGGTGTTCGTCAAGCTCGCGGCCGAGACCAAGCCCGTGTACGTCGACCTGACGAGCCCGGTGTTCGCCTGCTCGCTGTGCGCGATGGTCCGCGCCGCGCTGCGGGACGGGCGGCCCGACGCGGTGACCGTCACCGAGGTGCTGCCCGACACGGGCGACCACTGGCTGACCGACGCCGACGGCCACCGTTACTCCAGCGAGCTGCGGCTGCAGCTCCTCGACCCGGTGGAGGCGCTGTGACGCTCGCGCGGCCCGGCCTCGGCGACCTCGTCCTCGCCCAGGCACAGCGCACCCCGGACGCCGTCGCGGTGACCCAGCGGGACCGCGCGCTCACCTATCGGGAGCTCGTCGGGCGGGCCGCCGCACTGGCCGCCGACCTCCGGGCCGTGGGTGCCCGCCGGGGCCGCACGGTCGGTGTGCTGCTGGACCGGCGGCCGGAGCTGGTCGTCGGTTTGCTCGGCGTGCTGCTCTCCGGCGCCGCGTACGTGCCGCTCGACCCGAGCAATCCTCGGCGGCGCCTCGCCGACATCGTCGCCGACGCGGACGTGGTGGCCGTGGTGACCGACGAACCGGAACCTCCGTTCCCCGGGGTGCCCGCCTGTCCCGTCCCGGAGCGGTCCGAGGAGCCCGTCGCGGGTGCCGCCGGACCCGGCGACCTCGCGCACGTGATCTACACGTCCGGCTCCACCGGCAGGCCGAAGGGCGTGCTGACCACCCACCGCAACGTCGTCGAGTTCGCCCGCCACGCCGCCGAGGTGACCGGCGTCCACGCCGGTACCCGCGCGCTGTGTTTCTCCTCGCCCGCCTTCGACGCGTTCACCCTCGACGTGTACACCCCGCTGCTGGCGGGCGGCACGGTCGCGCTCGCGGGCACCGCCGACCGGGCCGACCCCGCGCTGCTGGAGCGGTTCATCGCCGAGCACCGCGTCGACTGGGGTGTGCTCACCCCGGCCGTGCTGCGGGTGCTGGATCCCCGCCGGGTGCCCGGCTGGCGCACCGTCCTGGTCGGCGGCGACCTGGTCGAGCCGGAGCTGGCCGCCCGGTGGACCGGGCCGCACCGAACGGTGTGGCACGTCTACGGCCCGACCGAGACCACGGTCATCGTGCTCGTCGACGAGGTCGGCCCGACCCCGGCCGGACCGCTGCCGCTCGGCAGGCCCCTGCCGGGACACCAGGCGTACGTGGTGGACGAGCACCTCGTCCCGGTGTCGCCCGGCGAGACGGGCGAGTTGCTGATCGGCGGCACCGGGGTCGCGCTCGGGTACCTGAACCGGCCGGGCCTGACCGCCGAGAAGTTCGTGCCCGATCCGTTCGGGAAGCCGGGCGCCCGGCTCTACCGGACCGGTGACATGGCCCGCGAACTCCCGGACGGTCGGATCGCCTACCTGGGGCGGCGTGACGGGCAGGTGAAGATCCGCGGACAACGGATCGAGCTGGCCGAAGTCGAGGCGGTGCTGCGGGAACACCCGGACGTGGCCGAGGTCGTGGTGGAGGCGCTGCCGGCGGCGGCAGGGCCCGAGCTGGTCGCGTTCGTCGGCGGGCCCGCTCACCTGACCGGTGACGGCCTGCGGGAGTGGTGCGCGCGGCGGCTGACCTCGGCGATGGTGCCGACCAGGGTCTTCCGTGTGGACGCACTGCCGGTCAACGCGGCCACCGGCAAGGTCGACCGGGTCCGGCTGCGTGCGGACGCCACGCCCACCGCGCCAGTCCCGGACGGCGGGGCCGAAGGTGGCGTTGACCTGGCGGCCATCTGGCAGCGGGTGCTCGGCGGGACGCGTCCCGGCCCCGGCGCCGACTTCTTCGCCTCGGGCGGGCATTCGATCGCCGCCATGCGGATGGTCGCCGCGGTCCGCGACGAGCTGCGGCGTGACCTGCGTGCGGTGGACGTGTTCGAGGGCCGCACCCTCGCCGGGATCGCCGCGCGGGTCGAGTGTGCCGCCCCGCTGCCGAGCCTCGACCTGCCCACGGGGAACCCGCCGACGCTCGCGCCGTCCCAGCGGCGCATGTGGTTCCTCGACCGTCTCGCGCCGGACAGCGCCGCCTACAACATCGCGTTCGCCGAGCGGTTGCGCGGCCCGCTCGACGTCGCCGCGCTGCGGGCCGCGCTCGGCGCGGTCGCGGACCGGCACGAGGTCCTGCGCTGGCGCGTCCGCGACGAGCGCGGTACCCCCGTGGCCCACGTGGGACCGCCCGGCGAGGTGGCGCTGCCGGTCGTCGACGTGTCCGAGGCGGAGCTGCCCGCCCGGCTGGGCGCGGACGCCGCCACCCCGGTCGACCTCGCGACCGGCCCGGTGTGGCGGACGGTGCTCTACCGGCTTGGCCCCGACGACCACGTGCTCGGGTTCGTGGTGCACCACGCGGTCGCCGACGGCTGGTCGCAGGCCGTGCTGTACCGCGACCTCGCCGCCGCGTACGCGGGGGAACCTCAGCCCGCGCTCCCGGCCGGCTATGCCGACTACGCGGCCTGGCGCAACACCCGGGACGCCGACGCGGGCGAGGCCGACCGGGCCTGGTGGCGCGAGCACCTCGCGGACGCACCCACCACCGTCGACCTGCCGAGGGACCGTCCCCGCCCGCCCGTGCAGACCTACGCCGGGCGCACCGCGAACGCGCCGTTCCCCCCGGAGCTGGACACCGCGGTCCGCGCGGCCGCCGCCGACCTCGGTGCCACACCGTCGCTGGTGCTGCTCGCCGCGTTCGGCGAGACGCTGCGCAGGCTCACCGGCAGGCCCGACAACATCGTCGGCGTCGTCGTCGCCGACCGCGCGGAGCCGGCGTTCGCCGACCTGGTCGGGTTCTTCGTCGACATCGTGCCGGTGCGGCTGCGCACGGACGAGCACGCCGGGTTCGCCGACCTGGTGCTGGCGTGCCGCACCGAGTTCCTCGACGTGACCGCACACCCAGCGGCGCCGCTGGAACAGATCGTGCGGGACGTCGGCGTGCCGAGGGACCCGTCCCGGTCGCCGCTGGTGCAGGTGCTGTTCAACGTCTTCAACTTCGCCGAGCCGCGGCTCGTGCTGTCCGGCGTGCGCACCGAAACGGTGCCGGTGCCCATCCCGGGCTCCCCGTTCGACGTGACGGTGTACCTGGTGGAGCGCGCCGGCCGGTTCTGTCTCGACGTGGTCTACAACCCGGACCTGTTCGACGCGGCCCGGATCGACGCACTGCTCGCCGACTACCAGCGGCTGGTCGGGGCGCTCGCCGCCGAGCCAGGAGTACCGGCCGGGTCCGTCGCCGATGGCTGTCCCGCCGCCCGGTGGTGTGTGCCGCCGGAACCCGGCCCCGCACCCGCGCCCGCTCCGGCGCACCGCGGTGCGCGGCTGTCCACACCGACCGAGCACGCGGTCGCCGCGATCTGGTGCGAGGTGATCGGCATCGCGTCGGTGGGCGCGCTGGACAACTTCTTCGACGTCGGCGGGCACTCGCTGATGATGGTGACGGTCCAGGCCCTGCTGGCGGAACGGCTGCACCGGCAGGTCAGCGTCGTCGACCTCTTCCAGTTCCCGAACGTCCGCGGGCTGGCCGCACACCTGGATGGTACGGCCCCGGACGAGGACATCCAGCTCACCGAGGCGGCGCGGCGTGCGTCCGCCCGCCGCGACAGCGCCCGCAGGCGCGCCATGGCCCGCACGGCGGTCCGCGCCACCGAACAGGAGATCGACTCATGAACCACAGGGGAATCGACACCGACGGGGTGGAGCCGATCGCGATCGTCGGTATGGCCGCGCGGGTGCCCGGCGCGAACGACGTCGACCAGTTCTGGCACAACCTCGTCGACGGCGTCGAGTCGATCACCTTCTACACCCGGGAGGAGCAGCTCGCGCTCGGCGTCACCGAGGACGAGCTGGACGACCCGAGCTGGGTGTCGGCGGCGCCCGTCGTGGACCGGATGGAGTACGTCGACGCCGGCCTGTTCGGCATGACCGCCCGCGAGGCGGACCTGACCAACCCGCAGCACCGGCTGTTCCTCGAGGTGACCCACACCGCGCTGGAACACGCGGGTTACGACCCGCACAACCACGCCGGCTCGGTCGGCGTGTACGCGGGCACCGGCGCCGACCACTACCAGTGGACCAACCTGGCCCGCAACGCCGCGCTGTGGGACGCGGCCGCGGGAAACCTGGGCATCTCCAGCAGCAACTCCCCGGACTACGTCGCGACGCTGGTCTCCTACAAGCTGAACCTGCGTGGCCCCAGCCTCACCGTGCACACGGCCTGTTCCACCTCGCTCGTCGCGGTGCACCTCGCGGTCGAGTCGCTGCGCAACGGCGAGTGCGACATGGCGATCGGCGGCGGGGTGTGCGTCGAGCTGCCCCACGGGCGCGGCTATCAGGGCCTGGAGGGCTACACCTCGCCGGACGGGCACTGCAGGCCGTTCGACGCGCGCGCCAACGGCACGCTGTGGGGCAGCGGCGCGGGGGTGGTGGTCCTCAAGCGGCTCTCCGACGCGCTCGCCGACGGCGACACCGTGCACGGCATGATCCTCGGCAACGCGATCAACAACGACGGCGCGGACAAGGTGGCCTTCTCCGCGCCCAGTGTCGCGGGCCAGGTCGGCTGCGTCGCGCAGGCGATCGGGGTGGCGGGCATCGACCCGCGCACGGTCGGCTACGTCGAGGCGCACGGCACCGGCACGGCATTGGGCGACCCCATCGAGGTCGCCGCCCTGTCCGCCGCCTACGGCCAGGGCAGTAGCGGGAACCCCGAGGACCGGCAGTGGTGCGGGCTCGGCTCGGTGAAGTCGAACATCGGGCACCTGAGCCAGGCCGCGGGAGTCGTCGGGCTGATCAAGGCGGTGCTGGCGCTCGAGCACCGGCTCATCCCGCCCACGATCAACTTCGACACCGTCAACCCGGCCATCGACCTGGAGAACAGTCCGTTCCACATCACCACCGCGCTGTCCAAGTGGCAGACCGACGGCACCCCGCGCCGCGCCGGGGTCAGCTCGTTCGGCATCGGCGGCACGAACGCGCACCTGGTACTGCAGGAGGCGCCCGACGTGCCGGTCCGCAGGCCGGGCACCCACCCCGCGCACCTGCTCGCGGTGTCCGCGCACGACGCGACCGCGCTGGCCGCCGCGTGCGAGCGGCTCGCCGGGCACCTCGAACGCAACCCCGACGCCGACCTCACGGACGTCGCGTACACGCTGCGGGCCGGCCGCACCGCACACCCGCACCGCGCGATCGTCGTGGTCCGCGACCCGGAGGAGGCGGTCGACGCGCTGCGCGACCGGCGGCTGCGGTCCGGCCTGATCGCCGACGTGCCGCCGGACGTGGCGCTGCTGTTCACCGGCCAGGGCGCCCAGTACGCGGGCATGGGCGCCGAGCTGTACCGGTCGGAGCCGGTCTTCCGCGACGCGATCGACGAGTGCGCGGAGCTGCTGGCGCCCGAACTCGACGGCACCGACGTGCGCGACCTGGTGTTCCCGCCGGAGGCGGACAGGGAAAGCGCGGACGAGCTGCTGCGCCAGACCCGGTTCGCGCAGCCCGCGCTGTTCGCGCTGGAGTACGCGCTCGCCGCGTTGTGGCGCGACCGCGGCCTGTCGCCCGAGGCGATGATCGGCCACTCGGTCGGCGAGTACGTCGCGGCCACCATCGCCGGGGTGTTCACGTTGCCGGACGCGCTGCGGCTGGTCGCGACCCGCGGCAGGCTGATGCAGGCGATGCCGCCGGGCGAGATGCTGGCCGTCCAGCTCGGCGAGGACGCGGTCGCGCCGCTGCTCGACGGCACCGGCGTCGCCGTCGCCACCGTCAACGCGCCCGGGACCTGTGTGGTCGCCGGACCGGCCGAGGGGATCGCCGAGGTGGCCGACGCGCTGTCCGCGCGCGGCGTGTCCGGGAAGCGGCTGCGCACCTCACACGCCTTCCACTCGCCGATGATGGACCCGGTGCTGGACGAGTTCGCCGCCGCGGTCGCCGCCGTGGACAGGCAGGTCCCGAGCGTGCGGTTCCTGTCGAACGTGACCGGCGACTGGATCACCGACGAGCAGGCGACCGACCCCGCGTACTGGGCGAGCCACCTGCGTAGCCCGGTCCGGTTCGGCGCCTGCGTCGCGACGCTGCTCGCGAGCGGCACATGGGCTCTGGTCGAGTGCGGCCCCGGCCGTCAGCTGGCCGGGCTCGCCCGCAAGCAGCTGCCGAAGGACGCGCTCGCGGTGCACTCGTTGCCCGGCCAGAACGAGCGGGCGGGCGCGGTCGCCACCCTCTACACCGCTGCCGGGCAGCTGTGGGTCGGTGGCGTGCAGACGGACCTGTTCGGCCCACCGGGGCGGCGCGTCCCACTGCCCACCTACCCGTACCAGCGCGTTCGCCACTGGGTCGAGCCCGACCCGCCCTCCTCGGCCCCGGCGGCGCCGCTGTCCGCCGCGACGACGGCGCCGCGGCGTGGGCCGCTGCCGCTGGACGAGTGGTTCGCCGTGCCGTCCTGGCAGCAGCTCGCCCCGCTGTCCGGCCCTGCCATGGCGACCGGCGAGTGGCTGGTGATCGCGGACGGCAGACGTGGTGCCGAGCTGGCCGCCGCGCTGCGGGCCGCCGGTGCCGCGGTCACCGAGGTGCCGCCGGACCGGCTCGCCGACCGAGCGGCGTGCGAGACGCTGATCGCCGGTGGTGTGCCGGAGCGGATCGTGCACGCCGCCGCGCTCGACGCGGACCCGGCGGGCACCGACCTCGGCCGCGCGTGGCAGGCGCAGGACTCGGGGTTCTTCTCGCTGCTCGCACTCGTGCAGGCACTGGCAGGCCGGGACGTGCCCGGCCCGGTGCGGCTCGACGTGCTGTCCTCGGGTACCGAGGACGTGGTCGGCGGCGAGCTGACCCGCCCCGAACAGGCCACCCTCGACGGCATCGCCAGGGTGGCGCCGCTCGAACTGCCCTGGCTGACCGTCCGCCGCATCGACGCGCCTGCCGACCACGCGGACGCGGCACGCGTCGCCGTCGAACTGTGCGCGGACCCCGACAGCGCGGAACGCGAGGACACCGGGGGCACCATCGCACTGCGCGGCGGACGCCGCTGGACCCGCGGCTACCGAGAGGTCCGGCTGACCGGCGACCGCTCCGGCGTACTCCGCGACGGCGGCCGGTACCTCGTCACCGGTGGTCTCGGCGGTGTCGGCATCTCCGTCGCCGAGGACCTCGCGAACCGGCACCGCGCGCGGCTCGTGCTGCTGTCCCGCACCGGGCTCCCGGACCGCGCCGACTGGGACCGCCACCTCGCCGTCCACGGCACCGCGGGCCGGACCGGCCGGGCGATCGCGGCCATCCGGCGGATGGAGGCCGCGGGCGCGACGGTGCTCGTCGCGGCCGCCGACGTGACCGACCCCGCCGCGCTGCGGGCCGTGCGTGCGCGCGTGGTCGCCGAGCTGGGTGGGCTGGACGGCATCGTGCACGCGGCCGGCCTGCCGGGCGGTGGCATGGCGGAGGTGAAGGAGCGGGCGGTCGCGGTCGACGTGCTCGCCCCCAAGCTGGCGGGCACGCTCGCGCTGCGGCAGGCGTTCGGCGACCTGCCGATGGACTTCGTCGTGCTGTGCTCGTCGGTGACCGGCGTCGTCGGTGGTTTCGGCCAGGTCGACTACTGCGCGGCCAACGCGTTCCTCGACGCGTACGCCCGCGGCGACCACGGCTGGCCCTGCCGGGTGCTGTCGGTGGACTGGGGCGGGTGGCTCGAGGTCGGCATGGCCGTGGAGACCGGCGCGCCGTCCGCCGAACCGGACCTGGTCGCACTTGGCGACCTCGACCACCCGGTGCTGGCGCACCGCGGCGCGCACGCGTGCTGGGGCACGATCGACCCGTCGGCGCTGTGGCTTCTCGACGAGCACCGGATCGCCGGAGTGGGCGTGGTGCCCGGAACCGGCCACCTGGACTGCGCCCGAGCCGCGCTCACCGCCTGGCTGCCCGCGCCGGACGAGCACGCTGTGCTGGAGCTGTCGGACGTGGCGTTCCTCGAGCCGCTGTCCGTGCCGGACGGCACGGTCGCCGAGTACCGCGTCGAGTTGGCGGCCGACGACGCCGGTGCGCGGTTCGTCGTCACCAGCAGACGGGCGGGCGTGCGGCGCGAACACGTGCGCGGCGTGGGCCGCTGGGTGCGGTCGGCGGCGCCGCCGGACGTCGACCTGGCCGCGCTGCGCACACGCTGCGGCCCGGTCGCCGACGACGGCTCCGGTGACGGCGCCGACAACCCGTTCCGGACCGGTGGGCGCACCAGCATGCTCGCGTTCGGCCCGCGCTGGGCCGCGCTCGGTGAGACCCGCGCGGGCGGCGGTGAGGAGCTTGCCGAGGTGCGCGCACCCGAGGCGGCGCTCACCGACCTGGACCGGTGGGTGCTGCACCCCGCGTTGCTCGACGTCGCCACCTCGTTCGGCGGCCGGGGCGAGGGCTCGTACCTGCCGCTGAGCTACGGCCGGGTGACCATCCGCGGCCCGCTGCCCGAACGGCTGGTCAGCCACCTCCGCTACACCGGTGACAGCGCGGACTCCGGCGTCCTCACCGCCGACCTGACGCTGCTCGACGAGTCCGGCGCCGAACTGGTGTCGATCGCCGACTTCGTGCTGCGCCGGGTCGACACCGCCGCGGTGTCCTCCGGTGTCACCGGGTCCGGACAGGCGCCGGCAGGTCAGGCCGCCCCCGCCGACGAGCGCGGGATCCGGCCCGTGGACGGCGCCGAGGCGCTGCGCCGCGTCCTGGCCACCGACCTCGGCCCGCAGGTCGTCGTCAACACCGAGACCGTCGCCGAGCTGGTGGCCCGCATCCGGAACACCACCACCGAGTCGATCGCCGCCGAGGACGCGGCGGCGGCCGAACCGGCCGACGACGACACCGACACCCCAGCCGACGCGCCTGTCCAGGCCACCGAGCTGGAGGCCACGATCGCCGGGGTGTGGGCCCGGATGCTCGGCGTGGAGCGGGTCGGGGTCGACGACGACTTCTTCGACCTCGGCGGCAACTCGCTCGTGGCCGTGCAGCTGATCGCCCAGCTGCGCAAGGCGGTGGGCGTCCGCCTGCCGATGCGCGTCCTGTTCGAGCAGCCGACGGTCTCGGGACTGGCCGTCCGCGTCGAACAGCTGCGCGCCAAGGACCGTGCCGAGGACGGCGGCGCGATCCCGAAACTCGCCCGGCGCCCGAAGTCCTGATCGAGAGCAACAGGAGGAGACCATGTCGGACGAGTTCGCCGTGGTGATCAACGACGAGGAGCAGTACTCGATCTGGCCCGGCGACCGGCCGTGCCCCGCGGGCTGGCGGGCCACCGGGTTCACCGGCACCCGCGAGGAGTGCGTCGCGCACGTGGACGAGGTGTGGACCGACATGCGGCCGCGCAGCCTCCGCGCGGCGATGACGGAGGAGTGACGTGACCACGCAGCCGACCGCGGACCCGGCCGTGGCGCCCGCCGACCCGGCGGCCCCGGAGGAACTGCCGGCGTCCTTCGCCCAGGAACGCCTGTGGTTCGCCACCGAGCTGGCACCCGACGTCGCGGTCTACAACATCGCGTTCCCGTTCCCGATGCCCGGCGGATACGACCGGAACCGGCTCGAGCTCGCGCTGCGCCTGCTGGTCGACCGGCACGAGACGCTGCGTTCGTCACTGGCCGCGCGTGACGGCCGGGTGTGCCAGCTCGTGCACGAGCGGGTGCCGTTCGAGCTGGCCGAGTCCGACCTCACCGCCGTACGGGAGGACGAGGTCACGGCGGCGGTGGGACGGCTGCTCGCGGCGGACGGCGCCAGAACCTTCGACCTGGCGCGGGCACCGCTGTGGCGGGCACGGGCCATGCGGCGCCCGGGGGAGCGGTGGCTGCTCGGGTTCGTCGTGCACCACGCGATGTTCGACGCGCAGTCGGTGTGGAACCTGGTGTCCGAGCTGACCGAGCTGTACCGCGCCGCCACCGAGGACCGGCCCGCGCAGCTGCCCGAGCTCGACATCCAGTACGCCGACTTCGCCGCGTGGCAGCGAGGTCGCCTCGACGGCGGTGAGCTCGACGACGACCTGGCCTACTGGCGTGACCGGCTCGCGGACCTGCCGCCGGAGATCGGGCTGCCCACCGACCGGCCACGCCCGCCACGTGCCACCTACCGCGGCGACGACGTGTGGTTCACGGTGCCCGCCGACGACCACCGGGCGGTGACCGGGTTCGCGCGATCGGCGGGCACCACCGACTACGCGGTGCTGCTCGCCGCGTTCGTCGCCGTGCTGCACCGGCTGTCCGGGCAGCCCGACGTCGTGGTCGGCTGCCCGGTCGCGGGCCGCGACCGGGAGGAGGTGGTGCCGCTGCTCGGCATGTTCGTCAACCAGCTCGTGCTGCGCACCGACTGCGGGGGCGACCCGACCTTCCGCGAGCTCGTGGCCAGGACCACCGACACCGTGCGGTCCGCGCTGCGCCACTCGGAGGTGCCGTTCGACCGGCTCGTCGACGCCCTCGCGCCGGAGCGCGACCCCGGCCGTGCCCCGCTGTACCAGGTGGTGCTGAACCTGATCCCGATGATCGGGGCCGCGCAGACCGGCACCGGCACCGCGAAGGTCGACCTGATCATGGACCTGGCCGGCGCGCAGGACGGCGAGCTGAACGGCAGGCTCGAGTACGCCATCGACCTGTTCGACGAACCGACCGCCCGCGCGCTCGCCGACCGGTTCACCGGGCTGCTGCGGGCCGCGGTCGCCGCACCGGACACCCCGCTGCACCGGCTGCCGCTGTTGCTGCCCGGCGAGGACGCGCGGCTGCTCGCCGCCGCCACCCCCGCCACGACGCGGGAACCGGCGGGCGACACCGTCCTCGACCGCATCGCGTCGGCCACCACCTTGGTCGTGGCCGACTCGGCGGGGAACCGGCTCACCCACCGCGAGCTGCTCGGGCGGGCGCACGCGCTCGCGCACCGGCTCGTCGCCGCGGGCGCCGGGCCGGAGCGGCCGGTGGCGGTACTGGTGGACAACAGCACAGACCTCGCGGTGGCCGTGCTCGGCGTGCTCACCGCGGGCGCGCCGTACCTGCCGCTGGACCCCGAGCACCCGGTCGAGCGGACGCACGCGCAGCTCGCCGACGCCGGTGCGGTCGCCGTCGTCGCGGCCGGACCGTACGCCGACCGGATCGCACGCCCGGGTCTGCCGGTGCTGACACCGGACGCGACCGAGGCCGCCGCCGGCCCCGATGTGCTCGTGCGGCCGGACACGCTCGCCTACCTGATCTACACCTCCGGTTCGACGGGCAGGCCGAAGGCCGTCGGCGTGACCCACCGGAACCTGACCGCCTACCTCGACGGGCTCGCCGACCTGCTCGGCCACCCGGAGCGTCCGGTGTGGACGTTGCCGCAACCGCTCACCTACGACTTCGGTGTCACCGCGTTCTTCGGCGCGCTCACCGAGGGCGGCACCCTGCACCTGGTCGCGCGCGAGCACGCCACCGACGCGGCCTGGCTCGCCGCGCACCTCGCCCGGGACGGTGTCGAGTACCTCAAGCTCACCCCGTCGCACCTGACCGCGCTGCTCGACAGCGCCCGGGAAGCGGCCGCGTTGCTGCCCCGGCGGGCGCTGCTACTCGGCGGTGAAGCGGCCGGCGCCGACCTCGTGCGCGACCTGCGCACCCGGGTCGCCGTGTTCAACCACTACGGGCCGACCGAGACCACGGTGGGCGTGCTGGCGCTGCCCGCCGACTGGGAACCTCGCCCGCTCGGCCCGGTCACGCCGATCGGCCGGCCACTGACCCACGCCCGCGCCCACGTGCTCGACGAGCACGGCCTGCCGGTGCCCGACGGCGTCAGCGGCGAGCTGTACGTCGGCGGCGACACGGTGGCCCGTGGCTACCTCGGCAGGCCAGGGCTCACGGCCGACCGGTTCGTCCCCGACCCGTTCGGCGGACGGCCGGGTGCGCGGCTGTACCGCACCGGCGACCGGGTGCGGCGGCTGGCGGACGGCTCGATCGAGTTCCTGGGGCGCGTCGACGACCAGGTGAAGATCCGCGGCTTCCGCGTGGAGCCGGGGGAGGTGCGGGCCGTGCTGGCCGCCCACCCCGACGTCGCCGACTGCGCCGTGGTGGCGTCCGAACGGGACGGCACCACCGGACTGGTCGCCTACCTGGTGCCCGCGACCGGTGCCGACGCCGCGGGGCTCGCGGAACGGGTCCGAGAGCACGCGGCCGCCGCGGTGCCCGCGCACATGCTGCCCGCGGTCACCGCCGTGCTCGACGAGTTGCCGTTGACCCCGCACGGCAAGCTCGACCGGGCTCGGTTGCCGGAGCCCGCGGCCGAGGACGACGGGGACGCGATCGACCGGGACGCACCCGTCGGCGAGCTGGAAGAGGTGATCGCCGGCCTGTTCCGCACGCTGCTGCGCCGCGACCAGGTGGGACGCACCGACCACTTCATGGCCATCGGCGGGCACTCGCTGCTGGCGATCCAGCTGATGACCAGGATCCGCAAGGCGTTCGGGGTGGCGCTGCCGCTGCCGGTCGTGTTCGAGGAGCCGACCGTGGCGGCACTCGCCGCCGCGGTGGCGGGCAGGCTGCGATCCGGGGAGCTGCCACCGATCGAGCCCGCGCCGGATCCGGCTCCCGCCTCCTACGGCGAGCAGCGGCTGTGGTTCCTCGACCAGCTCAGCCCGGGTGTGCCGCTGCACAACGTGCAGTTCCTGCGACGGCTGACGGGCCCGCTCGACCCGGCCGTGCTGGAACGGGCGCTGCACGTCGTGATCCAACGGCACGACGTGCTGCGCACCCGGTTCGCGGTCACACCGGACGGCCTGGTCCGGGCGGTCGACGACGACCCGGACCTGCCGCTGGAGGTCGTCGACCTCAGCGGGCTCGGCGAACAGGAGCGCGAACGGGAGCGGGCGCGGCTGCTCGAGGAACGCAGCGCGAGGCCGTTCGCACTCACCAGGGAACTGCCGCTGCGGATGCTGCTGGTGCGGCTCGGCCCGGAGCTCCACCAGCTGCTGCTGACCGTGCACCACGCGGTGTTCGACGGCCCGTCCGTCGAGGTGGTGTCGGCGGAGCTGGCCGAGCTGTACCCGGCGCTGCGCGACGGCCGCGAGCCTCGGCTGCCCGAACTGCCCGTCCGCTACGGCGACTTCGCCGCCTGGCAGCGGTCCGCGGTCACCGGGGAACTGGGCGGCCGCCAGCTGGCGTACTGGCGGGAACGGCTCGCGGGGATGCCCGGCGTGCTCGCGCTGCCGACCGATCGGCCACGTCCGTCGCGTCTCGCCGCCACCGGAGCACACCTGCGGTTCGGTGTCCCGCCCGAGGTCGCCGACCGGTTGCGGACGCTGGGCGGGGCCGAGGGCGCCACCCTGTTCATGGTGACCGTCGCCTGCTATGCCGAGTTGCTCCGCCGCCGCACCGGCCAGACCGACCTGGCGATCGCCGTGCCGATGATCACCCGGCCACGTCCTGAGCTGGAGCCGCTCGTCGGGTTCTTCGTCAACACCCTGGTGCTGCGGGTCGACACCGCGGGCGGGCCGACCGTCCGCGAGTTGGTGCGCCGGGTGCGGCCGCGCACCATCGAGGCGTACACCAACGCCGACGTGCCGTTCGAGGCGCTGGTCGAGGAGCTCGGCGTGGCGCGCGACCCGAGCACGACCCCGCTGGTGCAGACGATGTTCATGCTCGCCGACGATCGACGTGCGCTGCCGGTCGACCTCGGCGGGGTGGCGATGGAGTTCGAACCGCTCGGGCAACCCGCCGCCAAGTTCGACCTGATGCTGTACCTGTGGCGGCGCCCCGACGGGCTGACCGGCGTCGCCGAGTACCGGCCGGACCTGTTCGACGAGGCGACGGTGCGTCACCTGGTCGACGAGTACACCGCGCTGCTCGCCGCCGCGGTCGCCGAGCCGGACGTCCCGCTGGCCCGGCTGGGAGAGGGGACCGACGATGACGGCAGCTGAGCCGACCGAGACCGAACCGGCCGGGACGCTCTGGCGGCACGCGGACTTCGTGAAGCTGTGGGCCGGCCAGACCCTCGCCATGTTCGGCGCGCAGATCACGCGGACCGTGCTGCCGCTGATCGCGGTCATCCTCCTCGACGCGTCCGCCACCGACATGGGCATCCTGTCGTCGCTGTCGCAGCTGCCGTTCCTGCTGTTCCTGTTCGCCGGGGTGTGGGCGGACCGGGTGCGGCGCCGGCACGCGATGGTGTGGACCGACCTCGGCCGGTTCGCCCTGCTCGGGACGATCCCGGTGCTGTACCTGGCCGGGTGGCTGACCGTCGAGGTGCTGTGGGTCGTGATCTTCGCGATCGGCGTGCTCGGCGTCATGTTCGAGACCGCCTACCACGCCTACCTGCCCGCGCTGGTCGGCCGCGAGTTCGTCGCGGAGGGCAACCAGAAGCTGGAGCTGAGCCGGTCGACCGCGCAGTTCGCCGGTCCTGGCATCGCGGGGCTCGCGGTCAACGCCGTCGCCTCGGCGCTGGTGCTGGTGGTGAGCGCGGCCACCTACGTGGCCTCCGCCGTGCTGCTGATGTTCGTCCGCAGACCGGACACGCCGCCGCCGAGCCCGCAGGCGCGGCCGAACGCGTTCAAGGCGATCGGCGCGGGCCTGAGCTGGGTGCTGCGCCACCCGGTGCTGCGCACGATCACCGTGGCGACCGCCGTGTTCTGGTTCTTCTACAGCGCGCTGCAGGCCCTGTACGTGCTGTACCTGGTCCGCGACCTCGACGTGCCCGCGGGCTGGGTCGCGGCGATCTTCGCCGCCGCGGGGCCGGGCGCGATGGTCGGCTCGTGGCTGTCGATCGCGGTGATGCGCAGGCTCGGGCTCGGCCGCACGGTGGTGTGGGGCGTGGGCGCCGCGACCTCGGTGCTGCTGCTGGTGCCGCTGTCCGGGTTCGCGGGCAGCCTGTGGCTGGTGATCGTGCTGCTGGCCGCGTCGCAGTTCGGCTACGGGTTGTTCTCCCAGATCGGCACGGTGATCCAGACGACGCTGCGGCAGGTGCTCACCCCGGACGACATGCAGGGCCGGGTGGTGGCCAGCCTGCGCGCGATGTCGCTGGCGATGGTGCCGGTCGGCGCGCTGCTCGGTGGCGTGCTGGCCGACGTGTTCGGGGTGGCGCCGGTGCTGTGGGCGGCGTCGATCGGCGCGCTGACGCCGGTGTTGGTGTACGCGACGTCGGTGATCCCGGGGATCCGGGAGCTGCCGACCGAGGAGGAGGCGGCCGCGATGGCGCCGGAGGTGCGGAAAGCATGAGCGAAGCGCGCGGAGCGAATCATCCTGTCGGCGAGACGGTGTTGGAGCGCGAGGTCGAGGGCGGGACGACCCGGGTGGTGTTCGACGTGACCGGCCCGGTCGAACACCCGCGTGAGCGGGTGGACGAGGTGCTCGCCGACACCGGGGTGGTGCTGCTGCGCGGCCTCGGCGTCGCGAGCCCGGAGCGGTTCCACGAGGTGGTCGCCCGCTTCGGTGAGCCGCTGACCAGCTACCGGGGCGGCAACACCCCGCGTTCGAAGGTGGCCGACGGGATCTTCACCTCGACCGAGTACCCGCCCGAGTACGAGATCTCGCTGCACAACGAGCTGTCCTACGCGAGCGAGTGGCCGCGCAGGCTGTTCTTCTGCTGCCTGGACGAGGCGGACAGTGGCGGTGCCACACCGGTGTGCGACGGGCGGGCGCTGCTCGCCGCGCTCGACCCGGCGGTCCGGGAGCGGTTCACCCAGCGCGGGGTGACCTACCGCCAGCACCTGCACGGCGGTTTCGGCCTCGGCAAGTCGTGGCAGCAGACGTTCGAGACCGACGATCGTGCCGAGGTGGAGCGGTTCCTCGCCGACGCGGACATGACGTTCGAATGGACCGAGGACGGCGGCCTCCGCACGGCAGCGACCCGGCCCGGCGTGCGAACCGTCCCGGACACCGGCGAGACGGTGTGGTTCAACCAGGCCGACCAGTGGCACCCGTCGAACCTGCCGCCCACCGAGCGGGAGGCCCTGCTGGACCTGTACGAGGACGAGGCCGACCTGCCCCACTCGGTGACCTACGGCGACGGGTCGCCGATCCCGGTGGCCGACCTCGACGCGGTCCGCGCGGCGGCCAAGCGGAACGAGCTGGCGCGGCCATGGCGGCGCGGTGACGTGATGATCGTGGAGAACATGCTCGCGCTGCACGGAAGGCACAGCTTCACCGGCACCCGCCGGGTCCTCGTCGCCATGACGGTGTAGCGCGACGCCCTGAAGGCGTCGGTCACGCGGTGGGCCGGGCACGCACCCGGCCCACCGGCACCGGCCGGTCAGCCGCCGGTCAGGTCCAGGACCGGGTTGGTCGCGGGCGATGCCTGGTTGAACCGCAACTGGCTCTCCCGTGAGATCACCGGTACCTCCGGCGGGTCGGCCATCGCGGCGAGAACGTCGGCCACCGTGCCGTCCAGGGAGCGGGACATCGCCACGAGCGCCGCGGTCACCTTGCGCAGCACCAGGTCCATCCGGTCGTCTGGGAACGTGCCCGGGTTGTAGACCAGGCTCATCGAGATCGACTCCGCGGGTCCGATCACCACGCGCAGCGGGTGCTCGGTGTTGGCCGCGCCGATGACCCGCCGCCAGAGGGGGGACGCGGGTGCAGCGCGCAACGGGCCGTCCATGAAGAACAGGCACGACTCGTACAGCGCCCCGCCGCCCGACACCGCACCGGCGTCCGTGATCCGCCGCAGCGGAACCCACTGGTGTGCCCGGTCGTCGACCTGTTCGGCCTGCAGCCCGCGCAGCCACCGCAGCAGCGGCGCGCCGGGGGTGACGGCGACCCGGGCGGGCAGGTGCAGGTTGCAGTACCCGACGATCCGGTCGGCGCCGGGCACCTCGTCGGGCCTGCCCGCGACCACGTTGCCGAACAGGACGTCGGTCTCGCCGGTGGCGTCGTGCAGCACCAGCGACCACGCCGCCTGGAACAGCGAGTACAGGGTGAGCTGGTGGCGTCGTGCGGCGACCCGCAGCGCCGTGCTCAGCTTGCGGGACAACATGGTCGCCCGGCCGGTCCGCTGTGGCCGGGCAGGTGCGTCCGGCCGCGCGCCCAGCCCGGCGGCGAGCGGGGTTACCTCGGTGAACCCGGCGAGCCTGCGCCGCCAGTGTTCGACATCTGCGTCGATGTCCCCGGCGCGGTCGCGCCGTTCGAACCAGTCGATGTAGCTCGCGTGCTCGACCGTCTCGGGCAGGTCGGGTTCCCGGCCCTCGCGCAGCGCCCGGTACACCGTCTCCGCCTCGTGGAACGCGCGGTAGAAGGAGATGCCGTCGAGCAGCAGGTAGTTGACGAACCACGTCCACCAGTACGTGCTCGGCCCCACCCGGAACAGCGCGTGCCGGGACTGGCCTGGCTCGGCGAGGTCGAATCCCTCGGTGTAGAGCCGGTCCATGTGCTCGTACCAGCGGCGGCCCTGCTCCTCGGCGTCGAGGTGGCGCCAGTCCTCGATCTGGAAGTGCACCGGCACCTCGCGGTGGACGGCCACCAGCGGGCGTGGCACGCCCTCGGTGACGAACCCGGCCCGCAGCACGGGCTGGCGGGCGGTGACGATCTCCCAGGCGCGCTGCCACAGTGCGATGTCGATGTCGTCGCCGGCCCACGTGAGGTCGAACCCGTAGAGGCTGCGGTCGCCCAGCTCGCGGTAGCGGCGCAGCATCCAGTCCTGTTGCGGGCCGACCGGGTACAGGTCCGCGAGGTGGCTTCCGGTGCCGAACACCGCTCGCAGCGTCGGGCGGTCGAGCCCGGCGAGCGGGAAGTCCGACGGAGTGCAGGACCCGACACCGGGACGGGTGGCGTGCTCGGCGAGTTCGGCGAGTCCGGTCAGCAGGTGCTCGGCGACCTCGGCCGCGGCGGGTCCGGCGACGTGCACGGTGACACGATCGCCGTCCTGGTGCAGCAGCACGTCCGCGCCGGTCGCTACCCGGTCGACCGTCGGCGGCGCCGGCTCGCCACGCAGCAGCGCGGCCGGGTCGGCCGGGTGCGCGGTGACCGCGTGCACCATGATCGCCGGGCGTTCCGCGAGCCGGGCCGGGGACGCCGCGCGCAGGTTCTCCTTGAGGTCGGACAGCTCGGCGTCCAGGTCCCCGTCGGCCGGGGCGCCGGGCAGGGTGTGGACGAGGTCGAACCGGCCGAGGCCGGAAACCTCGTCCGCGCGGCGCCGGACCCACACCCGATCGTCGCCGGGCGCGCCATGGCGGGCGGCGAGGACCGTGGCCGCGAGCAGTGACTCGGCGGGCGACATCCGGTAGGCCGCGGCGAGCGGGCCGGTGAGGGCGGCGACCTGCGCGGGCTCCGGCACCACCTCGACGACCGGCCCCGGCTCGGCGGTGAACGGCTCGACGGGCGTGCCCTCGGGCTGGGTGGCCGCCCACGCGGCGAACCCGGCGGGCCTGCCGGGCAGCCGGATGGCCGCGCCCGCCGCGAGCTGCCGGTACGCGAGGCCGAGCTCGTCGAGCAGCACCCCGATGCCGCGCTCGTCCAGCACCGCACGGTGCGCGGCGAGCACAAGTCGCGGCGCGCGCGAGTCCGCCCCGGTGCCGGTGAGCGCCACCGCGCCCGCCGCCGGGTCGAGTGCGGCGGCCTCGGCGCGAAGGGTGTCGAGGTCCGCGTTCGCCAGCCAGCGGACCGCCGGTTCGGTCTGCCGGGGCGACCAGCCGCCGTCCCCGTCCTGTCCGAGGCGCAGCACGTCGTGCCTGCGGGCGAGGAACACGAACGCGGCGTCGAGCAGCTCGGGATCGACCGGCCCGGCCACGGTGACGCCGACGGTCGTGACCGTGGCCGCGCCCGCCGCGGCCAGCAGCCGTTGTGCCGGGGTGGGCGCGACCGCGGTCGGAGTGGTCTCCGCCGGACGTGCGACGGCAGCCAGCTGCGCGATGGTCGGGTGCTCGAACAGCTGCCGTGCCGAGAGCACCAGCCCTTCCGCGCGGGCCCGGCCGACCACCTGCACGCTGCGCAGTGAGTCGCCGCCCAGCGAGAAGAAGTCGTCGGTCACGCCGACCCGGTCCAGGCCGAGGACGTCCGCCCAGATGCTCGCCAGCAGGCGCTCGGTCTCGTCGTGGGGCGCGACGAACGTCTCGTCGGCGGCGCGGGTGGCCGTCGACGGCGGCAGCCGGTCGCGGTCGACCTTGCCGCTCCGGTTGAGCGGCAGCCGGTCGAGCACCACGAACCGGGCGGGGATCATGTGCGCGGGCAGCCGCTCCGCCAGGTGCTCGCGCAGCGCGGGCACCACCTGGGCTTCCCACCGGTCCCGCAGGCAGAAGTTCGCGAACCGGGTCCAGTCGACCCGCCCGGACGGCTCGTCGTACGGCTCGGCGGGCGGCAGCCCGTCCCCGGCCACGACGGTGAGGTCGACGTGGCCGGGCTCGGTGGCCGACCACCTGGGCCACACCTGGTAGCCCACCGACTCGGCGACCTCGGCGAGGTCCTCCGGGTCGATCGCGGTGTCGGCGGTGTCGGCGAGCACCGCGCCCAGCTCACCCACGGTGCCGGGCGCCGCCGCACCGGACAGGAGCGCCGCCGCCCGCAGCTCGTCGGCGACGCGCGCGTTCGGGATGCCCAGCACGGTGGCGGTGGCGGGGCGGCGCTCCGTGAGCCACCCCCGGAACCGCTCCGCGTTCGGCCCGGCCTCCGCCCAGGCCACCCGCTCCACCGGTGCGCCCTCGGCGGCGTCCCGGCCGATCCGCAGCAGGACGTCGTAGCGGAACCGTTCCATCTCGGTGCCGAACCGGCCTCGCTGGAGCAGCACGTCCACGCCGGTGACCCGCGGCAGCCGGGCGGGCAGTGCACGGAACAGCGCGGGGTCGACCAGCAGCTCGTTCTCGTCGCCGACCCGCTGCGCCACCCGCGTCCGCAGGTCGTCGATCGAGTCGGTGTCCGCCGCGCGGTACCGCTCGACCGAGACGTGGAACGCCTCCAGCAGCCCGAGGTGGCGCACGTCGCCGACGAACACGTGCCCGCCGGGCGCGACCAGGTCCACGATGCCGTCGAGCACGCGCAGCAGGTAGTCGACCGACGGGAAGTACTGCGCGACCGAGTCGAGCAGCACCACGTCGAACCGCTCGCCTGCGAGCTCGCCGAGCGCGTCGGCGGCCAGCATGCGCAGGTCCACCTGGTCGGGGCCGAGGCCCGCGACCTCGGCCCGCTTGCGGGCGGACTCCAGTGCCGCGGCGGAGAAGTCGGTGCCGACGTAGCGTTCGCACTCGCCCGCCAGCTTCTCCAGGAACAGCCCGGTGCCGCAGCCGACGTCGAGCACGCGGCGCGGCCGCAGCCGCCTGACCCGCGCCACCGCGTCGTCGAGCCACGCGTTCATCGCCTCCCGGTCGATGGGCTGGCCGGTGTAGCTGGAGTTCCACCCGGCGAACGGGTCGGACTCGCCGCCGAAGGCGAGGTCGAACACCTCGTTCCAGCCCGCGACCGCGGCGCTGCTCGACCGGTCCACCAGGTCGTCGACCGCGTCGCTGCCCGCGCGGGGCGCGAGGTAGCCGACGAGGTCCTGCTGGCCGTGCTGGTCGGTGCGCGGCAGCACCACCGCCTCGCCCACCATCGGGTGCTCCAGGAGCACCGACTCGACCTCGCCCGGCTCGATGCGGTACCCGCGGATCTTCACCTGCCGGTCGACCCGGCCGAGGTAGTCCAGCCCGCCGTCCGGCAGCCACCTCACCAGGTCGCCGCTGCGGTACATCCGCGCGCCCGGCCGGCCGCTGAACGGCTCGGGCAGGAACCGGTCCGCCGTCAGGCCCGGCCGGTTCAGGTAGCCGCGGGCCAGCCCGGGACCGGCGACGAACAGCTCGCCCGGTACGCCGACCGGTACCGGCCGCAGGTGCCGGTCCAGCACGTACAGGTACAGGTCGCCCAGTGCGCGGCCGACCGGCGACGACGCGCCCGCGGTCAGGTCGGCGGTGGTCAGCAGCTTGTACGTGGTGTGCACGGTGGTCTCGGTGATGCCGTACATGTTGACCATCGCGGGCACCGCGTCGCCGTGCTCGGCGAACCAGTCCTCGAACTCCCGGACGTGCAGGGCGTCGCCGCCGAACACGACCGTCCGCATCGCGAGGTCGCGGAAGGACCGCCCGGACGCGGTCATGGTCGCGCGCAGTGCCCGGAACGCGGGCGGGGTCTGGGTGAGCACGGTGACGCGCTCGGCCCGCAGCAGGTCGTGCAGCGCCTCGTGGTCGCGGACGGTCTCGGCGGGCACGACGGCGACCCGGCCGCCCTTGCTGAACGCGCCCCACATCTCCCACACCGACAGGTCGAACGCGTGCGAGTGCACCAGCGCCCACACGTCGTCCGGCCCGAACTCGAAGTCGGCGTCGGCGGCGCTGATCAGCCGGACCACCTGCCGGTGGGCGATCATCACGCCCTTCGGGCGGCCGGTGGAGCCCGAGGTGTAGATGACGTAGGCCAGGTTGTCCGGCGTGGCGGTGACGGGCGGGTCCTCGGTGTCGCCGGGGGCGTCCTCGGCGAGGCAGCCGTCCAGCTCGACGACCTCGCCCGCGAAGCCCGTGAACCGGTCGGCGAGCGCCCGTTCGGTGAGCAGCAGCCGCGCCCCGGTGTCGCCGAGCACGTACCGCAGCCGCTCGTCCGGGTTGGTCGGGTCGAGCGGCACGTAGGCGCCGCCCGCCTTGAGCACGGCGAGCGTGGCGGCCAGCATCTCCAGGTCGCGGCCCGCGCAGATGGCCACCAGCACGTCCGGCCCCACCCCGTCGGCCAGCAGCCGGTGCGCCATGCGGTTGGCGGCGCGGTTGAGCTCGGCGTAGGTGATCCGCCGGTCGCCCCTGGTCGCGGCGACCGCGTCCGGGGTTTCGGCGGCCTGGCGGGCGAAGACCTCGGCCAGCGTCTCGTCCACGACCGGCTCCGGTGCCGGTGCGCCGAACTGGTCGACCACGAGGGCGTACTCGGTGTCGGGCAGCAGCCGGAGCCGGGACACCGGGGTGTCCGGGTGTTCGGTGAGGTCACGCAGGAGCGTCTCGTAGCGGTCGGCGAGGCGGGCGACGGTGTCCGCGTCGAACAGGTCGGCCTTGTAGGTGAACCTGGCCAGCGCCGGACCGTCCGGGGTGGCAGGCGGGCGGACCTCCAGCCACAGGTCGACGAACGCGGCGTCGAGATCCATCGGGAAGTGCTCGATCGACACGCCCGCCGCGGTGTCCCCGCCGCTGTCCCCGCCCCCGCGGGCCTGGGTGTTCTGCAGTGTCAGCATGACCTGGACCAGCGGGTTGTGGCTCATCACCCGCTCGGGCCGCAGCTCCTCGACGAGCTTCTCGAACGGCAGGTCGGCGTGCGCGAACGCGCCGAGCGCGGTCTCCCTGGTGCGGGCCAGCAGCTGCGTGCCGGTGGGGTCGCCGTCGAGGCCGACCCGCATCGGCAGGGTGGTGGTGAACATGCCGATCAGCCGCTCGTCCTCCGGGCGGGTGCGCCCGGCCGTGGGGCAGCCGATCACCAGGTCGGTCGCCCCGGTCAGCCGGTGCAGCAGCGCCGCGAGCGCCGCGTGCAGCACCATGTACGGGGTCGCCCGGTGCGGTCTGCCCACCGCGGTGACCGCACGCCACAGCTCGGCGGACAGCGTGAGCTGGTGGGTGGCGCCGTCGAAGGTCTGCACCGTCGGCCGCGGCCGGTCGGTCGGCAGGCTCAGCAGGGCGGGTGCGCCCGCGAGGTGCTCGCGCCACCAGGCCAGCGTCGCCGCGAGCGCGCCGCCGTCGAGCTGTTCGAGCTGGCGGCGGGCCACGTCGCGGTACTGGGCGGGCAGCGGCGCGAGCGGGTCCGGCTGGTCGGTGGCACGCGCGGCGTAGAGGGCGGCCAGCTCGCCGAAGAACAGCCCGGTCGACCAGCCGTCGACGAGGATGTGGTGCACGACGACGCTCAGGACGTGCTCGTCGGGCCCCAGCCGGTAGAGCCGCGTCCGCAGCGGCGGTGCGGCGGTCAGGTCGAACGGGGTGGCGATGGCCGCGCCGATCCGGTCGCGGACCTCGTCCTCGTCCCCGCACCCGGTGACCGGGAGGTCGACGTGGCCCGCGGGCTCGACCACCGCGACCGGATCGCCGTCCGTCGCGGGGAAGCGGGTGCGCAGCGTCTCGTGCCGTTCGACGATCCGGTCGAGGCTCCAGCTCAGCGCGTCGAGGTCGAGCGGGCCGCGCAGCCGCACCGCCCAGCTGATGGTGTAGGCGGTGTTGCCGGGCAGCAGCTGGTCGAGGAACCACAGGCGCTGCTGGGGGAACGACAGCGGGGCCGTACTCCGGCCGGTCGGCGGGTTGGTCACTGCGGATCCTCCAACAGCTCGGCGACAACGACCGCGAACTCAGCAGGTGTCGGGGCGGCGAACAGCTCCTCCGGCGGTGGCGACACGCCGAAGGCCTCCTCCAGGCGGGCGAGCAGGCCGACGGCGATCAGCGAGTCGCCGCCCAGCTCGAAGAAGTCGTCGTCCGGTGCCACCTCGGGCGCGAGCAGCACCTCTGCGAACAGCAGCGCGATCGTCTCGACGATCTCGTCGCGGGTCCATTCCGCGTCCACCACCGGTGCCGCCGCGGCGGGCGGCTGCGGTGTGGGTGCCGGTTCCGGTGTACCGGGTTCGCGCAGCCCGGCGACGAACGGCTGCCGCTGGAACGGGTAGGTCGGCAACGGGACCCGGCGGCCTGCTCGCTGTCCGCGCAGCGGCTGTCCGGCGAGCCACCGGCGGCCCAGCTCGGCGGGTTCTTCTCCGTGCGCGTCCACCGGCTCGCCGGACGTGCCGTGCACCGGCGTGCCGCCGGTGACCACCCTGCCCGGTTCGTGGCCGCGCAGCACCCGGACCGCGTCGGCGTGGTCGGTGACCACCGCGAACCGGCGGTACGGGAACGCCACCCGCCCGACCCGCAACGTGTGGGCCACGTCGTCGAGCGACACCTCCGGGTGCGCGTCGAGGTGGTCGGCGAGGGCCGCGGTGGCCTCGTCGAGCGCGACCGGCGTCCGCGCGGACAGCAGGAGCAGCCGCTGCCCGGCCGGGGGCGCGCCCGCCAGACGTGTGGGTGGCTCCTCCACGACGAGGTGCACGTTGGTCGCGCCGATGCCGAACGAGCTGATCCCGGCGAGGCGGGCGGACCCGCGCCGCTCCCACGGCGTCGGCTCGGCGGGCAGGACGAACGGTGTGGCGGCGAAGTCGATCGCCGGGTTCGGCTCGGTCACGTTGATCGCCGGTGGCAGCACGCCGTGCCGCAACGCCAGGATCACCTTGAGCAGTCCGGCGATCCCGGCGGCGGCGTCGGTGTGCCCGATGTTCGGCTTCACCGTGCCCAGTACCGTCCGCCCGCGCGGCACGTCGCCGAACGCCCTGGTCAGCGCGGTGACCTCGATCGGGTCGCCGACCGGGGTGCCGGTGCCGTGGGACTCGACGTAGCCGATGTCCGCCGGGTCGACGTCGGCCGCGGCGAGCGCGGCCCGGATGACCGCGGTCTGCCCGGCGACGCCCGGCGCGCCGTAGCCGACCCGGTCGCGGCCGTCGTTGTTCACCGCGGAACCACGGATCACCGCGTGGACGTGGTCGCCGTCGGCCACCGCGTCGGCGTACCGCTTGAGCACCACCACGCCCACACCGTCGCCGAACACCGTGCCGTTGGCCTTCGCGTCGAACGCCCGGCACACACCGTCCGCGGACAGGACGCTGCCCGCCCTTGCGAGCCCGCCGAGCGCGGGCATCCGCACCGACACCGCACCCGCGAGCGCCATGTCGCAGTCGCCGAACAGCAGCGACTGGGTGGCCTGGTGCACGGCGACCAGCGCGGTCGAACAGGTCGACAGGACGGTCATGCTGGGACCGGTGAGCCCCAGCTTGTGCGACACCCGCAGGCACAGGTGGTCCGCGCCGGTGACCATCGCCATCCGCACGTCGTCGAGCCCGGGGAACCGGTCGGCGTCCCGCCCCACCAGCGACCAGTACCGCGACGGCGAGCAGCCCGCGTACACGCCGACGACCGCGCCGGTGTCGGACGGCGGATAGCCCGCGTCCTCCAGCGCCTGCCAGCAGGTCTCCAGGAACACCCGGTGCTGCGGGTCGGTGAGGGTGGCGTCCACCGGCGCGTAGCCGAAGAAGTCGGCGTCGAACCACTCCGGCCGGTCCAGCCGCCCGTACCGGTGCACGTAGGCGGGGTCGGCCATCCTGGCCGGTTCCTCGCCGGCGGCGAGCAGTTCCGCGCGGTCCAGCTCGCGCACCGCGCACCCGCCGGAGACCAGCAGTTCCCAGTAGGCGTCCAGGTTCGGTGCGCCGGCGAACCGGCCCGCCATGCCCACCACGGCGATGTGGGTGTCGCGGTCGGTCTCCTCGTCAGTCACGTGCGCGGCTCCCTTCGACCCGATCCCGCCGCGCCCTGGCGAGCCGTGCCCGGTCACGTCCGCCGGACCGCTCCGGGGCAGCGGGTTCGGGCACCTGTTCGTTGGTGTCGCCGAGGTGGCGCGCGAACGCGGCGATCGTCGGGTGCTCGTACAGCTCCTGCAGCGACACCTCACGGGACGTGACCTGCACCAGGTGCCCGTAGACCTGGATCAGCGCGGTCGAGTTGCCGCCGATGTCGAAGAACGTGTCGTGGATGCCGACCTGCTCGGTGCCGAGCACGGTTCGCCAGATCTCGGCGAGCTTGCGTTCCAGTTCGGTGCGTGGCGGCTCGAACCCGGCTGCCGGCGTCCGAGCGCCGGGCGCGGGCAGTGCCCGCCGGTCGATCTTGCCGGTCGGGGTGAGTGGCATGCGGTCCAGCACGATCAGCTCGGCGGGCACCATGTATCTCGGCAACCGCTCGGTCACGTGCTCGCGCAGCGCCGCTGTGTCGGCCACGGCGTCGGCCTCGCCGGTCACGTAACCGACGATCCGCCCGTCCACCTTCGCTGCGACGGCCTGCGTCACCGCCGGGTGGGCGACGAGCGCCGACTCGATCTCGCCCAGCTCGATCCGCACGCCGCCGCTGCTCTGCACCTGGTGGTCGGTGCGGCCGACGTACTCCAGCGTGCCGTCGGCACGCCAGCGGGCGCGGTCGCCGGTGCGGTAGACCCGCTCGCCCGGCCGCCACGGGTGCGGCACGAACCGGTCGGCGGTCAGGCCCGGCATGCCGAGGTAGCCGCGCGCGACGCCGACGCCGCCGACGTGCACCTCGCCGAGCACACCCGCGGGTACCGGGGTGCCGGCCACGTCCAGCACGAGCACGTCGGACCGGTCGGTCGGCGTGCCGATCGACGGTGTGCCCTCGGCGTCCGGCTCGACCATCCCGCTCGTGCTCCACACCCCGACCTCGGTCAGGCCGTACAGGTTGACCAGCGTGAACGGCAGTCCCGTCGGCGGGTGGCGGTGCAGCGCGGCACCGCCGGTGTGCACGAGTCGCAGCGCGGTGTCGGCAGGCCAGGTCATGCCGATCGCGCCGGTGCCGAGCGGGGTCGGCAGGAACGTGACGGTGATCCGCTGGGCCACCAGCCAGGCGCGCAGGTCCGCGGGGGAGGTGAGCAGGTCGGCGGCCGGTGCGTGCAGGCTCGCGCCCGCGGTGAGCGCGCTGAACGTGTCGAGCACGCTGACGTCGAACCCGGGGGAGGCGGTCATCCCCGCCCGGTCGTCGGCGGTGAGCGCCAGTTCCCGCCGAGCCCAGGCGACGGTGCTGGTCAGCGCGCGGTGGGGGAGCGCGACGCCCTTGGGTTCTCCGGTGGAACCGGACGTGAACGTGACGTAGGCGAGCTGGTCGGGGTGCACGTCCACGTCGTCGATCCCGGGCCCTTCGGCGAGCGCGGCCCAGTCCACCACCACCGGGGTGACGCCGGCCGGAAGCCGGTCGACCTGGTCCTCGGCCGTGACGACCAGCCGCGCGCCCGCCCGGTCCAGCATCCGGCCGAGCCTGGCGGTGGGGTTGACCGGGTCGAGCGGCACGATCGCGGCGCCGGCCCGCAGGATCGCCAGTTGGGTGAGCACGAGTTCGGTCCCGCGGGGGAGCACGACGGCCACCAGGTCCCCGGGCCGTACCCCGGTGGCCCGAAGCCGGGCGGCGAACCGGCCCGCCGCGCGCTGCAGTTCCGCGTAGGTGAGGCCGCGGGCGGCGTCGGCGGCGGCGAGCCGGTCCGGGTCGGCGGCGACCCGGTCGGCGACCTGCCGGTGGACCGGCACGAACGGCGCGGTGCGCAGGGTGTCGGGGTCACCGCCGGTGCTCCACGCGGTCACCGTCGCCCGTTCGTCGGCGGTGAGCAGCGGCAGCGCGGTGACCGGGGCGTCCGGTGCCGCGAGCGCGGCGTCGAACAGCAGCCGGTGGCGGGCGGCGAGGTCGGCGGGCAACGGCTCGGTGTAGGTCCCGTCGGTGTGCTCGTTCGTCTGCCCGGCCCGCTCGGTGGCGGCCGCGACCCTGGCACGGAGGGTGGCGAACGTCGTCGTGTCGTCAAGGTCGGCCCGGATCACCCGGCCCCCGACGTCGACGGTGAGCGTGTCCTTGCCGGTCAGCCTGTGCAGCAACGCGACGTAGGCGGCGAGCCGCACCTGGTCCGGTAAGCCGTGCACCCCAGTCCTCTCACCCCGCCGGCGCCGCCTGCCGACGCCGATCGTCCGGGCACTCTAACCGCGTCACGTCGTTGGCGGGCAAGGAATCGGCCGACTGTTACCTGGGCTCGACCTCGAACCGCACCAGTTTGTCGGCCACGGCGTAGATGTCCATGAGGTCCGCCTCGTCCTCGAACCCGGCGACGATGAGGTTGACCGCGAAGATCTCGTAGTCCTCGGTGATCAGGTCCCCGGGCGCGACGGACGTGACGACTCGGATGACGTCGGGCAGGTCGGCGACGTCGTCGAGGCCGTGCACCGCGCGCAGGCGGCCGGTGCCTTCCGGGAACAGGGTGAGGGTGGCGATGGGGATCGGCAGCTTCGGCTCGGTGCGGACGGCGGGGACGCCGCGGGCCAGTCCGATCACCTCGGCGGCGGTGTTCACACCGATGCGGAGGTCGTAGAGGGTGCCCATGATCTGCCCGGCGGGCCGGCAGTTGATCTCCACGACCGTCGGGCCGAGTACCTCGTCGACGATCACCTCCACGCACGCCACGGTGTTGTCGAGCCCGACCGCCAGCACCGCGTCGGTCACGGCCGCGCCGATGTCGCGCGCCATGGCGGGATCGAGGTCGGTGGGTGGGCAGACGAAGCCGCGCTCGAAGAACCGGTCGTCGACGAAGAACTTGTCCACCAGCGGGAGCAGCTCCACCTCCCCGTCGCGGATGATCAGGTCCACGGTGTATTCGTGGCCGCGCAGCATGCCCTCCACGAGAAACGTGGTGGTGGGGTCGATCGGGGTGCCGGTGCCGGTGAGCTGGGCGGTGTAGAGGTGCCGCAGTTGCGGGGTGTCCAGCAGCCGGTCCGCGATCACCCGGTAGGCGGTGGCGAGCTCCTCGACGGACGTCACCCGCTGGACCAGGTGGCTGCCGGCCCCGTTGACCGGCTTGATCACCGCGGGCAGCGGTACCGCGTCGGCGACGTCGGCGGCCTCGGCGGCATCGCCCATCAGGGCGAAGGGCGGAGTGGGCAGCCCGGCCGCGGCCATGGCCCGTCGGGTCGCGTACTTGTTGCGCGCGGCGGCGAGCCCCGCCGGTGGCGTGCGCCCGACGCCGAGCAACTCCGCGGCCAGCGCCGCGGCGACGACCGCACCGTCGGACGAGGAGTACAACGCGCTCAGCCGGTGCCCCGAGCTGATCTCCCGCGCGGCGGCGGCGAGGAGGCCGGGATCGGTCGGGTCGTCGACGACCACGAACCGGTCGACGAGACCGGCCAGCTCGGCCTGCTCGTCGCCGGTGACCGGCCCGCTGACCAGACCGGCAAGACAGCCCGCCGCACGGATCGTCGCCGCCGTCTGCGCCACCCACGTCGTTCCCACGTCCCGTACGACGACCACCATCTCCTGCACGGGCCCACTCTAGTTGTGGCCGGTCCACCGCGAGGGCGGTTCGACGCGGTGAGTGGTGATGTAGCACTCGCCGCCCTGCGACGACCGGACTCGTCCGCCCGACCGGAAAGGCCCGCTCTTCCAGCGGCATGAAGTGGCCGCCGCGTTCTGGCGTGTGCCAGAGACGGATGTCGGTGCATCCCCGTTCTGCGATCTCCCGTGGGAAGCCGGTCATGGCGGGTTCGGCGCTGACTGTGAAGGCGGCGGGCACGGTGATGTCGGGGCGGGTGCCCATGATGGCGCCGCAGCCACCGTCCGTCTTGTCGTAGATCTCCTCCGCGGTGAGGTATGCCTGCGGCATCTCCACGAAACTGCTTGGTCAGCCGTGGCTGAGCACGAGCGGCGCAGTCGTGACCGCAGATCGTCCAGCTCGGTGTCGGAGACATGGATACGAAATGTGGAGAACACAGGTGGACCTTCCGATGAGGAAGGGCGCTCCCCGCGGGCGTCTGCCAGAGTGCGTCTACAGTGGACCGATTCGAGTTCGCGGGCTGCGGGGGCGCGGCCGGGCAGGATGTTCCTGGATCGACCCAGAGGTCGTGTGGTCTAGACCTCTCAGGATCCGGCGGCTAGCGTCAATGGTCTGGACCTCCTTCCCCTGCAAAGGACCGGCCATGAGGCGCACCATGCTGCGGCTACTCAGTTCTGCCCTCTCCTTCCTTGTGGTGGCATCGGTTTCCGTCGCGGTGAGTCCGCCTGCGGCGGCCGCCGGCCCGCTCACCGCGACCTTCTCCGCAACCGGTTCCACCGGCTCGTACCAGGTCGCGAACTCCAGTTCGGCGGCTGTCGCCAACTGGTCCATCACCTTCCGGTTGCCCGCCGGTGTGACCGCGTCCACCGGCGAGCACGGCACCGTCACCCAGACGGGCACGGAGGTGACGCTCACGCCCGCGTACTACATCGCGACGCTGCAGCCGGGCCGGACCACCTATCCGTACAACCCGACCTTCCGGCTCAGCTCGCCCGCCACCCCGACGGCATGCCGGATCGCGGGCGCCAACTGCGACGGCTCGGCCGACACCGCGCCGAGCACGCCCGGCGAGCTTCGCGTCACGGTGACGACCACCAGGACGATCTCGTTGGCCTGGAACGCTTCCACGCCCGGGTCGCTGCCGGTCGCCGGCTACGACGTGCTGCGGGATGGTGCCGTGGCCGCCTCGGTCACCGGCACCACGGCCACCGTGACCGGCCTCAGCCCGAACACCACCTACAGCTTCACCGTCGTCGCCAGGGATACCAACGGTCTCGTGTCGGCACCGACGGCACCGCTCACGGCGCGCACCAACGACCCGGCCGACGACACCCAGCCGCCGTCGGCGCCGGGCGACCTGCGGTCCACCGGCAGCGACTCGGGCAGCGTGTCCCTCGCGTGGAACGCGGCCACCGACAACACCGGTGTGGTGGCCTACGACGTGTACCGGGGTGGCGTACTCGCCACGACCGTAACCGGTACCACGGCGCGGATCGAGGGGCTGTCGCCATCCACGTCCTACGCCTTCCTGGTCCGCGCGCGGGACGGTTACGACAACACGTCCGCGGCGAGCAACACGGTGACCGCCCGCACGGGTGACATCGTCGCCGGGTACGCGAAGGTCGGCTACTTCGTCCAGTGGGGGATCTACGGCCGCCAGTTCTTCGTGCGCGACCTCGACACGAACGGCGCCGCGGCGAAGCTCACCCACATCAACTACGCCTTCGGCAACATCGACCCGGTCAACCTGACCTGTCTGCAAGGCGTCACGAAAGGCACCACGCAGAACCCGCAGGACCCCAACCAGGGCGACGGCGCGGGTGACGCGGACGCCGACTACGGCAGGCCGATGAGCGCGGCGCAGTCCGTCGACGGCGTGGCGGACACCGGCTGGGAGAAGTTGCGCGGGAACTTCAACCAGCTCAGGAAGCTCAAGGCGAAGCACCCGCACCTGAAGATCCTGATCTCGCTGGGCGGGTGGACGTACTCCAAGTACTTCTCCGACGTGGCCGCCACCGACGCCGCACGCAAGAAGTTCGTCAGCTCGTGCCTCGACATCTACATCAAGGGCAACCTGCCGGTCTACAACGGCGCGGGCGGCCCCGGCAGCGCGGCGGGCATCTTCGACGGCATCGACCTCGACTGGGAGTGGCCGGGTGCGGAGGGCCACCCCGGAAACCATGTGCGCCCGGCCGACAAGGCGAACAACACCCTGCTGATCG
The DNA here is from genome assembly GCF_044466355.1 of Actinophytocola sp. NPDC049390. Taxonomy (NCBI): domain Bacteria; kingdom Bacillati; phylum Actinomycetota; class Actinomycetes; order Pseudonocardiales; family Pseudonocardiaceae; genus Actinophytocola; species Actinophytocola sp. NPDC049390. The sequence goes on from NZ_JBITMQ010000001.1 coordinate 1,370,703, forward strand.
CCGAGTTCCGTCGGCAGCTCGACGTGCTGGGCGCCACGCACGGCAAGCGTTACCAGCTCACCGCGTTCACCCCGGCCGATCCGGCGAAGATCGCCGCGGGATGGGAACTGGGGCCGGTCGCGCAGTACCTCGACATCTTGAACGTGCAGGGCTACGACTTCCACGGCAGCGGCAGCGACAACTCCTGGGAGCCGAACCGGACCGGGCACCAGGGCAACCTCCACGCGGACGTCGATGACCCGTACAGCACCAGGTTCAGTGTGGAGAACGCCGTGCAGGTCTACCTCGACGCCGGTGTCAGTCCACGGAAACTGACGGTGGGTCTGGCGTTCTACGGTCGTGGCTGGCAGGGCGTCGCCGACGGCGGGAAGCACGGTGAGTGGCAGCAGGCCACCGGTGCCGCGCCCGGTCAGTTCGCGGAGGAGGCAGGCACGCGGGGTTACGCCAACCTCGTAGCCTCGGTGCCGAACTGCGTCGTCCACCACGACGAGGCCGCCGTCGCGTCGTACTGCCACACGGGCAACGGCGGGCAGTGGTGGACCTTCGACGACGTGTGGTCGATTCAGCGGAAGACGGCCTGGATCAGGTCGAAGGGGCTGCTCGGCGCGATGGTGTGGGAGATGTCGGGCGACACCGGCACGCTCATGTCCGCGACGGACGCCGGGCTTCGGTGAAGGAGAACCGGGGGCGAGACGCCGGCGATGTCTCAACAACTCCGGGGGGTACCGGCGTTTGCATGGTGTGGATTTCGAGGAGTTCCTGCGAGGGCAGTTGCCGGGGCTGGTTCGGTTCGCGGCGGTGCTGACCGCGGACACGCATCTCGCCCAGGACCTGACCCAGGACGCGTTGGTGCGGGCGCATGCGCGCTGGGGACGGATCGGGCGGATGGACCGGCCTGACCTGTACCTGCGGCGAATGATCGCCAACGGGTACCTGTCATGGCGTCGGCGATGGGCGGTGCGGTCCGTTCACCCGGTGGCCGACACCGGCGAGCTCGACCGCTCCACCGTGCCCGACCCGGCCGTGCGACTGGCCGACCAGGACGAGGTGACCCGGATGCTGGCCACCTTGACCCGGCGGCAGCGGGTGGTCGTGGTGCTGCGGTTCTACGAGGGACGCGGTGACGAGGAGATCGCCGAAATCCTCGGTTGCGCCGCGGGCACCGTGCGCAGCCACGTGTCCCGCGCACTGGCGGGGCTTCGGGAACGGGCCGGGGTCGAACGCCCCGTCAGCCAGGAGGTATTCGAGACATGATCGACACAGGTTCCGTCGAGCGCGCGCTCGGCTCGTTGGAGCGGTTGGCCCCGGACGAGGGTGCGGTGCTGGCCGGGTTCCGGCAGCGAGTCGCCCTGCGGCGGCGACGCCGACAGGTGGCCGGCGTGGTGGGGGTGGCCGGGACGGCGACCGCCGTGGCCGTGGGTGTCGTGTTCGCCCTGCCCGACCGCGGCACCGACCGGGGCGGCACGCCGACGGTCTCGGCGGCGTCCCCGCCGGCGTCACCCTCGCCTCCGTCGTCGAAGGCCGAGACCGTCCTTCCCGCGCCCGAGCTTCCGTTCACGGTGGCCTGGCTGCCGCCCGGTTACACCCTGGCCAGGTGGGACGTGAGCGACGCCGGCACCTACGCCTACTACGAGGCTGAACCGGACGCGCGGACGGGAACGACCCCGACCATCATGGTGGGGGCGAGCACGGCGCGCCCCGAGGATCCGGGCGGGGCGGTCGCCGAGCCAACGACCATCGGCGGGCACCCCGGCGTGCTTCAGCGGATGACGATCGGTACCCAGTTCATGTGGCAGTTCCCCGGCGGGCCGTGGGTCGTGGTCGGCACCCGGGACGAGATGTCGGAGGACCAGCTCCGGCGGGTGGCCGAGAGCGTGGCGCGTCGGCCAACCTCGTTGGCGGTCGCGGTGGGGCTGACCCGGTTGCCCGACGGCTATCGGTTGGCCCGTTCGTCGGACCAGGGCGCCGAGTCGGTCATGCTGACGCTGTGCCGTGAGGGAGTCGACCCGATGGGGCCGGTCGGCGACCAGTGCCTCGACGTCCGGGTGATGGACGGCACCGCACCGACCGAGCTGCCGAACCGCGACGGCACCAAGATGGACACGGCGCCGCTCGACCGGGAGAAGGTCGTGGACGGCGTGCTGACACGGGCCACGGCGGACGGGAAGACCGTCGTCGCCCAGGTCGGGGAGGAGCACTGGGTCGAGGTCTCCACCATTGCGGGGGACACGTCCCTCCTCCGCTCCGTGGCCGCGGCGACCGTCGTCACGCCGTGAGTGATGGGGCGTCCTGGGGGCGCCCCATCACAACGTGCTCCGGGACCACGAGCGTCTACTGACCGACAGGAGTTGCCCTCACCGTCAAGGCGACACACGTTTGTAGGGTGACTATCACGTTGATCACCCTATGTCACGATGGAGCGGTGTTACGTCCACGAAGTGATGACGGGCAGCTGCTGAACGCGCATTTTTCGGTAGTGCGAGACGGCCTATACCTGAGCCTGTTTCTGGAGAGCGCGGGAGGCCGGAGCGCGGAGGTTGGCCGCTCCCGCAACGACGACTACGTGCCGGCGTTGCGGCTGCTGTTGGCCAGGCTGCGGGACGTCGAGGCGGTGGTGGTGGCCGCGATGGTCGCGTCCGCCCGCCTGGCCGACCTGCCCGAGAACGAACGGGCGCTGCTGGACGGGCCCGTCGACCTCGCCGACGTGCCGGATGTCGAGGAACTGCGGCTGCGGATCACGCGTGCTCAAGGCCGGGTAGGGCTGCCCACTGGTGCGACGAAGGACGGCAACAATCGCAAGCGGCTCCAGCTGCGGCTTGCGGTGCCCGGCTATGGCCCCGACTCCGTCGATCGCCTGGCGGAGTACATCGCCGATCCGGTCGTGGCGCCGCCGCTCGACGGCGGTGTCGCGCTCACCGTCGACGGACTGCTGACCGAGGTCGGGCAGTTGAAGCAACACAGGACGCCGGACGGCCGCGCCAGCCTGCACAAGCCTCTCGCCCTGTTGTGGATGGCGGACCGCGTTGCCGCAGGTGGGACACGCCTCGTCGTCTGGCCCGAATTTCGTCGCGGTTTCGGCGAGTTCCTCCGCGAGTTCGCGCCCGCTACCTCGCGCACCACCCCGGAGTACCCGTTCTGGCACCTGGGCAGCTCTCAACTCCTGTGGGAGGTCCACGGTGTCACGGACGTGCCCAGGGCGGCTGACCGCACCGCGGCCGCGGGCCTCACCCGGCAGGCTGCTGTCCTGTTGCGCGACGAGGCGGTCCGCAGCAGGGTGATCGACCTGGTGGTTGACCGCTACCTGTCCGGTTACCTCCGGGGTCGGCCCCTACGGGCCCGGGACGTGCTGCGGCCACTGGTCGGCGTGCAGATCAGCACCGTGAGCGGACAACCGAACATGGTCCTGGCGATGAACGGCGACACTGTCACCGTGCGCACGAAGCAGTCACCGGAAGGGCAGCCGGTGCCCCTCGTGGAGGTGCAGAACGGCCTCGACCTGCTCGTCGGGAAGCGCAGTGTCAGGGTCAACGTCGAGGAACTCGGCTACCGCAGTGCTTTCGTCGGCGCTGTGCTTGCGACCCTCCCAACCGCGCGGGTATCCATGAACCCGGCCACGATCACCCTCGGTGGGAGCGAGGTTGCCGACCCGTCCGTCGACGCCACGGACGCTGTGGCCGAGGTGAAGATCCGCAAGGAGCAGGCACGGCTGCGCACGCTGCTCGCCGGTGGCCGCGACGTCGCACCGTGCGCACTCTGCGGTGACGAATACCCGATCGAGTTCCTGGTCGCCGCCCATGTCAAACGCCGCGCCGTATGCACCGACGGTGAACGCCACGATCTGCACAACGTCGCAATGCTGGCCTGCAGCTTCGGCTGCGACATCCTGTACGAAACCGGCTGGATCACGGTCGACTCGACCGGACGGGTCCGCACTGCCCCGCTGGACGGCGTCCCCGAAGCGTTCCGTGACCGGACCGCCGCGTTGACCGGTCGACCGTGCCGGGCCCACCACGCGGACTCCGAGCCGTACTTCGCGTGGCACCGGACCTCCATATTCCGCGGAGCACCCCTACCCGCAGGCGACGAACTCGGGTGACACAATCGGAGTGAAGGTCAACGAGCACCGGTGCGCGCGCGTGCGCCCTTGACCAAGGTCAAGAAGTGCTTGGCGAGCAGTTACAAAGCCCACGATGGTGCACGCCAGCGGTCAGCTCGCCACGTCGTAGCCGAACCGGTCGGACAGGTCCAGCTCCTCGCGCAGCGCGGCGAACTCCGCGTTGGCGCGGTCGCGGTCCTCGGCGACCTGGTCCACCACGAAGTTGATCCGCGCCGCGTACTCCGTCGCGGCGCGGACCGCCTCGTCGGCGGTCGCGCGGTGCACCACCAGGTAACCGGCGCGGTCGAGGGACCAGCGCAGCGGCGGTACCCGGTCGCCGACCGCGTAGTTGAGGTGGAACTCGCGCACGTCGGGCAGCCTCCGGATCTCGTCGGCGCCGACGATCTCGCGCACGATTCCCGGCGGGGCCTCGAAGAAGCGCACCGCCGTCGCGCCGTCGGCCTCGGGACTGGCCGGCAGCTCGTCGATGACCCCCGCGCACCACCCGGCCGTCAGGTGTTCGATGTCCTGCCCGTACACCAGCTCCACCATCTGGTTGATCCGGTCGCCGCCGCGGCGGTTGTGGCCCTCGACGACCTTCGGGCCGTCGGCGGTCAGTTTGACCTCGGTGTGCGACGGGCCCTCGGTCAGGCCGACGGCATCGAGGAACTGGTTCACCACCGCCACGACAGCGGCCTGGTCGGCCGCGGAGACGGCGGCAGGGATCGAATGCCCCATCTCGACGAAGCCACGCCCGACGAGCTTGTCCGTCATGGCGAGCAGCACGTGCCTGCCGTGGAAGGTGAAGCACTCCACGCTGATCTCGCGCCCGTCGAGGTACTGTTCCATCAGGAACGCGGGCAGACCGAGCCCGTTGAGCCGGTCGTGCACCGGATCCAGCTCGGCCGCGTCGTGGACCAGGAACACGCCGAAGCTCGCGGTTCCGGCCAGCGGTTTGACGATGAACGGGAAGCCGTGCGTCTCGGCGAAGGCCGTGAGGTCGGCGCGGGTGGTGCCCATCTCGGCGCCGACCACGCTGACGCCACGTGCGTTGAGCAGCCTGCGCATCGACCACTTGTCGGTCAGGAGTCCGACGGTCGCGGGAGTGACGCCGGGCAGCTGGAGGGCCTCGTTGATCCGTGCGGCGGGCAACAGCGCGGACTCCGTGATCGCCATCGCGCCCGCGAACGGCCTGGCGGCGTGCAGCGCCCTCGCGAGGTCCACCGCCTTGTCGACGTCCTCGTAGTCGAGCACGACGGTGGTACCGGCCCGGGCGTGCTGAATCGGTGAGAACTCGGCGGGTTTCTGGAAGTGGACAACGTCAAGGCCGAGCCGTTCGGCCTTGAGCAATAGTGACTCTTTGCCGCCTACTACCAGAATTCGTCCTGCGCTGCGCATTGGTCCGTGCCTCCATTGCTCGGGTTGTGCTCGAAGCCTGCTCGGGACACCTCGAAGCCCGCTCGAAGACGAGCGGAGAGTGCTGGACGAGGGCGTGTCCGCCTGTGAAGTTCGAATTCGGAAACCCTGCGGCCGGCGTCAGAGAAATTCAATCACCAGGCGCACTGAATACCATCGGGAGAGGACGACAATTCGTGTGTGGATTGTCTGGATTCGTCACCGCGGAACGTGATTCCGGCCATTTTGAATCCACCGTCGACGCAATGTTGAAGCAACTCACCCACCGCGGTCCGGACGACACCGGTCGCCATATCGAGGACGGCGTGGCGTTCGGGTTCGCCCGGCTCGCGATCGTCGACGTCGACGCGGGCAGCCAGCCGGTGCACAGCGAGGACGGCAACGTCGTCGCGATGACCACCGGCGAGATCTACAACCACAAGGTGCTGCGGGACCGGCTCGCCGCGCGCGGCCACGTGTTCCACAGCCGCTGCGACGTCGATGTGGTGCCACACCTGTACGAGGAGTACGGGCTCGACTTCGTCGACCACCTCGACGGCCAGTTCGCGGTGATCGTCTGGGACCGGAAGCGCAGGCTGCTCGTGGGTGCCAGGGACCACTTCGGGGTGGTGCCGCTGTTCTACACCTTCGTCGACGACACCCTCGTGTTCGGCTCGGAGATCAAGGCGCTGCTCGCCCACCCCGCGGTGCGGGCCGAGGTGGATCCCGTCGGGCTCGACCAAGTGCTGACCCTGCCGGGCCTCGTCAGCCCGCGCACCATGTTCCGCGGCGTGCGCAGCGTGCCGCCGGGCACCATGTTCGTCCAGCGCGCGGGCGCGAAACCCGAGGAGCACCAGTACTGGGACCTCACCTACCCCCGGGTGGACGAGCCCGCCGACCGGGAGAGCGACCGGTACTACGCGGAGCGGCTAGAGGACCTGCTCATCGGTGCGGTCGAGAAGCGGCTGCAGTCCGACGTCGGGGTCGGCCTGTACCTCAGCGGTGGCCTCGACTCCTCGCTCGTCGGCGCGATCATGCGACATCTCATGCCCGAGGCGTCGATCCCCTCGTTCTCCGCGGCGTTCGCGGAACGGGAGCTGTCCGAGGTCGACCACCAGCGTCTGATGGGCCGGGCCCTGCAGACCGAGCACCACGAGCGCTTCATGCACGGGGGGCTGATCGCGGAGCGGCTCGCCGACGTGGTGTGGCACTGCGAGTGCCCGCTGAAGGAGTCGTTCAACACGGCCGCGTTCTCGCTGTCGGAGCTGGTGCGGGATCGCGGCACCCGGGTCGTGCTCACCGGGCAGGGCGCCGACGAACTGCTCGGCGGCTACATCGGCTACCGCTTCGACCGCGTCCGTGGCGATCGCCTCGCCGGGCTCGACGAGACCGCACTGCGCGAGGCGGAACTGCGCTCGCGGTTGTGGGGTGACGAGAACTTCTTCTACGAGGGCGACGACGTCGCGTTCCGCGCCACCAAACGATGGCTCTACGCCGACGGGCTGCTCGGCGACGAACCTGACATCGACTGTCTCGACCACCCCCTGCTGGACCGGCGGCGCGTGGTCGGGCTCGACGACCTGCACCGCCGCTCGTACATCGACCTCAAAGTCCGGCTCGCCGACCACCTCCTCGGCGACCACGGCGACCGGATGGCGTTCGCGCACTCGGTGGAGTCGCGCCACCCGTTCCTGGACCGCGAGCTGGTGGAGTTCCTCGCCACCGTGCCGGTCGACCTGAAGCTGCACGACCTCGAGGAGAAGTACCTGCTCAAACAGGTGGCCCGCGACTGGATCCCGCGCTCGATCGTCGACCGGGAGAAGTTCGGGTTCACCGCCCCGGGCAGTCCGCACCTGGTGCGGCAGGGCGACGACGCCATCGACGCGCTGCTCGACCCGGATCGGATCCGGGCCGACGGCTTCTTCGATCCGGACGCCGTCGCGCGGCTCACCCGTCAGTACGCGGAACCCGGATTCCGGATCAACGTCCCGTTCGAGAAGGACCTGCTGATGACCGTGCTGACGTTCTCCATGTTCCTCGACGCGTTCGACCTGCCGCGGCGGGGCCGGTGACCGCCCACCGGCCGGACGGTCCGGTCGTCGTCGGCATCTCCGCCCACTTCCACGACTCGGCGTGCGCCGTCCTCGTCGGCGGCCGGCTCGTCGCCGCGGCGCACGAGGAGCGGTTCACCCGCGTCAAGCAGGACCCCGGGATGCCGAGGGCGGCGTTCCGCGCGTGCCTGCGCCAGGCCGGCCTCACGGTCGCCGACGTGGACTGCGTCGCCTACTACGAGGACCCGGTGAAGAAGCTGGACCGCCAGCTGTGGATGGCGCTTCCGCACCTGCCCGACATCCGCCCGGACGCGTTCTTCCGGCTCGACGCGGACCGGCCACGCCGCGAGATCCGCGAGGTGCTCGGGTTCGACGGCCGCGTCGAGATCGTCGACCACCACCTGTCCCACGCGGCCAGTGCGTACTACTACTCCGGGTTCGCCGACGCCGCCGTGCTGACGGTCGACGCGGTCGGCGAGTGGGCCACGACGACCTGGGGTCGCGGTACGGAGGACGAACTGGACCTGGTCGCGGAGGTCCAGTTCCCGCACTCGCTCGGCCTGCTCTACAGCACCCTCACCGGCCACCTCGGTTTCGAGGTCAACGAGGGCGAGTACAAGGTGATGGGCCTCGCGCCCTACGGCGAGCCGCGCTTCGCCGACGCGGTGCGGCAGCTGATCGACGTGGCCGCCGACGGCACGTTCACCCTCGACCTCGCCTACTTCGACTTCCGCAACCCGGCAGGTATGGGCACCCCGAAGCTCGCCGACCTGCTCGGCGTCGCGCCGAGGGTCCCCGAGTCCGAGATCGAGCAGGTGCACTGCGACCTCGCGCGCAGCCTGCAGGTGGTGACCGAGGAGACCCTGCTCGCCTTGGTGGACCGGGCCAAGCGGCTCACACCGAGTGACAACCTCTGCATGGCGGGCGGCGTCGCGCTCAACGTCGTCGCGGTGCGCCGGATCGTCGAGGAGGGGCCGTTCTCCGACGTCTTCGTCCAACCGGCGGCCGGTGACGCGGGCGGCAGCCTCGGCGCCGCGGCGGTCGCGCACCAACGCCTGACCGGGCGCAGGCCGACACCGGCCAGGATGCGCTCCGCCCTGCTCGGACCCGCACACCCGGCCGACGAGGTCGCACGACTTCTCGAGGCGGCGGGCCGGGACGGCTTCCTGGACTTCCGGGGCCGCGAGCCCGAGCTGCTCGACGCCGTGGCCGACCGGCTCGCCGCCGGGAAGGTCGTCGGCTGGTTCCACGGCCGGATGGAGTTCGGCCCGCGCGCACTCGGTAGCCGGTCGATCCTCGCCGACCCGCGCGGCGCCGACACCCGGGACCGGATCAACGCGGTGGTGAAGCTGCGGGAGGCGTTCCGGCCGTTCGCGCCCGCCGTGCTGGCCGAGCGGGCCGAGGAACACTTCCGGCTCGACCACGAGTCGCCGTTCATGCTGGAGACCTGCGAGGTCGTCTCTCCGCTCGACCTGCCCGCGATCACGCACGTCGACGGGTCGGCGCGCGTCCAGACCGTCACCGAGGCCGCCAACGGCCGCTTCTACCGGCTGATCCGGGCGTTCGACGAACGCACCGACTGCCCGCTGGTGCTGAACACGTCGTTCAACCTGCGGGGCGAGCCGATCGTGCACACGCCGGTGGACGCGATGCTGTGTTTCCTGCGTTCGGCCATCGACTGCCTCGTCCTCGAGGACTTCGTGATCGACAGAGGGACCGTGCCCGAGTCGTGGCTGACCTGGTTCGAGGGCACGGTGCCGCCCCGGTCCACGGTCAGCGACACCGTCTACACCCTCCTCTAGGAGCGAGCGATGACACCGACCACAGCACCGACGGCGAGCGAGCCGGATCGCCGGTACACCAGAAGGCTCAGCGAGCTGTTCGCCTCCGGGCAGGGCACCCTCGCGCTCGCCATGCTGCAGAAGCTCCGTGCGAGTACGGGGGCCGCGGCGCCTGCTCCCGTCCTGCCCAGGCCGGACGGGAGCACCGTCGGGATCTGGCGGCGGAACGACGGCGAGGACGGCGACTACGTACGAGCCACCGACCTGCGTCCGGACTGGCGGTACTGGGCCGACGTCGACCGGTTGCCGCTGCGGACCGGGCGGCGTCGGGTCGCCCTGCTCGGGGAGTCCGCCGCTCGGGGCTACTTCTACGACCCGGCCACCACGTGCGCGAGCCTGCTGGAGGACTGCCTGCGCCGCCTGGACGGGCTCGCCGACGTGGACGTGCTCGACCTGGCCAGGACCAACGCGACGCAGGCGGACCTGACGCGCACGCTGCTCGAGGTGGCCGGGCTGGAGCCGGACGCGCTGGTCGTGTTCGCCGGCAACAACTGGAACAACGTCGACCTCAACCCCGATCAGCTGCAGCAGCTCGCCGACGCGGTGCGCACCGGTGGTTACGCGGCCGGGCAGCGGGTGTTCCAGGGGTACGTCGTCGCGGCGGCCGGCCGGCTGGTCGACACCATCGCCGCGGTCGGGCAGGTCGTCGGCGCGCCGGTGGTGCTCGTCGTGCCGGAGTTCAACCTCGCCGACTGGCGCGACGAACGCTCGCTCGTCTGCCCGGTGCTGCCCGGGTCCACCCAGCGGGACTGGCTGACCGCGCGGGAACGGGCCCGGGCCGCGACGGACCCCGCGGCGGCGGCACAGGCGGCGGCCGAGATGATCCGACTCGACGGCGGAACCAGCCCGGTGAGCCAACTGCTGCTCGCCGACGCGCTCGCCGACACCGACCCGGTCGCGTCGGCGGCGGCGCGGGTCGCCGCGAAGGACGCCGCGGTCGGGATCTTCGCGCCGCACTCGCCGCGCGCGCTCACCGCGGTGCAGCAGGAGATGCGCCGCAAGGCGGACGAGCACGGTTTCGCCGTCGTCGACCTCGCCACGGAGCTGCGCGCCGCTGCGGGCGGCGCGACGCCGGGACGGCGATTCTTCCTCGACTACTGCCATCTGAGTGCCGAAGGGCTGACCAGGTTGGCGGCGGGCACCGCGAACGCGTTGGCCCCGTTGCTCGGCGGCACGCCGGCCGAGGTCGCTGAGCTGTGCGCGGCCGTGCCGCCACCCGCGCGGGCGCACGCGGCCACCGCGCATTTCCTCGCCGCGGTGCACAACGCCCACTACGGGCAGTCCGCCGAGATCGTCACCCACCACCTGGCCCGCGCCCTGGAGCTGGACGGCGGTGTCGGCGAGCGGCTGCGGGAGTACCTCGACTACCAGACGAGGACCGCGCCGCACTGGATGTGCGCGAGCTACGAGCGGGCCGCCGCCGTTCCGGAGCTCGCCAGGTACCTGGAGGTCGCCGACACCCGGCTCAGCAGCAAGCTCGCCGACCACGAGCTGCGCGAGGCGGCCGTGCGCCTGCTCGCCGACGCGGGCACCGACGTCGCGGACTGGTACGAGGAGCTGCTGGTCGCCGAGCACGCGCGGCCCGAAGTGGACCTGCTCGCCGACGCCAACCGCGCGACGACGTTCCGGGAACGCCTCGGCCACACGCCGGGCGGGCCGAGGTCCTATCTCGTCGCGTACGACCTGGACAGCGAGTTCCACCTGGTGCTGGCGCGGCCCCAGGACGGCCTCCTGACCGCGACGTGGCGGTTGCCCGACGGCGAACCCGCGACCGGCACGGTCGAGGTGTTCGTCAACGACGCCGCCGTCGGCGCGGTGGAGCTCGGCGGCGGCTGGACCACGACCCGGCTCGACCTGCCGGCCCGGCTGTTGCGCCGCGGCCGCAACGTGGTGCGCCTGCGTTGGCCGCTGCGTGCGCTGCCCGGCGACGAGCTGCTCGCCGCGGCCGCGGAGTGCCTCGAGCGGGGGGCGTTGCCGGACAGCCTGCCGGGGCACGGCCACGTCTTCGCCCTCACCGTCGAGGGTGTGTGATCGGATGCGATCGCAGCACCCGATGCGCGTGGCCGAGCGCCCGGCGCCCGCGCCGGTTCCCGAGTCCCTGGCCGCGGCCGTGGCCGCGCAGTGCGCGCGCACGCCCGCCGCGCCCGCACTGTCCGATGTGGACCGGACGCTGGACTACGCGGGGCTGGACCGGGAGTCGGCACGGCTCGCGACGCGGCTGCGCGCGCTGGGCGCGGGGCCCGACCGGATCGTCGCGGTGTACCTCGACCGCTCGGTCACGCTCGGGGTCGTGCTGCTCGCCATCCAGCGCGCGGGCGCGTGTTACCTGCCGTTGTCCCGCGAGGACCCACCCGCCCGGTTGCGCGCGTTGCTCGCCGACGCCGCACCGGTCGTCGTCATGACCGACGCCGAGGGCGTCGCAGTGCTCGCCGGCGTCGACGCCCCGCTGGTGGACGTCGGCGCACCGCCGCCGGCCCACCACGACACCGGCGGCCTCGACGCCGCGCGTGCGGACGACCTGTCCTACGTCATCTACACCTCCGGCTCCACCGGTGCGCCCAAGGGAGTCATGATCGAGCACGGCGCGATCGTGAACCGGCTCCGGTGGATGCAGGACACCTTCGACATCGGCCCCGGCGACGTCGTGCTGCAGAAGACGCCCTACACCTTCGACGTGTCGGTGTGGGAGTTCTTCTGGCCGTTGATGGCCGGCGCCGAGCTGACCTTCGCCGCGCCGGGTGGGCACCGGGACCCCGGGTACCTGACCGCGTTGATCCGCGAGCGCGGGGTGACCGTCACCCACTTCGTGCCCAGCATGCTCGCGGAGTTCCTGCGGGTGGCCGACCGGTCGGCGTGCGCCGGCCTGCGCCGGGTGCTGGCGAGCGGTGAGGCACTCACCCCCGCGCTCGCCAACCGGTTCTTCGCCACGTTGCCCGACGTCGAGCTGCACAACCTGTACGGGCCGACCGAGGCGGCGGTCGACGTGAGCCACTGGCGGTGCGCACCGGGGGCGGCGTCGGTGCCGATCGGGCGTGCGATCACCGGTGTGCGGTTGCACGTCCTGGACCGGGAGCTGCGGCCGGTACCGGCGGGCACGGTGGGGGAGTTGCACATCACGGGTGTCGCGCTGGCCCGCGGCTACCTGAACCGGCCCGACCTCACCGCCGACCGGTTCGTGCATGCGCCCGGCGGCGGTGAACGGATGTACCGCACCGGCGACCTGGCGAGCGTGCGGCCGGACGGCGCGATCGAGTACCACGGCCGCGCCGACAACCAGGTCAAGATCGCCGGGGTCCGGCTGGAGCTGGGCGAGGTCGAGGCCGCCCTGCTCGCGCTGCCCGGCGTGGCCGGGGCCGTCGCGACGACCCGGGTCGACGCCGCCGGGATCACTCGCGTGGCCGGCTACGTGCTCGCCGACCCTGCCGACGGCGAGACGATCGCCGCGTGGCGGACGGCGCTGCGCGACACGCTCACGCCCGCCGCGGTGCCCGCGACGCTCACCGTGGTGGACCGGATCCCGACCACCGTGCACGGCAAGGTCGACCTCGCGGCGCTGCCGGCGCCGGACGCACCGGCCGGGGGACCGGCCGCCGACGCGCTCACGGAACTCTGGCGGCGAGAGCTCGGCACCGACGAGACCGACGTCGTGGCGGCCGGCGCCGGCTCGCTGCACGTGCTGCGGCTGCTCGCCGCGGTCCGCGACGAGTTCGCCGTCGACGTCGACCCCACCGACTTCTACGCGGAACCGACCATGTCCGCGCTGGCCCGGCTCGTCGCGGCGGGTCTGGCGGAACCGGGACCGGCGCTGGTCCGGGGCGACCGCGTCGGCGCGTTGCGGCTCAACCGGTCCCAGGAACGGATGTGGTTCCTGCAGCGACTCGAACCGCACAGCACCGCGATGAGCGCGCCGACCGGGTTGCGGCTGCGCGGTCCGGCGACCGTGGGGCAGATCGCGGAGTGCCTTGCCGCGCTGGTGGCCCGGCACGAGGTGCTGCGCACCAGCTTTCCCGAGCGCGACGGCGTTCCGGTCGCGGTCGTCCATCCCGGCACCGACACCCCGCCCGTGGTCGTCGAGGCGCCCGGCCTCACCGAAGCGGAGCGGGACGAGGTCGTGACCCGGTCGATCGACGAGGCCGCGGCCGACCCGTTCGACCTGTCCACCGGTCCACCGCTGCGCAGCCGGCTCGTCCGTTTCGGCGAGGACGACCACCTGCTCGTGCTCGCCGCGCACCAGGTGGTCGCCGACGGCTGGACGTGGTCGGTGCTCGCGCGGGAGTTCGCGGCGGACTGGAACCGCGTCGCGGCAGGCGCCCCACCGGTCGCGCCCGGCGACGGGCCCCAGATCGTCGACCACGCGCGCTGGCAGCGCGCCGCGGCCACCGACCCCGCCGCCGTCGCGCTGTTCGACGAGTCCCGCGCACACTGGCGGCGGCGGTTGGCCGACGCCCCCGACGGCATCGCGCTACCGGCGGACCGGCCGCGTCGCTCGGCGCTGAGCGTGCCCGCCGCCGTCACCGCGGTGCCCTGGCCGCCCGGGTTCGCCGCACGGCTGCGCGACTTCTGCCGGTCCGAGCGGGTCACCGAGTACACCGTCATGCTCGCGCTGTTCGGCTGCTGGCTCGCTCGGCTCGCCGGCCAGGAGGACGTCGTCGTCGCCACGCCATCGGCGAACCGGGTGCCGGTCGCCGCCACGGACCTGGCCGGCTACTTCGTGACCACCGTGCCGCACCGGTTGCACGTCGAGGAGGACACCACGTTCGTCGGGCTGCTGCGCGAGGCTCATCAGTCCACAGTCGACGGACAGCGGCACTCCCGGGTACCGGTGGAACAGATGATGGCCGACCTCGGGGTCGGGCGCAGCGCGGGCCGGCTGGCGTTGTTCCAGCACCTGCTGGCGTTCCAGAACCTGCCGCCCTGGCGAATATCCATAGAGGACAGAGAGGTTCGGGTGGTCCAGCTGCCCACCCGGCACACCCACTACGACCTCAAGCTCGAGGTGTTCCCCGAGGACGGCTTCGCCGCGCGCGTCGTGTACGCGGCAGAGCTGTTCGGGCCGACCCGCATGGCCACCATGGCCGGCCAGCTCGCCGTTCTCGCCGACCGGGCGCTCGCCGACCCGGACGAGTACGTCGAGGACTACCTGCTCACCTCCCAGTTGGACGAGGACGTCTGATGACCGACACGATCGAGTCGCGACCCACGCTGCCGCCCACCACCCTCGCCCTGTTCGAGCGACAGGCGGCACTGACCCCCGCGGCGGTCGCGCTGCGCAGGGGAGCGGAACGGTGCACCTACGGCGAGCTGGCCGACCGGGTGGATCGGTGTGCCCGGGGCCTGCTGGCCGCCGGGGTGCGCCCGGGTGATGTGGTGGCGGTCGGCGGCGGCCGGTCGGTCGACACGGTGGTCGCGCTGCTCGCGGTCATGCGCGCCGGCGCGGTCGTGCTGCCGCTGGACGCCGCGCAGCCGGTCGACCGCGCGGCCGAGCTGGTCGCCGAGTCCGGCGCCGGGCTGATGGTGGTGACGGCCGAGGTCTTCGCCGGTCTCGCCGTGCCCGCGGTGACCGTCGCCGAGCTGGCGGCTGCCACCGGGCCCGCGCCGGCTCCGGTCGCCCCGACGGCGAACGCCTACCTGTTCTTCACCTCCGGCACCACGGGCCGGCCCAACGGGGTGGTCGGCTGGCACGGTGCGCTGACGAACTTCGTGGCGTGGGAGCAGCGCACGTTCGACTTCCGCGCGGGCGACCGGGTGGCGCAGATGGCGGCGCTCACGTTCGACGCCGTGCTCAAGGACCTGCTGCCCGCGCTGATCGGCGGCGCTACGGTGTGCCTGCCGCCGACCGACCGGCCGTTCGCCGACTTCGAGGCGATGCTCGCCTGGTGGGCGGCCGACCGCGTCACCGTCGCGCAGACCGTGCCCAGCGTGCTCGCCGAGCTGCTGACCACCGCGGGCGAGAACACCGTCGAGCTGCCGGACCTGCGGCTGGTGTGCCTGTCCGGCGAGCCGCTGCAGGGTGACCTGGTGCGCCGCTGGCGGGAGCGGTTCGGCGCGACCCGGTTCGTCAACCTGTACGGCACCACCGAGGCGACGATCCTCAAGTCCTGGTACGAGGTGCCCGTCGACGTGCCGGCCGGGGTGCTGTCGGTCGGCCGTGCGATCGACGACGCCGAGCTGCTCGTGGTGAACCGGCGCGGCAGGCGCTGCGGTGTCGGCGAGCTCGGCGAGGTGCTGATCAGGACGCCTTACCTCACCAGGGGCCGCCTCGACCCTGACTCCGGCGAGCCGCCGCTGTTCGAGGTGAACCCGCTGCGGCCGGACGACCCGACCGACCTCGTGCAGCGCACCGGCGACCTTGGCCGCCTCGCGCCGGACGGCACGGTCGAGATCGTCGGCAGGCGCGACGACCAGGTGAAGATCCGCGGCGTGCGGGTGCAGCCCGCCGAGGTCGCGGCCGTGCTCACCCGGCACCCGTCGGTCGGCGCCGCGGCCGTCGTGACCCGCAGGCACGACGATGCGCACGAGCTGGTCGCCTACGTCGTTCCGGCGGCGGGCGCGACGGTCATCCCGAGCGACCTCCGCCGGGACCTCGCGGCACGGGTGTCGACCGCGATGCTGCCGGCGCACGTCGTCGTGCTGGCCGCGTTGCCGCTGACGGGCCACGGCAAGCTGGACCGGCGCGCGCTGCCGGACCCGGTGACCGACCCGGTGACCGGCCCGGAAAGCGCGGACCCGGGGACGTGGAGCGAGACCGAACAGCTCGTCGCCGGCATGTGGTCGGAAGCGTTCGGTCGCGACGTCACCGACCGCGGCGCCGACTTCTTCGAGCTCGGCGGCCACTCGCTGCTGATGGTGCGCATCCTCGCGCGGCTGCGCAGGACGTTCCAGATCGAGCTGGAACTGGGCGAGCTGTTCGACTCACCGACCATCGCGACCCTGGCCACCGCGGTCGACACCGCGCTGGCCAGCGCGCCGACCGCGGCCGACGAGCCGATCACACCGGTGCCGCGCGGCGCGGAACTGCCGCTGACCCCTGAGCAGGAGGGCATCTGGTTCCTCCAGCAGCTCGCCCCGGACAGCTGCTCCTACAACATGGCCGGGGTGTTCACGCTCCCGGTGGACACGCCCGTCGACGTGGTGGTCCGGGCGGTCGACCGGGTCGTGGCCCGGCACGAGGCACTGCGCAGCACGTTCACGGAGGTCGACGGCAGGCCGGTGCAGCGCGTCACCCCGGCTGGCGGAGCCGACGTGACCGCCCTGCCCTCCGAGCCGGACCGGGTGGCGGGTCTCGCGGCGCTCGCGACGGAGGCGGCGCTGCCGTTCGACCTCGCGAACGGGCCGCTGTTGCGCGCGCGACTGGTCGGCGTGCCCGGCGAACTGCTGCTCGGGCTGACCGTGCACCACATCGGGTGCGACGGCTGGTCCTGGGAGCTGATCACCACCGAGCTGGACACGCTGGTGGCCGCGGGCCGCGCCGGTCGGCTCGCCGTGCTGGCCGAGCCGGCGCTGCAGTACGGCGACTTCGCGATCTGGCGCGACCGGCACGACGACTCGGCTGCCACGACCGCGGCCGTCGACCACTGGCGGGCCGCACTCGGCACGCCGCCGCCGGTGCTGGACCTGCCGCACAGCAAGCCCCGGCCCGCGGCACCGACCCACGGCTGCGCGGTGTGCCGGGTGCCGGTGTCCGACGAGCTCACCGCGAGGCTGGAGCGGTTCGCCCGCGACCAGGGCGCCACCACCTACATGGCGGTGCTCGCCGCGTTCGGCGTCGTGCTCGGCCGCGCCGCCGACCAGGACCAGGTGGTCGTCGGCACGGACAGCGCGGGCCGCGACCGGCCGGAGCTGGAGAACGTCGTCGGGTTCTTCGTCCGCACCCACGCGCTGCGCCTCGACCTGGCAGGTGATCCGTCCTTCGGCGAGGCAGTGCTGCGGGTGCGGCGGCACCTGCTGGAGTCCGCGCCGCACCAGCACCTGTCCTTCGCTCGCCTCGTCGACGCGGTGGCCGTCGACCGGGACCAGAGCCGCACCCCGCTGTTCCAGGTGATGGTCCGGATGCCCCCGCGCGACCTCGCCACCGACCGGCACGGCGTGCTGCGCGCCGTGGACGTGGTGGCCGCGACCGAGGGCGCGGCCGGTCCGGCCCCCGCCGCGAAGTTCGACCTGACGCTCGTGGTGCGGCCGGTCGGCGAGCGGCTCCTGCTCGACTTCGAGTACGACCGCGACGTGTTCGACGCCGACCTCGTCGGCGCGCTCGGCGGCAGGCTGGTCGACCTGCTCACCGCCGGCCTCGCGGAACCCGACCGGCCCGCGTCGGAGCTGTCGCCGAGGGCCGAGGACCGGCACCCGTTCGCCGAGGACCTGGCACCCGTGGCGCAACCCCGGGTCGCGGCGGAGTTCCTGCGGCAGGCCGCGAGCACGCCGGACGAGACGGCGATCGGTGCGGCCGCCGGCTCGGTGACCTACGGGCGGCTCGCGGCCGCGGTCCGCGCCACGGCGGCCGCGCTCGCCCCGGGCACGGTGGTCGCCGTCGTCGGCGGCAAACACCCCGAGTCGGTCGCCGCGCTGGTGGCCGCCGCGGCGGCGGGGGTGATCGCGGTGCCGGTCGACGAGGGCCTGCCCGTCGCACGCCAGCGCCGGATCGCCGAGGCCGCGGGCGCGACCGCCGTGCTGGTCGCCCGACCCGTCGACACACCCGAGTGGACCGAGGGACGGCCGGTGCACCGGCTCGACCTGGCCGCCGCCGCGCCACCCGGTGCCCGGCTGCCCGTCGGGCCCGCGCCGACGGACCCCGCGTACGTGTTCTTCACCTCCGGCACCACCGGGGAGCCGAAGGGAGTGCTCGGCAGGCACCAGGGGCTGGACCACTTCGTCGCGTGGGAGAAGGCCGAGTTCGGTGTCGGTGCCGGCGACCGGGTCGCCCAGCTGACGACGTTCTCCTTCGACGCCGTGCTGCGCGACGTGTTCGTGCCGCTCACCGCGGGCGCCGCGGTGTGCCTGCCGCCGACGGGCGCGCTCGACGACGCGGACCGACTGCTGGGGTGGCTCGCCGATGAGCGGATCACCGTCGTGCACACGACACCGAGCGTGGCCGCGTCCTGGCTCGCCTCGGACGTCTCCGTCGACCTGTCCGCGCTCCGCCTCCTGTGCCTGTCCGGCGAACCGTTGACCGGTGAGCTGGTGCGCGAGCTGCGTGAGCGGTTCACCGGACCGGACACGGAGATCGTCAACTTCTACGGGCCGACCGAGACCACGATGATCAAGACGTTCCTGCGGGTGCCGCCCGGTGTGGCGGGCGGGCCGCTGCCGATCGGCAGGCCGCAGCCGGGCGTGCAGGTCGAGGTGCTCGGCGCGGGGGACCGGGTGTGCGCACCAGGCGAACGCGGCGAGATCGTCATCCGGACCCCGTACCGAACCGCCGGCTACCTGACCGGAGACAGCGGGTTCGCCCCCAACCCCTTCCGGGACGACCCGGCCGACCAGGTGTACCGGACCGGCGATGTCGCGGTCGTCCGCGCCGACGGGGCGATACAGGTGACCGGCCGCCGCGACGACCTCATCAAGGTGCGCGGCATCCGCACCCACCCCGGCGAGATCGCGGCCGCCGCGGCCGGGCACGCCGACGTCGTCACCGCGCACGTCGAGCGGCACGAGGAACAGGACGGCCGGGACGCCACGCTGGTCGCGTTCGTGGTGCGCGCGCCCGGCTCGACGCTGACCACCGAATCCCTGCGCGAGCACCTGCGCGGCGTGCTCCCGACCGCCTTGGTGCCTGGCCTGATCCTCTTCGTCGAGCGGCTCGCGCTGCTACCGAACGGCAAGATCGACCGCCGCGCCCTGACCACCGCCGCCGCGGACACCACTCGAGTCGCCCCACGGGACGACGTCGAGGCGGAGTTGCTCGCGATCTGGCGGAAGCTGCTCGGCCGCGACGACTTCGGGGTGACCGACGACTTCTTCTCCGTCGGCGGTCACTCGTTGCTCGCCACCATCATGATCACCCGTATCCGCAAGCAGATGGGCGCGGAGCTGACCCTGCGCGGCCTGCTGCGCGCGCCGCGCATCGACCAGCTCGCACGCCTGATCGGCGCGTCGAGAGCCGAACAACCGGACACCGAACCGACGGCCGTGACGACGTTGCGGCCCGGCGCCGGGCCCGGCCTGTTCCTGGTGCACTCCATCGGCGGCGACATCGTCGGCTACCGAGAGCTGGCCGCGTCCCTGCCGGCCGGACCGGTGTACGCCGTGCGCGCACCCGCGCTCGACGGCGGACCGCACTACCGCGACGTCGGTGAGATGGCCGCCGTCTACCTGCACGAACTGCGGCGCGTGCAGCCACACGGCCCCTACCGGCTCGGCGGCTGGTCGGCCGGTGGTCTGGTGGCCTACGAGATGGCCCGTCAGCTGTCCTTCGACGGCGAGGACACCGAGCTGCTCGTGCTCGTGGACAGCTACGCCCCTGGCACGTCGGCGTTCGACCGCTTCCTCGGCGACGACGCCGAGCTGCTCGCCTCGTTCACCCGGGACCTCACCAGGATGGCGCCGGATGTCGTGTTGCCGGACCCGGCGGTGCTGCTCGCGCCACCCGCCGCCGGCGAGCCGGACGAGGTGGCCGAGCTGCGGCGCCGCTTCGAGGTGTTCCGCGGTCATGCCAGGGCTCTCGCGGCGTACCGGGTGCGGCGCGGCCGGCTCGCCGGTACCCGGGTACTGCTCGTGCTCGGCGCCGCCCAGGAGCGGCCGGCGGACGCCACCGAGACGCTTGGCTGGGCCGAGCTGCTCGGCGCCGAGGTGTCGATGGTGCCGGTGCCCGGGGCCGACCACTACACGCTGCTCGCCGCGCCGGAGCTGGCGCGAGCGGTCGGCACGGCGGTCGGCACGGCGGTCGGCACGGCTGGGCGCGCGGAGTCGGCGGCATGACCGCCGACATCACCTACCGCGCCAACACGATCCGCGACCTGGACCGGTTGCTCGACCGCGGCGGCTTCGACGCCGACACCAAGCTGAGGACCCGCGCCGTCGCCACGGTCCTTCCGTTCCGCACCAACACCTACGTCACCGACGAGCTGATCGACTGGGACCGCGCACCGGACGATCCGTTGTTCCGCCTCGTGTTCCCGCAGCCGGACATGCTCGGGCCGGACGAGCTGGCGACGATGACCGCGCTGCTGCGCGACGGCGCGGACCGGAAGCGGACCGAGGCCGCGGCACGGGAGATCCGCCGGCGCATGAACCCGCATCCGGCCGGCCAGACCGACCTGAACGTCCCGACGCCGGACGGCCGGCCGCTGGCCGGGGTCCAGCACAAGTACCGGGAGACGCTGCTGTTCTTCCCGCGCCGCGGCCAGACCTGCCACGCGTACTGCACGTACTGCTTCCGCTGGGCGCAGTTCGTCGGCGAGTCGGACCTCAAGATCGCCACCGACGACGTCGCCGCGGTGACCGGGTACCTGCGCGACCACACCGAGATCACCGACGTGCTGATCACCGGCGGCGACCCGTTGATCATGTCCACCGACAACCTGCGCCAGTACATCGAGCCGTTGCTCGCACCCGACCTCGCGCACGTCCGGACCATCCGGCTCGGCACGAAGGCGCTGGCCTACTGGCCCTACCGGGTGACGACGGGACCGGACGCCGACGACCTGTGCAGGCTGTTCGAGCAGGTGGTCGCCGCCGGGCGGCACCTGGCCGTGATGGGCCACTTCACGCACCCGAACGAGCTGCGCGCGCCCGAGGCGCGGGCCGCGGTGCGCCGGGTCGTCGGCACCGGCGCGGTCGTGCGCACGCAGGCCCCGCTGGTGCGCGGCATCAACGACGACGCGGACGACTGGGCCGAGCTGTGGCGGGAGGCCGTCGCGCTCGGCGCGGTGCCGTACTACATGTTCGTCGAACGCGACACCGGGCCGCGGCGGTACTTCGAGGTCCCGCTGCATCGCGCCTGGCAGATCTTCCGCGACGCCACCCGGCAGGTCAGCGGCCTCGCGCGGACCGCGCGGGGGCCCTCGATGTCGGCCGTGCTCGGCAAGGTCGCGATCGACGGCGTGGCGACCGTCGCCGGCGAGGACGTGTTCTGCCTGCGCTACCTCCAGGCCCGCGACCCGTCGTGGGTCGGCAGGCCCTTCTTCGCCAAGCACGACCCGACGGCCGCGTGGATGTCCGACCTCGTCCCCGCGCTCGGCAGCGAACCCGCCTACTTCGACAACTGAAAGGGGAACCCTGATGGCCACCGAGGAGAACGAGCTCGTCGACGCCGTCGCCGCGCGGCTCGCCGAGATCCGGGGCACGGCCCCGGACCCCGAGGAGAACGACACCGACCTGGACGCCGACCTGGATGACGAGGTGGCCGGGATCGTCTCGACGGTCACGGTGATCGCCGGCTGGGAGTGACCGGCATGTCCACCACCACCTGGGTGCCCGACACCGCGGCGCTGGTCGCGGCGCTGGCCGATGCCGATGCGCCGGTGCCGGTCCTGGCGCCGGACCGGCCGTCCCGGCTACGGCACTGGACCGAGGTGCTCGACTGGTACCAGCGCGAGCCGCCGGTGCGGCACTCCGGCGACGAGCTCGTCGTGTGCCGCACCGAGGAGTTCGCGTCCGTCGCCGAGGCGTTCGCCGCCCGCACCGGTCGCGGCTACCTGGCCGGCTGGCGGGACGCGGGCTGGGTCCGGTCGTGCTCGGGCGCCGCGGCCGTGACCGTGGTGGGGCGGTGCGACGCGTTCCCGGTGGCCGCCCTGCACGACCTCGCCGAGACCATCGACGCGCCGTGGGCGCTGCTGCCCGCCCTCGACCTGGCGGGGTTGAGCTTCGTCGTCGCGAAGACGTTGCTGGCACCACCCACCGACGTGCCGGACTGGGTCGTCGCCGACGTCATCGGCGGCGCGACCGGCACCGGCGACGTGGTCGGCCTGCTCACCGGCGGCGCCCGTGCGCTCGCGTTGTGCGCGCACGGCGAGAACGGACACGCGAACCTCGGATCGCACGTGCTGTGCGGGCTGCCGCGCGAGGCCGAACGGGGCCTCGACGGCGGCGCGGTGACCGCGGGCTGCGTGGACGGCACGCGGTGCAAACGCGGCCGGGGCAGGCCGGTGCTGCGGACCAGGGACGTCCGGGCCGCCGACCTGTTGCTGTTCTCCTGCACCACGTTCAGCGTCGCCGGTGACCTGTTCCCCTCGGACATCAGCCTGGTGACCGCGGCGCTCGAGGGCTACGCGCGCTCGGTGCTGTCGTGCGATCGCGCGATGCCCTACCGGCCCGCCTCGGTCGAGGCGCTGGCGCGGCTCACACGCCTCGTCGGCATGAGCGGCATCCGGGAGATCGAGAACGACTTCCAACTGCCGCTGTTGGGATCGCGCCCGTACTACCTGGCCGGCGCCGCCGGCGCGCCGGACCTCACCGCGGCGCCCTGCGTGCCCGGCGAGCCGCTGGACACCCGCGAGAAGGTCACGCTGGCCCGGCGACAGGACGACTCGGCCGTGCTGCTCGCCGAGCCGGCCGGCCAGACCCTGTTCCCCGGCAACCGGTTCCTGCGGATCGTCGCCACCGGGGAGCCCGAGGAGAAGACCGTCGTCACCGACGCGACCGACCGCCTCCGCGAGCACGAGCGCTGGCAGCACGACCTCGCCACCCGGCTGGACCGGACCGCCCGGCTGCACCGCGCCGTCCGCGACCTCGCCGCGCCCGACGGCGACGCACTCACCAGCCTCGGCGCGATGGTCCGCACCCACGACGACCTCGGCAGGCTGCTCCAGGGCTCGGTGCGGGTGGTCGAACAGGCCCGCCGGACCGGGGTGTGGCGCGCCGAGGTCGAGCGGCTGCCCGGGATCGCCGCCCGCTACGGGGCCCGCTGGGCACGGTCCTGCGTCGCGCTGTTCGACACCTGGTTGTTGCAGCACCACGCGTTGGAACAGGTGCTCTGCGACGGTCTGTACGAGGTGTCGACCCAACGCGACGGCCACTGCGACCACTGCGGCTCGCCCCGCTACGTCACCGGGCACGCGGCGCCGGGCGACGACGCCGACAGGGCGGGCGTGTTCCTCGCGCAGTGTCCGCACTGCGGGCCGAGGGAGGTGTGGGAGACCGGCGGGCCGCGCCTGACCGTCACCCTGCCGACGACCGTGCTCGCCGGTTCCGTGCTCCCGGTCGGCCTCGCGTCGGCGTCGCGGGGACCGGTCGTCCTGCACGGGAAGGACAACGGCGGCGACGCCGTGTACGCGGCCGTGCGGCTGCCGGGGCCGGGCGGCGCCGTCGAGCTGCCGGTACCGGCCGGGCTGCCGGCCGACATGCACACCGTCCGGGTGGTTCTCGCCACCGACCTCCGACTGACCTACCAGCGGTTGCGCCTGCCCTGCACGGGCTGATCGCCGCACCGACCACAAAGGAGCCGCAATGCGTTACGGCGTCATGTTCTTCGCCGCCTCGGCCGGGGCGAGTGCCGAGGAGACCTACCGCACGATGCTGACGGTCGCGCGCATCGCCGACGAGGGTGACCTCGCCGCGGTGTGGACACCGGAACGCCACTTCGACGCGTTCGGTGGTGTGTTCCCGAACCCCGCCATGACCAGCGCCGCCATGGCGACCGTCACCGAACGGGTCCAGCTGCGCGCCGGCAGCCTCATCTCGCCGCTGCACCAGACAGTCCGGGTGGCCGAGGACTGGTCGGTGGTCGACAACCTCTCCGGTGGCCGCGCCGCCGTGTCGTTCGGCGCGGGCTGGAACGTCAACGACTTCGTGCTCGCGCCGCAGAGCTACGCCAACCGCAAGGAGTTCATGCTCGACCAGCTCGACACCGTGCGCCGGTTGTGGCGTGGCGAGAGCGTCGAGCTGCCCAACGGGGCCGGCCAACCGACCGAGGTGCGCCTGTTCCCCGCACCGGTCCAGCCGGAGCTGCCGGTGTGGCTGACCTCGTCCGGCAACCCGCAGACGTTCGTCGACGCCGGCGCCGCCGGCGCGAACGTCCTGACCCATCTGATCGGCCAGGACGTCGACCAGCTCACCGAGAAGATCGCGCTGTACCGCAAGGCGCGTGCCGACAACGGCCACACCCCGGAGGAAGGCGTCGTCTCGTTGATGCTGCACACCCACCTGGACACCGACGCGGACGCCGCGATCCTGCGCACCAGGACGCCGTTCCGCGAGTACCTCCGCTCGGCGGTCGGTCTCGAACGAAAGGCGGCGGGGGGCGGCGGCACGATCAGCGGCGGTCACCAGTTGCCCGACGAGGAGATCCCGGCCGACCTCGTCGAGGAGCTGCTGGACGTCACCTACGAGCGGTACCTGCACGAGGGTTCGCTGATCGGGTCGCCGCAGACGTGCGCCCCGCTGGTGGCCCGGCTGACCGAGGCGGGGGTCGACGAGGTCGCCTGCCTCGTCGACTTCGGCGTCTCCGCCGAACACGTCGTCGCCGGGATGCCGGCGCTGGTCGAGCTGGCCGCCGCCACTCGCTGAGCCGGAGGAGTCGACCGTGTCCGATCCGCGTCCACCTGGGCGGCTGCGCGCCCTCGCCACCGGGCTCCTGCTCGACCGCCGCCCTGCCCGGCTGCTGCTGGTGACCGGCGCGGTCGACTCGTGGGGCACCGGGCTCTACACCGCGATCTCGATCCTGTACTTCACGACGGTCCTCGACTTCTCGGTCGCCTCCGTCGGCGCCGCGATGTCCGTGGCAAGCCTGCTGGCGTTCGTCGTCAGCCCGCGTCTCGGCCGGCTGGCCGACCGCTTCGGGCCGCGCCGGACGCTGCTCGTGATGTACCTGCTGCGCGGCATCGGGTACAGCCTCTACGCGTTGACCGATCAGTACTGGTCCTACTTCGTGTTGACCTGTCTGCTGATCCCGTTCGACCGCACCAGCGGACCGGTCGTCCAGGCGCTGGTGGACCGGTTCTTCGGCGGCGCCGAACGGGCCACCGTACTCGGCGGGGTGTTCGTGGTCCGCAACGGCGCGATCGTGCTGGGCTCGCTGTGCGCCACCGTGCCGGTGATCCTCGACCAGGCGTGGCTCTTCCAGGTCGGGATCCTCGGCAACGGCGCGACGTTCCTGTTCGCCGCGCTGGTGGTCAACGCGTTGCGTTACGGGCCGGAGGCGCGGGCGCCGCGCCGGGACGCGTCCGCGCCGGTGCGGGCGCCGATCCGCGACCCGCGGTTCGTGCTCGTCACCGCCGTGAACGGTGTGCTGCTCACCGGCAACACGCTTCTCGCGGTCGTGCTGCCGCTGTGGGTCGTCGAGCACACGGCCGCACCGAGCTGGGCGCTGACCGCGATTCTCACGTTGAACGCGGCCATGGCCATGGGTCTGCAGATCCCGTTGAACCGGTTGTTCCCCGACGCGCGTTCCGGGGCACGAGCGTGCGCGTACGCGGGCGTCGCGGTCGGGATCGCATGCGTGTTCTACGCGGCCGGTGGCACGGCCTCGACCGCGTTGACGGCGACCGGGCTGCTGGTGGTGGGCATGGTGATCCACACCGTCGGTGAGGGGCTGACGATCGCGAGCACACCGTTGACCTTCGCGCTGTCCCCGCCGGAGGGTCGCGGGCACTACCTCGCGTTCTTCAACCTGGGCCGCGTCGGGCAGGACATAGTCGGGCCCGTGCTGCTCGGCGTCACGCTGCTCGGCTCGTCCGGGCCGGCGTGGTGGGTCCTCGGGACGGTCGTCGCGGTCGCGGGGCTCCTGCCCGGCCTGTTGCTGCGCGGCCTCGACGCCCTCGATGACGCCGAGGCGGGCGCGGGTCCGAGACCCGCCGTCGAGGCGATGGAGCGGGCCGATGCGGACTGACCTGCTGATCGACGACGTCGCGCGGGCCGCCGCCCGCATCGCCGGGCAGGTGGTGCGCACCCCGGCGCTGCGGCTGCCCGAGCTGGACGCGGCGACCGGTGCGGTCGTGGTGCTCAAGACCGAGAACCACCAGCGCACCGGTGCGTTCAAGATCCGTGGCGCGCTCAACAAGCTCTTGACGCTCGATCCGGGCACCCTGCGCGGCGTGGTCGCCGGGTCGTCCGGCAACCACGGCCGGGCGGTCGCCGCGCTCGCAGAGGAGTTCGGCCTGCCCGCCGTGCTGGTGCTGCCGAGCGACGCGCCGGCGACCAAGGTCGCGGCCGTGCTGGCGCACGGTGCGCGCGTGGTGCGCTACGACCCGCGCGCCGGGGACCGAGACGAGATCGTGGCGGACATCGCCCGCCGCGACGGTTTCGCGGTACTGGCGTCGTCGGACGACCCGGACGTGGCCGCGGGGCACGGCACCGTCGCGCTCGAACTGTTCGAGCAGGCCGGTGCACTGGACGTGTTGGTGGTGCCGGTCGGCGGTGGCGGGCTCGCGGCGGGCTGTGCGACGGTCGCCAAGGCCCGGTGCCCCTGGATCGAGGTGGTCGGCGTCGAGCCGGCCGGCGGCGACGACACGGCGCGCTCCCTGGCGGCGGGCCGGCGGGTCACGGTGCCCACCCCGGACACGTTGGCCGACGGGTTGCGGCACCGTGTGCCGGGCCGGTTCACCTTCGCGGTCAACCGGCGGCTGCTGGACCGGGTCGTGTCCGTCGAGGACGGCGAGATCGCCGCCGCCATGGCGTTTCTGTGGACCCGCGGTCGGTTGACGGCCGAACCGAGCGGGGCGTGCGCCACCGCGGCGGCGCTGGCGGGCCGGCTGGAGACCGCAGGCAGGCGGGTGGGCGTCGTGGTGTCCGGCGGCAACGTCGCGCCGCAGCAGTTTCACAAGATCGCGAAACTTCGACCGGAAAGGTGACGTCAGTGCTGCCCTATGTCGTTGAGAAGGCCGAACACGACCTTCCCGAACTGTTGGCCACCGACCGTGCGCGGCTGCGCGACCTGATCGTGACGCACGGCGCGATCCTGCTGCGCGGCTTCGACGTCGGCGGCGTCGAAGGACTTGAGGACGTGGTGAACTCCCTGTCCGGCAAGACACTCCGCTACACCGAGCGTTCCTCGCCGCGGTCGGAGATCAAGGGCAACGTGTACACCTCGACCGACCACCCCGCGGCGGAGGAGATCTTCCTGCACAACGAGAGCTCCTACCAGGTGGCGTGGCCGATGGCGCTGTACTTCTACTGTGTCGAGCCGCCGCACTCCGACGGCGCGACGCCGCTGGCCGACAGCAGGGCGCTGTTCGAGTCGATCGACCCGGCTGTGCGCGAGGAGTTCGGGCGGCGCAGGTGGATGCTCGTGCGCAACTACCACGAGCGCTTCGGGGTGAACTGGCGTCAGGCGTTCGGCACCGAGTCCCGTACGGAGGTCGAGGAGTACTGCGCAGGCCACGGGCTCGAGGCGGAGTGGCAGGGCAGGGACGGACTGCGCACGACGGCCGTCCGCGACGCGATCCACACCCACCCGGTGACAGGCGAGACGGTGTGGTTCAACCACATCACGTTCTTCCACAACACCACGCTGCCCGATGACGTCCGCGAGGGGATGCTGGCGCTGTTCGGGGAACAGAAGCTGCCGACGAACACCTACTACGGCGACGGCGCTCGCATTCCCGACGACGTGATGTCGCATCTGCGCGAGTGCTACGCCAAGGCACGGGTACGTTTCGACTGGCAGCGCGACGACGTGCTCGTGGTGGACAACATGTTGGCGAGCCACGGCAGGGAACCCTTCACCGGCCCACGCCGCATCGCTGTCGCGATGGCGGAAGTGCACGGCGATGGAGCCCACTGACGGGCTGCCGTTCGTTCCCGACTTCCGCGCGAGCCACGGCCCGTTCCTCGTCGACCAGGGCAGCGGCGAGGAGTACCTGAGCCTCCACACGTGCCCCGGCGCCGCGGTGCTCGGCGTGAACCCGCCGGAACTGGTCGACGACACCGAGTTCCTGACGCAACTGGCGCAGGCGCGCCACGAGCCAACCGGGACCGAGGCCGACCGCCGGCAGCGCGCCGAGTTCGCCGACACCTTCGCGAGGGTGCTCGGCGACCCGAGACTGCCGTACCGGGAGTTCGTCGACGACGGCGTCCAGGCCGTGGCGAGGGCGGTCGAGTACGCGACCGCCTGGAAAAGAGGCCACAACGCCGCACATGGCCGGCGCGCGCCGGGGAACCGGGTGCTGGCCCTGCGGCCGCCCGGCGCTGGCCCGGAGCACGGTCCGGCCTTCGAACGCGCGGCGTTGGAACACACCCGACGGGCGTTCGCCGCGCACGGCGACGACATCGCCTGCCTCGTCGCCGAGCCGATTCTGGCCGGCCCCGGCGACCACCACGTACGCGCCGGCTTCCTCCAGGCGGCGCAGCGGCTGTGCCATGACAACGACGCGCTACTCGTGCTGGACGAGGTGCGGACCGGCGTCGGGCTGACCGGTACCCCGTGGGCCTACCAGCAGCTCGGCCTCGCTCCGGACGTGGTCGCCTTCGGCGACCGGCTCCGGCTCGGCGGCGTCATGGCGGGACACCGGGCGGCGCCCGCCACAGAACTCGGCGTCGCGGGCGCGCTGGCCGACCTGGTCCATGCCCGCCGGGTGCTGGAGGTGGTCGAGACGCGCGACCTGTGCGGCCGCGCCAGGCGGCTCGGCCGCGTTCTGGTGGCGATGCTCGGGCGGCTCACCGTCCGGTTCCCCGACCACGTGTCCCACGTCCGCGGCCGGGGCCTGATGTGCGGGTTCGACCTGTCCTCGACGGAGGTTCGGGACGAGATGGTCGCCGGACTGCGCGAGTACGAGCGCGTGCTCGTGCGGCCCGCCGGCCCGCGGTCGATCGGACTGCGAGCGCCGCTGACGGTCACACTGGAGGAGCTGGAGGCGGGCGTGTTCGCGATGCACCGCGTGCTCGCCGGTCTTGAACGCCGTTCCGTCAGAGCCGCGTAACGCCACCCTGCCCACGGTGACGTGATCGCGGCACGCTGACGTCCGATGTGGACATTCTGTTCGTGGCGACGTCGGGCGGACTGGGCGCTGGCGGGCACGACAACGGCTGTCGTGCCCGCCAGCCGGTCACCTCATCGTGGCACGGTGCAGTACGACGTGTGGGTTCCGTCGCAGTCCACCACGCTGATCCAGCTGCCCAGGGTCGTGATCGCCGCGTCCGTGGACGCAGGCGCGGAGATTCCCTGCAGGGCCAGTACTTGTTCCATCTGTTTTCCTTTCAACTTCCGGACTTCGTGTCGTCCGAGGCTCCGTCCAGGACATGGGTCAGCGCGAGCAGCACACCGGCGCTGCCGTCCGCGAGGTCGCCGCACAACCGCGACTCCAATGAGCCGAGCACGCACAGCCCCTGTGGCCGCCGGATCGCGTACTTGGTGAGCCCGCAGGCGATGCGTACCGCGGTGGCGTGGTCGTCCTGGCTGCCCGCGTGCACGGCATGCGTCGCCATGGCGTACGCCCAGGACGCCGCCCCCTGATAAAGGCCGGGGCGCACGGAGTTGAGCGCTCGGCAGCCGGACAGGACAGCGGGCAACGCGCTGGTGCAGCGTTCGTCACCGGTCGCCGCGGCGAGCTTGGTCAGCACAGTGGCGACGCCGGCAGACCCTGCGGCCAGGTAGTAGATGATCCGGCGTCCGCCCCTGTCGGTGAAGACGAGTTCGCCGCCGATCCGCGTGGCACTCGCGAGCTCGTCGTGGAGGAGGTCCAGTGCCTGCGCGGTGTACCGATCGTCCGAGGTCCGCCGGCCCAGTTCGTGGAGGAACAGCGCGACGCCACTGCGGCCCTCGGCCAGACCTGCCGTGCCGTGGTCGCGCGAAGGCACCCGTTCGGCGAGGTCGGCGGCGCGCGCGACGAGGTCCGTGTCACCGACGACGTCCGCGACACGCAGTGCGGCCAACCCGGTCCCGGCCGCTCCGAACCACAGGCCCGGGCTCGCGTGCGGACTGCGCAGCGCCTTGCCTGCGAGGTGGTGCGCCAGGTCGTGGTCGCCAAGCTCGGCCAGCACCACGGCGATTCCCGCCAGGCCGTCCTGCAGGCCGCTCGGCAGCGTGCTCGTCGCGCCGAGCACGTCGCGACGGAAACGGGTGACCAGCTCGGGCGGGACGGCCGCCCCGGCCCGGCGCAGCGCGTACAGGATGCCCGCGGTGCCGTGAGCGAGGCTGTGGCTGTCGGCCGCGGACATCTCGGCGGGTGGCGGGAACAGCCAGTCCTCGCGGTCGGGTGCCGCGACAGCGAGGAGGCCGTCGGTCAGGCCCGCCGCCAGCCTGCGGAGGCCGTGGACGGGATCGGTGTCCAGTTGCTCGGCACTGGGCAGGGCGTCGTCGGTGACAGGGCACGTGTAGTACTTGGCCGCGCGGTCCCACAGGACGGCCGGAACCGGCCCGAGGTCACGGCGTAGCAGGTCCGCTCGTCCCGCCGGATCGGTCACGAGTGGCTGGTGCAGGGGGAAGAGCACGAACATCGCCAGCGCGGAAAGGGCGTAGTCGTCCGCACCGGGAACGGGACGACAGTCAGGGGGCGGGGAGAAGGCGCCGGTCAGAGGTGTCTCCCCGAGTGGGGTCACGTCGCCGAAGCCCACGAGACGTGGCCGGTCGTCGTGGACGACGACGTTCGTGTGGTCGAGTGCGCCGAAGCACAACCCCATGTCGCGCAGCGTTTTCAGGTCCCGGCGAACGGTGTCGACGAGCCGGGCGCAGCGCAGCAGGTAGGCGTCTCGTTCGCTGGCAGGTGCGGAGAGCCGGTAGAGCACGCTGTTCGCCGCGCACCACAGGAGAAGTGGTTGACCGGGCACGGACTCCCGCACGAGGAACTCGTGTTCCCACGCGGTGAAGTAGTCGACCGGTGCGGGACAGATGCGGGGTGCGGCCGCGTGTACGCGCTGGAGCATCCGGTACTCGTGCCGGAGTCGTTGCCGCGCACTGCGACCGTCGGCGTCGAAGCCGATGTGCGCTCTCGCTTCCTTCACCAGGACGGGGAGGCCGGTGGTCAGGTCGGTCGCCAGATATATGCCGCCGCTCGCCGTGTGGCCGCAGGCCGCGGTCACCCGGTAACGGCCGTTGAGGACGTGTTCGCCGTGTGCGGGCGGCGGCGCGCTCGTCGAGGTGAGCGGGTCGGGAACCCCGTCGGGCAACCGGTACTGCACGACGGTGTCCCGGTACCGGCGATGGGTGAGCAGGTGCGGCCCGTGCTCCGCGGCGAGATCGGTCGCGAGCCGTGCCAGCAGCCGCCGGAGCGTCGCGGTGTCCCCGGGTTGCGCCGCGCAGAACATGCCAGCGAGCTCGCGCGGCGCCGAGCGGGCGGTCAGCGCGCGGGCGATCGCGGTGGACTGCACATGGCGGAACGGGACGTCCAGCGCGACACACGCGGCGGCGACGCGGTCCAGCACGGCCTCGGCGCGCTCGGGCACGGTGGTGATGCCGATCGACCACGGCTCGTCCTCGACGGTGCCGGTGGATGACCATTCGGTCCACCAGCCCGCATGCCGTGATCGCCACGTGGTCGGCACCCCTGCCGGATGCAGGGGTGATCCGGTCGTGACCGGGTCGGTGTGGAACTCGGGTGAGCCGGCCGGTGCGAGGTCGAGCAGTGGTGTCATCGTCGGTCCGTTCGACGTGGTCGGGCGATATGGCGGTGGGGGGGGGCGCCCGGCGGGCGGCCGAAACCCCCACCGCCAACACGACACACGCCACACTGACGCCGGGCACTGGTCCAAACACGAGGAATGATGAACAAATACA
>NZ_JBITMQ010000001.1:1402674-1462829 GCF_044466355.1 Actinophytocola sp. NPDC049390
GTGGTTCGGGGCGGCGCGGGGGGGGGGGCGGGGGGGGGGGGGGGGGGGCGGGGGGCGGGGGGGGGGGGGGGGGGGGTTGGGGGGGGGGGGGGGGGCGGGGGGGGCCCCCCCCCCCCCCGCCACGAGTCAGCGGAACACGCGTGTCACGGTGCGGTCCCGTTGCCGTGCTCGCTGGTTCAGCAGACGGCGAGGCTGACGTCGCTGCGGCACATGCCGATGCTGATCGTGCTCCACGAGGCCGCGTCCTCCCCGCTCTCGACGGCGAGCTGGGACATCTCCTGCAGGGCGAGGATGTTCTGCATTGTTTTCTCCTTTTCCTTGTGGTGATTCGTACGCTGCTATCCGGTGGTTCCGGGCAACGTGCGTTCGTGGCGCTGTCGGCCGCCGAGCCGGTCGACGGTGAACAGCGGATCCTGGCCTGGTTCGAGCAGCGTGTGCAGGAACAACAGCACTCCGGCTGAGCCGCTCCAGAGGTCGGCGCTGTACCGGCTGCGTCCCTCGCCGAGGAACCGGACCCCGTGCTCCCACGGGACGGCGTACTTGAACAGCGCCGTTCCGGTCCGGGTGGCCATGCCGGCGCTGGTGGTGTCACCGGTGAGCCTGGCGTGCTCGGCCAGCGCGAAGCCGAGACCGGTTATTCCCTGGTACAGGCCGGCCATGACGGTGAACGGGCCACCGAGCCGCAGCCGCAGCCGCTCCTGGGCGTCCTGGAGCCGCTCGTCGTCACGGGCCGCGAGGCACCGGGTGGTGACGAGCAGCATGCCCGCCGAACCGCAGTGCACGTACGGCATGCTGCGGGAGTCCCGGTCCGAGACCGGGAAGGCCAGGTCGGGCGCGTCCGGTGCGCTCGCGCGGTCGAGTTCCTCGTGCAGCAGCCGGACGGCACGGTCGAGCAGGCGGTCGTCCCCGGTGACCGCCGCGAGTTGCTGGAGCATCAGCGCGATCCCGCACCGGCCCTCGAGCAGGCCGGTGGCGTTGTCCTTGCCCAGCCCCGGAGTCAGGTCGTCGGGCAGCGCCAGCGTGATGGCCTCGGCGCGGTCGAGGTGGTGGCGGTCACCGGTGTGCCCGAACATCGCGAGGTGGGCCATGGCGACACCGGCCGACCCGCTGCCGTAGGTGTGGCAGCTGCCGGTGATCGGGTGCCGGTCCGCCGCGTCGAGCAACCGCCGTGCGTCGTCGAGGTGGCCGAGATCGGCGAGCACCCATGCGATCCCGCTGCCGCCGTACATGAGACCGGGCGCGAACTCGCCTTCCCTCGCCTGGGTGCGCAACCGGTCGACCGCGGCGGCGGGGACCGGCTCGTCCGCGGCGCGCAGCGCGTGGACCACGCCCGCGGTGCCGAACGCGACACACGCCGGGTTCGTGCCGAACCCCTTCGGCACGGTCGGGTAGGTCCACTGTGGATCATCCGGTCGCGCCATCGCGGCCAGTCCGGTCGCGACCTTCGCACGGAGCTCGCGCAGGTGCCGGAGCGGGTCCGCGGCGACCTCGCCGGGCGCCGGACAGCCGTTCCCGGCCGGGGAGGGGCGGTGGAAGCGCGTCGCGGCCGACCACAGCGCCTCCGGCACGTCACCGAGCTCGTCGAGCTCGTGGCGCAGGTGGGACAGGGCGTCCGGGTGCCGCTCGATCACCTGCGCCATCGGCGCCATGAGGAACTGGGCGATCGCGGCCAGCCCGTACTCGTCGTAGACGACCGGGTCGTCGCCGACCAGGGCGGGCGGCGGGGTGAACCCCTCCGTGCCCATCGGCCGCAGGTCGTCGGTGTCGAGGCGGTGGGCGGCCTCGAAGTCGACGAGGCGCACGCCGAGGTCGTCTGTGACGAGCACGTTGGTGGGGCTGACGTCGACGAAGACGTAGCCGTGCTCGTGCAGCACGGCGAACAACTTCTCCAGCGCCGTCATGATGCGGACACACTTGTCGTGGTACTGGGCCATCTCCGCCCTGGTCGGTGCGGAGCGGATCAGGGTGTTGTGCGCGACCATCCAGTTCTTCAGCGGCGTGCCCTCGACGAATTCCATGACGAGGAACTCGTGTTCCCACTCCGTGAAGTACTCGACCGGTTCCGGCGCGACGCCGGGGCAGGCCTCGTGCAGTTCGCGCAACGTCCGCCACTCGCGCCGCAGTCGTTCCGGCGCGCACCGCCCGCCCCAGTCGACCCCGGTGTGCCCGCGTGCCTCCTTGACGAGGACGGTGCGCCCGGTCGCCTCGTGCCGGGCGCGGTAGGCGCCGCCCGCGTTGCTGTGCTGGAGCGCTGCCTGGAACGTGATGCCGTGGAAGCTGGTGCTGGGCGTCTCTTCCGCGGTGTCCTCGAGGAACGGGTCCGTGACGGTCGGCGGGAGCACGAACGACACGTGCCTGCGGTCCTCGACGGGTTCGCCGTCCGGGCCGAGGACGACGGGCAGCCCGGTGCCGTCCGGTTGCCGCACCAGCTGTCTGGCGAACGAACCGTAGCGGTAGTGGACTGTCCTGGAGTCCCGGTAGCGGCGGTCGCTGAGGATGTACGGACCGTCCTCATCGGACAGGTCGGCGCGCAGCCGCTCCATGATCGCCCGCGCCGCCGCCTCGTCCGCCGGGTACAGGGCGCAGAACTTGCCGCTCTGTGGCCGTGCCGCGTGTTTGTGGTTCAGCAGCAGGAAGTGCAGCCGCGCCGACAGGTGCTTGAACGGGACCCCGTGGTCGGCGCAGGCACGTGCGACCACGTCGAGCACGGGGGAGAGCCGGTCCGGGCGGGCGGACACGTGCACCTTCCACCCCTGTCGCGGTGTCGTGTGCCCGGCCGGGCGCCAGAACCGCCACATGCCCTCGGTGACCTCGGCCCAGTCCGGCGGCATGGCCGAGGGCCGGTACGACGCGCCGACGTCGGCGGCCGCCTCGAGGGGCAGGTAGTAGTCGGGGTCGGCGAAGGTGAAAGAGATCTCCTGCATCGTTCCTCCTAGTCGCCGGGCCGAAGGTCGGCGGCGAACAGATCCCGGTAGACGCCCGGGCGTTCGATCAACGTCTCGTGCGTGCCGTGCTGGACGATCCGGCCCCTGTCCAGCACCACGATCTGGTCCGCGGCCCGCGCCGCGCTCAGCCGGTGGGAGATCACGACCCTGGTCACCGGCAGTGTGTCGAGGGCGGCGTTGACGGCGCGCTCGGTCCGCGGGTCGAGGTGGCTCGTCGCCTCGTCCAGGACCAGCAGGCCCGGCTTGCTGAGCAACGCTCTGGCCAGCGCCATCCGCTGTCGCTG
Organism: Actinophytocola sp. NPDC049390; assembly: GCF_044466355.1. Lineage (NCBI taxonomy): Bacteria > Bacillati > Actinomycetota > Actinomycetes > Pseudonocardiales > Pseudonocardiaceae > Actinophytocola > Actinophytocola sp. NPDC049390. The sequence goes on from NZ_JBITMQ010000001.1 coordinate 1,405,904, forward strand.
TCCCGAGGACAGGGCCGCGCCGCCGTCGCCGATCTCCGTGTCGTACCGCCTCGGCAACGCCAGGATGTCGTGGTGCAGCCCCGCGATCGTCGTCGCTTCGACGATCTCGTCCTCGCTCGCGTCCGGGCGGCCCAGCGTGAGGTTGTCCCGGACGGTGCCGCTGAACAGGCTCAGGTCCTGGAGCACGGCGCCGCAGCGGGAGCGGAACGCGGACAGGTCCATCTCCTGGATCGGTACGCCGTCGTAGCCCACCGCGCCGGACTCGGCGGCCACGAGGCCGAGCACCAGCAGCCCCAGTGAGCTCTTGCCGGAACCGGTCCTGCCGACGACGCAGATCGTGCTGCCCGGCCGCGCCCGCAGCGTGATGTCCTGGAGCACGGGCGGCTGGTCGTCGCGGTAGCGGAACGAGACCCCGCTCAGCTCGACGCCCAGCGCACGGCCCGGCGCGGGTGTCCTGGTACCGCCGGACTCGGCTGGTGCGTCCAGGACGTCGAACACGCGCTCCATCTGCACCACCACCGTCTGGTAGATCTGGCCGACGTTCGCGAACGTGTCCAGTGGTGCGAGCACCGCCAGCGCCACGGCATTCGCCGCGAGCATCCCGCCGAGGCTCACCCGGCCGTCGATGACGAGCCAGGCGCCGACGACGAGCAACGCCAGGGGGCCGAGCGTGCTCACCGCGCGCTGCGCGCCCGTCAGCCAGGCCGCCGCACGTCCTCTGCGGAGCATTGCCTCCTGGTAGCGGGTGAACAGGCGGGACCAGCGGACCAGCAGGCGATCGGCCAGGCCGTTGGCCTTGATGGAGATCACGGCGTTGAGCAGCTCGGTCACGTGGTTCTGCTCGTCGGTCTTGGCGACCAGTTCCCGTTGGACCAGGTTGCGCAGTGCGCGGTGGCTCGCGCCGACCAGGGCCGCGTACAACACGATCAGCGGGAGGACGGCGGGCACATAGGCCGGGGCGAGCACGACCAACCCGATCAGGTAACCGGTCAGCAGGACACCGTCGAGGACGGTGGTCATCAGCTGCTGCGTCAGTGTCTCCCTGGTACTGGACACACTGGACAGTCGCATGAGGAGGTCGCCGCGGCCCCGGTCGAGGAAGAAGCCGACCGGCAGCCGCAGCAGGTGGCCGATGAGCCTGCCGGTCAGCGCCTCGTCGGCCCGTCTGCGCAGCGCGAGGAGAGCGAGGGCACGCAGCAGGCTGAGCACGCCGGCGAGGAGCGCGGTGCCGACGACGGCGACCGCGAGCACCCCGAGCAGCCCGGTGTCACCACGCGGGATGACGGAGTCGACCACGGCCTTGGTGAGCAGCGGTGTGCCGAGACCGATGCCGTGCATCGCGGCGGCGAGCAGCAGCGTCGACAGCAGGAGCCCGCGTCCGCCCGGTGCGCTGAACAGGGTCTTGACGTAGCGCACCACGACCGCGTCCCGGGTTCTGGTCCGCCTGGGACTGAAGTGGGCGGCCGGGGTGAGGTGCAGGGCGGTGTCGTCGTGGCGCCGGTCGAACTCGACCCGTTGCCACCGCTGCCGTCCGAGTGCCGGATCGACGACCCACGCGCGGTGGCGGTCGGCACGGGCCACCACGACGAAGTGCTGCTGGCCGCGTATGACGATCGCCGGTGTGGTCACCTCGGCGCCGAGCGGTCCGATGGCCGCCGACATGCCGGAACGCTCCGCGGCCACCGCGATGTCGTCGAGCGTGGCACCACTGCCGTGCCGGTGCAGGATCGCCCGGGTCTCGGTCACCGACGTGTCCCGGCCGTGGTGGCTCAGTACGGCCGCAAGGCACGCCGCTCCGGTCTCCCCGTGGTTGAGTGCGTACCGGACCGGCGTCCGGCGGCGAGTACGGGCCGGTGGTCGTTCGAGTGTCCGTACAGTCAACCCACTCACCTTTCCTCCGCCGTTCCCGCCTTGCTCTGGAACGGACAGTAGGAGCGGGAGCCGGGCACGCAGTAGGTGTTTCGCCGTCCACATGCGGCCATGGGCACTGACCGGATCAGGACACGTGCCGCCGAGATTGATCGTCCCTTGTGGACTGATGACGGTTCGCCGCACCCGGCATCCCGACAAACTTGGGTGGCGGTCACTCATGCGGCCACCGGGGCGGACGGCGCACTCTGCCGAAGTGATCCGACGACACGACGGAGGTGGTCATGGCATTGAGCGATCTCGGCTTCGAGCCGGTACAGGAACGCGTCTACAACGCCTTGCTGGACAGACCCGACCTGACGTTCGCAGACCTGGCCGCGGCGGCGGGCGGCGACGGGCCGGCCGTCGCGGTCGCCGTCGAGCGTCTGGTGGCTCTCGGGGCGGCGCGACCGGAGTCGTCCAGGCCCTGCGGGGTGGCACTGGTGAACCCGGCTGTCGCGATCGCCGGGTTGATCGAACGCCTCGAGAGCGACCTGCTGCGCAGGCACCGAGGCGTGGTCGAGACACGCGGTGAACTGATCGAGCTGGCGGCTCGGTTCCAGCACTCGCCCGGCCGGTCTGGCACCGCCGACGTCGAGCACCACTCCGGTGCCGACGCGATCGGGGAGGTGCTCGCCGAGCTCTCCTTCTTCACCAGGGACAGCGTTCTCACCGTGCACCGCGGCGGCCGTCATGGCATGGGACCGGACAGCGCCTGGTCCTCGCTGCACCAGCGTGCCCTGCGGAGAGGAGCGCTGTTGCGGATCCTGTGCCACCGGGAACTGCTCGCCGACGAACGTCAGGTCACCCGGGCGCGCGAGCTGGGGGCCTCCGGCGCGCAGTACCGGATCACCACTCTCGTGCCTGACCCCGTTGTCGTCATCGACCAGCGCGTCGCGGTGGTGCCCGCCGATCCCCAGGACATCGACCAGGGGATCCTGGTGATACGCCAGCCCGCGCTGCTCAACGGCGTCGTCCGGCTTTTCGAGCGGATGTGGGTCGACGGCGAGCAGGCGGCGTGGGACAGTCGTGGCGAACCGGAGCCCACCGATGCGGACCGCCGGGTGCTGGCGCTGCTCGCCGAGGGACACACAGACGAGGCGATCGCGCGCACCGTCGGCTGCTCGGCCCGCACTCTCCGGCGGCGGATCGCCGTGTTGATGACCTGGCTCGCGGCGGCCAGCAGGTTCGAGGCAGGTGCGGCTGCCGTCAGGAAGGGCTGGCTGTGAGTGGCCACGCCCGGAAACTAATTTGCGTGGCCGGTACCCATGACTTCGATCGCGGGGCTGGTCAGGATCCGACCATGGACAGCACAGCGGCGGGGATCGCGTCGGCGGCGGGGCTCGCGCCCGGTTGGTGGACGAACGCTCTCGCGTTGCACGAGCGGTTCACGCCGGCGCCATCGCGAACACCCCACGCGAACGCCGACCCGTTCGAACTCCGCCTGGCGGATCTCGGGCTGGATCCCGCCGACGTGGCGAACGCGGCCGCTGCCGTCGGCGGGCTCGCACCGGCATGGGCGGACATCGTGGACGAGGTGGTTCTCGGCGCGGACCACACTGAGAACCGCCGGGTCGACGGTGACTGGGAGGTCGCGTTCGGCCAGGTGTTCGCCCCGTTCGTCGCCTTCGCGGCCGAGCGGATCACCGCCGCGTTCACCGCCGGGGGGCCGTCGGAGTCGGTCGACCTCGACGCGTTCGTGGCCGCTGTCTCCCGCACCCTGACCGACCGGCTCGTGGCGACGGGAACCCGAACCCTGGTGACTGAGCTGCGCCTGCACGCCGACCGCGGTGCCCTCGTCGGGCGCGACCCGGTCAGCCGGTTCCACGACTTCGTCGCGCAGATGAGCACCGGCACCGCGCGAGCGCGGCTGTTCACCCGCTACCCGGTGCTGGCGCGCCTGCTCGCACAGATGACCGACGCTGCGGTGACGGCGGCGGTGGAGCTGCTCGACCGGTTCCGGCAGGACCGGCACGACGTGGTGACGACGCTCTTCCCGGACGGCGACCCCGGGGTTCTCGTCGGCGCCGACTTCGGGCTGGGCGACCCGCACCGCGGCCGGTCGGTGGCCACGCTCGCCTTCTCCGGGGGTGCCCGGCTGGTCTACAAGCCACGAGACGTGACGCTCCAGCGACACCTCGCCGGCATGGTGGCCTGGCTCAACGACCACGTCGAAGGCCTCGGTCTTCGTGCCGTGCCCACTCTGGTGCGGGAGGGGTACGGGTGGTCGGCGTACGTCGAGGCCGCACCTCTGACCGACGTCGCGCTCGCCGATCGCTTCTACTTCCGGCAGGGCGCACTGCTGGCGCTGTTGCACGCGGTCCGCGCCACCGACATGCACTACGCGAATGTCATCGCCGCGGGTGACACACCGGTCGTGGTCGACGTCGAGACGCTGTTCCACCCGGCGCTGACGGCGGACCAGGGCGGTGACCCGGCCGCCGCCGCGCTCGCCGACTCGGTCTACCGGACCGCGTTGCTGCCGTTGATCGCGGTCGGCGACCACGGGACATGGGACCTTTCGGGACTGGGCGGTGACGCCGACCGGTCTCCCGTGAGCAGGGTGTCGTGGCAGGACGCGGGCACGGACCGCATGCGCCTCGTCCGCGTCGCTGCCGAGGCACGAACCGCGTCGAACCGGCCGAGGGCAGGCACGGAGGCGCTCGAGCCGCGGGCACACCAGGCCGCGCTGTGCGACGGCTTTCGCACGGCCCACGACCGGATCGCGGCACACAAGTCCGCGTTCGCGGAGCTGGTCAGGGCCTGCGAGAACGTGCTCACCCGCGTGGTGTTCCGGCCCACCTGGATCTACACGAGCATGCTCGACGAGAGCACACACCCTGACCTGCTCGCCGACGGGCTGTCCCGTGACAGGGCGCTCGCGATGCTGTGCTCGGCGACAGCGACCGGTCCGCTTCGGCGGCTGGCGGCACACGAGATCGCGGACCTGTGGGCGGGTGACGTGCCGATGTTCACCATGACGGCAGGCCGTGCCGTCGTGTGTGACTCCGCGGGAGATCCGACCGGCGTTCGCCTTCCTACGCCGGGACTGCACCAGGCGCTTGACGCGCTCGACGCCATGGACGACACCACCCGGCGAGATCAGGAGTGGGTCGTCGCGGCGACATTGGCCACCCGCAGCCAGGCGACCGCACACGTCGCCGATCACGTCGCCGAGCCGCTGCCCGCCGGAGCCCCGGCCGACCCCGATGCCCTGATCGCCGCGGCGTGCACGATGGGGGACCGGCTCGTCGCTTCTGCCCACCGGGGGCGGGAGCGCGTCAACTGGCTCGGTGTCGAGTTGGTGGAGGAACGACAGTGGCTCGTGCTGCCGCTCGGCGCCGGGTTGGCGACCGGCTACCTCGGTGTCGCACTGTTTCTCGCGCAGCTGGGTGCGGCAACCGGGATCGCACGCTACACCGAGCACGCGGCGCTCGCCGTGCGTGCACTGCCCACCGCGCTCGGCCACATCGCCTCGCGGCCCGCGCTCGTGGACGCGGTCGGGTGTGGCGGGCTGACCGGGCTCGGGGGAATCGCCTACGGTGCGGCACGGGTGGGCGCGTTGCTGGACGACGCGGGCCTGCGCGATGCCGCGGAGTTCGCGGTCGGACTGGCCGGCGAGGTCGCGGGCCGCACCACCGATCCGACGTGGACCGCGGGTCACGCCGGTTGTCTCGCTGCGATGACCGCGGTGCACACCGACCTCGGGTTTTCGGCAGCGGCGGACGTCGCGAACGACTGCGCAGAACTGCTTGGCGCCTTCTTCGCCGGGCGTGACGGTCCAGGAGCGGGCCTGCCCGGCGGGTTCGCCAGGGGACGGGCCGGCATCGGCTGGGCCCTGGCCAACCACGGTTCGCCGGCACACGCGGACCTCGGTCGGCACGTCGCGTCGACGGCGACCGCCGACGCGGCGCGCGGTGGCTGGTGTTCCGGACCGGCAGGCGCGCTGCTGGCCGTTGCCTCCGCCGGGATCGGCGCGGACACCCCGTGGCCAGAACCGGACCCGGACGTCGGCCGACCAGGAGACCTGAGCCTGTGTCATGGCGAGCTGGGTGTCGTCGAGGTGCTCGGTGCGCTCGGACGCCAGGGCCCGGTACCCGACGACATCGCCGTGGGGTTGCGCCGACGCGTCAGCCGGGTGCTCGCCACGGTGCAGCACGACGAGCCGTGGTGCGGCGTCCCGGACCGGCTTGCCACACCTGGCCTGCTCAACGGCCTGTCCGGCATCGGCTACGCGCTTCTGCGGCTCGCGGCCCCGGACACGACGCCGTCGGTGCTCCTCCTCGAACCCGCGGACCCGCCGCGATTTCCCGTTTCACCAGCCCGAACAGAGAGGAACAGGGGATGAACGAGAACGACCACACGGCGCACGAGGCAGCACGACTGGCGACCGGTTCGGACCTGCTCGCCGACGAACACCCGGCCGGCCCGGTCTGGTGCTTCCCGGTCGTGACGTTCGGGAGGAGCGTCGCGGCTCTCGCCATCACGGCGGCACCGATCGGCATACTCGCGCTGGGGTTGCTCTCCGGGGATCCGGACATCGTCGCCGGCACACACACCACATGCTGTCCGACCGGCCCCTGATCGGCCCCAAGCCGTTGCGCCAAAGTTCGTCATCCTCGCTGAACCGCCGGTTCGTCGTACATCGCAGGCTTAAGGTGCGTTGGTGCTCCTCCACTCGCCGACCCTCGTGGGCAGAGACGACGTGCTCATGGCATTGCACCGCGATCTGGCCGCGGCCGCGGACGGCGGAGGCAGGACGGTTTTCGTCACGGGCCCCAGCGGTATCGGCAAGACCCGACTGGTGAACGCGGTGGCGGACGCCGCGTTCACCGGCGGGATGACGCTCATGCGGGGCAGAGCGAGCACGCTCGACCCGTTGATGCCGTTCCGGCCGCTGGCGGAGGCACTGCTGTCGATGTTGCGCGTGACCCCGCTCGACCCCGCCGACCTGGGGCCATACGGTCCCATCCTCGGTCGGCTGGTGCCGGACTGGAGTGTGCCCGGTGCGAGCCGGGAAGACGACCTCCTCGTCGTGCTGGCGGAAGGTGTCGTGCGCGTGACCCGGCTGGCGGCCGGACAGCGCGGATGCCTCGTCGTCATCGACGACCTGCAGAACGCCGATTCCGAGACCCTGGCTGTGCTCGAGTACCTGATCGACAACATCGGTCAGCAGCCGACCATGATCCTCGGCGCGCTGCTCGACCAGGACTGCGCTGCCATGACGATGGCGCGCTCCGCGGTGCGCCGGGGCCGCGCGACCCTGCTCGCGCTCGATCCGCTGACTCGCGGCGACCTGGAAGGCCTGATCGCCAACTGTCTCGGTGCGCCACCTGGGAAGGTGGCCGCCGAAGCGGTCGAGGTGGTGCTCGCGGGCAGCGGTGGCAACCCCTGCCTGGCCGAGGAAATCGTCGCCGACCTCGTGGACCACAAGGTTCTCGTCGAGACCGCGGGGCAGTGGCTGCTCACCGAGGCGGTGCCCGCCGGCGCGGGTACCGACCTCGCCCACCCGATCGGCGGCCGGTTCGTGAAACTCTCCGAGCAGGCCCGTGCCGTGCTGTCGGTCGCCGCCGCGTTCGGTATGCGGTTCCCGCTGCCGGTGGTCCAGCAGGTGATCGGGGCGAACGACCAGCACCTCCTGCGGCTGTTGCAGACGGAGGCCATCGCGCACTTCGTGCGGCCGGACGAGCAGAGCGCCGACTGGTATCGGTTCCGGCATCAGCTGACGTGGCAGGCGGTGACGGGTCAGCTGCCCGACGACGAACGGGCGGGGCTCGCACGCGTCGTGGCCGGTACGGTCGAGACCCTGTACCCCGGCCTTGACGGGGAGTGGTGCCAGATCGCGGCCACTCTGTGGCTGGCGGCAGGTGAGGGCGGCCGCGCCGGCGAGTTGCTCACCGAGCTCGGTCGCCGGACCCTGACGATCGGGGCGGCCAAGCCGGCCGTCGCGCTCCTCGAGCAGGCGTGGCAGTTGCTCGCCGATTCGAGCGTGGAACGCCGGGCCCAGACACTCGACGTGCTGATCCTGGCCCTTGTCGAGGCCGGGTACGTGCGCCGTGCCATCGCGGCGGTCGCCGAACTCGACCGGCTCGCGAGCGTGCCCGCACGTCGGCGGGCGGTCATTCACACGAAGGCCGCGTGGGCAGCCATGATCGCCGGCTACACGGACGACGGGCTCACTCATGTCGCGTCGGCGCGACGGCTGCTCGGCGACGACCCGGATGCCGTACAGCTCGCGGAGGTCGACATCGTGGCCGCGCACCTCGCGCTGGACCTGCCAGGTGGTGGGCAGTTGGCGATAGCCGAGGATCTGGCCCGCAACGCGGCACGCATCGCGGACCGCATGGACCTGCCGGAGATCGCCTGTCAGGCGTGGCAGCTGCTGGGCGCGGTGACCCGGCCACGTGATCCGGCGGAGGCGACCGCGTGCCTCGAGCGTGCACTGTCGATCGCGAGCAGGCGCGGTCTGCCGATCGCCGAGATGCACACGCTGATCCGGCTCGGCAACGATGACGCGCTGCGCGCGGGCGAGATCACCCGCCTGGAGCTGGCGCGGGAACGCGCGAGTGAGGTCGGCGCCGTCACCGCGCAGTGCCAGGCGGAGGCCAGCATCGCCCTGCACCTGGTCCTGAGGGGCGAGTTCGACGACGCCGCTGCGCTCGTCAGCCGGGTGCTCGACACCACGATCACGATGCAGCTCGTCGAGATCACCCAGTACGTGCTGCTGTTGCGTGCCGTGCTCGGCGCCCATCGCGGGTCGCGGGCGGAGCTCGACGACGCGCTGTCCGAGTTCGAACAGCACAAGGGTGACGCTGTTCTGCACGCACCACGGGTGCATGGCCTGGCCAAGGTGTTCTGCGCCCTGCTGGAGGAGCGGCGAGATGTCGCCGTCCAGGAGATGGCTGCCGCCGAGGCGGCGCACATCCCCAGTTCCACCGTGTTCCACCTCTCGGGCACGTACGGCATGCGTCCGCTGCTCCGGGCACTCGCCGGTGATCTCACCGTGGGCGAGCTGACCGAACTCATGGCCAATCCGGCGTCCGCTCTGCGCTGGGACCGGCAGTTCGCGACCTTCGCCAAGGCGGTGCTGCTCGGCCGGCTCGGGAGAGGTGCCGAGGCGGTCGCGGAGGTCGACGAGGCGCTGCGGGAGGGACAGCCGTATCCGATGGGCCGTCATCTCGGCCTGCGCCTGGTCGGTGAGGCCGCACTGGACGACGACTGGGGCGAGCCGGTGCCCTGGCTGCGCGCGGCGGAGGCCTACTTCCGGCGCATCGAGGTACCACCCGTGGTCGGCGCGTGCCGCCGCCTTCTCCGCCGCGCCGGCGTCCGCGTGCTCCAGAACCGGGACGGTGCCGAACAGATCCCGCCGGATCTGCGCCTTCGCGGTGTGACAGCTCGTGAGTACGAGGTCCTTCGGCTGTTGGCCGATCGCCTGGGAAACCGGGAGATCGCCGAACAGTTGCACCTGTCGACGAGGACCGTCGAGCGCCACGTCTCCAACCTGATCAGCAAGACCAATCTGCCCAACCGCGGTGCGCTGCGCGACTTCGTCATGACGAAGCTCCACCGCCTGCGGCAGGGATGACGAGCAAGCGCACCGGAGCCGTCAGGGCGAGGCGATCCATGACGTTCGTGTCTGAGGGCATCTAAATGAACCCGTGGCGGACCGCTGTCGCCACCGCGTGGGCGCGGTTGCGTGCATTGAGGCGGGACATGAGTTCGTAGATGACGTTCTTCACCGTGTGCTCCGAGCACGACAGGCTGCCCGCGATGCCCGCGTTGCCCAGTCCGTCGGCCATCAGGCGGAGCACCGCCACCTGGCGGTTGGTCAGCCGCGGGGGCGGGGCGGGCCGACAACCCGGACTCGCCGCTCCGCCCAGTGCGCGGACCAGCAGTTCGTTCGGCACGCGGCTGTCGCCGGCTCGCGCTGCCGTCAGTGCCGACGCCAGTTGTGCCGGTGTGGTCGTGGGGGCAGGGAGGACGGCGCTCACGCCGGCCCGCAGGGCGCACAGCAGATCCTCGCGGGTGAGCGTGTCCACCATGACCACGAGGCATTCGCACCCGGACGCCGCCGCGAGGGCCTTGGCCATCGTCGGTGCGGCGGACAGCACCACACCGGCCGGCACCGGCGACGGGACGACCGCCACATCGAGGCCGTCGAGCATGGCGAACACCGACGGACCGGCGATCACGTGGACCGGCAGCACGTCCGCGGACAGCGTCGGCGCGCTCACAGCAACCCCGCCCGCAACGCGTACGCCACCGCGTGCGCGCGGTTCCGCAGCCGGAACCGGCTGATCACGTCGTGCACCACGCTCGCCACCGTCCTCGGCGAGTAGCTCAGCTCCCGCGCGATCTCGTCCGTGTCCTGACCGTCGGCCACCAGCCGCAGCACGTCGCGTTCCCGCTCACTCAACGCCGAACGCGCGCCCCGCGCACTCGGCGCGCCGGTCAGGAGGTCCGCCAGCATCTCCGGCAACACGGTGGTGTCACCGTCGGCGGCGGCCACGACCGCCCGCGCGAGCCGGTCGGCGTTCGCCTCGCGCCTGCGCAGCAGCCCTCGGGCGCCCGCCGCCAGGGCGTGCAGGGCCGCTGTCGTTGTCAGCTCCGTCGCCACCAGCACGATGTCCGGACGGTGAGCGGCGTTGCGGGTGCGCCGCACGAGGTCCAGTTCGCGCTCGTCCACGTCGTCCACGACCACGACCACGACCCTCGGGTTCTCGACAGGGGACACCACCACGACGTCGGGCCGGGCGCGCAGGACGGTCATCGCGCCGGACTCCACCATCGGGTCCAGCGCCGCGACGCTCACGGGGACGGGGTCACGCATCTCTACTCCTCCTCGCCGGCCGGAACCATGGGAGAAGCCTCGCCTGCGGTGCGTACCCGCACATCCGGTGCGTGCCCGCACATTCACCCGTACGTCGCCACCTGCACGAACACGTCATCGGGACGTGCGGGGCCCGCGGTCCGCGGTGCGGGTGCGGGACGGCAGGCGCGAGAATGTGCGGGTTCGACCCTCATGACGTGGGTGTCGCCGCCCGGCAGTGTGTGGCACATGACGCCTACCAGCCCGAACACGGGGCCCACGACCTGGCCGGACCCGGCCTGGTGGGCACCGGCGCTGGCGCTGCACGAGCGTGGCACCGACCGCGGGCACGCCGCCGCGTCGGCCGCGGCCGACGTGCCCGCCGCGCTGGCGGCGCGGGTGCCCCGGCCCGCGTGGGTCGACACCGCCGAGCGGGTCGTGCGCGCGGCGGAACCCGTGACCGACCTCGCGGAGCTGGGGGAGACGTGGCGGGACGCCTTCGGCCGCGTGCTGGCGCCGTTCGTCGCCGACGCTGCCGAACGGATCGCCGCGGCCGCGCCGGAGCACCCGGCCCTGCCCGGTGTCAGCTCTGCCCTGCGCCACAGCCTTGTCGCACAGGCCGTCCGCACGCTGGTCACCGAACTGCACGCCTGGCGTGCCGCGGGTCGCCTCATCGGCGGCGACGGCCGCGCCCGCTTCCGCGACTTCGCCCGTGTGATCGCCTCCCCGGCGGGCCTGACCGAACTGTTCTGCCGCTACCCGGTGCTGGCGCGGCTGCTCGCCCAGACCACCGACGCCACCGTGGCCGCCACGCTGGAGTTGCTGGCACGCCTCGCCGAGGACCGCGCCATGATCGTGTCGGACCTGCTCGGCGGCACGGACCCGGGCCCGGTCACCGCCATCGTGCCCGGACGCGGTGACCGCCACAACGGCGGCCGGTCGGTGGCCTTCATCGACTTCGCCGACGGCAGCCGTATCGTCTACAAACCGCGTGACGTGACGACCCAGGTCCGGGTCGGCCGGTTCCTCGGACTGCTGGCGGAGGTGCTTCCCGGGCAGTGCCCGCGCGCGGTCACGACGCTCGCCCGGCCCGGGTACGGCTGGTCCGAGTTCGCCCCGGCCCGTGAGCTGACCGGTCCTGCCGGCGCCGACCGGTTCTACCGCCGCCAGGGCGCACTGCTCGCGGTGCTGCACCTGCTGCGCGCCACGGACATGCACTACGAGAACGTCATCGCCGAGGGTGACGTGCCGGTCCTGATCGACACCGAGACGCTGTTCAACGCCGAGCTCACGGCGGGCACCGGTGACCCGGCCACCGACATGTTGTCCTCGTCCGTCTACCGCACCTCGCTGCTGCCGCTCATGGTCGTCGGTGAGCAGGGGGTCGCCGACCTCTCCGGGCTGGGCGGCGACCGCGGCGGTGCCTCCCCGACGAGCGTGGTCGACTGGCTCGACGCCGGTACCGACCGGATGCGTATCACCCGTCGTGAGCTGGTGATGACCGGTTCGGCGAACCGGCCGCGCGTCGGCGGGGCCGACCTCGACCCCGTTGACCACGAGCAGGCCCTGCTGACCGGGTTCCGGCAGGCGTACGACGCCATCACCGCGCACGCCGCCGACTTCGCGGCGCTGATCAGGGCGTGCGCGGACCTGGAGGTCCGGGTGGTGGCCCGGCCGAGCTGGGTGTACGCGACTTTGCTCGACGAGACCACCCACCCGGACGTGCTGCGCGACGGGCTCGACCGCGACGAGGCGCTGTCCGTGCTGTACGCCGGTCGTGCCGGGCACCCGCTGTTCGGCAGGCTGGTCACGCACGAACTGGCCGCCATGTGGGACGGCGACGTGCCGATGTTCCTGGCTTGCGCGGGCACCGGTGAGCTGCGGTCGCCGAACGGGACACCCCTGCCGGTGGCGCTGCCCAAGGCGGGCGTGACGGCGGCGCTGGAGACGCTCGCCGGGATGGGCGAAGTGGACCGGCACGCACAGGAGTGGATCATTTCGGCCACCCTCGCCACTCGCGGCGGCTCCCACGCGCACCCGCGGGCCGGCGCGCTGCCCGGGGTCTCCGCGAACTCGGTGGTACACCCGGACGTGCTGGTCACGGCGGCCCGTGCGATGGCGGACCGGATCGTCGCCCACGCGGCGGGCGGGGAGCACGTCAACTGGCTCGGCCTGGAGCACGTCGACGGCCAGTGGCTGGTGCTGCCGATGGGCGCGAGCCTGGGCACCGGCTACCTCGGCGTCGCGTTGTTCCTCGCCCAGCTCGCCGAGGTCACCGGCATCGGCCGGTACGCGGAGCAGGCCGCCCGCGTTGTCGCGGACGCACCCGCGTTCACCGACGCGTTCGCGGCCCGGCCAGAGCTGGCCGAGGCGGCGGGCTGGGGTGGCCTGACCGGTCTCGGCGGCATCACCTACGCGCTGGCCCGGCTCGGCCGTCTGCTCGACACCCCGGTCCTGCGGGACTGCGCCGCGCACCTCACCGAGCTGGCCGCCAAGTCCGCGGGCAGCACGACCGAGCTCGGCTGGGCGAGCGGCCTCGCCGGGTGCCTCGCCGCCATGACCGCCGTGCACACCGACCTCGGGGTCGACACCGCGGCGACGGTGGCACGCGAGTGCGCGGACCGGCTCGCCGATCTCGTCGACCAGGACGCGGGCACGCGCCCGCTGTCCTTCGCCGACGGCCTCGCCGGCGCCGCCTGGGCGCTCCGCACGGCCGGTCCTGACGCGGTCCACCGGGACGCCGGGCGCCGTGCGGCAGCGCTGGTCGCGGCTCGTGCCACGGCCACCTCCGGCGGCTGGTGCGAGGGCGGGCCCGGCCTGGCGCTCGCCGCATCGTGTGCACCGGATCAGGTGTCCGCCGCCGACATCGTCGCCATGGCCGACGGACCCGTGCGCCGAGACCTGTCGCTCTGCCACGGCGAGTTGGGCGTGCTCGAGGTGCTCACCACGCTCGCGGGCACCGACCCGTACCGGGAGCTCGCCGCCCGCGCGCTGTCGCGCCGCATCGGTCCCGTGCTGGAACTGCTGCGCAGGCACGGGCCCGTGTGCGGCACGCCGGGCTCGACCCCCACACCAGGTCTGCTGACCGGCTTCGCCGGCATCGGCTACGGGATGTTGCGGCTCGCCGCTCCACGCGACGTGCCCCCCGTGTTGTTGCTACGACCAGAAGAACGCTGAACCGCACATCGAAATCCGTTGGAAGAGAAAGGAAACCCCATGTCCGGGATCCAGAACGAGACTGTCGCCGGCACCACCGCCGAGGCCGGGACCGACGCACCGGCAGGCCGCCTGCGCCTGCTGCCCTCGGTCACCTTCGGCGTCCGCGCCGCCGCTCTGGCCCGGGTCGCGCTGCCGGTGGCCATGGTGACCGCGGGGCTGGTCGCGGGCGGGCCGGTGGCGGGTGCCGAGAACCTGGTCACCATGGACACCACCTGCTGCCCACCGCAGGTCTGACGCCACCAGGGGACGGGACCGCCGCGCCGCGACGGTCCCGCTCCCGTTGCTTCGCCCACCACGTCCTTACGCAGTGGCCAAGTACCATTACTTCTCGTGTACCACGGATCGACAGCGATGATCGGGCGCGATCGCGAGCTGAGGACCGTCGGGACCGCACTGGCCCGTACCAGGAACGGCCAGGGAGGAGCGGTGTTCATCGCCGGTGATGCCGGCGTCGGGAAGTCCCGGCTCCTAGCCTCGATCAGCGAGTCGGCGTACGCGGCGGGCATGAGCCTGATGCGTGGCCGCGCCAGCACGATCGGGCCGACCGCCCCGTTCCGCCCACTGACCGAGGCGATTCTGTACCTGCTGCGCGCGGATCGGATCGACCCGGCCGCGCTCGGCCCCTACGGGCCGATCCTCGGCCGCGTCGTGCCGGGGTGGGGTGACCCGGCCTCCGGTCGCGACGGCGAGTCGCTCGTCGTCCTCGCCGAGGCGATGCTGCAGCTCACGGCGCTGACCGGCCGGGACCGGGGCTGCCTGCTCACACTCGACGACCTGCACAACGCGGATGCCGAGACGCTCGCTGTGCTGGAGTACCTGGTCGACAACGTCGACTCGCAGCCGACGCTGGTCGTAGGCGGCATCCGGGACCGGGACAGCACCGCCTACACGCTCGCGCGCACCGCGGCCCAGCGCGGCCGGTGCACGCTGATCGAGCTGGACCCCCTGAACGCCGACGAGCTGCGTGGCATGGCCGCCGCGTGCCTGGACGTACCCGCCGAACGGGTGCGCGCGGACGTGATGGCCCTGCTGTGGGCCGGTAGCACCGGCAACCCGTTCATGGCCGAGGAGATGCTCCGGGTCATGGTCGACGACGAGGTCATCGTGCGGGACGGGGACACGTGGGCCCTCGCCGTTGGTGCGGACAACGCGACGCTCGGGCTCGTCGGCCCGCTCGCGGGACGGGTCGCGAACGTCGGCCCGCGGACGCGCGAGGTGCTCTCGGCGGCCGCCACCTTCGGCACCCGCTTCCCGCTCGCCGTCATCCAGCTCGCCACCGGGCTGTCCGACCAGGTGCTGCTGAGTCTGCTGCAGGACGACCTGGCGAGCCGGCTGGTCACGATCGACGAGCAGACCGCGGACTGGTACGCCTTCCACCACCAGCTCAGCCGGGACGCGGTGCTGGCACAGCTGGACCGGGCGGAGCAGGCGCGGCTCGCGGGCAAGGTCGCCGACGCCGTCGACACCGTCTACCCGGACCACCCCGGCGAGTGGTGTGAGGTGGCGGCACGCCTGCGGCTGGACGCTGGTGACCGCGTGGCCGCGGGGGAGCTCTTCGCCGAGGCGGGTCGGCGCGCACTGGCGATCGGCGCGGCGACCTCCGCGGTGTCGCTGCTGGAACGGGCGTGGGAGCTGCTCGCCGAAGCGCCGCCGTCGCGGGCGGAAGCGCTGGAACAGCTCGTGCTCGCGCTGGCCGAGGCAGGTCAGGTGGAGCGGGCGCTGACCGAGATCAGCACGCTGGACCAGGTCAGCGGGTTGCCGCCGCGGCGGCGCGCGAACCTGCACACGCGGCTGGCATGGGCGGCGGCGGTCGCCGGGCGGGTGGACGAGGCCATGCGGCAGGTGGAGGTCGCGCGGGAACTGCTGGGTGCGGACGCGCCCGCGGAGGACCTCGCGCCGATCGACGTCGTGGCGGCGCACCTCGCCCTGGACCAGACCGGTGGGGACCGGTTCCCCGACGCGGAGCGGATGGCGAGGCAGGCGGCGACGGTCGCCGAGACCGTGCCGCTGCCGGTGGTCGCGTGCCAGGCGTGGCAGTTGCTGGGCGCGATCGTGCGCCATCGCGAGCCGGACGAGGCGACCCGGTGCCTGGAACGGGCGAACTCCCTCGCCGTGCGGCACGGGTTGCCGATCTGGGAGATCCACGCACTGATCCGGTTGGGCAACGACGACGCGCTGCGCACGGCGGACACGACGAGGCTCGAGCAGGCAAGGGACAAGGCGGGTGAGGTCGGTGCGGTGACCGCTCGATACCAGGCGGAGTCGAGCATCGCGCTGCACACCATCCTGCGCGGCGAGTACGCGACCGCGCGGACGATCACCGACGAGGTCCTGGCGTCGACCGCGCGGCTCAAGCTGCTGGAGACGACGCGGTACGTGGCCTTGCTGCGGGCCGTGCTCGCCGGGCACGAGGGCAACCGCGACGCGATGACCACGGCGCTGGGCGTGTTCGAGCACTGGGGCGGCAACCTGGCGCTGCACGCACCGAGGGTGCACGGGCTGGCCGGGGCGTTCTGCGCGCTGCTGGACGAAGACCGCGACCTGGCACAGGACGAGCTGGCCCGCGCGGTGAGCGGTGCCGACAGCGGGTCGAGCGTGTACTACCTGTCTGGCAGGCACGGGCTGGACGTGCTGCTGCGGGTGCTGTCGGCGAAGGCGGGCTGGCCGGAGTACGAGGCGGTGGCGGCGGACCCGGCGAGCACGTTGCGGTGGGACCGGCAGTTCACGTCGTTCGCGCACGCGGTGTTGCTCGGCCGCTCCGGCCGCGGTGCCGAGGCGGCCGGAGCGATGGACGACGCGCTGGCACTGGCGGAACCGTTCGAGATGAGTCGCCACCTGGGTCTGCGACTGGTCGCCGAGGCGGCGTTGGCGGACGGCTGGGGCGATGCGGCCGGGTGGTTGCGCACGGCGGAGGGGTACTTCCACCGCCGGGACGTGCGGGCGGTGTCGGCCTCGTGCCGGGCGTTGCTGCGGAAGGCGGGCGCGAAGGTCCCGCAGCACCGGACGGGCGCGGACGCCATCCCGGCCGTGCTGCGCTCGGCGGGGGTGACGGTGCGGGAGTTCGAGGTGCTCGGTCTGCTGGTCGGAAGGCTCGGCAACCAGGAGATCGCGGCGCGGTTGCACCTGTCGCCCCGGACGGTGGAACGGCACGTCGGGAACCTGATGACGAAGACGGGCCTGCCGAACCGCATCGCTCTCGGCGAGTTCGCGGCCGAGCTCGTGGCGGATCCGGCAGACCCGGCCTGATCTCACACGGGTACCGGGGCGTGGTCGAGAGCCGTTGTCCAGTCGACCGTCGCGCCGTGCGTGTGTGCTTTCGCCATGGCGGTCAGGAACCTGCGCTGTCCGCCGTCGTACCTTCTCAGTGTGGCGATCACCGTGGGGTCCGCCGCGCGGAGGGTGTTGGCGATCGCCGGGGCGAGGATCGGGTGCGGGCTCGTCTCCACGTAGGTGCCGTGGCCGTCCGCCCGCAGCGCTCGGGTCGCCTGTTCGAAGTGGACGGTCTGTCGCAGGTTCCGGTACCAGTACTCGGTTCCGAGTACCCTCGTGTCGGCGAGCAGGCGGCCCGTCACCGTCGAGTAGAACGGGGTTCGTGCCTGGCCCGGTGCCACCCCTGCGAGATCGCGCGCCAGCCGGTCGCGGATCGACTCCACCGCCGGGGAATGGGACGCGTAGTCGACCTTCACGTGCCGAACCGTCACCTCCTCACCCGCGAACGTCTCCTCCAGTTCCCGCAGCGCCCAGGTGGCTCCTGCCACCACCGTCGACGCGGGGCTGTTCACCACCGCCACCGCGATGTGGTCCGCCCACGGGGTGATGCGCGACGCCAACTCCGCGGCGGGCAACGAGATCGACACCATCGCGCCCGTGTCCGACAGCTCGGCGAGCGCCTTGCTGCGCAGTGCCACGATCCGCGCCGCGTCGGCCAGGGACAGCGCGCCCGCGACGTGCGCCGCCGCGATCTCGCCCTGTGAGTGGCCTACGACGGCGTCGGGCTCGACGCCGTACGAGCGCCACAACCCGGCGAGCGCCACCATGATCGCGAACAGTGCGGGCTGCACGACGTCCGTTCGCTCGAAAGGCTCCGGGTCCGCCGTGGTCAGCACATCGTGCAGCGACCAGTCGACGTGTGCGCCCAACGCGTCGGCGCACGCGTCGATGTGCTCGCGGAACACCGGCGACATCGCGTACAGGTCCTTCCCCATGCCGGGCCACTGCGAACCCTGCCCGGGGAACACGAACACCACCTTGCCCGGGTCGGCCGGACCGGCCTGCGTCAGGTTGCGGGCCTGTTCCCCTGCCGCGAGTGCGGCGAGCCCGTCGAGGAACTCCTCCCGTCCCGCGCCCACGATCACGGCGCGGTGCGCGAGGCCGGGACCACCGGCCAGGCCACGCGCGAAGCGGGCCGGGTCCAGATCGGGGAGTGACGTGGCGAACTCGTGGAGGCGAGCGGCGGTGGCCCGCAGGCTGGTGCCGGACTCCGCCGACACCAGCCACGGGACCACGGCCCTATTGTCGGCGAGCATCACTCCGCCACCCTGGTGCGGTAGGTCCACCGGTAGACGGCGACCTCGTGGTCGTCGACCCGGTCGACCCGGCCGGTCGGTTCGAAGTGCTCGTACCCGGCCATCCTCGGCACCCGGACGTGCCCGGGGTCCGCGGTCCGCCAGCGCCTGGGGAGGTCGACCGGACCGCCTTCGAGGAGTACTTCAGTCATCGTCATCTCCACTTCGTGACACGGTGTTCTCCTGGGTGTCGTCCACGGCCACGAAGCGCAGCTCCGAGGTGTAGCGGTTGCCGGCGCCGTCGGTGAGCCACGTCTGCTCGGGGCTGGGCAGCATCTCGCTGATGGTCATGCGTCCGTGCGGGTCGTCCCGCATGAGCCTGCGCACGGCCTTCGCGAATATGTTGACGTACACCGGGCTGTGGAAGTCCACGTAGAACGGGCGCGGTTCGGTCGGCGAGACCACGAAGACGAACCGGGGCAGGTCCCGCGCCGCACGCCACTGCTGGGCGCGGACGTACCGGCGTGCCTCGCTCTTCTCGTTCGCGAAGTCCATCGTGGACGGTTCGAACCGCCACGTCTCCCTCGTCACGACCATGCGGTCGATCGTGATGCGGGGGAAGTGGTCGGCGTCGGCGGGGACGATGCGGAACAGGTCCAGCGCGAGCACCGTCATCGCCTGGGAGAAGACGTCCACCACGTCGAACACCGCGCCGTCGGGGAGCACGGCCACCAGCTCGCCGTCCCGGTCCTCGACCCGGGCGTCCGCGCTCGCGACCGTGCGCGGGCGCTGCGGGTCGGCGCTTGCGTCCGCGAGCGCGACGGTGTAGTCCTGGTCGCGGACCAGCGCGTACCGGGTGCGCAGCGAGAGGCGGGCACGGCTCGCCTTGGGCTGCAACGGCATCAGCCGCGGTGTGGGGTGGTCGGCGTCGATGAGTGAGAGCAGCTCCGCGCGATCGGGGTGCTGGTGCACGAACAGCGAAGCGCCGAGCGTGTTCATGGCGATGTGCATCTCGCCGATCGCCAGCTCGTAGTCGCCGCGGTTCACCGCGTCCGCGTCGTCGGCGACCACCAGCATGTCCGGGCACGCGTAACGGGCCGTGGACCACTGGTGTCCGGTCTCACCGAAGGCCTCCCGGACCCGGTCGGCGATCTCCGCGCTGGTCAGCCGAACCCGGCGGGCGCCGGGCGGCGGAGCCAGGATGCTCTCCCAGTGCTTGCAGAACAGCCGGTGGATGTCGGTCGCGTCGGCGACGGCCTCGCCGTGCGTCATACCGATGCACGCGAACCACAGCGTCGACAGGTCCACGGCGGGCTGTCCGGCCTTGGCCGCCTGCTTGTCGAAGATGCGGCGCATGTGCTCGCGCACGCGCTCGGTCAGCGTGGACGTCAGCCAGTTCGCGCTCGACAGCAACAGGTCCATCGGGCCCAGCGCGTCGAGCAGGTCGGTGCCGAGCCGGACGCGGGTGGCGCGGCGGCTGTCGGAGTAGATCACCGCGCGAGACGTGCTCGTGCCCTGGCCCTTCTGCCGCTGCGCGGCCGTCTGGGTCATGTCCGTGAAGTCGGTTTCGAGCGCCTCCATCGCGGCCGTGAGCGCCTCGGGGTCGTGCAGCGACTCACGAACGCGGTCGCGGCCGGCCTCCAGGACGTCCAGCTTCGCCAACGCCGGATCACGCAGTGCGGGGTCGCCGATGCGGTTCAGGATCTCGCGCAGCCGCCGCTCCGGGTAGGTGTCGGCGGGCACCTCGAGCTGCCACACGATCCAGCGGCGCCGCACGAGGCCGTGCAGCACGGCGGGCACGTCCACGCCCTCACCGAGCTCCCGCTGGATGTCCCGGGCCGGGCGTACGCCGTCGCACAGCTCGAGCACACGGCGCTGCACGGGGTCGATCGTCACCGGGCGCAGGCCGGGCACGGCGATCTCGTCGCCGAGGATCCGCACGAACGGCATCCGCGTGGGGGCGACCCATTCGCGTACCGCCGGGTCGTCGCTGACTGTCCTGGCGAGCGCGTCGATGGCCCAGCTCGCGAAGTACACGTTCTGCTCGGCGATCAGGCCGTCGTGCTCGTGGTCGAACTCGACACCGCGAACGGACTCGTCCCACGAACCCCAGCCGACCGGGCCGAAGAAGCCGATGGTGTCGTTCTTGACGCAGAAGCGCTGCCAGTAGTGCGCGACGAACTCCTCGCGCTGGCGGGCCATGCTCGGCCGTTTCCCGAGTTCCGGTTCCCATTTCAGGAACGGCTCGATCCCCGATTTCAGCACGGCCCGGTTCTGCCACGCCACCGCCGCCTGGAATGACGGCTGGGCCGCGATGTCGAGCAGTGCCCTGGACATCTCCAGTGCCGAGACGTCGAAGAGGTTCTCGAATTCCTGCCACTTCGGCCCGGTCAGCTGCTTGGCCTCGGCGAACTCCGCCGCGGCCGCCGCCAGCTCGGCGGGCGCGAGTCGCAGCACCCCGTCGGCCGGGAAACCCGGGCCGCGCAGGCCGAACTGGTCCCAGAACCGCCACTTGCCGACCCGCGGCGCCGACGCGTCGTTCATCTCCGCTCTCCGTTCAGTCGAGGCCGTGCGGTCAGTCCAGATCGCCGACGGCGGTGGCCAGGTCGGCCGGGGTTGGGCAGGCGAAGACGAGCGCGATGGGGACCTCGACGTCGAGTGCGGCGGTGAGCCGCGTGACGATCTGGAAGGCCACCATGGAGTCTCCGCCAGCCTCGTAGAAGTCGCTGTAGGGCCCGAGCTCGTCGCGGCGGAGCGTCTCGCGGTACGTGGACACGATCAGGTCGAGCACATCGGTGGTGGCGCTGGTCATGATTTCTGCCGTCCTTCCGAACCTTCGTGGACTACCCGGAAAAACGTATGGCGGTAATCACGCCACGCGCAATTGATCCGGGGTGGTCGAAGGTGACCACCTCGTCGTGGCCGGAAGTGCCCAGCTGGCAACGGTCCCGTTCTCTGACAGGTTGGGAATCGCCAGAAAGAACCAGGCGCCGAACCCGGTGGAGATCAGCATGTCGATGACGATTGGCCCGCCCGTGGAACACGCGGAACCGCGGGCAGGCCGCACCCCGTTGTCGTTCGCACAGCAACGCCTGTGGTTTCTCGACCAGTTGGAACCCGACGGCGACGAGTACCTGATCCGTCGCGCCCTGCGCCTTTCGGGACCGGTGGACGTGACGGCCCTCGAGGTGGCGCTGTCGGGTGTGGTGGCGCGGCACGACGCGCTGCGCACCCGGTTCGCCGCGGGCGAGGACGGCCGCCCGTACGCGGTCGTCGACCCACCTGCCCCGGTGCCGGTGCGGGTGGTCGAGGTGACCGCCGACGAGGTCGACACGGAGGTGAACGCCGCGGCCGTGGCACCTTTCGACCTGGCCACCGGGCCACTGCTGCGCGCGGTGCTCGTGCGGTCCGGCCCGGAGGACGCGGTGCTCGTGGTCTCCGTGCACCACATCGTCTTCGACGGCCTGTCCGAACCGGTCCTCGCCCGCGAGCTGGGCGTGCTGTACGCGGTCGCCACCGGCGACCCCGCCGCCACGCTCCCCGACGTGCCGGTCCGGTACGCCGACTACGCGGTGTGGCAGCACCGGCGCCTCACCGACGACCGGCAGCGGATGCTGCTCGACTACTGGCGCGACAAGCTCTCCGGTCTGCAGCCTCTGCGGTTGCCGACCGACCGGCCGAGGAAGGCGGTGCGCAGCACCGCCGGTGACGCGGTCCGGTTCACCGTCCCCGCCGACACGCTCCGCGCGCTCGCCCGCACCGCGGGCCGGGCGGGTGCGAGCCTGTTCATGGCTCTGCTGGGCGGTTTCCAGGTGATGCTGTCCCGCTACAGCGGTCAGGACGACGTCGCCGTCGGCACCGCCGTCGCCGGCCGCGCTCTGCCCGGCACCGAGAACCTGATCGGGTTGTTCGTCAACAGCCTGGTCCTGCGCACGGACCTGTCGGGCGACCCGACGTTCGCCGAGCTGCTCGGCCGGGTGCGCGACACTGCCGTCGGCGCCTTCGGGCACCTGGACCTGCCGTTCGAACGACTCGTCGAGGAGCTGGCCCCGGAGCGGGACCTGTCCCGCAACCCGTTGTTCGATGCCATGCTGGTGCTGCAGAAGAACCCGCCGGGGTCCGCGTGGCAGCTCAGCGGGGTCGACGTCGAGCCGTACCCGCTGTCCGCCCCCGACTCCGAGACCGACCTGACCGTCCACCTCACGCAGCAGGACGACGGCAGCGCCGTCGGGAGGCTGTACTTCGGCACCGAGCTGTTCGACCGGTCCACTGTGGAGCGGATGTGCGAGCACTTCCTGGTCCTGCTGAACGAGTTCGCCGAGCACGCGGACGTGCCGATCTCGAACGTGAGCATGATCTCCGCCGTCGAACGCGAGAAGGTCCTGGTCGAGTGGAACGACACGGCCGGTGGCTTCCCGGCCGGGAAGCTGCTCCACGAGCTGGTCGCCGAGCAGGCCCTGCTACGCCGGGACGAGCCCGCGGTGGTCGGCGGCGGTGCGGTCCTCACCCACGGGGAACTGGACGCCCGCGCCTGCCGCCTGGCACACCACCTCCGTGCGCTGGGGGTGCGGCCGGGCGCGCTCGTCGGTGTGTTTCTGGAACGGCGGCCCGAGCTGGTCGTGGCCCTGCTGGCGATCCTCAAGGCGGGCGGCGCGTACGTGCCCCTCGACCCGGAGCACCCGGCCGACCGCGTCGGGTTCATGCTCGACGACACCGCCGCCCGGCTCGTGATCACCCGGGAGGATCTGAGCGACCGACTGCCGGCGACCACCGACCGCCTGCTGATCGACACCGACTGGCCGACGGTGGCGACGTACCCGGCGACCGGTCCCGCACCCGTCGCAACCCCTCGGGACCTCGCGTACGTCATCTACACCTCCGGCTCGACCGGCCGCCCCAAGGGCGTGATGGTCGAGCACGAGGGCATCGTCAACTACGTCGCGGGCATGCAGCACGAATTCCCGCTGTGGCCCGGCGACGCCTTCCTGCAGGCGACCCCGCTGACCTTCGACGTGTCGGCGTACGAGATCTTCTGGCCGCTGTGGCAGGGCGGCACGGTCGTCCTGGTCCCGGGCGCGACCCGTCTCGACATGGCGCACGTGTCCTCGCTCATGCGGGAGCACCGGGTCGTCGGCCTGCACTTCGTGCCCAGCCTCATGGACATGTTCGTCAACGAGGTGAACCCCGCGGACTGCACCGCGCTGCGGTACGCGTTCTGCAGCGGCGAGGCCCTGTCGCGGACGCTCGTGCGGCGGTTCGGAGAGCGGTTCACCGGCAACCTGATCAACCTGTACGGCGCCACCGAGGTCTCGGTCGACACCACCTGGTGGCGTGCCGAGCCGGACACCCCGGTCCTCGCCGGCCGCCCGATGCTCAACCAGACCGTGTACGTGCTGGACGCGGCGCGGCAGCCCGTGCCGGTCGGCGTGGTGGGGGAGGTGTACCTCGGTGGCCGGTGCGTCGGCCGCGGCTACTGGAACCGGCCGGACCTGACGCGGGAGCGGTTCCTCCCGGACCCGTTCCGGGAGGGCGGCCGCATGTACCGGACGGGCGATCTCGGCCGGTTCACCCCGGACGGGTGCCTGGACTTCCTTGGCCGCGCCGACACCCAGGTGAAGCTGCGCGGCGTGCGCATCGAGCTGGGGGAGATCGAGGCGGCGCTGCTGTCCGATCCGGACGTCGGGGCGTGCGCGGTCGTGGTGCGGGAGGACCACGCCGGCGACAGGAACCTCGTCGCCTACTGCGTGCGCGACGGTGACGGAGAACTGGACACCGCCGCCGTGCGCGAGCGGTGCGCGGCCACGCTGCCAACGGTGATGGTGCCCGCGGTGTTCATGGCTCTGCCCGAACTCCCGTTGACGGCCAACGGAAAGGTCGACCGCAAGCGCCTGCCCGAGCCCGATCCCGCGCACCTCGTGACCGGCGCCGCGCACGTGGCCCCGCGCGACGAGGTCGAGGAGGCCATCGCCGGGCTGTGGACCGACGTGCTCGGCGTCCGCGACCCCGGCGTCCACGACGACTTCTTCGCGTCCGGCGGCCACTCGCTGCGCGCCGTCCAGCTGGTGAACCAGGTGGAACGGCTCACCGGCGTCCGCATCAGCCTCCGGGCCCTCTTCCTCACGCCGACGATCGCCGGCATCAAGACCCAGCTGCTCGCACTGATCGAGGACCAGTCATGAACGACAGCACCACCGCAGGATCCCAAGCCCTCCTGCTGTCCCGCATCCGCGACCGGCGGAACCACCAGTTGCCCCGGCGGGACCCGTCCCGGCCGGTGCCGCTGTCCTCGGCCCAGCGCGGGCTGTGGTTCCTCGACCGTCTCGCGCCAGGGCGCAGCGACTACGTCGTGCCGATCGCCCTGCGGGTGACCGGGGACCTGGACGTTCCCGCCCTCGCGGACGCGCTCACCCGGCTGGTCTCCCGGCACGAGGTGCTGCGCACCCGGTTCGTGGCGGACGAGTCCGGACAGCCGCGCCAGGTCGTCGAGCCGCCGGTACCGGTGACGGTCGCGGTGGACGACCTCACCGGGCAGGACGAGGCCGCGGTCCGGGCACGGATCGACGCCGTCGCGGCCGAGCCGTTCGACCTCGCGGCAGGACCGCTGCTGCGTGCCGTGCTGGTACGCACCGACCCGGACGTGGCGACGCTCGTGCTGTGCCTGCACCACATCGTGTTCGACGGCTGGTCCGAAGCGGTCCTCGCCCGTGAACTGCGGGACCTGTACGCCGGGGAAGAACTGCCGGAGCTGCCGGTCCAGTACGGCGACTACGCCGCCTGGTACGACGAGCAGCTGGGCACCGACCGCATGCGGCGGCAGCTGGAGTACTGGCGCACCCGCCTTGCGGGCCTGCAGCCGTTGCAGCTACCGATCGACCGGCAGCGCCAGGCGGACGGGTCCGCCGGCGGCGACGCCGTCCGGTTCACCGTCTCGGCCACGACCGTCACCGCACTGCGGGCCGCCGCCGCGACGGTCGACGCGAACCTGTTCATGGCCGTGCTCGGCGCGTACCAGATCCTGCTGTCCCGCTACACCGGCCAGACCGACCTCGCGGTCGGCACCCCGTCTGCGGGGCGCAACCGCACGGAGACCGAGAACCTCATCGGCCTGTTCGTGAACAGCCTGGTGCTGCGCACCGACCTGTCCGGTGACCCGACGTACACCGAGGTGCTCACGCGGGTCAAGGAGACGGCGCTGGCCGCGTACGACAACCAGGATCTGCCGTTCGAGCGGATCGTCGAGGAACTGGCCCCGCGGCGGGACGCGAGCCGCAACCCGTTCTTCCAGACCACGTTCGTCCTGCAGACCGTCGACGAGACCCAACCGTGGCAGCTGCCCGGCGTCACGGTCGAGCGGACCCCGGTCTCCGGCGGGCTCGGCAAGTTCGACCTGAACCTGACACTCCGCGAGACGAGCGACGGCGCGCTTACCGGGTACGTCGACTACCCGGTGGACATGTTCGAGCGCGTCACCGTCGAGCGGCTCGTCGGCCACTTCCAGACGCTCCTGGCGCGGCTCGCCGAGCAGCCCACCGCACCGCTGTCGAACGTCTCGCTGCTCGCCGCCGACGACCGCCACCGGATGGTGGTGGAGTGGAACGACACCGCCGGTGAGTTCCCGAGTGGACGGACGATCCACGACCTCCTCGCCGAGCAGGCCACCGCACACCCGGACGCGCCCGCGGTCCGGTACGGCGACGTGGTGCTGTCCAACGGCGAGCTGGACGCGCGGGCGTGCCGGCTAGCCCACTATCTGCGTGAGCGGGGCGTCGGGCCGGATGTGATGGTGGGGGTGTTCCTCGACCGCACCCCGGACCTCGTCGTGACGTTGCTGGCGATCATGAAGGCCGGTGGTGCGTGGGTGCCGATGGACCCGGAGTACCCGGCCGACCGGCTGGCGTACCTGATGGCCGACACGGCCGCACCGCTCGTGGTCACCCAGGAGAACCTGACCGACCGGCTGCCCGGGCACATCAACCGCCTGGTCGTGGACGAGGAGTGGCCCGCGATCGCGACGTACTCGTCCGGCGAGCCGGAGCCGCTCGCCGGTCCGCACGACCTCGCGTACGTGATTTACACGTCCGGGTCCACCGGCAAGCCCAAGGGCGTGATGATCGAGCACGAGGGTGTGGTCAACTACCTGCACTGGTGCGACCGGAACTACCCGCCCGCCGGTGACGTCGGCACGCTGCTGTACTCGCCCGTCGCGTTCGACCTGACCGTCACGGCGTTGTTCCTGCCGCTGCTGCAGGGACTTCCCATCGACATCCCGGTGCCGCAGGCTGGCGAGTCCGCGTTCAGCGCGGCGGTCGAGCTGCTGCTGTCCGGTGCGTCGGTGAGCTTCCTGAAGATGACGCCGTCGCACGCCGAGCTGCTGGTGACGTCGGCGGAGGCGGCCGGTGTGACGCTCGACGTGGGCACGATGGTGCTCGGTGGTGAGGAGCTGACCGCTGACCTCGCACGCCGCATCCTCGCGGTGTGCCGGCCGGGCTGCGCGATCTTCAACGAGTACGGCGCGACGGAGTGCTCGGTCGCGAACGTCATGTCGGAGACCCGGCGCGTCGCGGACAGCGCCACCGGCGGTGTCTCCGTCGGCGGGCCCATCACCAACACGACCGCCTACATCGTGGACGCGCACGACAACCCCGTTCCGATCGGTGTGGCGGGGGAGGCGCTGCTGGGCGGTATCTGCGTGGCCCGTGGGTACCTGAACCGGGAAGAGCTGACGGCAGAGCGGTTCGTGGAGCTTGACCTGGGTGACGGGCCACAGCGCCTGTATCGGACGGGTGACCTGTGCAAGTGGCTGCCCAGCGGTGAGATGGAGTTCATCGGCCGCATCGACAACCAGGTGAAACTCCGGGGTTACCGCATCGAACTCGGCGAGATCGAGGCGACGTTCATCGACCACCCCGCGGTCTCGGCCGCGGCGGTCGTGGTCCGTGAGGACACGCCAGGTGTGAAGCGGCTAGTCGCCTACCTCGTCGGCACGGACGTACCGGACGCCGACGAGCTGAAGGCGTACGCGGGACGCACCCTGCCCGCGTACATGCTGCCCAGCGCGTTCGTGACGCTCGACACGCTTCCGTTGACCCCCAACGGGAAGACCGACAAGACGGCGCTGCCCGCCCCGGCCGCCGAAGCCGCGGACCACACCCCGCCCCGCACGCCGACCGAGCACCTCGTCGCAGGCATCTGGCAGGACGTCCTCGGCGTGACCCGCCCCGGCGTCCACGACAACTTCTTCGACCACGGTGGACATTCCCTGCTCGCCATCAAGCTCACCACCCGGCTCGGGCGGGAGCTGGGCGTCGACGTCCCGCTGCGGGCGGTGTTCCAGGCCCCGACGATCGCGGAGCTGAGTGACCTGCTGCCGCGCCTGCACGCCGCGGACGAGGACACGATCCCGGTCGCACCGCGCCACCAGGCGATGCCGCTCCCACTGTCGTCGCCGCAGCGTGCGCTGTGGTTCCTCGACCAGCTGGAGCCGGGACGCAGCGACTACGTGGTCCCGATCGCGCTGCGGATCACCGGTGACCTGGACGTGGCGGCCCTCGAAGAGGCACTGACCCGGCTGGTCGCCCGGCACGAGGTGCTGCGCACCCGGTTCGCCGCCGACGAGACGGGCAGGCCGCACCAGGTGGTCGACCCACCGTCCGATGTGGACGTGACGGTCGTCGACGTGACCGGCGACGAGCAGGCAGCCGCGCAGATCAGCGCGGCCGCCACCGCGTCGTTCGACCTCACCGCGGGGCCGCTCCTGCGCACGGTCCTCGTGCGGACCGGCCCTGGTGCGGCGACGCTGGTGCTCTGCCTGCACCACATCCTGTTCGACGGCTGGTCCGAGGCGATCCTGGCGCGCGAGCTGCGCCACCACTACGCCGCCGCCACCGGTGTGACGCTCGGGAACCTGCCCGAGCTGCCCGTCCAGTACGCCGACTACGCCGCCTGGCAGCACGGCCGCCTCGCCACCGACTCGCTGCGTGCCCAGCTCGACTTCTGGCGCGAGCGGCTGTCCGGGCTGGAGCCCCTGCGGCTGCCCACCGACCGGCCACGCCTGGCGAACCGGTCGATGCGTGGTGACGTCGTCGGCTTCACCGTTCCGGCCGAGACCGTCACAACGCTGCGGGACATCGCGGGCGGCGCGAACGCGAGCCTGTTCATGGCTCTGCTGGCCGGGTTCCAGGTGATGCTGTCGCGCTACAGCGGCCAGGACGACATCGCCGTCGGCACTCCCATCGCGGGCCGAGGAAGGGCCGAGGTCGAGAACCTCATCGGGTTCTTCGTGAACAGCCTGGTGCTGCGCACGGACCTGTCCGGTGACCCGACCTTCGCCGAACTGCTCGGCCGGGTGCGCGACACCGCACTGGCCGCCTACGACCACCAGGAACTGCCGTTCGAGCGGATCGTCGAGGAGCTGGCGCCGCAGCGCGAGGTCGCCCGCAACCCGTTGTTCCAGGCCATGCTCGTGCTGCGCACCGGCGGCGAGGCCCAGGCGTGGGAGCTGCCCGGGGTCACGGTCCGGCCCGCGCCGGTCGACGGCGGCCTCGGCAAGTTCGACCTGAACCTGACGCTCCACGAGACGGCCGACGGCGGGCTCACGGCCCAGTTCGACTACCCGTCCGACCTGTTCGACCGCGCCACCGTCGAGCGGATGGGCACGCACTTCGCGACGCTGCTCGGCCGCCTCGCCGCCGACCCGGCCGCCCGGCTGTCGACGGTCCCCATGCTTACCGCCGCCGAGCGCGCCGTCCTCGAAGCGTGGGAGGCCGCGGCGCAGGCACGGGTGCTCGACGCCGCCGGGCACCCCGTGCCTGTCGGTGTGCCCGGCGAGCTGGTCCGGGACGGCCAGCGCACCGGTGACCTCGTGACGTGGTCGCCCGCCGGCGAGCTGCGGTTCGTCTGCCGGATCGAGGACCGGGTGACGGTCCACGGCGAGCAGGTCGTGCTGAGCGACGTGGACGACGCGCTGTCCGCGCACCCGGCGGTGACCTCGGCCGCGACCGCGGTGCACGACGGTGAGCTGGTCGGGTACGTGACCGGCACACCGGAACCAGGCGACCTGCGGCAGTTCCTCGGCGACCGGCTGCCGGCGGGTTCGGTGCCCACCGCGTTCGTCACGCTGCCGGAACTGCCCCGCACGAGCGCGGGCACCGTCGACCGTGCCGCGCTGCCCAAGCCGGGCGTGGCGCCCGCGGACGTGCCGTACAGCGCGACCGAGAGGGTCATCGCCGACATCTGGCGGGAGCTGCTCGGTGTCCCCGAGGTCCGCGTGACCGACAACTTCTTCGCGCTCGGCGGTGACTCGATCATCAGCCTGCAGGTCATCGCGCGGGCGAAGAAGTTCGGCATCCAGCTGACCCCGCGGCTGTTCTTCCAGCACCAGACCGTCGCCGCGATCGCGGCCAACGCCCGCGCCACCGGCTCGGTGCTCGCCGACCAGGGCAAGATCGTCGGTGACGTGCCGCTCACCCCGGTCCAGCACTGGTTCTTCGAGCTGGACATGGCGGAGCCGGCGCACTTCAACCAGGTCGAGCTGCTCGAGACGGACGGTCTCGACGACGAGGTGCTGGCACGTGCGCTGTCGGCGCTCACCGACCACCACGACGCGCTGCGCCTGCGGGTGCGCCGGGGCGACGACGGCCAGTGGCGACAGAACTTCGCCGACGACGCCGGGCCCGGCGTGCTCACCTGCCACGACCTGTCCGGTCTCGGCGGGAACGAGGTGTGGCCCGCGATGAAGCGGATCGCCGACGAGGTCCAGCGCGGCATGGACCTCGCGGACGGGCCGGTCATCCGTGCCGCCCTGTTCGACCTGGGCGCACAGCACGGGCAGCGGCTGCTGATCGCGGTGCACCACCTGGCGGTCGACGGCGTCTCGTGGCGGATCCTCCTGGAGGACCTCGGCACGGCGTACCGGCAGGCGGCGCAGGGCCGCACCGCGTTGCTGCCCGCCAAGACGACGTCGGTGCGCACGTGGGCGGAGAAGCTCGTGCGTTACGCCCGCTCGCCCGGCGGGCTCGCCGAGCTGGAGTACTGGACCGCGCAGGCCGCGGGCCGCCCGCTGCCGCGCGACCACGAGGGCGGGAACACCGAGCGCTCCGCCGCCACGGTCCGGGTCGAACTCACCGAGGACGAGACGACCGCGCTGCTGCAGGACGTGCCCCGCGCGTTCCACACGCAGATCAACGACGCGCTGCTGATGGCCGTCGGCACCGCGGTGCACGCGTGGACCGGGGACGACGCGGTCACCGTCGGCCTGGAGGGCCACGGCCGCGAGGACCTCTTCCCCGACGTCGACACCTCCCGCACGGTCGGCTGGTTCACGAGCGTCTTCCCGGTCGCGCTGACCGGCATGGCGCAGTCGGACCCGGCGATCCGGCTCAAGGACGTCAGCGAGCAGCTGCGCGGGATCCCGCACCGCGGGATCGGCTACGGCATCCTGCGCTACCTCGGAGACACGCCCACCAGGCAGTCGCTCGCCGACGCCACACCGGAGATCAACTTCAACTACCTCGGCCAGTTCGCCGCGGACGTACCCGGCATCGGCGGGTACGCCGCCGCCGGTGAACCCCGGGGCCGGTCCTACAGCGACACCGGCATCCGCCGCCACCTGCTGGACATCCTGTCGGCGGTCGAACGCGGCCGCCTCTCCGTCGACGTCTCGTACTCCACGGAGATCCACGACCGGGCGACCGTCGAACGGTTCGCCGAGAACATCACGAAGACCCTGCGCGCGCTGCTCGACCTCGCCGCCGAGCGGAACGAGGGCGGCGCCGGCACGGCACAGGTGCCCCTCGCCGAGCTCGAGGCGGATGAGCTGGCCGCGATCATGAGGAGGTTCAGCGCATGAGCGCCCCGAACGTGGAAGACGTCTACGGCCTGTCGCCGATGCAGTTCGGCATGCTCTTCGACTCGCTGCGCGACGACGACGGCATCAGCCCCTACCAGGTGCAGATGGTCGAG
This sequence comes from Actinophytocola sp. NPDC049390, assembly GCF_044466355.1. Lineage (NCBI taxonomy): Bacteria > Bacillati > Actinomycetota > Actinomycetes > Pseudonocardiales > Pseudonocardiaceae > Actinophytocola > Actinophytocola sp. NPDC049390. Next base: position 1,437,305 of record NZ_JBITMQ010000001.1, read on the forward strand.
GAGATCACCGGGCCGCTGGACGACGAGTGCTTCCTCGACGCGTGGCAGCACCTCGTCGACCGGCACTCCATCCTGCGCAGTGCGTTCCTGTGGGAGGACGTGTCGACTCCCGTCCAGGTGGCGCAGCGCGGCGCGGAGCTACCTCGGGAGGCGCTGGACTGGCGCGAGCACGACGCCGCGACGCAGGAGGAGATGTTGCGGCAGCTGCTCGCCGACGACTGGCGTGCGGGTTTCGACCTGGCGCGGCCGCCGTTGCTGCGCGTGAAGGTCGTCCGGACCGCCGACGAGACACGCACGGTCGTGTGGTCGTTCCACCACCTCCTGCTCGACGGCTGGAGCATCCAGGTCCTCAAGAAGGAGCTGTTCGAGATCTACGACGCCGCCGTGCGCGGCAGGGAACCCGGCCTGGCACCCGCCGTCCCGTACGTCCGGTACGCGACGTGGCTGCACGAGCAGCCCGCCGAGCCGGCCCGGGAGTTCTGGCGCGGGTACCTGCGTGGCATGGGCGAGCCGACCGAACTGCCCGTCCAGCACAGCGCCCGGCGCGGTGTCGACGAGCACGTGCTCGTCCTCGACCCCGAGCGGTCCGCCGCGGTGCGCCGGTTCGCCCGCGAACAGCGGATCACGGTCAACACGGTGGTGCAGGGTGTGTGGTCGGCGCTGCTGTCCCGCTACACCGGCGGCGACGACGTGCTCTACGGCGCCACGACGTCCGGGCGGTCGATCGAGCTGCCCGGCGTCGAGGAGATGGTGGGGCTGTTCATCAACACGTTGCCCGTGCGGTCGCGTGTGGACGGTCAGGCCGCGGTCGCGGACTGGCTGCGGGACCTGCAGGTGGCGCAGATCGAGCTGCGGCAGTGGGAGCACACGAGCCTCGTCGATGTGCGGGAGTGCGCCGAGATCCCACACAGCAAGCCGCTGTTCCAGTCGATCCTGGTGTTCGAGAACTACCCGGACCTGGGCGGTGGGGACGGCCCGGTCCTGCGGACCGTCGGGTGCGTCGAGCGCACCGGGTACCCGCTGACGGTCGTGGTGTCGGCCGGTGAGGTGGTGGACGTCAAGTTCGCCTACGACCGCGCGCTGTTCGACGCGGAGACGATCGAACGGCTCGCCGGGCACTTCGCCGCGCTGCTGAACGGGTTCGTGGCCGCACCGGACGCGCGCCTCGCCGACGTGCCGATGCTGGGCGCGGACGAGCTTCGGCGGATGGTGGTGGAGTGGAACGACACCGCCGGTGAGTTCCCGAGTGGACGGACGATCCACGGACTGCTGGCCGAACAGGCGGTGGCACACCCGGACCGGCCCGCGGTGACGTGTGGCGATGTCGTGCTGTCCAGTGCGGAGCTGGACGCGCGGGCGTGCCGGATGGCGCACCACCTGCGTGCACGCGGCGTCGGGCCCGACGTCTTGGTGGCGGTGTTCCTGGATCGCTCGCCGGACCTGGTCGTCACGTTGCTGGCGATCATGAAGGCGGGCGGTGCGTGGGTCCCGATGGATCCGGAGTACCCGGCCGATCGCCTCGCGTACCTGGTCGAGGACACGGCCGCGCCACTGGTGGTCACGCAGGCGAGCCTCGCCGGCCGGCTGCCCGCCCGCACCACGAAGGTGCTCGTGGACGAGGAGTGGCCCGCCATCGCCGCGCACCCCGCCACCGAGCCACAACCCCTCGCCGGTCCGCACGACCTGGCGTACGTCATCTACACGTCGGGTTCGACGGGTAGGCCCAAGGGTGTGATGATCGAGCACGAGGGTGTGGTCAACTACCTGCACTGGTGCGCGGAGAACTACCCGCCCGCCGGTGACATCGGCACGCTGCTGTACTCGCCCGTGGCGTTCGACCTGACCGTCACGGCGTTGTTCCTGCCGCTGCTGCAAGGGCTTCCCATCGACATCCCGGTGCCACCGCCGGGGGAGTCGGCGTTCAGCGCCGCCACCGAGCAGCTGCTGTCCGGAGCGTCGGTGAGCTTCCTCAAGCTCACGCCGTCGCACGCCGAACTGCTCGTCACCGCCGCCGAGGCCGCCGACATCACCCTCGACGTGCGGACCATGGTGCTCGGCGGTGAGGAGCTGACCGCCGATCTCGCACGCCGCATCCTCGCGGTGTGCGGGCCGGACACCGCGATCTTCAACGAGTACGGCGCGACGGAGTGCTCGGTCGCGAACGTCATGTCGGAGACCCGGCGCGTCGCGGACGGCGCCACCGGCGGTGTCTCCGTCGGCGGGCCCATCACCAACACGACCGCGTACATCGTCGACAGCCACAACCGGCCGGTGCCGGTCGGTGTGGCGGGCGAGGCGCTGCTGGGTGGGATCTGCGTGGCCCGTGGGTACCTGAACCGGGAAGAGCTCACGGCAGAGCGGTTCGTGGAGCTTGACCTGGGGGAGGGCCCGCAGCGGCTGTACCGGACGGGTGACCTGTGCAAGTGGCTGCCCAGCGGTGAGATGGAGTTCATCGGCCGCATCGATAACCAGGTCAAGCTCCGGGGTTACCGGATCGAGCTGGGGGAGATCGAGGCGACGTTCATCGACCACCCGGCTGTGTCGGCGGCCGCGGTGGTGGTCCGTGAGGACACGCCAGGGGTGAAGCGACTCGTCGCCTACCTCGTCGGTGTGGACCTGCCCGGCACGGACGACCTCAAGGCACATGTCGCGCGGACCCTGCCCACGTACATGCTGCCCAGCGCGTTCGTGACGCTCGACGCGCTTCCGTTGACCCCCAACGGGAAGGTCGACCGCGCCGCGCTGCCCGTCCCGTCCGCCGAGGTGACGCACACCCCGCCGGGCACCCCCACCGAACAGGCCGTCGCCGCCGCCTGGCAGGACGTCCTCGGCCTGCCGGCCGTCGGCACCCGCGACAACTTCTTCGACCTGGGCGGCCACTCGCTGCTCGCGATCAAACTCGTCACCCGACTCGGCCGCGCCGGCCTGCGCACCACGCTGCGGCAGGTCATGGCCAACCCGACCGTCCACGAGCTCGCCGCCGCCCTGGACAGGGTCCGCGACGAGCCGGCCGGGCTGGTCACGGAGGTGCGGCCGTCGCGGCCCGCCGACGCCGAACTGCCCGCGTTGTTCTGCATCCACCCGGGCGGTGGGCAGATCCACTCGTACCACAAGCTCGCCGACGCGCTGCGGGATCGCTACCGGCTCCTCGGTGTGCAGGCCGCCGGGCTCGCTGAAGGTGAGCAGCCCATCGACGACGTACGTGCCATGGCCGAGCGGTACTGGAAGGAGATCGCGAACGTCGCACCCGAGGGGCCCTACCGGCTGCTCGGCTGGTCGGCAGGGGCGGTGATCCTCCACGAGATGGCCGCCATGCATCCCGACCAGGTAGCGGCCGCGTACCTGCTCGAACCCGCCGTCACCGGACCCGGCCGCGAAGCCCGCTTCGCGGACCTGGCGGAGATCTTCTCGGCCGCCGAGTCACTGTGGCGGCGCGGGCAGACCGAGACCGGTACCGCGCGGGCGAGAACGGAGCGGGAGCTGAAAACCCTGGCCGGTCCGATGAACATCCCGGTCGAATCGGTCAACCTCGACGAATGGTTGCCGTTCAACGTCCTCCGAGCGGAATCGCGTGCGCTTGGCGGTTATCGCGCACCCGAGTCGAAAGCGGCGGCCACACTCGTCGTGAGCGACGAGATCCACCGCGAGGGGCAGGAACTGCTGCCCTCCGGCGACCGCGGCGAGTACATCGGCCACTGGCGGGCTCTTTACCCCGAAGGACTGCGGATCGTGGAGATGGCGGGTGGCCACTACGACATGATCGGCACCACCGGTGTGTCCACAGTGGCCGACGCGGTCCGGTGATGGCGGAAATGACCGGGAATCGGTGGTCAGAAATCCCTGCCGAACACCCGGGTCGCCGACGCATTGTGGATGTGACCGATTCTTCTGCAGAAAGGCCGGAGGCCGAGAAAATGTCGCCCCGCTGCACCGTGGAAACCCGACCGAAACCCCGTGCGGTCCTCGCCGGCACACCGTCGGACTCCCACACCTGGAACCTGTTGTTCGTCCAGTTGCTGCTGGAGGAGAACGGCTGGACCGTGCACAACCTCGGCGCGTGCGTGCCGCCCGCGATGCTCGTGGACGAGGCGCTGCGCACGATCCCCGACCTCATCGTGCTCAGCACGGTGAACGGGCACGGCGCCCAGGACGCCCGCCAGGTGATCGCGGCGCTGCGTGCCGAACACGCACTGGCCGAGGTACCGGTCTCGATCGGCGGCAAGCTGTGCGTCAGCGAGGACCGGTCCCGCGACGCAGCGCCCGGCCTGCTGGCGGCGGGCTACGACGCCGTGCTCGTCGGTGACACCGCCGTGCCGGACTTCCAGAAGCTGCTCGCCCGCGTGGCGGCACAGCGGTACGCGAGGCGGGCATGACCGGCACCTTCCACGCCTTCATGGCCGAGGCCGCGCGCACGGGCGAACTGGTCGTCCAGCCCCGCATGGGTTTCGGCACGGTCGACCGGATGCGCGCCGGACTCCTCGCCACCAGGAACGCGGGCCCGCGAACCGTCGGCACCCTGACTCTCGACAGCTACACCCGGGTCGGTGACTTCGCCACGGCCGCACGCGCCATCCACGCCGGCGACGAGCTGAACGGCTACCCGATCGTGAACCTGGGGCCGGAGGTCACCCGTGAGATGCTGGCCGGGGTGCGGGCACCCGATTTCCCCGTGCAGGTGCGTCACGGTTCCGCGGCACCCGGCCCGATCGTCGACGCGCTCGTGGCCGCTGGTCTCGACGCCACCGAGGGCGGCCCGATCTCGTACTGCCTGCCCTACGGCCGCACCCCCGTGAACCGCTCGGTCGCGGCGTGGCGCGAGGCCACGAAGCGGTTCGCCGAGCTGGCCTCGTCCGGCGCGACCCCGCACCTGGAGAGCTTCGGCGGGTGCCTGCTCGGCCAGTTGTGCCCGCCGTCGCTGCTGATCGCGGTCGCCGTGCTGGAAGGCATGTTCTTCGCACAGCACGGCATCACGAGCGTCTCGTTGAGCTACGCGCAGCAGACGCACCCGGGCCAGGACGAGGAGGCCGTGCGCGCGCTGCACGACATCGCGGCGGACCTGCTTCCCGGCATCTCCTGGCACGTCGTGGTCTACGCGTACATGGGCCTCTACCCGGCCACCCGCAGTGGCTCGCTGGAGCTGCTCGCGGCCGCGGCCCGGCTCGCCAAGCGCGGCGGCGCGGCCCGCCTGATCGTCAAGACGCCCGCGGAGGCCAGCCAGATCCCGTCGATCGACGACAACGTGACGGCCTTGCGCATCGCCGCGGCCGCCGCGGCGCACGTCGAACGAGCGGACCGCGCCCCCGAGTCCACGGGTATCGAGGCCGAAGCACGGCAGATCATCGACCGGGTCCTCGACCTGCACGACGACATCGGCCGTGCGCTCACCGCCGCGTTCGCCCTCGGCTTCCTCGACGTGCCGTACTGCCTGCACCCCGACAACGGGGGCCGCACCAGGAGCTACATCGCCGGGGACGGCCGCCTCCGGTGGGCGGCGACCGGCACCCTGCCCGTCCTCGAGCCGGCCACCGGGGCGGACACGAACGGGATGACCGCCACCGAACTCCTGGGGGCCCTGTCCTACGTCAGGAACCACTACGACACCGCACCACTCTCCGGACGACAGAAGGAACTGCTCTCATGACCACACAGCTGAACCGGCCCTCCACAGTGGACGTCGTGCCCAGCCCGCGCGAGCACCTGACGTCGCCGAGGACGCAGGCGGTGCTGAAGATCCAGCAGGCACTCGTGGCAGGCGCACGCGAGCTGATGGCGGGCGAAGGCGCCGTCGAACTGTTCCAGCCGCTCATCGGCCCGGTCACCGATCCTGGCGCACGTGGCGCGAAGCAGGTCGACGTGGACTACTACGGCCACAAGTACAAGCTCATGGCGAGCGCCATCCTGTACAAGCAGGCCTCGCTCGTCGCGTTCGACAAGGTCTTCTTCATCGCGCCGAACGTGCGGCTCGAACCCCTCGAAACCAGTGCCACGCACCGCCACCTCGCGGAGTTCCACCAGATCGACGTCGAACTGGCCGGCGCCTCCCGCGAGGACGCCATCTCGCTCGTCGAGCGGCTCGTGCGCCACATGGTGCGCACGGCCATCGAGACCCAGGGCGACGCGCTGCGCGCGATCGGCCGCGACACGGACGTGCTGGCGTCCTTCGTGGAGCATCCGTTCGACGTGCTCACCCACGGCGAGGTCCTCGGCAGGATCGGGCACTCGCACCCGGGCACGGAGATCGAGTGGGAGGCCGAGGAGCACATCTCCGGGCAGTCCTCGCGGCCGTTCTTCATCGTCGACTACCCCAAGGGCTCGCGCGGTTTCTACGACAAGGAGGACCCGGAGCGGCCCTCGACACTGATGAGCTTCGACCTGATCGCACCCGAGTCCTGCGGCGAGATCTGCAGCGGCGGCGAGCGGGAGTCCGACTACGCGCGGATCGTCACGCGCATGCGGGAGACCGGCGAGAACCCGGCGAAGTACCGGTGGTATCTCGACGTCGTGCGCCAGGGCATCCCGGGTAGCGCGGGCTTCGGCATCGGCCTGGAGCGGCTGACCCGCTGGGTCGCGGGCCTCGACTCGGTCTGGCAGGCCAACGCCTACCCGAAGCTGCCGGGGGTGGTGTCGCCGTGAGGGAGCTTGCGAGCGAACCGATGACTCCGAACTCGTTGACAGCACACGGTTTCCCCGAAGCCGACGTGCGGCGCCGGGCACGCGAGGGTGCGGCGGCGATCTTCCCGGACCTGTCGGAGTACGGCTCCGCCGTGTTCGGCGCGAACCCCGCCGCGCCCCGGGACGGGATCGACGCGCTGCGGCTGGTGCCGCCGGTGTTCATGCCGCGACGGCTGGAGATGCTGATCGAACTGGGCCGGGAACCGCTGTACGACGACGCCTCACTGGCGACGTCGATCGGCGGGTTCGACGCACCCATGCCGCTGTACCTGTCCGCGCTCGGCTCGACGAGCGTGGCCGCCGCGGGCACGGCGCTCGCGGCGCAGGCGGGCAGACTCGGCCTGCCGATGGTCATCGGCGAGAACGTCGCCCCGGTCAGTGGTTTCCGCGCCGACGGTGAGCACCGGGCCCTGCTGGCCCGCATCGCCGCCTACACCGACGCCAACGACACCGGCATCGGCGGCGTGGTCGTCCAGCAGAGCACCGAGGACGCCAACGCCGAGGTGTGGAACAACGTCTACACCGACCCTGCCGTGCGGGAGCTGATGGACTCCGGGCGCCTGGCGTTCGAGCTGAAGGTCGGCCAGGGCGCCAAGCCGGGGCTCGGCGGCCTGACGATGGTGGACGAGCGGACCGCGGCCCGGCTGGAGGAGCAGTACGCGCTGCAGCGCATGGGCGACGGGCAGGTGCTGCGTGCCAGCAGTCCCGGCACGTTCATCGGTGAGATCCTGCGCCAGCAGGTCCACCTCATGCGCAACAACTACCCGCGCGCCAGGTGCTGGGTGAAGCTGCCGCCCGCCCGTGACGTCGCCGAGGCCGCCGCCATCGCCTGGGAGGCCGGCGCCGACGCGGTGACCGTTGACGGCGCCGAGGGCGGCACCGGCTGGGCGCCGAACGTCTTCGTCGACCAGGTCGGCCTGCCGCTTGCCGAGTGCCTGCGGCGGATCGGCCGCCCGGTGGGGACCCTGCTCGCGAGCGGACGGATCCACGACGGCGCACGCGCGGTGAAAGTGCTGGCGCTGGGCGCACGTGCGGTCGGCGTCGGCCGCGCCGCGCTCGTCGCGGTCGACGAGGATTCCGAGCACGGCCTCGTCCGGTTCGCGGAGTCGCTCGCGTGCGAGATGCGGATGCTGATCAGCGCACTCGGCAAGTACGCGGCGCACGAGCCGGGCCCCGAGGACCTGTGGGACCCCGCCACCAAAGTCTCCGCTGTCCACAGCAAGGGGGAGGTCTTCGCGTGATCTACGCCAACGCCATGGACGTCGTCATGGACGACGTGTTCGTCGCACTGCCGTACCTGTCCCGGCACGCCGACGTCTTCCTGAAGGTCGAGGGGCTCAACCCGGCCGGTTCGATCAAGCTGAAGACGGCGGTCGGGCTCGTCGAGGACGCAGAACGCCGAGGGGCGCTGTCCGTCGGCGTGCCGGTGATCGAGTCCTCGTCCGGGAACCTCGGCGTCGCGCTGAGCTGCATCTGCGCGGCCAAGGGCTACGACTTCACCTGTGTGGTCGACCCGAACACGTCCGAGTCGTCCATCGCGCACATGCGCGCGCTGGGCACCGAGGTCGTGATCGTGCGCAAGACCGACGTCAACGGCGGCTACCTGAACTCCCGCATCGACTACATCCAGGAGCAGCTGCGGCACCGGCCGGAGATGGTGTGGCTCAACCAGTACGCCAACCCGGCCAATCCGGCCGCGCACTTCGAGCGGACCGCGAAGAGCCTGCTGGACGGGTTGCAGCACATCGATTACCTGTTCGTGGGCGCGGGCTCGACCGGTACGTTCGTCGGCTGTGCCACCTACCTGCGGGAGCACTCGCCGCACACGCGGATCATCGCCGTGGACTCGGTGGGTTCGGTGACCTTCGGCGCGGCTTCCGGTCCCCGGCGCATCCCGGGGCTCGGTGCGAGCCGCCGTCCCGAGCTGTGCCGGCCGGCGCTCGCGCACGAGATCGTGCACGTGGCGGAGCGGGACGCGGTCCGTGAGTGCCGCCGCATCGCCCGCAACACCGGGTTGCTGGTGGGCGGTTCGACGGGGTCGGTCCTCGCGGCGATCACGGCGTACGAGGAGCGGTTCCTCGGCAGGCCGAGGGTCGCGGCGATCTCACCCGACCTCGGCGACCGGTACCTGCGGACCGTCTACGACGACGAGTGGGTGCGCGAGCAGTTCGGTGAGGTCGCCGACAGCCCGCTGGTCACCGCCGCGGACAGGTGACGACGAACGCCGTGCCCCTGGGGTGGCGCCGGGGGCACGGCGGTGGCTTCAGAGGATCTCGGACGGGTCGATGAGGTTGCGGGTGATGGCGACGGCACCGAGCTGGAAGCGGCCGCGGGTGCCGAGGCGTTCGGTGAGCCGGTCGGACAGGCGCCGGACGGTGCGCAGGGAGACCGCCATCCGGCGGGCGGCGGAGGCGTCGGTGTGGCCCTGGGCCCACAGCTTCAGGACGTGCACCTCCTGCGGGGACAGCGAGTCCCGACGGCGCGACGTGCGGTCGGCCAGCGGCTCGGCCTCGGCCCACAGTTTCGCGAAGAGGGTGACGTAGGAACCGACGACGGCGTCGCAGCTGACGACCAGCTCACCCACGACACCGGTGAGGTTGTCGACCGAGACGACGGCATGGCGCTGGTCGAAGATCCGCACGTGCGCGGGCAGCACCGGCAGGGTGCGAATCTCCGCGCCCGCTTCCGCCTCCCGCCGCAGCGCGGCCATCGCCTGCTTGTCGTTGCGGGCGCTGTCCAGCACGATCGAGCGCGCGCTGATGCCACGGGTGAGCAGGTCCTCGTCGACGGTGCGGGCGGTGCCGGGGTCGGTGGCCGTCCGCATCGACAGGCACTCCTCGGCGCACCCGGCAGCCAGTTCGACCGTGCGGGCCCGCACGGTCGGGCCGCCGACGACCCACTCGACGCCCACGGTGTCGTGCCGCTGCCGCCGCCCGACGTTGGCGAGCAGCCGCGCCACCGTCAGCCTGCTGTCCTCGACCTGTTGCTGGTGGCGGGCCAGCTCGCCCTGCTGCCGGGCGAGCAGCGCGGCCAGGCCGAGCTCGGGCTCGATGGCCGTCCAGCCCTCACCGCCGTTCACCCGGGTGACCAGGCCGAGGCTCGCGAGGTGCTCGACGGCGAACCGGACGGTGACCTCGCTCTGCGCCATCAGCTCGGCGAGCGCACCAGCGCTGACACCGGGGTGCTCGTGTACTGCCTGGTAGACGGACTCGGTGGTCGCGTCGAGCGCGAAGCCGGTCGCCGGTCCGGTTTCCATGCGGGGTAACGCCATCAGATCAGGCAGAACGGACATGCTCGATGCCTTTCTCTTCGTGCTGGATCGGTGCCGGCTCGTCGACCGGTGAGGCGGTCCGGCGCATCTGTGACCACTCGGGCCGCATGCCGGGCAGGACGATCGCGGCGAGGTAGAGGCCGCCGGCGATCAGGAGGGAGCCGGTGAGCCCTGACGTGGTGAGCAGCAGGGCCGCGACCGGCCCGCCGAAGGGGATGCCTGCCCACGCGAGCGCGTTGCTGAGCGTGCGCACCCGGCCGAGCAACCGGTCCGGGATGCGTTCGTAGGTGACGGCGCCGACGATCGGGTTGATGAACCCGGAGCCGAGGCCGCCTACGGCGAAGACCGCGAGCACCGCCCACAGCGGCAGACCCATGGCCATGGCGACGAACCGGGGCACGCCGCCGATCACGAAACCGACCATGTAGACGGTGCGGCGGGGGAGCCTGCCGCCGATCGTGGCGGCGACGAGCGCGGCGAGGATCGACGTGGCCGCGAAGACGCTCACGACCAGGCCGACCGTCTCGGCGCCGTGCCCGGATTCGCGGGCCCACACGGGCAGCAGCACCGTGATGAACGCCTGGTCGAGCAGGTTGGTCACGACGACCATGCCGGTGATGGCGCGCAGCAGCCCGTCAGCGCGCAGGAACGTGGCACCAGCCCGCAGTTGGTCGGCGTACCCGCCGACCTCGGTCGTCTTCGGCCGCTCCGGAGTGAGGTCGTCGGTGAGCGCGACGGTGACGATCAGCGCCGCGAACCCGAACAGGCCTGCGGCGAGCCACAGCGCCTCGGCGTTGCCGAGCGCGGCGACGACGAACCCGCCCGCGGCCGGCCCCGCGACGGTGGCGGTGCGCTCGATGGCGGTGGAGAGCCCGGTGCCCCGCTCGATGGGTGCGCCCGCCGCGCGGGTGACCGCCGGGATGAAGACGGACTTTGCGGACCGTGCGGGTCCTTCCGCCGCGCCCGCCACGGCCATGAGCGCCATCAGCGCCCACAGGTGCAGCCCGCCCACGGCGTGCAGCAGGCCGACGACGACCATGACACCCATCGAGACGACATCACCGGCGATCGCGATGCGCCGCGGGCCGATGCGGTCGATGACCGGACCCGCGAGTGCCTGCGCCAGCACGAACGGTGTGATCTGGCAGAAGGCGACGAGACCGGTCTGGGCCACGCTCCCGGTGGAGGAGAGCACGAACCACGGCACCGCGACGAGCAGCAGGCGGTTGGCGGTGAGCGAGACGAGGTCGGCGCCGAGCACCCCGGCGAGCCCGCGCACCGAGCGGGTGCGAGGGGGGCCATCGTTCATGTGGAGCCTCCTTGGTCGAACCGTCCGTGCCGGTCGCGCACCGGCTGGTTCCCGACCTTGCCGGTCGAGATCGACATCCCCCAGGGAAGGACCGGCAACGTCCGTTGCCGGTTCTGCTGCAGGTTCTTCTCTGCCGCCGCCGCGCTCGCGCGGACATGCTGGCGGGGCCGCCATCCGTCCGGCGGCCAGAGCGAAAGGGAACGGCGACGATGTTGATCCTCAGCAACGCCGATGTCCGGCACGTGCTCGACGGCGAGGAGGAGGCCGTGCTCGCCGCGGTGCGCCTGGCCTACGTCGAGCACGAACGTGGCGCGACCGCGGTGCCGGAGTCGTTGTTCCTGCGCTTCCCGGACAACACCCGCGACCGCATCATCGCGTTGCCCGCCTACCTCGGCGGTGCCGAACCGGTCGCCGGCATGAAGTGGATCGCGTCGTTCCCGGGGAACGTGGCGGCAGGCGTGGAACGCGCGTCGGCCGTGGTGGTGCTGAACTCACCGGACACCGGGAGGCCGCTCTGCCTGCTGGAGGGGTCGGTGATCTCGGCCCGGCGAACGGCGGCGAGCGCGGCCCTGGCGTCGGCGACCATGCCGGGCCCGGGCCCCGTGACGGGGGTGACGGTGGTCGGGTGCGGCGTGATCAACACCGAGGTCCTGCGGTTCCTGCGCGCGGTGCACCCGTCGCTGCGCGAGGTGGCCGTGTTCGACCTGAACGCCGACCGGGCAGCGGCGTTCGCCGGGCGGTGCGCGGTCGACCTGGGCCTGGCGGCGACGGTGGTGACCGACCTGGACACCGCCCTCGCGGCCCACCAACTGGTCAGCATCGCGACGACGGCCACCACACCGCACATGGACCTGAGCGCCGTGCGTCCGGGCACACTGGTCCTTCACGTGTCCCTGCGGGACGTCACGGTCGACGGCGTACTGGCAGCGACCAACGTGGTCGACGACCGGGACCACGTGTGCCGTGCGGCGACGTCGGTCCACCTGGCCGAACAGACGGTCGGCCACCGCGACTTCATCCAGTCGACGATCGGTGAGCTGCTGGCCGCCGGGGCGACCCATCCCCGCAGCGGTGAGCGCGTGACACTGTTCTCCCCGTTCGGCTTGGGCGTCCTGGACATGGCGGTGGCGAACCTGGTCTTCCACAGCGCCCGGGCCCGAGGTCTGGGCGTCGATCTCCCGGAGTTCCTGCCGGAGCGGGTACCGGCAGCGGGTTGACCCCGGCCAACCCCAACCCGGCCGTCACGTTGTCACCGTTCGGCTTGTGTGGTCGCCATGTCTCATGGCTCGGGTGTGCGCGGCCCCGTCACCTACACAGTGCGCAAGCGGCTGCAGCTGATCCCCTCGCGCGATCTCAAGCAGGACGAGTTCGACGACCTGGCCGGTTTCAACGGCCTGGACCGTCGCTGTCTTCAACCAGCGGTGGTGCCAACCGGACGGAGCCGGGGCGGATCAGGCGTTGAGGACCTGGTCGCCGGCGGTCCGGAGCATCTCGCCGAGCTGGTGGTCGAGCCACTCCCTGATCGGGCTCTTGATCTCGTCGACCGACTTCCGGGGGAAGCCGAACCAGGCGACCATCTCGTCGATCCAGTCGGAGTCGTTCGAGAGCTGGGTGTACTCGCGCATCTGCTCCGTGATGTGCTGAGCCCCTTCCGCCTCGAAGTCGTGGATCACCTGCTCGAAGCTGTCGTCGACTTTCTCCTTCAACGCGGCGACGCCGGCCAGGAGCCCCTGCTCGAGGCCGGGCACCATGCTCTTCGTCGCCAGCTCGTCGACGAGGTCGGTGAGCACGGCGCTTTTCAGCTTGTCGTAGACCCAGCCGGCCATCCCGCCCGGCCCGGCGAACGCGAGCCCGAGAGCGCTGTCGAGCCCGTCGACGATCATCGACCACGGCAGCTCGACCCGCGCGTCCTCCTCGAACTGGCGCATCTGCGCCGCCCACTGCCCGATCGACGCGGTCGACGAGGCCGCGAACTCGCCGACTGCCTGGTGGAACCACGGCACCTGCTGCTGCACGTTCTGCCGGGCGCGCGTGATCATGTCAGTCTCCACCTCGTTCCAGTCGACGACGGCACCAGGCGTGACGACGATCTCCTCCTCGCTCATGTCGAGGACCTTGACGCCGTCGACCACCCGGTACCGGCTGTCGTCGGTCATCGAAGGGTCATGCGGGTTCCGCGCCATCCGGTCAGCAGCCTGGTCCTCAGCCGTCGGCCGGTAGTCGGTATGGGCAGCGGCGTTGGCCTTCCCCGTGAGAGCCGCCCACGTGTCTCGGCCGATCTTCCCGTCGCGGCTGAGACCCTCGCGCTCCTGGAACGACTTGACCAGGTCTTCCATGGCCTCGTCGAAGACGCCGTCCTGGTCCATGGGCAGCGCCATGCTGCCGGGCGTGATCCAGTACTGGTCGAGGAGCCGTTTGGCGTAGTTGACCCAGTCCGCCTCTGTGGAGCCACGCTTGATGGTGGGCTCGTTCATCGGGATACCTCCGGTGCTTGCCACCCCCGGCTCGAAACACCCGCGATGTTGCCAGCCGACGGATCACACACGACGCCCAACAACGTGACCTATCGGGCGACCGTCGCTGCCCGGTCGCGCACCCGCCGGATCGACACCGCTTCCAGCTTCAGCGCGCGTTGAGCAGGCCAGAGACATTGGCCATGGCGTTGTCGGTGACCACCGCACCTCCATGGTCTCGGGCAGGAAGTCGAGCCGTACACGCGAGCTGGTCGAAGGCCGTGTGCCGGGCGGCGTGTGCGCGGAATGTGCTGGATTTCTGCGGCCGGTTCGCCACCGTTGTGCAGCAGAGGCAATCACGGTTTCGCTGCACAGGGGGCAGGTATGCGTTCCTTCGAGGAATCGCTGCGCCGCGTCGAGGCGCTCGAGCGGGAGGTGGTCGACCGGTTCCGCAACGCGGAGGCCATGCGGGAGGCGACTGAGCGGATCACCGCGACGTCGTCGTCGGCGAGCGGTGCGTTCACGGTGACCGTCGATCACACCGGGGGGGTGATCGACGTCGTCGGCACCGACGCCGTCCGCAAGCTGGCGACCAACCGAATCGGAGCCGCGGTGTTGGAGGCCATCAGGTCGGCGCAGGCCCAGCTACCAGGCCTGCTGCGCGCCGAACTCGGGTCGATCGGCGGCGACCCGGCGATGGCGGTGGTGGTCGAGCGGTACGAGCAGCGGTTCGCGGCCGAGCGCGTCGCGGAGCGGCCGGAACGGCACCTGCCTATCGGGGAGATCGAGGACTAGCCATGCCAGAGGGTTTCGAGGTCGTGATCGACGCGCTGCGGAGTCACGCGAGCGCACTCGGCGAGGTCGGTGACCTGCTCGAAGAGGCGAGTCAGTCCGCAGAGGAGACGCTGCCGTCGGGCGCGTACGGCGTGCTCGGCGAGGCACTCTCGGCGCTGTTGGAGCAACTGGCGGCAAAGGGCCGCGATGCCCTGCTCGCCTCGGTGCAGTGCGCCGACCAGATGGCCTTCGAGGTCTCGACGACGGCGCAGGAGTACCAAGCCGAGGAAGACGACGTCGCCGCGACGATGGACGGGATGCACGGATGACCGGGCCGGGCACCGAACTGAACCGGGGTTCGGATATTTACGAGGCCGCAGGGAAGGCCAGCCAGCACATCCTTGGCGGCAGCTGGTTCACGAAGACCACTGTCCCCCCGGCCATGATCGGGGTGCTCGGCCTGCCCATGCTCCCGACCGTACCCCTGCGCATGGAGCCGCTGCTCGGGTTCGCGGTCGACCTCCTGCAGCCCGTACAGGACATCATCGACGATCTGGCCGGCGATCCCGGCGCGATCATCTCGTTCGGTGACGCCTGGCGGCGGAGCGGAGCCATGGTCGCCGAGGCTGCCACGTTCCTCGACCAGCGGACCGAGGCGGACCTCGCGGAGTGGGAGGGCGAAGCAGCCGACGCCTATCGCGGGTTCGCCGACGTGCGTGTCGACGCGCTGATGGGTATCGGCGTGCTGAACGACACCACCGGCACCCTGGTCGTCCGCGTCGGCGAAGTCGTCGCCGGCGTGCGGCTGCACATCAACGACATCGTCGTGGCGCTGGTCGACTGGCTGATCAGCACGGTCGTTCCCGCGCTCATCGCGGCCGGCACGTATACGAGCGCGATCGTTGCCGAGACGACGTCGGTGATCATGCGGGTCGCGGCCGAGGTGATCAGGATCGTCCAGGCGCTGTTCGCGACGATAGCCGCGCTGGGCGCGACCATCGGGGAGGGAATGGCGCTGCTGGACGCGGCGATGAAGGAGCTCTCCGGTCCCGGCGGCGGTGGTGCCGGGAAGCCCGGCGACCCCGTCGAGGACCCACCCAAGGATCCGCCTGACGACCCACCCGACGATGGCCCGGGTATCGATCTCGGCCCCCTCATCACTTTCGCTTCGGAGCTCCTCGCTGGTCTCGGTGGTGCTCTCGCCGGCCTCGGCAGTGGTCTTGGCGGCCTCGGTACCGCTCTTGGTGCCGCCCTCGCCGGTCTCCTCGCTGGCGTCGGCACTACTACCCTTCTCCCCGAACCGGAGTCCGAGCCGGATTCCGACCCCGGCCCTACTCCCGTACCACAACCCGGCGGTAACCCCGGCCCACAACCCGGCGAACGGCCAGGTGAGAAGCCCGGCCCCGACCCCGGCGGAGACCCCGGCCAGCAACCCGGCGATGAACCTGGCTCCCAGCCAGGCGACCAACCCGGCGAGAAGCCCGGTCCCAACCCCGACGGTGACCCTGGCCCACAACCCGGCGACAACCCGGGCAGCCAACCCGGTTCCCAGCCCGGTCCCAACCCCGGCGGACAGCCCGGTCCGAACCCTGGCGGTCAACCCGGTCCGAACCCCGGCAGCCAACCCGGTTCCCAGCCAGGTCCCAGCCCCGGCGATCAACCCGGTCCGAATCCTGGCGGTCAGCCCGGTCCGAACCCCGGCGGTCAACCCGGCATCGAGGACGGACCGCAGGGCGACCCGGACGGGGAATCCGGCCCCGGCGGCGAACCCGGGTCGGAGCCCGGCGACTCCGAGCCGGGCCACGACCCCGATTCCTGGGACGGGCCGGCGCCGTCGGACGAGCCGCTCGGCGACGGTGCCGATGACGGCGAGCACGACACGTCGACACCACCCGGAGACCGTCCGACCGAGGCGGACCCGATCGACGTCGTCACCGGCGAGATGATCCTGGCCCAGCGCGACATCATGCTGCCGGGCGTGCTGCCGCTGGTGCTGCGCCGGGTGCACGTCTCGTCCTACCGGCACGGCGTCTCGTACGGCCGTTCCTGGGCGTCCACGGTGGACCAGCGGATCGACGTAGCCGATGACCGGGTGGTCTTTGCCTCCGAGGACGGCATGCTGCTGCGGTATTCCAGTCCGGAGCCCGGCACGGACGTCCTGCCAGAGAGGGGGCCGCGGCTGCGGCTCGCCGTAGCCGGAGACGAGCACGTCATCACCGATCCGGCGACCGGCCGCCGCCTGCACTTCTCCGGGCAGAACCGGATCAGGCCGCTGCGGGCGATCACCGACGGGAACGACAACCGGATCGACTTTCTCCGCGACGCCCGTGGAACTCTGACCGAGATCAGGCACTCGGGTGGGTATCGGCTCTCGGTGCGGTCCGACAGCGGCCGGATCACCGCGCTTCGGCTCGGTCCGGACACCGTGATGACCTATGGCTACGACGGGGCCGGCCGGCTCACGGAGGTCGTCAACTCCTCCGGAACGCCGATGCGGTTCACCTACGACGCGAACCGGATCACCGCCTGGGAGGACCGCAACGGCAGTGGGAACCGCTACGACTACGACGAAACCGGTCGCTGCGTGCACACCAGCGGTACCGACAGCTTCCTCGACTACCGGTTTGCCTACGACCGGGAGAACAAGGTCACCACGATCACCGACTCCCTCGGCAACACCAAGGTGTACCACTACAACTCGGCAGGCAGGGTGACCCGCGAGATCGACGCGCTCGGCAACGCGACAGTGTCCGAATGGGACGCTGTCGGCCGAATGGTGGCCAGGACGGATCCCCTCGGCCGGACCACCCGCCGCCGCTTCGACGGCAACGGCAACCCGGTGGAGATCGTGCGGCCGGACGGTGGCGTGACCACCATCGACTACGCGGACAACGGCCGTCCGATCGCGGTCACCGATCCGACCGGTGCGGTGTGGCGCCAGGAGTTCGACGATCGGGGTAACCGGGTCGCGGAGAGCGATCCGACCGGTGCGGTCACCAGGTTCGACCACGACGCCCGAGGCGCGCTCAGCCGGGTCACCGACCCGCTCGGCAACCAGCTGACCATCGAGGCCAATGGTGCTGGCCTTCCGGTCAGGGTCACCGGGTTCGGCGGCGAGACCACGCGCTACGACCACGACGCGTTCGGCCGCATATCGTCCGTTGTGGACAGCGTGGGCGGCGTGACCAGGTTCGGTTGGACGATCGAGGGGCGGCTTGCTGTGCGGACCCGACCGGACGGCGCGACCGAGCGGTGGCGCTACGACGGCCAGGGCAACCAGATCGAGCACGTCGATCCACTCGGCACCGTCAGGCGCACCGACTACACGCACTTCGGCCTGCCCACCTCGGCTGTCGACTCCGACGGCACCCGGCTCGAGTACGGGTACGACACCGAACTCCGGCTGACGACGGTGACCAACCCGGCTGGGCTGGTGTGGCGGTACGAGTACGGCCCGACCGGCAACCTGATCCGGGAGACCGACTACAACGGCCGGGTCACCGGCTACAGCTACGACGCGGCGGGCCAGCTCGTCGAGAAGGTCAACGGAGAAGGCCGGCGCATCCACTACGTGCGGGATCTGCTCGGCAACGTGGTGGAGTCGCGCCGGGACGACGGGGTCACGACGTTCCGGTACGACGCGGTGGGCAGGCTGCTCGCCGCGGCGAACGCGGACTCGGAGCTGTCCTACCGACGGGACGCCCTCGGTCGGGTGATCGCGGAGACGTGTGACGGGCGGACGGTCACCTCCACCTACGACGCGCGCGGCAGGCGCGTGCACCGGCGTACGCCCTCCGGTGTGGACAGTGCATGGGACTACGGCGCGAGAAGCAAGCCGATGGCGTTGCACACGTCCGGTCAGACGCTGCGGTTCGACTACGACATCGCGGGCCGCGAGGTCCGGCGGACTATCGGATCGGCGGTAACGCTGGCCCAGCAGTGGGACGAGAACAACCGGCTGAAGGTCCAGCACCTCACCGTCCGCGGCGAGGACCCCCGCGGTCCGGCGGTGCTCCAGCGCCGTTCCTACGGGTATCGCGCGGACGGGTACCTCGACGCGGTGGTCGACCAGCTGACCGGCGCGCGTCGCTACGAACTCGACGCGGACGGGCGGGTTGAAGCGACGTACCACGACCTCAGCTATGAGCGGTACGCCTACGACGCCAGCGGAAACCTCGCCAACGCCGAACTGCCCGGCCACTCCTCGGACGGCGGGCGGGAGTACCACGGAACGCTGATCCGGCGTTCCGGCCTGAACCGGTACCGGCACGACCGGGAGGGCCGGCTCGTCCTCCGGCAGGAGACCACGACGGCGAGCGCCCCTCGGATCTGGCGTTACGAGTGGAACGACGACGACCGGCTGACCGCCGTCACCACACCGGACGGCCAGTTGTGGCGCTACCGGTACGACCCGCTCGGCAGGCGGACGGCGAAGCTGCGGATCGGGCCGGACGGCACACAGGTCGAGCGGATCGACTTCGTCTGGGACGGTCCACTGCTGGTGGAACAGACGACGGCGACCGCGACGACCACATGGGACTGGCAGCCGGACGGATTCCGGCCACTCACCCAAGCCGAACGGCCGGCAGGCGGCAACGACGCCGCGTTCTACGCCATCGTCACCGATCTCGTCGGCACGCCGACCGAACTGGTCGACGCCGACGGGAACGTCGGTCTCAGCGGCAGGACGACGCTGTGGGGCGAGCCGCTCCGGACCCATGCACCGGCCGACCGGACGCCGCTGCGATTCCCCGGCCAGTACTTCGACGTCGAGACCGGGTTGCACTACAACCTGAACCGGTACTACGACCCCGCGAACGCGCGGTTCACCAGCGAGGACCCGCTCGGCCTCGACCCGGCACCGAACCCACACGCCTACGTGCACAACCCGCTGACCTGGTTCGACCCCTTGGGCCTCGATCCACACGACGACGGTGATCCGGAGTTCACGCCCGAGGAGATCAAGGAGATCGTCAAGTCCGAGGACAACGCCGCCCATCGGCGCGCGATCGACGACGCGGAGCAACTCGCCGAGCTCGCGGGCAAGGCCGGGAGTGCCATCGACTCCATCATGAAACTGGCCGGTAAGGACACTTCGTTCGGGGACGTGGGGGAATGGGTTGCGCGGTTGGGGAAGTACTACTGGGACAGGCGGGGATAGAGGTCTACGTCCGGGATCCGTCGAGCCGGCGGCCGATGGCGTCGGCCTGGGGGTCGCCAAGGTCGGTGTAGATGGCGAGCGCCTCACGCAGGTTCTCCCTCACGGCCGCCGGGTTCCCGGCGGCCGTGAGGGAGTCCGCCCTGCGGCACAGCAGCGAAGCGACCCGGCTGCGGTCGTCGATGGCCTTGCTGATCACCACCGCGTCGCGGTAGGTGACGATTGCTCGCTCGTGATCGCCGGTCGCCTGGTATAGGTCGCCCAGCGTACCGAGGGTGAACCGTTTCGCGTCGCGGTCACCCGCGGCGTCCTGAACCGTCAGTGCGTCCCTGAGGTATCCGACCGCCTCGGCGAACTCCTCTCGTTGCCGGAACACGTCGCCGATGTTGTTCAGCGCCAAACCCTCGCCGCGACGGTCACCGACCTCGCGGAACAACGCGAGCGCGGCGCGATAGCACCGCAGCGCCTCGGTGAACCGGCCGAGGTTGTCGTGGACGACGCCGACGTTGTTCAGATTCCAGGCGGCATCACGGGTGTTGCCCACCCTGGCGAACAACTCCTCGGCCGTCCGGTGGCAGCTGATCGACTCATCCCACTCGTGCAGATCGCTGTACGCGACACCGAGACCGTTCAGCGCGTGCGCCTGCCCGGTCGGGTCACCGGCTTTCGTGGTGGCGTCCAGCGCCCAACGGTGGGTGGCCACCCAGTCGTCCCAGTGCTTGGTCAGGTAGAAGAAGGTCAGCAGTACGAGGGTGAGCCGCCAGGCGATGTCGGCGTGGCCGCGCTCGGCGGCGGCGCGAACGCTGGCGACCAGGTTGAACCGTTCCAGGACGTACCAGGCCATCCCTTCGCCCGCGGTGCGAAACGTCGGCACCATCGAGCGGTCGACCTCGATGTCGTCCACCGGAACCGGACGTGCGTGCGGGTCACACGCCAGGCGTGCGGCCGCCGTGGTGTGCAGGTAGCCGGCCAACAACCGTCGCACGGCGGCGTTCTGCTCGACCGGAGAGTCCTCCCGGCTCCCGCATTCCCTCGCATAACCCCGGAGCAGGTCGTGCAGGCGGTAACGGCCCGGCGTGCTCTCCTGCACGAGGTTCTCGTCGACCAGCTCATCCAGCAGGTCCTCGGCCTGTTCCCGGCCGACCCCGGCGAGCAGAGCCGACGCGCCGACGCAGCATTCGTCACCGTAGTGCAGGCCGAGCCCGCGGAACATGCGCCGCGACTCCGGACTCAGCTCGCGGTAGGACAAGTCGAACGTGGTCCGCACCATCTCCCTGCCCGGGAGCCGGTTCATCTGGCCGCCCTCGACCGCGAGCCGGTCGGCCAGCCCCTTCAGGGACCACTGGGGACGATTGCGCAACTGGCGGGCGACCAGCGCGAGCGCGAGCGGCAACCGACCACACAGATCGGTGATCCGCTTCGCCTGGTCCGCCTCGGCCGTGACCCGCTCCTCTCCGGCGATCGTGGCCAGCAGCGCGACCGCGTCGTCCGTACTCGGCGTGGACAGCCGGATCTGCTGGACGCCGTCCAGGCCGATCAACGCGCGCCTGCTGGTCACCAGGACGAGGCTGGCGGTCGCGCCACCGGGCAACAGCGGCCGCACCTGGTCCGCCGACTCGACATTGTCCAGCAGTACCAACGATTTCTTGCCGGCCAGCCGGTCCCGGTACAGCGCCGAGCGATCTTCTCGCCCAGCCGGAACGAGTTGCTTCGGCACCCCGAGCAGGCTGAGGAAGCTCTCGAGCACCCTCGACGGGTCGACCGGCGACAGCTCGGGATCGAATCCGCGAAGATCGGCCCACAGCTGGATCTCGTCGAACTGCCGCCGGTGCACCAGCTCGTGCGCCGCGTGCACGGCGAACCGCGTCTTGCCGACGCCGGCCATACCCTCCACCGCCGCGACCACGGGGACGCCGACGGCGTTCTCCGCGTGCCGGTACAGCGTACGGAGCTCGTTCTCGCGGCCAGTGAACTCGGCGATGTCCATCGGAAGCTGGCGATGCGCGCTGATCCCGGACACCACCGACCGCGCCGGGGCGAGCGCCGGGTCACCGGCGAGGATCAGCTGCTGCAGCCGGCGCAGTCGCGGACCTGGTTCGATGCCGAGATCGGTCGCCAGCACCGCGCGGGCCTCTCCGAACGCGGCGAGTGCGTCGCCCTGCCGGCCGCAGCGGTACAGCGCGAGCATCAGCAGTTCCCAGAACGGCTCGGCCAACGGGTTCGCGACCGTCAGGGTGCGCAGTTCACCGACGAGCTCCCGATGGCGACCGAGTTCCAGCCGCGCTCGCACGTGTTGTTCCTGGGCGAGCAGGCGGTTCTCGTCCAACGCGGCGATGTCGGCACGCAGGAACGGTCCGAGGGACAGCTCCCGCAGCGCCGCTCCCCGCCACAACCGCAGCGCTTCGCCGAGGTGACGAGCCGCCTCGGCGTTGTCGCCGCTCGCGAGGGCCACGCGGCCGCGGCCGGCGCGCTCGGCGAACGTCTCGAGGTCGAACTCGCCAGGACGAACGGTCAACCGGTAGCCACCCTGAGTGGTGGCCAACCGGTGTCCTTCCGGCCCGAATCCGCGGCGCAGCTTGGCGACGTAGGTCCGCAGATTGGACTCGGCGGCAGGCGGCCGCTCGTCCCACACCGCATCGCAGAGCTGACCGGTGAGCACGGTCTCGTTGGCACGGAGCAGCAGCGCGGCGAGCACCGTGCGCGGCCGGGCACCACCGAGCTCGACCGCGCTACCGTCCAGCTCCGCGGTCAGCTCACCCAGTACACCGAACTCCATGTTGCACTCCTCCGGGGCACGGACAGCGTCCGCACGAAATACGCCTGCCGTGGTCCGAGACCACGGTGTCCATCCCGGCGCACCAGGACAACCGGTTGGGCCCATGTTGGGACGCTGAGACGAGTTCGACGGGCTGACCTGCGGAGACGCCGCCCCATGGGATGGAAATTGTGAAATTTCGGGATGGTGTGGTGTCGCCAGTGGGACACTGCTCCGCAGGAGGTGCGATGACGGGCGGGGATCCTGGGGGCGCGCTGACCGCGGCCCTCGCGGAGCTGAAGCGACGGAGCGGGTTGAGCTACGAGCAGCTGGGCCAGAAGGCCCACCTGAGCCGATCGACCGCGCACCGGTACTGCACGGGGCGTGGTGTGCCGGCGACCTTCGCGCCTGTCGAGGCGATCGCCATCGCGTGCCGTGCCGACCGCGACGAGCTGGCCCGGCTGTACCGCCAGTGGGAGCGCGCCGCCCTCGGCCGTACCACCGCACCGCCCCCGGAGCCGCCCCCCGTGGCCGCGCCGCGGTCACGCCACCGGCGCACCCTGGTCGCGCTCGCCGCTGTCGTCGCGGTGACGGGGCTGCTGCTCGGCGGAGGTGGCGTCGCCGACCCGCCCGCCGAGCGCGCGGAGCCCGGGATCACCGCACCCATGTGGACGACAGCACCTCGGGCGATCGAGCCCGAGTTCGTCGGGGTGACGATCAACTCCAACACCGGGCAGATGCCGGCCTTCGAGGTCGGGACCGTGCGGTTGTGGAACTCGCGCACCCGGTGGCAGAACCTCGAGCCGAAGCGCGGGCAGTTCAACTGGGAGACGATCGAGCGGCTGGTGACCGGCGCGGAGGGCGACGACCTGCCCGTGGTCTTCGTGTTCGGCGGCACACCGGACTGGGCGAGCCCGAACGGTGCGAAGTCGGTCTTCACCGACGGGTCGCGCGCGGCCCCGCCCGACGACCTGGCCGACTGGGAACGCTTCGTGCGCACCGTGGCCGAGAAGTACCGCGGGCGGATCGGGGCCTACGAGCTGTGGGACATGGCCAACCATCCGGACTTCTTCACCGGGTCGATGGCCGAACTGGTGGAGATGACCCGGCTCGCGAGTCAGGCGATCAGGAAGGCCGATCCGGAGGCGGAGGTCGTGTGCCCGTCGATGGGTGACCTGTGGGATCCCGCCATGCTCGACAAGCTGCGGGAGTTCTCCCAGCTGGGCGGCTTCGACCTCTGCGACCGGGGCGCGGTGAAACTGTCCGCCCGCAGGGACATCGACCCGCCGGAAACGATGCTGCCGCTGGCGCGCGAGATCGAGAACGCACTGCACGGCACCGGCATCCGGATGTGGAGCACCGGCTCCGCGTACGACATCAACACCCAGCCGACACTGGACCCCGACCGCGCCGCCGACCACGCGGTCCGATTCTTCCTGTCGGGGCTCTACGCCGGGTACAGCCGCATGTACTTCTACAACTGGGGCAGCGCCAAGATCCCGATCGTGCTGCAGCCGGCGGGCGGACCGCACACGAAGGCCGCCAGCCACGTCGAACGGCTGCACCTGTGGCTGGCCGGCAGCGAGATCCGCTCCTGCGGGCAAGGCCGCGAGGCCGGGCTGCCCGACGACCTCTGGCAGTGCCGGTTCGAGCTGGGCGACAAGGAGTTCCTGATCTGGTGGACCATCGACCAGCGGCTGGAGGTCCCCGCGGCGCCGGGCACCACGTCGGTCGAGGACCTTGACGGGGGCAGCACGTCGGTCGAGGACACGCTCACCGTGACCGGCAGCCCGATCCTGCTCAGACTGGGCTGACCCCGGTCCGGAACCGCGAACTCACCTCCCAGAACCACGAACTCGCGTGCGAGAAGCGCGTGCCCGGAAAAGAACGCGGGAGACCATGGCTGCCCGTCATTGGCCGCCACGGGTGAACCGGGAAGCGTCGGGACCGGCTCACGGTCGCGGGTCGTTGGGGTGCATCGTGCGCTGGACCGATCGGCGTGAGCAGTGCAAGGGTGTCGGTACGTCAGGGGAGCGGTTGTGTGTGGGGCAGGGACCGCGCCAGTGTGGAGAAGTATGGCCAGGGGGACCATGCCTTGACGTCGCCTATCACGTAGAGGCGGCGTTTGGCGCGGCTCACGGCGACGTTCAGCAGGTTGGGTGTGCTCGAAGCCCACCGTCGTGCGCCGGGCTTGTCGGGGTCGCTGCCCAGGACGAACGGCAACGCCGTGGCGATGATCCCGGCCTGTCCACATGAGACGACCCGGCCCAGGTCGCGCGGAGGCGGGGTGCCGTGCCGGAGCTGGGCGAGACGCAACTCCACGGCGACCGCGTCGGTGAGCGCGGGGAGGTGGCCAGACGAACGGCACCGTCCGGCGCCGACCCTGCGGTTCAGCAAGGCCCGGCCCCGTACGTGACCGGCGACTCCACCGGTCACGGCGATCCCACCGGTGATGTGCCCAGCCGGTCGAGTGCGTCCATCGCGTGTGTGGCGGCGTGCGCGACGAAGCCGGACCGTCGCGCCTCTGAACGCAGCCGCACCTGCTCGGCCACGTCCCGAGTCGAATCGCGCGCTCCTTCGCGTTCCCGGTCCGCCGTAGCCCTGCCCCGCGCGGCAGTGTCGGCACGCAAGACTCGGTCCGTGCCCTGGCATCCGGTGGCGTCGGCTACCCGCGGTACGTAGCAGTGCAGTGGCGGAGTGGGCCCGCGGCACGTTTCACGGGCACCGTTCTCGCCGCGTACGAACGCACGGCGGCCACATCGGCGTCATCGGCGACGTCCTTGCGTACCCAGTCGCTGTCGGTACCGCCGCCCCGATAGAGCCATACGTAGTCCCGCTTCAGCCGCGGGTCGGCGGACATGCCCGCGTCCCACGCGCCGTGCGTGTGAATGAACGTCGGCCGGGCCTCCTCGAACACGTGGTCCCGCAACCCGGCCATGTCGCCCGCGCCCCGCAGTTCTGCGATCCGATAGGACGCCAGCCCGGCGAGGTCGATGATCTCGAGCCGCGTCGTGAGCGCCGTGCCGCCGATGTCGGGCAGCAGCAGCGTGCCGTCGTTGACGTTCAGCCGGTCGGCGTAGGCGTCGAACATCTCGCCGTAGCGCTCGGCCACCCGGCACATCGGCACGGTCGG
>NZ_JBITMQ010000002.1:0-33429 GCF_044466355.1 Actinophytocola sp. NPDC049390
AACATCGATCTTGGTCGACGCTGTTCTAGCAGGAACCCCGTTGCCTATCTCAGCCGCCTTGACAACCCACCCACCGCCCTAACTGAACGGCATTGAGACTAGCCCTGGTGTGACCAGCGGGAGCCGGGGTGCTGGTTTCTGTCACACAAGTGGGCTGCATGACTATTCGCTTGCTTGCATGGTTACGCTGGCGATGTGTTCGATGATCTGATGCGTGCCGGGTGGCCTGCCCTCGACGAGGTCGAGGTGGGCGGCTGGGTGGCGCGGTTCTCCGGTGGTGTCACCCAACGCGCCAACGCCGTGGTGCCCGCGGTCGCGCCCCCGGACGTCGAGGCCGCGCTGCGGCAGGTCGAGGCGCTCTACGCCGCGCGTGGCCTGCCCGTGATCTTCCAGCTCGGGCCGTCGGCTCAGCCGACCGGACTGGACGAGGTGCTGGCGGCGCGCGGGTACGAGTTCGGCTCGCCGACGTCCGTCCAGACCGTGACGCTCGGGCGGCTGGACGGCGGCGCCGGGGTGGAGATCGCCGACGCGCCGTCGGAGGAATGGCTCGACCTGTGGTGGCGGGTGGACGGTCGCGGTGACCGGTCCGCCATGGACGTCGCGGTGAAGATCCTCGCCGGTGGGCCTGCCCTGTACGCGTCGCTGCGGGACGCGGGCGGAGTCGCCGCGGTGGGGCGGCTCGCGCTCGTGGGGGAGTGGGGCGGGATCTACTGCATGGCCGTGCGGGAGGACGTGCGGCGGCGTGGGCACGGCGCGGCCGTGCTCTCCGGGCTGCTGCGTGCCGGGCAGGAGCGTGGGATCACGCGTGCCTGGCTGCACGTGCGCGCGGAGAACACGGCCGCGCTGTCGCTCTACGAGAGGTTCGGGTTCACCGAGGCCTCCCGGTACCACTACCGGTCACACCGTGGACAGGAACCGGTCGAGCACGTTCACCCCGAACCGTAGGCCCTCGATCGGCACCCGTTCGTCCACGCCGTGGGCCATCAGCTTGTGGTCGTGGCCCTCCGGGATGAACAGCGGCGCGAACCCGAAACAGTCGATGCCCAGCTGGGCGAACGCCTTCGCGTCCGTGCCGCCGCCCATGCAGAACGGCACCACGACGCCCTCGGGGTCGAACGCGCGCAGGGCGTCGGCCATCGCGTCGAACCAGGGGGTGTCCACCGGTGCCTGGACGGCGTGCTGGAGCTGCACGAACTCGCGGGTCACGCCCGGTCCGAGGACGCGGTCGATCTCCGCCAGCAGGTCGTCCTCGGTGCCGGGGAGTACGCGGGTGTCCACCAGCGCGGACGCGACGCCCGGGATGACGTTCACCTTGTAGCCCGCCGACAGGACCGTCGGTGTCGTCGAGTTGCGGACGGTGTTCTCGATGACCTTCGCGGCCGGGCCGAGGCGGCGCAGCGTCTCGTCCATGTCGTGCCAGTCGACCTCGATGCCCAGCGCGGGCGTGGCCCGTTCCAGGAACGCCCGCACCGCCGGGATGAGGTGCACCGGCCACCGGTGCGCCGCCAGCCGCGACAGCGCGTGGACCAGCCTGACCACGGCGTTGTCGTCGTTGCGCCGGGAACCGTGACCCGCCCGGCCCTGCGCGGTCAGGCGCAGGTGTGCCGTGCCCCGCTCGGCCGTCGCCACCGGGTACAGCCGGACCTCGTGGCCGTCGCGGTGCCGCGCGCGGACGGTGTAGCCACCGGACTCGCCGATGGCCGCCGCGCATCCCTCGAACAGGTCGGGGTGCTTGTCCACCAGCCAGTGGGCGCCCCACTCGCCGGTGTCCTCCTCGTCGGCCACGAACGCGAGCACGATGTCACGCCGGGGCGCGATGCCCGCCGAGGACCACCGGGACAGCACGGTCAGCAGCGCCGCGCACATGTCCTTCATGTCCACGGCACCGCGGCCCCACACGAACCCGTCGCGGATCTCGCCCGCGAACGGGTGCACCGACCACTCCGACTCGTCCGCGGGCACCACGTCGAGGTGCGCGTGGACCAACAGCGGCGCCAGGTTCGGGTCACTGCCCGGCACCCTGACGACGACGTTCGTACGTGTCGGGTCCCGTTCCAGCAGGGTGGGGGTGAGACCGGAGTCGGTGAGGTGCTCGGCGACGAACTCGGCGATCGCCCGCTCGCCGAGCAGGGACTTGCCGTCGCCGAGGTTCGTCGTGTCGAACCTGATCAGCTCGGCGCACAGTTCCTCGACCGCCAGCTCACCCATAGCTTCCCTCCACGGCACCGCTCGCGATCGCGGTGACGATCTTGAACGCCTTCATCGCATCGGTCATCGACGCGGCGTCGAACCCGGCCCGTCGCACGTCGAGCTGCTCGACCGTGGGCACCACGGCGGCCGCCGCGGCGAGGTGTGCCGCGTCGAACTCGACCTCGATGCGGTGCCCGCTGATCGACCCGTCGAAACGTCCGGCCCGTGCCATGGCGGCGCGGGACTGCTCCTCGATGGCCGCCGCGGTCACCGCGGGCGGGGTGCAGATCGCCGCGTACCGGCTCACGCACTCCTTCACCGCGACCGTCCGCGCGTCCGGCACGTAGTCTCCCGCATCCTCGCAGGTCAGGTCGTCACCGGTGACCAGGAGCACGGGCACGCCGTGTTCGGCGGCGAGCGCGGCGTTGAGCCTGCCCTCGCTCGCGTGGACGCCGTCGAGCCACACCCCCGTGATCTGGTTGGGCAGGTAGGTGTGGGACAACACCCCCTCGACCCCGGCGCCGGTGTGGTAGCCGAGGAAGACCACGCCGTCCACCCCGGAGTCGATGCCCTGCATCATCGAGAGCGGTTTGTGCCTTCCGGTGAGCATCCGCGCCCGCGTGTCGAGGTCCTCCAGCAGCACGTTGCGCTGGCTGGAGTGCGCCTCGTTCACCAGCACGTCCGTGGCGCCGCCGGCGTACAACCCGGCAACACAGGCATTCACGTCACTGGTGAACATCGTCCGGAACCGTTGCCACTGTTCCGTTCCGACCTGCACGTCCGCCGTCCAGGTGACGCCGGTGGCGCCTTCCATGTCGGCTGAAATCATGATCCGCACAACCGCACACGTTACGTCTTGGCACACGTTGCCGACACAGATTGACTTCAAGCACCCATAAGTGGTTACTTCCTCTCAACTTACGAGGAAGAGGTGATCATCGTGAGATCGAGGCTACTGGGGCTCGGTGTCACCCTAATGGCGTCTCTGCTGGTCACGGCACCCGTCGCGGTGCCGGCCGCCGCGACGCCCGCCCCCGCGGGGGCAGCTGAGGCGGCGAGCAACCAGGCAGGCAAGATACTTCGGATCGGTGTCAACCGTGAGGTCGACACGCTCAACCCGTTCATGTCCATCACCCTGATGGGTACAAGCATCCTCCGGTCCCAGTTCGAGTTCCTGACCACCTACAGCCAAGGCTCGATGACACCCGAGGGCGCGCTCGCCGAGCGGTGGGAGGTCTCGGACGACAAGCTGACCTGGACCTACCACATCCGCAAGGACGTGAAGTGGTCCGACGGCAAGCCGGTCACCGCCAAGGACGCAGCCTGGACCTTCCAGAAGATGCTGGACGACGAGGTCGCGCGGACTGCGAACGGCAGCTACGTGCAGCAGTGGGAGTCGGTCAAGGCCGTCGGCGACCACAAGCTGGAGATCAAGACCAAGGTCCCGCAGGCGACCATGGACGCTCTCGACATCCCGATCGTGCCGGAACACGTGTGGTCGAAGATGTCCGACATCAGCGCCGAACCCGAGTACCCGATGGTGGGCAACGGGCCGTACTACATCACCGAGTTCAAAGAAGCCCAGTTCACCAAGATGAAGGCCAACCCGCACTACTGGCGCGGTGTGCCCAAGGTGGACGAGGTCCACTTCATCTACTACAGCAACTCTGACGCCTCGGTGTCCGCGCTGCAGAGCGGTGAGGTCGACCTGATCAACCCGCTCACGCCGACCCAGTTCGACGCGTTGCAGGGCGCACCGGACATCGCGCTCAACAACGCGCAGAACCGCCGGTTCAACGAGCTGCTGATCAACCCGGGCGCCGCCACCAACGACGGTACGCCGATCGGCAACGGCAACCCCGCGCTGAAGGACATCAAGCTGCGGCAGGCGATCGCCCAGGCGATCGACTCCAAGACGCTCGTGGACAAGGTGTGGAGCGGCTACGCCACCGAGGCCGCCGGGTACATCCCGCCGATGTTCTCCGACTTCGCGTGGAAGCCGTCGGGTGACCAGGTGCGCAAGTTCGACCTCGACGCGGCGAACAAGGCGCTCGACGAGGCGGGGTACAAGAAGGGCTCGGACGGCATCCGGCTCGACAAGCAGGGCAAACCGCTGAACCTCCGGCTGCTCACGCACGCCGAACGGGACGTCGACGAGAACGCGAGCCCGTTCATCAAGGGCTGGCTGAAGGAGATCGGCATCGAGGTCACGGTCGAGCCGAAGTCGGACAACCAGGTCAACGAGGAAACCACCCGCGGTGAGTTCGACCTGGCGATCTCCGGCTGGAGCGCCAACCCCGACCCGGACTACGTGCTCTCGCTGCAGACGTGTGCCAACCGGCCGAACGCCGACGGGACGGGTGCGACACCGGACTCGTTCCTGTGCAACGAGGAATACGACGCGCTGTACGCCAAGCAGCTCTCGGAGTTCGACCGGAGCAAGCGGGTCGAGATCGTCAAGCAGATGCAGGAGATCCTGTACGAGCAGGCCACACTGGTGATCTTCGGCTACGACAACGCGCTCGAGGCCTTCCGGACGGACACGTTCGAAGGGTTCCCGAAGCAGCCGACGGACAGCGGCGTGATCATGTTCCAGCAGAGCTACTGGGGTCTCCTCGGCGCCACGCCGAAGGGTGAGGGCCCGGTGCCCAGCTACGAGGGCGGCGGCACCGCCGCCTCCGGCGAGGACACCACCGAAGCGGCAGGTGAGGACAGCAGCAACACCGGGCTGGTCCTCGGCATCGTCGGTGGTGTGATCGTCGTCGTGCTCGTGGCGGGACTGCTGGTCGCACGGGGTCGCCGCAAGACCGCGGACGACCGCGAGTAGTAAAGGACAACTGTGTCGGACATCCTCACCCCGACTGAGGAGGCACTGGCAGAGGCTCCGTCACCCACCCGTGGTGGCGGAGCCCTCCGCTACGTGCTGACGAAGATCGGCGGCGGCCTGCTCAGCTTCGCGCTCGTGATCGTGCTGGGCTTCCTCCTCTTCCGTGCGCTGCCAGGCGACGTGATCACGACCATGACCAGGGGTCGCCCGGCGACACCTGAGCAGATCGCGCTCCTCGAGCGGCAGTTCGGGCTCGACCTGCCACTGTGGCAGCAGTTCCTGAACTACCTCGGCGACCTGTTGCGCGGCGACCTCGGCGACTCCTACGTGTATCGCGTGCCGGTGCTGCAGAAGATCGAGGAACGCCTCTGGCCGACCGTGCTGCTGGTCGGCGTGTCCACGCTGATCTCCGTGGCACTCGGGCTGTGGATCGGCACCCGGTCGGGGTGGCGGCGGGGGAGCCGGTTCGACCGGATCTCCACCGGCGTCGCCCTCGCCCTGTGGTCGACTCCGACGTTCTGGCTCGGCATGCTGCTGCTCGCGGCCACGACCGGGCTGTTCCCGACCGCGGGCATCGTCTACTCCGACACCCCGCCGGACTTCCTGTCCCAGGCACTCGACGTCGCCCACCACCTGGTGCTGCCGACGATCACGATGGTCGCCGTCACCTACGCGCAGTACCAGCTGGTGATGCGGTCGTCGCTGATCGAGGAGATGGGCGCCGACTACCTGACCACCGCCCGGGCCAAGGGGCTGCGCGACGACGTGGTGCGCCGCAAGCACGCCGTGCCCAACGCCCTGCTGCCCACCGTCACGCTGGTGTTCCTGCACCTCGGGTTCGTGATCGCGGGCGCCATCAGCGTGGAGACCGTGTTCTCGTGGCCCGGTCTCGGCAGGCTGACCTACGACGCGCTCCGCGTCGGTGACCTGCCGTTGCTGCAGGGCACCTTCATCGTGCTGGCAGGCGCGGTGATCTTCATGAACGTGCTCGCGGACCTGCTGTACCGCGTGCTCGACCCGAGGGTGCGTGCCGCATGACCGCTCCATCCCCGTCACCGCGGGCACTGGCCTGGCACCGCCGCGGTGCCGCGTTCGCCGCCGGGTGGCGCGAGTTCGCGAAGCAGCGCACCGGCCTGGTCGGCCTCGGGCTGCTCGTGGTGATCGTGCTGCTCGCCGTCCTCGCGCCGGTCCTCACCGACCGCGACGGGCTCGACGTCACCAAGGCGACCGGCGGCCGCCTGGAACCGCCGAGCGGCGAGTTCTGGCTCGGCACCGACCGGCCGGGCCGCTCCGTGCTGCTGCTGACGCTGTGGAGCGCACGGATCTCCCTGACCGTCGGGTTCGTCGCCACACTGCTGTCGATCGCGAT
The DNA here is from genome assembly GCF_044466355.1 of Actinophytocola sp. NPDC049390. Lineage (NCBI taxonomy): Bacteria > Bacillati > Actinomycetota > Actinomycetes > Pseudonocardiales > Pseudonocardiaceae > Actinophytocola > Actinophytocola sp. NPDC049390. The sequence goes on from NZ_JBITMQ010000002.1 coordinate 6,387, forward strand.
CGGCACGGTCATCGGCATCCTGGCCGCGCACTACGGCCGGTGGGTGAACGCGGGCCTCATGCGGCTCACCGACTTCTTCCTCGTGCTGCCGTCGCTGGTGCTGGCGATCGCGCTGTCGACCGTGCTGGAACGCGGCATCGGCACGATCATCCTGGCCATCGGACTGACGTCGTGGCCGTCGGCGGCCCGGCTGGTCCGCGCCCAGACACTCACGATCGAGGCCCGGCCGTACATCGAGCGTGCGAAGGCACTGGGCGGCGGGCACCTCCACGTGATCTCCAAGCACGTGCTGCCCGCGGTCATGCCGCTCGTGTTCGTGAACACGACGCTGGCCGTCGGCTCCGCGATCGTGGCCGAGTCGACGCTGTCGTTCCTCGGGCTCGGCGACCCCGACCCGATGCGGCCGTCGTGGGGTTCGATGCTGCGTTCCGCCTGGCTCGACTCGGCGATCATCGCGGGCGCCTGGTGGTACCTGTTGCCACCCGGTATCGCGATCGGCATCGTCGTGCTGGCGTTCACCATGTGCGGGCGGGCTCTCGAGACCGTCCTCAACCCACGACTGCGGGAGGGCTGACGTGCCGCTGCTCGAACTGCGGGACCTGTCGGTCCGGTACCGCAACCGTGACGTCGAGGCCGTCCGCGGCGTCGACCTCACCCTGGAGGCCGGCGAGACGCTGGGCCTGGCGGGGGAGTCCGGTTGCGGCAAGTCCACGCTCGCCATGTCCGTGCTGCGGCTGCTGCCGTCCACCGCGGAGATCCGCGGCGAGATCCTCCTGGACGGCGAGGACGTCACCACGATGAAGTGGGGACGGCTGCGTGCGGTGCGGTGGACGTCGGCCGCGATCGTGTTCCAGGGCGCCATGCACGCGCTGAACCCGGTGCGGCGCGTCCGCGACCAGATCGCCGAGCCGATCGAGCTGCACAGCAAGACGCAGCTGTCCGCGTCGGCCATGCGCAAGCGGGTCGACGAGCTGCTCGCGCAGGTGGAGCTGCCGCCGGAGAAGGGCGACGCGTACCCGCACGAGCTGTCCGGCGGGCAGAAACAGCGGGTCATGATCGCGATGGCGCTGGCGTGCGAGCCGCGGCTGGTGATCGCGGACGAGCCGACCACCGCGCTCGACGTGATCGTGCAGGCCCAGGTCCTCGCACTGATGTCGGACCTGGTGGCGAAGAAGGACATCGGGCTGATCATGATCAGCCACGACCTGGCGGTCCTCGCGTCGACGTGCGCCCGGCTCGCCGTGATGTACCAGGGCGAGCTGGTGGAGGAGGGTTCGTCGGCGCACGTGATCGCCGACCCGGCCCACACCCACACCAAGACCCTGGCCGCCGCGTTCCCCACGGTCGGTGACCCGGTCTCCCGGTACGCCCCGGCGACCGCCACCACGCTCCCGGAGTCGGTCCCCGAACCGGGGGAGGAGCTGCTGGGGACCACGGACCTGCACGTCACGTTCCGCTCGCGAGGGGTCACGCACGCGGTCGCGGGTGTGGACCTGGCGGTGCGGCGCGGTGAGATCGTCGCGCTGGTCGGGCAGTCCGGCTCGGGCAAGACCACCCTCGCCAGGACGATCCTCGGCCTGCAGCAACCGACGTCAGGTCAGGTGACCTACGACGGCAAGCCGTTGCCGCGGTCCACCCGTGGGCTCAAGGCCTACCGGCGCGAGGTGCAGCTCGTGCTGCAGGACCCGACGAGCGCGCTGAACCCCCGCCACTCCGTCTACGAGTCCATCGCCGAGGGCCTGCGCATCCACCGCGTCCCCGGCGACGAACGCGAACACGTGGCGGCGGCCCTCGACGCGGCGGAACTGCGGCCCGCGGAGGAGTTCATGCCGCTGTTGCCGCACCAGCTCTCCGGTGGCCAGCGGCAACGCGTGGTGATCGCGGGCGCCCTCGCGCTGGAGCCGAAACTGCTGGTGGCGGACGAACCGGTGGCGTCGCTGGACGCGTCCGTGCGCGGCGAGATCCTGGCGCTGCTGCTGCGACTGCGGGCCAACCTCGGCCTCGCCGCGCTGGTGATCACGCACGACCTCGGCCTGGCGTGGAACATCGCCGACCGGGTCGCGGTGATGTACCGGGGCGAACTCGTCGAGGTCGGTCCCGTGGACGAGGTGCTCAACGACCCCCAGCACTCGTACACGCGGTCGCTCCTGGCCGCCCTGCCGTCCACCCGCCCGAAGGAAACCGACGTCACGAGCGGGTGAACCCCCGGTCTCGACTGGTGTCACACCGTGGTTCACGGTCAGTATTGGAAGCGACACTCAAGGTGAGACCTTGGGGGTCGCTCGATGGCAAGCAAGACAACCGCGCGGATCGTGGTCGCGGCGGCGCTGGTCGGCGCCGCCGCGTACTTCGCTCCCGAAGCTCTGGACGAGGTCGGCGATTTCCTCGGCGACGCGGTGGGCGCGAACGACGCGGTCACTCTCGGCGAAGGAGAGACCGCATTGCTGGTCGCCGCGAACGCGAAGGCCAAGCTGGTCAATTGTGCTCCGGGAACGATCGTCGCCGAGAAGTCGTGCGACGGGCTCCGCATACTCGTGGTCGACGCGGCCCGCATGCCGTTCATTGCCAGGAACACCAAACTGGCCTGGGAATCGGGGTTGCCGGCAGTGCTCACGATGGATCGGAGCAAGCAGAACGAGAACCGCGACGCGGCCTGTCCGAGGAGTTTCCCCAGGCCGCACGGCGGACAATGTGACGAGTACCCGATGGCAAGCACCTCGGAAGGGGGTATGAAGGTCAGGACGGAGGAAGTGCCACCGCGCGAGAACCGGTGCCAGGGTGGTTCCTACGTCCGCCAGTACCCGCCCGACGGGCGGCGCTTCCTGGTCGTGATCAGTCACCCGGACCTGGTCGCGGCCGCTCCGTACGCAGGCGTCGACGTCGCCGTCGAACCGGACTGCGGCTAGGGGGCAACGTGTCAGTCGATGCGCTGGTCGGCAAGTACTCCTGGGTCAATCAGATCGAGGGGTGGACGGTGTCGGTCATGCGCGCACGCCCCACCGACGAACTGGTGCGGGTCTACGGCCGAGGCCAGGAGGTCCCGCTGGGCGACCTCCCCTTCGCGCACATGGATCGCCATCGGAGCCCCGACACCAGCGCCGTCGAGCTGTTCACGCAGGTCGCGCAGTTCGGTGGGCACACGGTCACGCTCGAGCACAACGGGTGGAGCGGCGCCTTCCCGGAAATCGCCCGGCGCTGCTCGGCCGACGGCGGGTGGTTCTACAGCGTCTACTGGAACATCCACGCCGCCGGGATGGTCACTCAGGCCATCGACGCTCGCGTCACCGCCCAGTTCGAACCGCTCTACCCCATGGCTCCGGACGTGCAGCCGGGGGAGCGGCGGCCGGACTGGGCGATCGGCCCGCAGGTCGCGCTGGGACTCGCGCGCCAGGTGTGCATGGCTCAGCTGGAACAGCAGACAGGCGTGGAGGTGCGCAAGGAGTGGCTCGTCGAGCCGCTGCCCACCTTCCTGATGCCGGAGCCTTACGGCCTTTACACGGACGTCGACGGCGCTGACCGGGCCTGAACCACACGGACGACGCACCCTCCGCCACTCCTCTCATTACTATCAAATAGTAACTATATAGATGTCCCATATTTGGCGCGGCGGCGACGCAGGGGCGTGGGGAGGCTCCCGCGCCTCCAAAGACGCCAACGAGAGGGGAGAGGAACCAAGATCACTACCCCTGGTGTCGTACCCGGCACGCCTTGTCGGGGGAAAGGCCACCGTTCCTACGAACGGACCAACCGGCCTGTGTAATCTCAGACCGCCATGTCAACCACCACCGACGCCCACGGGGTGCCCCCCGCAGTGAGCACCGTAGAAGACGCGACCCCAGTGCCGGTACCGGTTCGGCGCGCGCCCGCGCTCCCGGTGCGCACCATCGCGCTCGGCACCATCGGCAGCCTGCTGATCCTCGTGAGCGCCCTCGGCGCGGGCGCGATCCTCGCGCAGGACCCGATGATCGGCCGCGGCCCGCTGTCGTGGATCCGCTACGGCCACGGCCGCATCCTCGCCACACTCGTCCTCTACACCGGTTTCGCGCTGGTGGTGTGGGCGTGGGTGCTGCTCGGCAGGCACGTGCTCGCCGGCCGGGTCGGTGCGCGGCCGGTGCTGATCGCCACGGTGTGCTGGACCATCCCGATGTTGTTCTCGCCGCCGGTGTTCTCCCGCGACGCGTACCTCTACATCGCGTACGGCACGCTGCCGCTGCACGGCTACGACCCCTACTCGGTGGGGCCCGGCATCCTCGACGTCGACCCGGTGGTGGACAACGTCGACTCGTTCTGGCAGGCCACTCCGGCGCCGTACGGGCCGTTGTTCATCCTGCTCGCCAAGGGCGTCATCTCGATCACCGGCACGAACATGATCGCCGGTGTCGTCCTGATGAAGCTGGGGCTCGTGGTCGGTGTGGCGCTGATGGTGGTGGCCATGCCGGGGCTGGTGCGGCACCTGGGCGGCAGGCTGCCCGTCGCGCTGTGGCTCGCGGTCGCCGGGCCGATGACCGTGGTGCACCTGGTCGGCGGGCCGCACAACGACGTCCTCATGGTCGGTCTGCTCGCCGTGGGCACGGTGATGGTGCTCGACCGGAAACACGTGCTGGGCATGGTCGTGGTCACGCTCGCCGTCGCGGTGAAGGCGACCGCGGGCGTGGCGTTGCCGTTCCTGGTGTGGGTGTGGGCCGGGCACCTGGAGTCCACGCGCTGGCGCAACTTCGCTCGCGCGTGTGCCGCGTCGGTCGGCATCTTCGTCGTGACGTTCGCGGCCGCCACCGTCGTGTCCGGCGTCAACCTGGGCTGGATCACCGCGCTCGACGCGCCGACCGCGATCGTGAACTGGCTGTCCATCCCGACCGGTGCGGGGGAGATCCTGCACGGTCTGGTCGGCGTGTTCGTGGACGCGCCGAAGGTCTGGTTCGTCAGCTTCATGCGGGTCGTCGGCGGCATCGTGCTGGTGTGGATCCTGGTCCGCCAGTGGTGGCTGGCGCGCGACGGCGGTCCGGACGCCATCCGGCGGGCCGCGATCGCGTTGTTCGCGTTCGCTGTCCTGTCGCCCGCGACGCTGCCGTGGTACCTGGTGTGGGGTTTCGTGCTGGCGGCCGCGTTGCGCTGGGAGCGTCGTCAGCTCGCCGTGCTGGTCGCGTTCAACGTGTTCTACGTGCTGACCTACAGCCCGGCGGGCGACGACCTGCTGTACGACTGGCTGTTCATGGCGTTGGCCGCCGGGATCTCCATCCTGGCCGGGATGTCGCTGTTGCGTCGTGATCCGCTGAACCTCTTCCCCGCTCGCGAGCCGTTCCTGCCGCGCGGGGCGAGCGTTGAGCGCTGACACGGCCGACAAGTCGGCCGGCCCGGTAGCCGACGCCCCGGTCCATCCGAGGGGCCCGATCGTGCTCGGCACGGTCGGCAGTGTGGTGTTGCTCCTCGCGAGCTTCGCGTCGGCGGCGGGTTCGGTGCGGTACCCGTTCCTTGGCGGGTCGCTTGACTGGCTGAACTACGGGCACGGTCACATGCTGGCCGAACTGGTCACGTATCTCGGGTACGGGCTGCTGGTGTGGGCGTGGATCCGGCTGGGTCGTCTGGTGCTTGCCGATCGGGTGCGGACGAGGTCGGTGCTGGTCGCAGCCGCGTGCTGGACCGTGCCGATGCTGTTCGCGCCCGCGCTGTTCACCCGTGACGTGTTCTCCTACCTCGCGCAGGGGGCGGTGGCGCTGGCGGGTCACGACCCGTTCGCGGTGTCGCCGACCGTGCTGGGCCACGGGTCGGAGCTGCTCGACAACGTCCACCCGTTCTGGCAGGGCACGCCCGCGCCGTACGGGCCGCTGTTCATCCTGCTGGCCAAGGGCACGGTGTGGCTGGTCGGTTCGCACGTGTACGCGGGCATTCTCGTGACGCGGCTGCTCGAGGTGGCGGGGCTCGCGTTGCTGGTGTGGGCGCTGCCCGGTCTCGTGCGGCACCTCGGTGGGAAGCTGCCGGTGGCCGCGTGGTTGCTGCTCGCGGGTCCGCTGATGGTGGTCCACCTGGTCGGCGGGCCGCACAACGACCTGTTGATGATCGGGTTCCTCGCGGCGGGCACGCTGCTGGTGCTGGACCGCAGGCACGTGCTGGGCATCGCCGTGGTGACGTTGGGTGTGGCGGTGAAGGCGAGTGCCGGGATCGCGTTGCCGTTCCTGGTGTGGGTGTGGGCCGCGCGCCTGGAGTCGACGCGGTGGCGGAACTTCGTGCGTGCCACGGCGTGTTCGCTCGCGGTGTTCGTGGCGGTGTTCGCGGTCGTGTCGCTGGCGACGTGGGTGGATCTGGGCTGGTTGACGCAGGTGAACGCGTCGTCGCGGCTGGTGAACTGGTTGTCGCCGCCGACCGCGCTGGGTGAGCTGGTGCACGGGCTGGTCGGGATCTTCGTGGACGTGTCGCGGGATCCGTTCGTCACCGTGACGCGGTTGCTCGGGCTGGCGGCGCTGGTCGTGCTGGTGGTACGGCAGTGGTGGCTTGCCCGGGACGGCGGGGTTGACGCGGTGCGGCGGGCGGCGGTCGCGTTGCTGCTGGTGGCGGTGCTGTCGGCGACGTTGTTGCCGTGGTATCTGACGTGGGCGCTCGCGCTGGGTGCCGCGGTGCCGTGGCGGCCGAGGTGGCTGGCGGTGGCGGCGGGCGTGTCGGTGTTCATGGTGGCGCCGTACTCGGCGGCGGGGGAGCAGCTGCTGTACGAGTGGCCGCTGATGGCCGCTGCCGTCGCGTTGTCGGCGTGGGCGGGTTACTCGCTCGTGCGGCCGCCGGTGCGCGCGTAGCGGTCCACGTCAGACGGGCACGTGGAACGCGTGGTCCCAGCCGGGGTCTTCGTCGCAGACGGGGCACGGCAGTTCGACGACGACGCCGGGTGCCTTGTCCGCGAAGACCGCGCCGGAGCCGGGCAGGATCATGGGGCGCACGTCGCCGTGTTCGGCGCGGTACTGGGTGATCTGCCTGCAGCCATGGCACACCGTTCTGGGCGGTGTCGCGGCGCTGTCCATCATCGGGCGAGCATAGCGAGGGGGAGTGGACGGGAGTCGTCCGCTGCTGGGGCGTGTCATCGCTTGACATGCAGCCATCTGGCTGCCTAATTTAGGCAGCCAGATGGCTGCATGTTGAATGGGATCGTGGATGGACCTGGTTTTCAAGGCGCTGGCCGATCCGAGCCGCCGCGCGTTGCTCGACCGGCTGAACGACCAGAACGGCCAAACGCTGCGTGAGCTGTGCGCGGGGCTGGACATGGCGCGCCAGTCGGTCAGCAAGCACCTCGCCGTGCTCGAGGCCGCGAACCTCGTCAGCACGGTGTGGCGCGGCAGGGAGAAGCTGCACTACGTCAACGCGGAACCGATCAACGCCATCGCCGACCGCTGGATCACCCAGTACGACCGTCGGCGGGTGCGCGCACTCGCCGACCTCAAGACCGTGTTGGAGCAACCCGTGAGCACACCCGAGTTCGTCTACACCACCTACATCAACACCACACCGGAGCGCCTGTGGCAGGCGCTCACCGACCCCGCGTTCACCAAGCGGTACTGGGGCGTCGAGTTCGAGACCGACTGGGTCAAGGGGTCCCGGATGACGTGGTTCGAGAGCGGGCGCCGGATCGAGGATCCGGAGCAGGTGGTGCTCGAGTCGAACCCGTACACCCGACTTGCCTACACCTGGCACACCTACACCCCGGAGTGGGCGGAATCCGTCGGTTTCTCGGCGGAGGACCGTGCCGCTCTGGCCGCCGAGAGGCGTTCCACGGTGACGTTCACGCTCGATCAGCAGGGCGCGGTGGTCAAGCTGACCGTCGTGCACGAGGGCGGCGAGCGCACGCTGTCCGGTGTCCGCGAAGGCTGGCCCGCGATCGTCTCCAGCCTGAAGTCGTTGCTGGAGACCGGCGACGTGCTGCCTACGGCCTGAGTGCGCGGGCCGCGGTCACCACCTTGTCCACCTGGTCGGGTGTGGTCACGATGCTCGGCCCGAACCGCAGGTACTGCTGCGCGTAGGGCGTGACGCTGGCGACGACCCCGGCCTCGCGCAGCGCCACCACCGCGGTGAAGGCGTCCATGCCGTCCACCTCGCAGCACACGATGCCGGCGGACATGTCCGGGTCGTCCGGCGTGATCAGCGTGATCGAGGGGATCTTCGCCAGGCCCTCCTTGAGGCGGGTCGCCTGTACCGTGATGCGCTCGGCGATCCGGCCGCGGCCGATCCGCTCGTGCAGTTCGAACGCCTCCCGCAGCGCCCAGCGGTGCTCGAACGAGTGGTAGCCGCCGGGTGTGAACCGGGCGCCGGGGGAGGAGCCCTCGGAGAACGTCGGGATGACCGGGTCGAGCGCGTCCCACGCCCGGCCCCACAGCACACCGGTGCCCCTCGGCCCGAACAGCCACTTGTGGGTGCCGGAGGACAGGAAGTCGCAGCCGAGGTCCGCGACGGCGATGTCGACGGCACCGAACCCGTGCACCCCGTCGACGCACAGCAGGGCCCGGTCCTCCGGTGCCCGCCCGGTGTTGACGTCGGCGAGCATCGCGGCGATGGCGGGCACGGGAAGCCGTACACCGGTACTGGAATGCACCCATGTGATCGCGACGACCCGCGTGTTGGCCGTGATCGCGCTCCGCAGCCGGGACACGACCTCGTCCGCGTCGGCGGCGCGCGGGTCGTCGTAGAGGGCGACCTCGCGGACGGTCGCGCCGGTGCGGCGGGCCATCAGGTCGAGCGCGGCGTGGTGGGCGACGAAGTCGTGGGTGCTGGTGACGACGTCCTGGCCGGCGCGCAGCCGCATGCCGGAGTACAGGACACCCAGTCCCATGGTGGTGCTGTCGGTGAACGCGACCTGGTCCGGGGTGCCGCCGAGGTAGACCGCCGCGGTCTTGCGGAGCTCCGCCTCGGCGGTGCCGTGGCTGTGCAGGTAGGCCTCGGTGTCGGCGTCGAGCCCCGCGCGGTGCCGCTCGATCGCGTCGGCCACCGGTTTCGGGTGCGCGGCGAGGACGAACGCGGCGGTGTGGACCAGGTCGGGGTCGAGGGGGAACAGGGCGCGGACGTCGTCCCAGTCCGCCGGGTCGAAGCGGGCGGGCGCGGGTGGTGCCGGGTCGGTGGTCGTGCAGGCCACGAGTCCGGTGACGAGCCCGGCGGTGAGGATGGTGCGACGCCCCAGTTCGTCCATCGGAGCATGGTATGCGCCGACAGCGAAACTGAGGGCCGTTTCGGGTCGCCTGATTTAGGTTGTGCCGCATGGAGATCACCGAGCTGCTTCCACGGCTGCACCAGATCGACCTGGAGTTCGGTCAGGCGTACCTGTGGCGCGACGGCGACGAGCTGACGCTGGTCGACACCGGGATTCCCGGCAGCGGCCCGGCGATCGCGGCGGCCGTCGAGTCGCTCGGGCTGCCGCGGTCGGCGATCCGGCGGATCGTGATCACGCACGGCCACGAGGACCACGCCGGTTCGGCCGCGGAGATCCGGGCGTGGGACGGGGCCACGGTGTACGCCCACGCCGCCGACGCGCCGGTCGTCCGAGGGGAACGGCCGCGTGCGGAGCCGGTGATCACCGATTTCGAACGCCCGTATTGGGAACGGGTGACCGAGTTGGGGATCACCGCCATGACCATCCCACCGTCCTCAGTGGACGTCGAGCTGACCGGCGGCGAGGACCTGCCCTTCGGGGACGGTGCCCGCGTCCTGCCGATCCCCGGCCACACCCCGGGCAGCATCGCGGTACACCTGACCGAACACAACGTCCTGTTCGCGGGCGACACCGTCGCGTGCCTGCCCGAGACCGGCGTGATCCCGGGCGCGTTCAACGTCGACGGCGACGCGATGCTCGCGTCCTACCGCATGCTGGCCGACCTCGACCCGGACACCGTGTGTGTCGGCCACGGCACCTCGGTGGTCGGCGGTGCGGGCGCCGCCATGCGCGCGGTCCTCGGCTAGTCTGCGCGGACATGGCTCGGGTCAGGGAGTTCGCCGAACTGCGGCTCCACTGACGCCTCAGAGCAGCGCGGGCTCGTCCAGTGTCAGCGTGCACAGGTCGCCGTCGAGCGTCGCCTGTGCCCCCAGCGGGATCGTGAGCTGGTCGACGCAGTGCCCGAAACCCATCTCCCACACGACCGGAATGCCCAGTCCGACAAGGAGATCGGCTGCCACGGCCCGCACCTCCGCCGGTTCGCCGCAGCCGGTCCACGAGCCCAGCACGATGCCCGTGACGCCGGTGAACCAGCCCGACCGCAGGAGCTGCGCGACCATACGGTCGACCTGGTACGGCTCCTCGTTCACGTCCTCGAGCACCGCGATCGACCCGTCCGGCGGCACGAACTCGCCGGCCGCGCCGACCCCGGACGACAGCAGCGACAGGTTGCCGCCCACGAGCATCCCGGACGCGACACCGTCGCCCAGTGACACCGAGTTCGGGCCGGACAGCGTCCGCACTGACTCCGGCTCGAACAGCGTCTGCCGGAAGTGCTTCTGCCCGCCGATGTCGAACGACACCTCGCTCGCGATCAGCGGGGCGAACAACGTCACCACGTCCAGCCGTGCGCCGATCGCCTGGTGCAGCGCGGTGATGTCGCTGGACCCGGTGAACAGCTTGGGTCCCGCCTCGGCCATCGCGTCCCAGTCGAGCAGGTCGACCATCCGCAGCGACCCGTAGCCGCCGCGCGCGCACACGACCGCGTCGACCGACGGGTCGCACCACGCCGCCTGCAGGTCCGCCGCGCGGTGCACGTCCAGCCCGGCCAGGTACGGCAGCGAAGGGTGCCGGTCGAGCACGTGCTCGCCGACCTCGACGACGAGCCCCCAGCTCTCCAGGATCGACACGCCGCGCGCCAGCAGCGTCTCGTCGACGGGCCCGGACGGCGCGACGAGGCGGACCGTGTCGCCCGCGCGCAGCCTGCCGGGGCGGGTGCGGGTCACGACTTCAGCTCCAGCACCGGCACGCCGGGCGGCGTGAACCCGAACACCTGGCCGTAGAACGACAGTTCGGCCTCGAGCGCCGCGGTCACCGTCGTCGCGCGGCGGAACCCGTGCTGCTCACCTTCGAACGTCAGGTACGCGTGCGGCAGGCCCGTCCCGTCGAGGCTCGCGACGAACCGGTCCGCCTGCTCCGGCGGGCACACCTCGTCCTCGAGTCCCTGCAGCAACAGCACGGGACCGGCGAGCCGGTCGACGTGGTTGCAGGGCGACCGCTCCGCGTAGCGGTCCGCGTGTTCCGGCAGGGTCCCGACCAGTCCCTCGATGTAGCGCGACTCGAAGTCGTGTGTCTCGCCACCGGCCTCGGTCCAGCCGGTGAGGTCGAGGATGGGGAACATGATCGTCGCGCACGCGTACGTGGACACCGACGTCATGGACGCCGCCGCGGTCCAGCCACCCGCGCTGCCGCCGCGTACGGCGAGGCGGGTGCCGTCCACGACGCCCTCGTCGGCGAGGGTGGCGGCGACCGTCGCGCAGTCCTCGACGTCCACCACGCCCCACTGCTCGTTGAGCGACTCCCGGAACGCCCGCCCGTAACCCGACGAGCCGCCGTAGTTCACGGCGGCCACGGCGAACCCGCGGCTGGTGAAGTAGGCGATGTCGCGCTTGAGCACGTCGGTGACCTTGCCGGTCGGCCCGCCGTGGACGTGCACGAGCAACGGCGGCGCCACACCGTCCGGGCCCGCGAAGTCCGGGTTGCGCGGCCGGTACACGTACGCCGGGATCTCCCGACCGTCCTTGCTGGTGAACACGCGGTGCTCGGGGACGGGCAGGTACGCGTCGCCGGGCACGTCGTCCCGCTGCGCGGACACCGTGGTCTGAACGCCGGTCCCGAGGTCGAGCCGCATCACGGCCGACTCCAGCCGGGGGCCGCCCGCCGCCGCCACGACCACCCCGTCGTGGACCGTCAGGTCGGACGACCACGCGGTCAGGTCGGTGTCGACGTCGGTCACGGTGCCGCTGCGTTCGTCGAGCACGGCGAGTCGGTCGGAGCGCAGCACCACGTACCGGCCGTCGCCTAGCGGCGCGAACCAGCGGCAGCCCAGCACCCACAGCGGCCCGCCGATCTCCTCGGCGCAGGGGGCGAGGTTCACCGAGCGGCCGTCGAGGCCGACGCGGAAGAGGTTCCACCAGCCGTCGGGGTCGGTGAGCACGAGCAGCGAGTCGGCCGACTCCCACTCCGCCTGGCACACGCTCTCCCTCGGCCCGCCGGCGAGGACGCGGTGCGGTTGACCGGTTTCCGCGACGCACAGCTCGGCGCCGTCCCACGGCATGTTGGGGTGGTTCCAGCCGATCCACGCCAGGCGACTGCCGTCGGGCGACACGCGGGGGCCGGTCATGAAGTGGTGGCTCGCGGCCAACGACCGCGGGCCGGAGCCGTCCAGCGGCACCTCGACGAGGTCGCGGGTCACGTCGGTCGGCCGGTCCCCGGTGATCGTCTCGCGCACGCACAGTACGGCTGTACCGCCATGGCCGGGGGTGAGGTCGGCGTACCGCAGGCCGTGTCTGCGTTCGGGCTCCGGTGTCAGCGGACGCGGGTCACCTGACCCGTCATAGGCGTAGATCCGCTGGTCGGCCCAATTCGTGAACACCACGGTGTCGCCGAGCACCGTCCACGGGCGCCCGCCGTACTCGTGCACGCGGTTGCGCACGTTCCAGGGTGCGGCGAGCACGTCCACCGGCGTTCCGTCCGGGCCCTCGCGCATCAGCGCGACCCGCCCGTCCTCGGACGGCCTGCTCTCCGCCCACCACACGACGCCGTCGTGCACGTCGACCCATTTGGGCGCGACACCCGCCGCGGCCACCGTCTCCGCCGTGAGCGGCGACTCCCAGCTCCCGAACTGCGCGATCTTCACCACGTCGGAGACACTAACCGGGGGATCGGGTCGGTGGTGGGTCCGGGCGGCTTCGATACGGTTGCGTCAGCCAGCGTGTCGGGGTGGGAACAGACCTGCTCGAACGCGGCGTTTGCCGTAGGGTCGGAGGTGCCATGGCTCGAGTAATTCATGTCTTCCGCCAGCCCGATCGGTTCGTCGCAGGCACCGTCGGTCAACCCGGCGACCGCACGTTCTACCTACAGGCCTCGGAAAGTGCCCGCACAGTGTCCGTCGCGCTGGAAAAGCAGCAGATGGCGGTGCTCGCGGAACGCATCGGCTCGCTCCTGGAGGAGGTCCACCGCAGGTTCGGCGCGGACCTGCCCGTCGAGACGCCGGACGAGCTCGTCGACGCCGACCCGCTCAACGTCCCGGTGGAGGAGGAGTTCCGCGTCGGCACGATGGGCCTCGGGTGGGACTCGGAGACCAGTGCCGTCGTGATCGAACTGCTGGCGATCACCGAGACCGAGGTCGACGAGTCGATCGTGCTCGACGACACCGAGGAGGGCCCGGACGCGGTCCGCGTGTTCCTCACCCCGGCGGAGGCGCGGGCGTTCGCCGAGCGTGCCGACCGGGTCATCAACGCGGGCCGCAAGCCCTGCCCGCTGTGCGGCGAGCCGCTCGACCCGACCGGGCACGTGTGCCCTCGGCAGAACGGCTACCGGCGCACCGAGGACGACGAGGCGGAATAGGGAGTTGCTGCCGTCGGACCCTGGTGTCCTCGAGCTGCTCACGCGAGGACGGATCGAGATCGAGGGTCGCCTGGTCGACGCCTCCAACGCCACGCTCTACTGCGAGATCACCGGTGGGGACGAGGTCGCGCACTGCGTGTACAAGCCGGTCAGCGGCGAGCGCGCGCTCTGGGACTTCCCGGACGGCACGCTCGCCGGCCGTGAGGTGGGTTCCTACCTGGTGTCGCAGGCCGCGGGCCTGTCGGTGATCCCGCCGACCGTGCTGCGCACCGGCCCGTTCGGGCCGGGCATGGTGCAGCTGTGGGTGGACACCAAGGAGGGTGACGACCTCGTCGACGTGTGCGCGCCGGAGGACCTGACGCCGGGGTGGCGCATGGTGTTGCGTGCCCACGACCGTTTCGGTGAGCCCGCCGTGCTCGCGCACGCGGATCACCCGGGCGTACGGCTGATGGCGGCGCTGGATGTCGTGCTGAACAACGCCGACCGCAAGGGCGGCCACGTGCTGCACGGCACGGACGGGCAGGTGTACGGCGTCGACCACGGCATCTGCCTGCACACCGAGCACAAGCTGCGCACCGTGCTGTGGGGCTGGGTCGGTGAGCCGCTGCCGGAGGACGTCGTCGAGATGCTGAAGACGTTGGCGTCCGGTATGGACGGCCTGTCGGCCGAGCTCGCGGAGCACGTGACGAAGGCCGAGGTCAAGGCGTTGCGGGCGCGGCTTTCGGCGTTGTTGTCGGAGGCGGCGTTCCCGACGCCGGGCACCGACTGGCGTGCGATCCCGTGGCCTGCCTTCTAGGTCACTTCGGCGGGCCCATGACCCGGGCCGCGGCCACGATGATGGTCCACAGCGGGCTGCTGGTGGTCTCGTAGTAGACGCGGCGGCTGCCTGCCTCGCGGTGTTCGGTGAGCATGCCCAGGTGCACGAACCGGCGTAGTTCGGTGCCCGCCGCGCTCTGGGGGATCACCTCGTCGGGCGGTTCGGACTGGTAGAAGCGCCGCGCGCCGCGGGCGTGGATCCACAGCGCCACCCGGAGCCGACAGGGGCGGCCGAACAGCAACCGTCCTACTTCACCGACGTCGGTGTCCACTGGCCTCGCCCTTCATATTACCAGCTATTGGCTATATGGTTTTCCGATTCTACCGGCGAAGATCGCGACCGTCCAGCCCCGAACAGAGATCACAAGACGCTGAGGAGGGATGGGGGAGAGGCCCACGGTCAACACCGTCGGTCAGGCCGATCGCGTCCGATGTCCGCGGCCGTGTCCACCACGCCGCATCCGGTAGCCGCGACCCCGAATCGTCCTGGGTTATCCGGCGGCGGCGTCCAGTTTCACCGGCCGCCGCCCTTGCCGAGCTACTCCCCTCCCTGAGTACATACAACTTCTATTAACTATATTGATGTCCAATTTTCAGGCGCCACCATGCGTCGCTCAACGACACGCAACCTCCGTCCAAAGAAGCCAGGGAAGAGAGGGGATCACCATGATCACGAGGACTCGATCCGTACGTCCTTCGACTCCGCCGCGGGCGCGTGGAAGTCGAGAAGCCGCAGACCTTCCTTGGTGAGCGCGGTCTGGTCCTTCTTGGTCGTCCGTGCCCACGGGGTGATCGTCAGTACGGCTGACTTGCGTTGTTTGGTGATGCGCCACGAGCCGCGGAGGAAGCCGTCGACGAGGAATGTGCCCGGGAAGACGCCGTTCTTGACGCCGAAGAGCCGTTTGCGGTGTTCGTCGTTCATGGCGCGGGTGCGGTCCACGTGGGACAGCAGGAGGTTGTCGAACTCGGGTAGGAACCGGACGGGTGCCGGGGTGTCCTCGTCGGGTCGGGGTGCGTCGGGGAGGTCGAGGAGTTCGCGGCCGTCGTCGGTGGTGAGGGTTCGCAGGTCGAGTGTGTCGGTGACCTCGCGGAGCCGGGTGAGGCCGGACCAGGCCTGGAGGTCGGCGACGGAGGCGGGGCCGAACGCGGCGAGGTAGCGCAGTGCCAGCCGTTTCGGGTCGGGTGACTTGTCGAGGTCGCGGTCGAGCCAGTGTTCGGCGGTGTGGTACCTGGTGAGTCCGCTGTGGCCCCAGACCGCGCGCGGTGGGACCTGGACGAGTGGCAGGACGCCGCGGGCGGCGTGGGCGAGTGCGCTGGGTTCGCGGTCGGGCCAGTGTTGTGCGAGTGCGGCGCCGAGTTCTTTGGCGGTGAGTGGCTGTTCGGCGAGTGCTTTGCGGGCCGCCTCGGTGAGTTCGGTGAGGTCGAGGTCGGTGAGGTGGCGGGCGTGCTGGGTGTTGGTGCGCAGGTCGCGGTCCAGCAGGGGCTGGATGAGGGGTCTGAGGAAGCAGGCGTCGGCGGCGCTGACGAGGTGGACGGTGCCGCGCATCAGCACGATACGGACGACTTGTCTGTCGATGAGTGCGTCGGCGAGTGTGCCCGGCTGGAAGTCGGCCAGCCGGGTCCACAGCCCGGTGTAGGGCGGGAAGGGTGCCTGGGCCTGCATGCCGACCAGGTGCTCGACCATCGCGATCGCGGGCATGGTGCTTCTGGCGAGGAGGTGCTGGCGTGCCAGGGTCGCGCGGTTGAGGGCCCGCAGGCTCAGTGTGCCCACCCGTCGTCTCCTTTCAGCGCAGTCCGCGGAAGAACTGTCGCACGTCGGTGATCAGCAGGTCGGGTACTTCGAGGGCGGCGAAGTGCCCGCCGGTGTCGAAGTCGGTCCAGTGGGTGATGGTGTTGGTCTGCTCGGCGTACTTGCGGATGGCGATGTCCTCGGCGAAGACGGCGACGCCGGTGGGTATGTCGGTTTTGTGGGGCCAGTCGCCGGAGTGCGTGTTCTCGTAGTAGATGCGGGCGGCCGAGCCGGCGGTGCCGGTCAGCCAGTACAGCATGACGTTGGTGATGAGGCGGTCGCGGTCGATCACGGTGTCGGGTAGGGCGTGGACTGGGTGGGTCCATTCCTTGAACTTCTCGATGATCCAGGCGAGTTGGCCGACGGGGGAGTCGGTGAGTGCGTAGGCGAGGGTTTGTGGGCGGGTGGCCTGGAGTTGGAAGTAGGCGCTGCCGTCTTCGAGGTAGAGCTTCTGTCGGGCTTGGCGTGCGCGTTCGATGTCGGTGAGTTCGTCCTGGTCGACGTCGCCGAAGGGGATGAAGCCGACGGTGGCGGCGTTGACGTGGAGTCCGATGACGTGGTCGGGGTCGACGCGGCCGAGGTCGGGGGTGACGAGGGCGCCGAAGTCGCCGCCCTGTGCGGCGTAGCGGTGGTAGCCGAGGCGGTGCATGAGTTGGGCCCATGCCTTGGCGATGCGGAGGGTGTGCCAGCCCTGTTCGCGGGTGGGGCCGGAGAGGCCGAAGCCGGGGAGGGAGGGGATGACGAGGTGGAAGGCGTCGGCGGGGTCGCCGCCGTGGGCGGCGGGGTCGGTGAGGGGTGCGATGACGTCGAGGAACTCGACGATGGAGCCGGGCCAGCCGTGGGTGAGGAGGAGGGGGAGGGCGTCGGGTTCGGGGGAGCGGACGTGGATGAAGTGGATGTTCTGGCCGTCGATCTCGGTGGTGAACTGGGGGAGGTCGTTGAGGAGTTTTTCCTGTGCGCGCCAGTCGTATTCGGTACGCCAGTATTGGGTGAGGTTCTTGAGGTAGGTGCGGGGGACGCCGTAGGACCAGTCGACGCCGGGGAGTTCGTCGGGCCAGCGGACGTTGTGGAGGCGCTGGTCGAGGTCGTCGAGGTCGGACTGCGGGATCGCGATGCGGTAGGGCTTGATGTCGTTCACGGTGGGGACGCTACGAGGTGATGGTGACAGGTTCGGTCACCAATTCGTGAGACGATTTCCGGCATGTTGGAGACGTCGGCGCGGCTGTTGAAACTGCTGTCGTTGTTGCAGGCGCGGCGGGACTGGTCGGGTGCGTTGCTGGCGGAGCGGTTGGGTGTGACGTTGCGGACGGTGCGGCGTGATGTGGACCGGCTCCGTGATCTGGGGTATCCGGTGGTGGCGCGGCCGGGGGTGGCGGGTGGTTACCGGTTGGAGGCGGGGACGGCGATGCCGCCGTTGTTGCTGGACGACGACGAGGCGGTGGCGGTCGCGGTGGGGTTGCGGACGGCGGGGACGGTGACCGGGATCGAGGAGACGTCGGTGCGGGCGCTCGCGAAGTTGGAGCAGGTGTTGCCTGCGCGGCTTCGGCATCGGGTGAACGCGGTGGGGCAGGCGACGGTGTCGTTGGCGCATCGGGGGCCGACGGTGGGTTCCGCGTTGCTGACGCGGTTGGCGACGGCGTGCCGGGACCGGGATGTGTTGCGGTTCGAGTACGCGCGGGCGGATGGGGTGTCGGCGCGGCGGACGGTGGAGCCGGTGCGGTTGGCGTGTACGGGGCGGCGGTGGTATCTGCTGTGCTGGGATCGGTCGGCGGCGGAGTGGCGGACGTTTCGGGTCGACCGTATTGGGTCGGATCCGTCGGTGGTGGGGCGGTTTCCGCCGCGGGAGCCGCCGACGGACGATGTGGCGGCGTACATTTCGCGGGCGATCTCGACGGCGCCGTACCGGTATCAGGGGAGGGTGTTGTTGCGGGTGCCGGCGGAGGTGGCGGCGGAGCGGGTGTCGCCTGCGTCGGGGGTGATCGAGGCCCAGGATGCCGATACGTGTGTGTTGCATGTGGGTGGGCCGTCGTTGGACGACTTCCCGGTGTACGTGGCGCAGATCGGGTTCGAGTTCGAGATCCTGGAGCCGCCGGAGTTGGTGGAGCGGGTGCGGGTGCTGGCGGGGTTGTTCGGGCGGGCGGCGGGGTTCAGCAGCTGAACAGGGCGTCGAGGTGGTCGTCGAGTGCCTGTTCGGCGTCGAACGGGGTGTGGTGGCCGACGAGGACGTGGGTGGTGAGGCCGTCGAGCACGGCGAGCAGGTTGCGTGCCTCGCGGGCGGGGTCGCGTTGGAGTGCGACCATGCCGCGGCGCTGGGCGCGGCGGAGGTGGTCGTCGATGAAGGCGTGCAGGTCGGCGTGTGTTTTGCGGAGGCGGGCGGCGAAGTCGGGGGACACGGCGGCCCTGGCGAGGAACATGAGCTGGAAGTGTGCTTCGACTCTGCGTTCGTGGTCGAGTGGCAGCAGTTCGACGAGGACGTGGCGGAGGGTGTCCTTTGGTTCGGGTTCTTCGTCGCCTGCGGGGTTCTCGTGTGTGGTGACGCGGGTGGTGAGCCGGTCGACGAGCAGGTCGTAGGCGTGCGCGAGCAGCTCGTCCTTGCTGGTGAAGTAGTGCTGGACCTGGCCGAGTGACATGCCTGCGGCGGCGGCGACGTGCCGCATGGTGACCGCCTCGATGCCGCCGTGCGCGGACGTTCGCCATGCCGCCTCGGCGATGGTGGTCCGGCGCGAACGGTGGTCGACTTTTTTGGGCATGGCTGTCCAATACGAGGAACGTGGGAGGTGGCCACAGCGGAGGGGCCGGGTGGGCACGCGGAGTGACGTGCCGCTGGCGAGCACGGTACTCGATGCTGGTGAGAGCGCTAGTGTCCGCGTGTTCGCGTGCGGTGAACGGTGGGTGGCGGTCAGCGGGTGAGGGCGCGGAGGTGGCGTCCCGTGCGGTGACCAGGCACGCGCCGGACCTGGCGGTGGTCGACGCACTGGCCGCGGCGGCGTACGCGCGCCAGGACGTCCGGTTCACCTACCGGGACCGTGCGAGCGGGCGCGCTGGAGTCGTGGCTGGCGAGTGTGGTCGCGGCAGTGGGGTGCCGTACCGGGTGGGGTCCGCGCCGGAACTGGTGGCGGAGACTGAAGCGCTGGCCTCGCGGGCGGCGCGCGCCACGTGATCGTCGGTGCCGTCAGTCGACGGGCTGCCACAGTTGGAAGTGCCTGCCCTGGTTGTCGACGCAGTCCGACATCAGGCCCCATGGTTGCCGTGCGGGGTCCTGTGCCTGTCCGCCTGCCCGGCGGACGCGGGTGACCGCGGCCTGGATGTCGTCTATGCGGTAGCACAGCTGCACCTCGGGTGGGGTGTCCCGCGGGGACCACATGTTCAGCGGCGGGTTCGTCGCCTCGGTTCGCCACGAGCCCGGCGTGCGGGACGGTTCGAACGGCACCTGTAGCACCGTCTCGTAGAAGTCCTTCGCCTCGGTCGGGTCGGGGGTCGCCATCGACACGCGCACCGTGTCGCCCTGGCGGGCTCTCGTGGCACGTCCGGGGCGTTGCAGCAGCAGCCACCGGTGCCCGAACGGGTCCACGATCACCGCGGCCCGCCCGTACGGCTCGGTCGCCGGTGGGCGTTCGACGTGTGCGCCGCGCTGTCGTGCCAGTGCGCAGGTTTCGTCGACGTCGTGGACTTCGAGGTGGAGGGTGTGGCTGAACGTCGTGGGGGACTGGGGTGGCGATACGGGTGTGTCGGGGTACAGGTCGGAGGGTTCGGCGAACATCAGCACCGCGTCGCCCAGGGCGACCTCCATGTGGCCGATCGTGTCGTCGGCGTTCACGTGGGGCTCGCCGCGGTGTTCGGCGCCGAGCACGTCGGTGTACCAGGTGAGCGCCGCTCGGGCGTCGGACACGACGATGTAGGGCGTGAGCGACGGGGGCCATGCCGGTTCTCGGCGGGTCAGTTGTACTGCCATGTCTTCTCCCTGGTCGAAGACGGCTCGGGTCAGCCGGTCTCGGAGCCGGGCGGCGAACTCCGGGTCGGGCGCTACCGGGACGACCGGCTCGCGCAGTGCGTCGAACGGATCGGTCACGACTGGCCCTCCTCCCGGTAGCTTCTGCGGAACGCGGCACGGGCACGCACCAGCAACGCCTCCGTCGCGTGGACGGTGCGGCCGAGGTGGTCGGCGACGTCGCGCACGGGCAGCCCGTCCACGTACCGGAGTGTCAGCGCGGCGCGGTGGTGCGGGCCGAGGCCGGCGAGCACCGTGCGGGCGCGGATCGCGTCGACCGTCTCGTCCCACGGGTCGTCGTGGTCGTCGGTGGCGTGTTCGACGAGCCGCAGCCCGCGTTCCTCCCGTTCGCGGCGGCGCCAGTGGTCGGCGAGCTTGTGCCGTGCCACCCCGATCAGCCACGGCACGGTCGGTGCCGCCGCGCCCGGTCTGCGCACGGCGACGACCGCGGCGAGGAACACCTCAGCGGTCAGGTCCTCCGCGAGCGTCCGGTCGCCGCAGCGTGCCAGCAGGTAGCCGTGGACGTGCGGCAACGCCTCGTCGTACCGCGCCAGCAGGTCCAGCGCCGGGTCCGGCACCGGGCCCTCTCGGGTGCCCATGCCTCCATCGTCGTCCGGGACACGCCGTCTCCGACGCCCGTCGTCCCAGGTTTTCGCCGCCGACCTCGATAGGGTGACTCGCCGTGCGATCGCAGAACTACGGCGACATCCTCGGGCGCGGCGGCCGCCGCGGGCAGATCCCGGAGGTGGTCGCCGAACCGGGTCTGGTCGCCGAGGACCCGGCGAGCGGGTTCACCGGCGCCGTCGTCCGGTTCGAGAACGGGCACGTCGTGCTCGAGGACCGGCACGGCCGTCACCGGTTGTTCCCGCTCACCCCGGCCGGGTTCCTCATCGACGGCAAGCCCGTCACGTTGGTCCAGCCCACCCGGAAGAAGGCGCCCGAACGGGTGATCTCGGCGTCGGGGTCGGTGCGGGTGGCCGGGCACAAGGCGCGCACCGCCCGCGACAGCCGCCTGTGGGTCGAGGGCATCCACGATGCGGAGCTGGTCGAGCGGGTGTGGGGGCACGACCTGCGGGTGGAGGGTGTCGTCGTGGAACCGCTGCACGGCATCGACGACCTGGCGGGCCTGGTGTCCGGGTTCGGCACCGCGCCGCACCGCAGGTTGGGTGTGCTCGTCGACCACCTCGTCGCGGGCAGCAAGGAATCCCGCATCGTCGCGTCGCTGCGTGACCCGAACGTGCTGGTCACCGGCCACCCGTACGTGGATGTGTGGCAGGCGGTGAAACCGGCCGCGGTCGGCATCGGGGAGTGGCCGGTGGTGCCGCGTGGCACGCCGTGGAAGGAAGGGATCTGCGCGGCGCTGGGCTGGGGTGACCCCGCCGACGGGTGGCGGCGGGTGCTGGCCGGTGTGCGCAGCTACAAGGACCTGGAGACACCGCTGATCGGTGCGGTGGAGCGGCTCATCGATTTCGTCACCACCGGTGAAGAGTAGTGACCCGGGTGGCCCCGTTCTGAGATCATTGCGGACATGGCCGCATTCTTCTGGCTCATCGGCGGAATCGCGCTGATCGCCGCCGAGATCCTGTCGGGGGATTTCTTCCTCCTGATGGTCGGCGTCGGTGCGCTCGCCGGTGCGGGCACCGAGTGGATTTTCGGGAACACGCTGGTCAGCTGCGCGGTGTTCGCGCTCGTGTCGATCGGGTTGGTCACGTTCGCGCGGCCGTGGCTGAAGCGAAGAATGCACGGCGAGCTCGTGCACACCAACGCCGACGCGCTGATCGGCCGCAAGGCGGTCGCGGTGTCGGAGGTGAACGCGCTGGGCGGGCAGGTCCGGCTCGACGGCGACGTGTGGTCGGCCCGTGCGTTCGACGGCAAGCAGCCGATCGCGCCGGGCTCCGAGGTGACCGTCGTGGAGATCGCCGGCGCGACCGCGGTCGTGATGACGGACGTGGAGTGACCGGCGCAAGGGTGAACGTGATCCAACTTCTGGTTGGACGCGGCCCTGACATGCGCATGTCCGGGTGGCTGATGTGATCTACTTCCACAACACCGCCCAGGAAGCGCCGTCCGGAGTGGAGGCACGTTGACCATTCTCATCATCGTCGCGGTCGTGGTCTTGTTCGTACTCACGGTCGTGGTGAAGTCGATCCTCGTGATCCCGCAGGCCCAGTCCGCGGTGATCGAACGGCTCGGCAGGTTCCGGTCGGTCGCCGAACCCGGCCTGAACTTCCTGGTGCCCTTTCTGGACCGTGTCCGTGCGCGGATCGACCGCCGCGAGCAGGTGGTCTCGTTCCCGCCACAGCCGGTGATCACCCAGGACAACCTGACGGTGTCGATTGACACGGTCGTGTACTTCCAGGTGACCAATCCGCGTGACGCGGTGTACGAGATCTCCGACTACATCGTCGGTGTCGAGCAGCTCACCACGACCACACTGCGCAACGTGGTCGGTGGCATGAGCCTGGAGGAGACGCTGACGTCGCGTGACTCCATCAACGGTCAGCTGCGCGGGGTGCTCGACGAGGCCACCGGCCGGTGGGGCATCCGCGTCGCGCGCGTCGAGCTGAAGGCGATCGACCCGCCACCGTCCATTCAGGACTCGATGGAGAAGCAGATGCGCGCGGACCGCGAGAAGCGCGCGATGATCCTGACCGCGGAAGGTACCCGCGAAGCGGCGATCAAGACCGCGGAAGGCCAGAAGCAGAGCCAGATCCTGTCGGCGGAGGGCGCGAAGCAGGCGGCGATCCTCGCGTCCGAGGGTGAGCGGCAGTCGCGGATCCTGCGGGCGCAGGGTGAGCGGGCCGCGCGGTACCTGCAGGCACAGGGCCAGGCGAAGGCCATCGAGAAGGTGTTCGACGCGATCAAGGCGGGCAAGCCCACGCCGGAGGTGCTGGCCTACCAGTACCTGCAGACGCTGCCGCAGATGGCGCAGGGCGACGCCAACAAGGTGTGGATGCTGCCCAACGACTTCGGCAAGGCCCTCGAAGGGTTCGCGAAGATGCTGGGCGCGCCCGGTGACGACGGTGTGTTCCGGTACGAGCCGCCCGTCTACGAGCCGCCGTCGCGCCGTGACGACGACGAGGAGGAGATCGCGAGCTGGTTCGACACCTCCACCGACCCGAAGGTCGCCGAGGCGGTGCGGGCGGCGGAAGCCGTTGCGCGCCAGGAGGTGCCGAGCCCGCTGACCAAGTCGGCGGCGCCCGCGGCGTTGTCGCGGCCGCCGCTGCCGGTGGGGCCGCCGGAGCCGGATCCCGAGCCGCCGACCGCGGTCGCGCCCGCGTACGAGCCGACGCAGCAGATGCCGCCGGTGCGGCCGACGGAGTCGACGGAACTGTCGGACGAGCCGCCGCGCTATCAGTGACGTGACCGGCGAGGGCCCCGATTCCCGGATGGGAGTCGGGGCCCTTTGTTTTCGGCTGTTGTGGCGGTTTTGGCCTCCGGCCCCTCGAACCACGCTACCGGACACCACCGACAGGAAATCGCGGTCGGGCGGGGAATTGTGGATGGACGGAGCCGTTGTGGACAAACCCGAGCCGCGCCACACGGGATTGTCGGTGCCCTCCGGAACAATGGAACCCGGGGGCCGGAGGCCACCGCTGTTCCGCTGACCGCGAACCCGCACGATCAGCGGCCCACAGTGGTCCATAGTGGGCGCATGCCCCCTCTCGACGACGCGATCCAGCTCCCCGACGGCACATGGGTGCGGGGCCGCGGGCTGCGCAACCCCACACCCGGCGGCCCCGCACCGGAGTTCGGGCTCTACCTCGGCACCCGCAAACTCAGGGCCCGCCACACCTTCGGCTGGGACCACGAGTGGCTCGACTGGCCCGACTTCCTCCTCCCACGCGACACGGGCGCCGCCGTCACCGCCATCCGCGGCGCGCACCGCCGCGGCGTCGACGGGCAGCGGGTCGAGGTCGCGTGTGGCGGCGGGATCGGCCGCACCGGCACCGTCATCGCCGCGCTCGCCGTCCTCACCGGTGTGCCCGCCGCCGACGCCGTCGCCTGGGCACGCACCAACTACCACCCGCGCGCGGTCGAAACCCCGTGGCAGCGGCGGTGGCTCACCACCCGGTTCGCCGCCGCGCTACACGCAGGACGCGATGGCTAGCGTGACCGCGGGCGTCGGCGCCGCGCCGCAGCTCGCCGCCCGGCCCGCCGAGATCTCCCGCTCCACCACCGTCACCCGCCACGTCCTGCCGTCCCGGTGCGCGACGGTCACCACCCAGCCGCCCTCGGCCGGTTCCTCGACGGTCGTCACCGCCAGCGCGTCGACGTCGGTGACACCAGTCGACTCCCGCACCGCCAGCTCCGCGACCTGCCCCGGCGGCGACCAGGTCGAGCGGCCTCGGCAGTCCGCCTGGTCCGGGCCGCCCGCCAGCAACCGCGCACCCGCCGCCACGGTCAGTCGACCGTATGAATACCCGGTCGGCAGAAGCACCGCGGTCGGCGCGAACCGGTGCCCACCGATGTGCGTGCACTCCCAGACCCGGTCACCATGCTCCGCCGCGAGCGCGGCCGCGACCGGCCTGCCCAGCAGCGCGCAGCACACGTCGCGTCGGCCGTTCGTGCACACCAGCAGCAGCGGATCCGATACAGCCGTACCGAGAAGCCCGCGGTCCCCGGCGCCCGCCCGCGCGAAGTCCAGGTCCAGCAGTTGCTTCGGGTCGACGACCGTGGTGTGTTCCAGCCACGTCCGGCCGGGCGCGGTGTGCGCGAGGTACACGTGCCTCGGCGTCGGCCGGTGCCGGTCGGGGTGGCTGCCCGGTCTGCGGATCAACACGATCCGCACGCCCGTGCCCGCCGCCAGCGCCGCCAGTTCGGCCGCGACACCCTCCTCGAGGTGGCTCGCCGACAGGGCGTCCCGGCCCCACGGCCCTGGCTGCTCGATCGCCAGCCACGACCGGGCGAACGCCGCGGTCCCCGCGAGCGGCTCGTCGAGGTGCGCGGCCAGCGCCGCGCACCGGGGCACGGCAGCCGTGCGGTTCGCGTCCATCACCACAAGCCTCCCACGGCCGGTACCGCCGTTGGTGTCGAGCCGCGCGTCTCGTCGAGTGACGCCGGTGCGAAAATGGCTGGCCACGGGCACATAAGGTGGGAATCATGCGCCCGAAGGTTCCCTACGCCGATCCGGGCGTGCCCGACACACGCGGCCCGCTGCGTTTCCTGGTCTGGCTCGTGACGAAGCAGCGGTGGCGGGTGTCGCTCGGCGCGACACTGTCCATCACCTGGATGGTGCTGCTGATGCTGCCGCCCTACCTGATGGCCCGCGCCATCGACGACGGGCTGCGCGCCCGTGACCTCGGCGCCCTCGCGTCCTGGGTCGCCGTGCTCGCCGCGTCCGGGATCGCCAGCGCCGGCCTCGGGGTCCTGCGGCACCGCACGATGACCTTCATCCGCAACGACGCCGCGTACCGCACCGTCCAGGTCGTCATCCGCCACACCGGGCGGGTCGGCGCCGAACTGCCCCGCCGCGTCACCTCCGGTGAGGTGGTGAGCATCGGCGCCGCCGACCTCGACCGCATCGCCCGCACCATGACCTCCACCGGCCCCGGCGTCGGCGCGCTCGTCACCTACAGCACCGTCGCCGTGCTGCTCGTGTCGATCTCCCCGCTGCTCGCGGCCGTCGTGCTCGTCGGCGTGCCGCTGTTCGTGCTGTCCATCGGGCCGCTGCTCAACCGGCTGCGCCACACCGAAGCCGTCTACCGCGAACACCAGGGCTCCCTCACCGCCCGCGCGGGCGACATCGTCGCCGGACTGCGGGTGCTGTGCGGGATCGGCGGCAAGGACCTGTTCGCCACCCGCTACCGGCGCCGCTCCCAGGCGCTGCGCGCCGAGGGGTACCGGGTCGGGGCCGTCGCGAGCTGGATCGAGGGCGTCGCGGTCGGGCTGCCCAGCCTGTTCCTCGCCGCCGTCACCTGGCTCGCCGCGCGCATGACCGCCGCCGGGGAGATCACCGTCGGCGAGATGGTCGCCGTCTACGGGTACGTCGCCGTCCTGTCCACGCCGGTGTACTTCCTCATCGAGGGCGCTCAGGACATCAGCCGCGGCCTGGTCGCCGCCCGCCGCGTCACCACCGTGCTCACCATCCAACCGGCCGTGCGTGACAGGTCATCCGTACCGGCACCGTCCGGGCCCGCGCCGCTGCGCGACCCCGACAGCGGGCTGACCGTGCGCCCAGGGGAACTGCTCGCCGTCGCCGCCGCTGTGCCCGCCGACGGCACCGACCTGGTCGACCGGCTCGGCCGCTATACCGACTCCGCCGTCACCTGGGGCGGTGTCCCGCTGGCGGAGGTCCGGCTCGCCGACGTGCGGTCCCGCATCCTCGTCGCCGACAACGACGCCTACCTGTTCGCGGGCACCCTCCGTGACACCGTCGCCGCGAACGACGGCCACGGCGGCCAGTCCGACGACCGGGCCGTCGCCGACGCCGTCCGCGTCGCGATGGCCGAGGACATCGTCGACGCGCTGCCCGACGGGCTCGGCTCCTACGTGGAGGCCCAGGGCCGGTCCCTGTCCGGCGGGCAGCGCCAACGGCTGCGGCTCGTGCGTGCCCTGCTCGCCGACCCCGAGGTGCTGCTGCTCGTCGAACCGACCTCCGCCGTCGACGCGCACACCGAATCGGTGATCGCCGAACGGCTGCACGCCGCCCGCCGCGGCCATACGACCGTATTGATCGCCACCTCGCCGTTGCTGCTCGACCGCGCCGACCGCGTCGCCTACCTCGTCGACGGGCGCGTCGCGGCCACCGGCACCCACACCGACCTGCTCGCCACCCAACCCGGCTACCGGACGCTCGCGTTCCGGGGGAGTGAGGAGGACCTGGTCCGTGACTGAGCGGAGCTTGCGGAGCGAACAACGTGACTGAGCGGAGCTTGCGGAGCGAACAACGTGACTGAGCGGAGCTTGCGGAGCGAACAACGTG
>NZ_JBITMQ010000002.1:33523-203209 GCF_044466355.1 Actinophytocola sp. NPDC049390
TACGTGACCGGCGGAGCTTGCGGAGCGAACAACGTGACCGGCGGAGCTTGCGGAGCGAACAACGTGACCGGCGGAGCTTGCGGAGCGAACAACGTGACCGGCGGAGCTTGCGGAGCGAACAACGTGACTGAGCTGGGACGGCTGCCGGTCGCCGACGCGCGCGGGGTGCGGGCGGCGACGTGGGGCATCGTCCGCGCCGACCCCCGCGCGACGCTGCTGGTCGTTCTCACCACCTGCCTCGCGGCCGCCGCCGGGCTCGGCGCGCCGTGGCTCATCGGCCGGATCGTCAACCAGGTCGAGTCCGGTACGGCTGACCCGTCGACGGTGGACCTGCTGGCGCTCGCCATCGTCGCGTTCGCCGTCGCGCACATGGTCCTGACCCGGTACGCCCGCTACTTCGCCCACCGGTTCGCCGAACGGTCTCTCGCGCGGCTGCGGGAGGAGTTCGTCGACCGGACCCTCGCGTTGCCGACCGCGGTGGTCGAGCGTGCCGGTACAGGTGACCTGATGTCCCGCACGACCGCGGACGTCGCGACCGTCGGCGGCGCGTTGCGGGACGCCGCGCCCGAGGTGTTCGTGGGCACCCTGCAGGCCACGCTCATCTTCGGCGCCATGCTGGTGCTCAGCCCGCCGCTCGCCGCCGTCGCGCTCCTGGGCATCTCGGGACTGTGGTTCGCGAGCCGCTGGTACCTCAGACGCGCCAGGACGGCCTACCTCGCCGAAGGTGCGGCGACCTCGCGGCTGTCCGAGTCGATCGCCGCCACCGTCGAAGGTGCGCGCACGATCGAGGCGTTCGGCCTGCGGGCCCGCCGGACCGCCGACGGCGACGACGCCGTCCGGGACGGTTTCGCCACCAAGGTCCGCACGCTCTACCTGCGCAGCATCCTGTTCCCGATGATCGACTTCTCCAGCGCGGCCGCGATGGTCGTCGTGCTGTTCGCCGGCGGCGCCCTGTACGTCAACGACCTCGTGAGCCTCGGTGCGGTGATCTCGGTCAGCCTGTACGCGATGCAGCTGATCAACCCGATCAACCAGATCCTCATGTGGATGGAGCAGGTGCAACGCAGCGGCGCGTCCCTCGCGCGCCTCAAGGGGGTCGGCGAGGTCGCGCCGGCACCGGTCGGGGCGGGTGTTCCCGTCGACGACCGGCTTGAGGTCACCGGCGTCCGCTACGCCTA
The DNA here is from genome assembly GCF_044466355.1 of Actinophytocola sp. NPDC049390. NCBI lineage: Bacteria > Bacillati > Actinomycetota > Actinomycetes > Pseudonocardiales > Pseudonocardiaceae > Actinophytocola > Actinophytocola sp. NPDC049390. The sequence continues at coordinate 34,702 of NZ_JBITMQ010000002.1, forward strand.
CAGCGGCGAACGGGACGTGCTGCACGGCGTGGACCTGTCCGTGCGGCCGGGGGAGCGGCTCGCGATCGTCGGCCCGTCCGGTGCCGGGAAGTCCACGCTCGGCCGGCTGCTCGCCGGGGTGGACACCCCAAGAGCGGGGACGATCACGGTCGGCGGCGTGCCGGTCGCGTTGCTCGCCCCGGAGGAGCTGCGGCGGCGAATCGTGCTCGTCACCCAGGAACACCACGTGTTCATCGGCACCGTGCGCGACAACCTCGCGATCGCGGCACCGGACGCAGACGACCACGCGATGCACGCCGCGCTCGCCGCCGTCGACGCGACCTGGGTGCGGGAGCTGCCCGACGGGCTGTCGACCGAGCTGGGCACGAACGCCGTGGCCCTCGACGCGCCGCAGGCACAGCAGCTCGCGCTCGCCAGGGTCGTGCTCGCCGACCCGCACACGGTCATCCTCGACGAGGCCACCGCGTTGCTCGATCCCGCCACCGCCCGGCACGCCGAACGCGCCATGGCCGCCGTCCTGGCCGGCCGCACCGTCATCGCGATCGCCCACCGCCTGCACACCGCGCACTACGCCGACCGCGTGGCCGTCATGGCCGGCGGGCGGATCACCGAACTGGGCACCCACGACGAACTCGTCACCGCCGACGGCGAGTACGCCGCCCTGTGGCGCCACTGGCACGGCGGATGAAACCCGCGTGACGGTCTTGACCACCTGCGGTATCGTCAGTAGTTGATCTTTACCCGACGAGAGGTGAGGACATGGCACACCACCGGATCGCCGGCGGCACGTCCGCCGTGCGGGGACTCCGACACCGGTTCTGACACCAGCTCTGACACCGGTTCTCTGACAGGTCACCGGGCTCCCGGCGACGGCGGACACCACCCGCCATATCGCCATGTCGCCGTGTCTACTTCTCGGGAGTCCCGTCATGTCTCGACACAGTCGAGCGCTCACGCCTGCCTTCACCCGGCACTGGACCGCCGTCGCGGTCACCAACCTCGGCGACGGCGTCCTGCTCGCCGCCGGACCACTCCTCGTCGCCACCATCACCACCGACCCGGTCGCCGTCTCGGCCGCGATGTTCGCCCAGCAACTGCCCTGGCTGCTGTTCGCGCTGACCGGCGGCGCGCTCGCCGACCGGCTGCCGCGCCGCACCCTCGTCGTCGCCGGCAACCTCGTCCGTGCGGCCGCCATGGCCGCGCTGGCCGCCGTGATCGCCGCCGGCACGCCCGCGCTCTGGCAGCTCTACCTCGTCTCGTTCCTCTTCGGCACCATCGAGACCGTCACCGACACCGCCCACAGCGCACTCATCGTCGACAGCGTGCCCGCCGACCGGCTCGGCCGCGCCAACGCCCGCCTCCACGTCACCGCGATGCTCACCAACCAGCTCGCCGGACCACCGCTCGGCGCGCTGCTGTTCGCGATCAGCGTCGCGGTGCCGTTCGGCCTGCACGCCGTCGTGTGCGCGCTGGCGGCGCTGATCGTGCTGCGTGTGCCGGTCGAGCACCGGCCACCGCCCGTGCGGGCCACCCTGCGCGCCGACATCGCCGAGGGCCTGCGCTGGCTCTGGCGCAACGCCGGACTGCGGATCCTCGCGCTGTGCATCTTCGTGATGAACTTCGCCGGCGTCGGCGCCTTCGCCATCTGGGTGCTCTATGGCACCCGGCACCTCGGGCTCACCGACACCCAGTACGGGCTGTTCATCGCCACCGGCGCCGCCGGCGGCATCTGCGGCGCGTGGACATACAACCGACTGGAAACCAGGTTCGGGCAGACCACACTGCTGCGCGCCGGCCTTGTCGTCGAGGCCATGACGTACCTGGCGCTCGCCGTCACCGACAACCCGTGGGTCGCGGGCGCGATCATGACCGTGTTCGGGATGCACGCCGTCGTGTGGGGCTCGGTGTCGGCCACCGCACGCCAGCGCGCCACCCCGTCCGAACTACTCGGCCGCGCGGGCAGCGTCTACCAGCTCGCGTCGGTCGGCGGGTCGGTTCTCGGGGCGCTACTCGGCGGGTTCGTCGCCGACCGGTTCGGGCTGCTCGTCCCGTTCTGGGTCGCGTCCGCCATGGTCGCCGTCATGACCGTGCTCGCGTGGCGGCGTCTCGCCGACGTGCGGGCCGGCCAGCCCGTGCAGCAGTAGCGACGTCACCGTGTCCACGACCTCGTCGTCGCCGTAGGTGGCGTCGCGGTTGGTCATGACGGCGTACCGAGCATGCCGATCAGCGTGCCCATCGCGGCGGCGACGAGGGTCGGGTCTCCGGGCAGCGCCACCGCCACGTGATCACGCAGCTGCACCCGGTCTGAGTTCAGGAGGCAGACATGCAGGTCAGCATTGCCGGGGGAGGGGTCGCGGGCACCGTCTGCGCGATCGCACTGCGCCGCATCAAGCACTTCCACGAGAAGGCCACCAGCTGGCTCTACACCTACGACGTCGGACCGCTGCCCGTGTCCGCGTAGCGCGCCACCAGTTCCGCGCCGAGCCTGGCCAGCTCGGCACGCACCTCGGGGGAGTCCTCGACGTCGAGCATCCCGCCCCACCCCGCGAGCGGCTGGGCGATCATCAGGGGAGTGGGCGCCGCGACCCGGGCCCGCACCCGGCCGTCACCGACCGGGGCCAGCACCTCGCAGTGCCGCCCGAACTGGTCCCGCAACACGAACAGGAACCGCTCCGCGACGAGCACCGTCGCCGACACCAGCGACCTGCGTTGCTCCACCTCGGTCACGACCCGCTCCCACACCGACGACAGGTCGAACCCCCCGGGCCGTTCGAACGTCTCGTCGAGCACCACGGCATCGGCGATACGGTCGACCCGGAACGTACGCTGCCCCCGTTCGGTACCCGCCACCACATACCAGATCTCGTCCTTGTCCACCAAACCCCACGGCGCCACGGTCCGCTCGGCACGCTCCCGGCCACGCGCCGCATACGTGAACCGCACCTTCCTGCGCGACACCACGGCCCCCTGCAACAGTTCCACCACAGGGGAGCGGTCCCTGCTCCGCGCACCCCACCCCGCCGGATCCAGGACCACGGCGTCCGCCGCCGCCTCCGCGTCCGCCCGGAACACCTCCGGCAACGCCCGCACCAGCTTCCGCAGCGCCGCCTTCACCTCCGGGGCCACCGCGGCCGCTGGCCCCACCAACAGGAACAACGCCTGCGCCTCGGCCGCCGTCAACCCCGACAGGTCCGTGCGCGCACCACCGACCAGCGACCAGCCACCCCCGCGACCCGGCTGCGAGTACACCGGGATCCCCGCCGTCGACAACGCCTCCAGGTCCCGCCGCGCGGTCGCGACCGAGACCTCCAGCTCCTCGGCGACCTCCGCGGCCGTCACCCGGCCACGCGACTGCATCAACAAGAGGGTCGCCACCAGACGGTCAGCACGCATGAACGAATTCTGTCGTGGAAAGTGCTCAGTCGGTGAGCACTTTCCACGACAGAGTGGATCCCAACAGCACCAAAGACACCACGAAGGGACCCACACCATGTTCCGCGGCTTCGCCACCATCAGCTACTTCGCCGACGACATGACCGCCGCCGAAGCCTGGTACACCGAACTCCTCGGCGTCCCGCCCTACTTCCGCCGCGACCACGACGGCGCACCCGCCTACCTCGAATACCGGATCGGGGACTACCAGGCAGAACTCGGCCTCATCGACAGCCGCTTCGCACCCCACGACGTCAAGAACGGACCAGCCGGCGTGATCATGAACTGGCACGTCGACGACCTCCAGGGCAGCCTCGACCGCCTCATCGCCATGGGCGCCACCCTCATCGAAGGCATCACCCCACGCGGCGAAGGCTTCGTCACCGCCTCCGTGACCGACCCGTTCGGCAACGTCATCGGCATCATGACCAACCCGCACTACCTGGAAGTCCTCGCCGAGCGCGGCGCCTAACGCGTCAGCACCGCCTCATCGGCCAGCCACGCCAGCTTGTGCGGGTTCCACACCGAGAACAGGCGCGTGACCCGGCCGTTCTCCACGATCACACTGATCGTGCCCGCGACCTCCCCGTCGACCTCGACCCGCACCGCCGGTGCGCCGTTGACCCACACCGGCGCACCGGCGAACGACGCCACCTTCCGCAACCCGGCGGTGAACAACGCCACCAGCTTCTCCGCACCCACGACCGGCCTGCGCGTCGCAGGCACCTGACCGCCACCGTCGGCCACCGCCACCACGTCCGGCGCCAGCACGTCCATCAGCTCCTGCAAGTCACCCGTATTGAGAGCCGCGATGAACCGCGCCACCACCCGCTCCTGCTCGGCGCGCCCGACCTCCATCCGGGGACGCCGGGCAGCGACGTGCTCCCGCGCCCGCCGCGCGATCTGCCGCACCGCCGCCGACTTCTTCCCGACCGCGTCGGCGATCTCGTCGTAGGACAGGTCGAACACCTCACGCAACACGAACACCGCACGCTCGGTCGGCCCCAGCGTCTCCAGCACCGTCAGCATCGCGATCGACACGCTCTCGGCCAGCTCCACATCCTCGGCCACGTCCGGACTCGTCAGCAACGGCTCCGGCAACCACTCACCGACGTAGTCCTCCCGCCGCCGCGACAACGTCCGCAACCGGTTCAACGCCTGCCGCGTCACGATCCGCACCAGGAACGCCCGCGCGTCCCGGACCTCGTCATGGTCGACATCCGCCCACCGCAGCCACGTCTCCTGCACCACGTCCTCGGCATCGGCCGCCGACGACAACATCTCGTAGGCGACCGTGAACAGCAGGCTGCGGTGGGTGACGAACGGGTCCACGGTCATGCCTGCGAGGCTACGGTCGTCGACCGGGTCGCGAGCGGTGGCAGCCCACACGCCGTGGAGAACTCCTGCGACGTGATGCCGAGCGCGATGTTGTTGCGCGCGGCCATGTTCGCCGCGGAGATCCGCGCGGTCAGCTCCACCAGAGCGGGCGCGCCCAGCTCCGCGAGCAGCTCCGCCGACATCTCGTCGGTGACCGCGAGCGGGGTCCGGCACATCGCCTCCGCGTACGCCATCACCTTGCGCTCCAGGGGAGTGAAGACCGCCGACTCGCGCCACCGCGGCACCTCCCGCGCCTTGACCTCGTCCAGCCCCCTGTTGTGGGCCATGAAGTAGCCGAGGTCCAGGCACGCCTCGCAGCCGATCGTGCCGACCGCGGCCATGTGCGCGAACGTCGCCAGGTTCGGGTCGAGGTGCTTCCACTTCTCGGACTTGTGCCCGAAGGACATCATGTCCTTGAACACGGCGGGCTGGTTCCACAGCACGCCGGCGCCGTCGGGCACCTCGCCGAGCATCTTGCGGGACATCCGCTTCACCAACGCCCCGAACAGACCGGTGATCTCCGCCGCCGGAACGCGTGCGCTGCCGCCCATGGTGTCTCCTTCACAGGGTCGTGTCCTGTTCCTCGGACATGGAGACACCGGTGGGGCAGCGCGTGTGACATGACCCCCGACACGTCTTACTTAACATAATGTAGATTATCGAACTTATCGGGAAGGATGCCGGGGAAGGGGTTCAGCCCGCTGTCGTGACGTCCGCAGGCAGCCGTCCGCGTCGCTCAAAATCCCGCAGTCGCCGCCCCGGCGCTCCGGCGTCCTGACTCGTCCAGAGCGAGGATCGAGCCGTCGTCGACTTTTGCGCCTGGCGAGGCCCCGGCGGGCACGACGGCTTCGCCGATTCCCGACCGGTTCAGGTGTCTCCCCTGCTGCTCCCCTGACCTGCACCTATTTTCGTCACGTGACGATATGGTGGGCAGGGTAGGGAGTCACGCCGCCTTCGCGGTGGCGGCCTCGACCAGCACTCGTTCGACCCTCGCGATCAGCGACGCCCGCCGCAGGCACCACACCCGGAACGCGCGCCGGTCCCCGTTGTCCAGGGCGGCGTCGATCTGCGCGTCCGTGTTGACGATGCAGATCTGCAGGCCGCTGATCTCCGCCGAGGCGTTCGACTTGGACATTGGGCATCACCGCCAACCAAAGGGACTCACGGACCCCGACCGGGTCGTCCCTTATGTGTACCGCTGGGCGCTCGAACGCTGGTTGAGTCCGTCAGGTGCTGTTCTGAACATCCATCGGCATGGTCTCGCCCGTGCCCTCGGTGTTCGGCATGACCCGCGGTTTGCGCATCCACGTGCCGTGCGGACGGGCCAGCAGATCCTTGAGCGGTTCCGGCTTGCCGAGGTGGAAACCCTGCGCGACGCGGACGCCGAGGCGGGCGAGCGCGTCGACCTGGCTCGCGCGTTCCACCCACTCCGCGACCACCGACACGCCGAGACCGCGGGCGATGTCGACGATGCCCTGCACCAGCACAGTGTCGCGGCTGCCGTAGTCGATGCCGCGGACGAACTCGCCGTCGATCTTCACGCCGGTGATCGGCAGCTGCTTGAGATGCACGAACGAGCCGAAACCGGCGCCGAAGTCGTCGAGGGAGATGCGGCAGCCGCTCGCGCGCAGCTGCTGGGCGAGGCTGCGGGCCGCGGCCAGGTTGGTGACGGCGGCGGTCTCGGTGATCTCGAACCCGAGCCGTCCGGGCGCGACCCCCGCGGCGGCGAGACGGTCGAGGACGTAGTCGCCGAAGTCGCCGTCCTCCAGGGTGCGGCCGGAGACGTTGACGTTGAACCGCAGGCCCGGGTACGGGTGGGCGACGAGCGCGTCGATGGCGGTGCCCGCGACCCAGCGGTCGATGTCGAGGACGAGGCCGCTGCGTTCGGCGGCGGGCAGGAACTCGCCCGGGCCCAGCCGGGGCTGGCGGCCGTCTTCCAGGCGCAGCAGGAGTTCGTGGCCGACGACGCGGTTGCTGCCGAGCTTGACCATCGGCATGGCGTGCAGTTCCAGGCCGCCGCCGGTGAGCGCGTTGCGGATGCGGTCGAGCACGGTGACACGCAGGGCGGTGTCGGCGTAGTGGCCCTGTTCGTAGACGGTGACGCGGTTGCGGCCCGCGTCCTTGGAGGCGTAGAGGGCGAGGTCGGCGTTGGCGAGCACGGCCTGCCAGCTCTCCCCCGACTGGAACCTGGCCACGCCGGCGCTGACGGTGATGCGGGTGGTGCCGACGCCGCCGGTCACCGGGATCGTGGCGATGGCGTTGCGGAGACGGTCGGCGACGCGGACGGCGGTGGCCTCGTCGGTGTCGGGGAGGACGACGGCGAACTCGTCACCGCCGAGCCTGCCCAGGACGTGTCCCTCGCCGAGACGTTCGCGCAGGACGTTGGCGAGCGTGCACATGACCCGGTCCCCCGCCGGGTGGCCGCGCAGGTCGTTGATGTCCTTGAAGTTGTCGAGGTCGAGCAGCAGCAGCGCGCCTTCGCCGCCGAGCGCGAGCTGGCGTTCGAGCTCCCTGGTGAGGGCGCGGCGGTTGAGCAGGCCGGTGAGCGGGTCCTCGTCGGCCATTCGGACGAGCGCCTTCTGCCATGCGTCGCGTTCTGCCGGATCGACGTCGGTTTCTCGCCAATGGCTGACATCGATCACCCGATAGAGGTAACCCTCGTTGAGCCGGGTGCACCGCACGTCGAGCCAGCGGTGTTCGTCGGTGCCGGTGCTGGTGGACAGGACGACGCTGACAGCGGTGTCGGTGTCGCCGTCGGGGTCGCTCGGGCCGTCCGGTGCGCCGGCGAGCAGTGCGGGCAGGGAGCGGCCGATCGCCTGTTCGGGGGTGAGGGCCAGCAGCTCGGCCATCAGGCGGTTCAACCAGCGCACACGGCATCGCGTGTCCGTCACGGCGAACGCCGTGTCGGCGGCATCCAGCACCTCGTTCAGTGAGGTGCCGTCGCTGTCCATCCGCGTGCCTCGCCGGGGTTGATCGGACAATTGCGCACGAAGCGTAGTCGACTGGGTGGGGTCAGCGCAGCCGCTCGAGCCCATGGGCGTTCTCGACGACCGTCGCGGCGAGGTCGCGCAGCTCGTGCGGGCCCGCGCCGTCGTCCGCCGCGGTCGCCACGTCCTCGGCGGCGCAGCGGAGCTGGAACAGCCGGTCCTGCAGGTCGGCGAGCTCCGCGGCGGACAGCACGACCGCGTCTTCGGGCAGGCCGCCGCGCTGCACCGCGGATCTGCGTTCGTAGGCGCGCTGGCGGCACGACTGGGAGCAGTAGCGGCGTGGCCGGCCGACCTTGCCGTCCTCCGGCAAGCGAAGACCGCACCACCCGCAGTGCCGGACGGCGGTGCGGGACTTGACTCGTTCTGGAGCGATCACCTGACGAACCTCACGTGGCAGACGCTAGCTGGCAAGGGCCCGGCCACCCACGAGCCACGCCGCTGATGCACACTCGACAGTGTGCATGACCACGCTTTTTTCGGCGGCCCGTACCCGCGTGCGTTCGTCCACCGGGGCTGGCACTACGACGACCTGGCCGGCATGGAGAACTCGCTGTCGGCGTTCCGGCGGGCGGTGAGCGAGGGCTACCACTATGTGGAGACCGACGTCCACGCGACGTCCGACGGAGTGGTGGTCGTGCACCACGACGCGGTGCTCGACCGCACGACCGACGGGTGCGGGGCGATCGCGCGGCAGCCGTGGCAGGTCGTGCGTACCGCGAAGATCGGTGGGCGGGAGCCGGTGAGCAGGCTGGAGGACGTGCTGGAGGAGCTGCCGGACGCGTTCTTCAACATCGACGTCAAGGCGTCGCAGGCGGTTCAGCCGCTGATCGACACGCTGCGGCGGACCGACTCCTACCACCGGGTGTGTGTGGCGTCGTTCTCGGAGGCACGGCTGGAGCAGGTGCGCCGATATGCCGGTGAGGAGCTGCTGACGTCGATGGGCACGAAGGCGATCGCGCGGCTGTGGGCGGCGGGCCGGCTGCCCGCGTTCGTGCGGGGCAGGCGCGGGCACCAGCGGATCGCGCAGGTGCCGGTGCGGCAGGGGCGGCTGACGATCGTGGACAAGCGGTTGATCGCGGCGGCGCGGCGGCGTGGTATCGAAGTGCACGTGTGGACGATCGACGAGCCGGACCAGATGAACGAGCTGATCGACCTCGGTGTGGACGGGATCATGACCGACCGGCCGGGTGTGCTGCGGGACGTGCTGCGCACGCGGGGCCTGTGGCCCACCCACGCGTGAGGCCCTAGCGCAGGGACTCGCCGATCGCGATCGCCCGTTCGCGGGTGAGGTCGCCTTCCACGCGGTAGGTGACGCCGTCGCGTTCCCAGATCAGGGTGCTGCCCGCGAGGCGGGCGGACTCGTCGCGCAGGGTGCCGTCGCGGTCGGTGTAGAGGACCGGGTGGGGGCGGTCGACCCAGATGGCGGGGGTGCCGTCGACGGTGACGTGGTGGACGTCGACGGCGTGGGTGAACTTGGTGAACATCGGGGCGAGGCCGCCGTCGAACTGGTCGACGCGCACGCCGCTGAACGCCATGGTCACGACGCGGTCGCCGTCGACCAGGCGGACGGCACCGGGTGGGCCGAGTCCGGTGGGCAGGCGGAGCGGGAAGTCGACGGCGGCGCGGGCCTGGTCGAGGGTGACGTCTCGTTCGTTGGGCAGGGGCGGGTCCAGTGACGGGGTGACCGGGGCGGGCTGGTGCTGGATCTCGACGCCGCCGATGCGCAGGAAGTCGAGGACGGTGGCGCGGACCGCCGGGGACACGACCATGGCGGTCGCGAGCGCGACCACCGCGGCCACGACCGCGGCGAGGACACGGCGCCACCACCGGGTGGGTGCGGGTGTGGCGATGCGGGCCAGGACGGCGTCGGTCACGTCGGGCGGGTCGGGCACGTCCAGGCGGGTGCCGAGCGCGTGCAGGGCGGACTCGAGGGCGTCTCGGTCAGCGGCCACGGGGCACCTCCTCCGCCAGTCGTGACGGCAGGGCGCGGCGCAGCTTGTCCAGGGCGCGGGACAGGCGGGACTTCACCGAGCCGCGTGGCCAGCCCAGCACCTGCGCGGTCTCGGACTCGGACAGGTCGAGGAAGTAGCGGCAGGTCAGCACGAGCCGGTCGCGGTCGGGCATGGCGTTGACGGCGGCGAGCAGGACCGCGTGGGTGTCGGCGGCGACCGCCGACTGTTCCGGTGACGCGGGATCGGCGGTGTCCGGGTGGACCGCCACCCGCAGTTCGAGCGTGGTGCGGCGGCGTGCCGAGCGGCGCAGGTTGTGTGTCTCGTTCGCGACGATCCGCAGCAGCCACGGGCGGAACGCGGCGCCGTCGCGGAACGAGCCGAGCGCGCGGTAGCCCTTCACGAACGCCTCCTGCACCACGTCCTCGGCTTCGTTGCCGGCGCCGAGCAGGTAGGCGGTCCGGTGCGCGAGCGCGCTGTACCGGGCGACCAGCCGCGCGTACGCGTCCTGGTCACCGTCGCGGGCTCGTGCTACTGCCTCGTCCTCGTCCGTCTCGTGCTCCTCGACCGGTCTTTCGTCAGGTGGTACACCGCCGGAACCGGATCGGTTCCACCGGTGTAGTCGGAGTATGAGAACGCGGCGATTCCTCGTGATGACGTTGGCCTTGCTGACGACCGTGCTGGCGACCGGGCTGCTCGCGGCCCCGGCCGCGCGGGCCGGTGGGTGGGAGGAGACCCTGCTCGACCCGCCGCCCGCGCGGATCGAGGCCGGTGTGACCTACACGTTCGGCTACTGGATCCTCCAGCACGGGTCGTATCCGTTCCGGGGTGGCGACCTGGGGCAGACGGCGCTGCGGGCGACCGACGAGAAGGGCACGGTCATCGACTTCCCGGGCACCCCGGCCGCGACCGCGGGCCACTTCTCCGCGGAGGTGGTGTTGCCGCACGACGGCCGGTGGACCATCGGGTCACAGCACGCGGTGATCATGCCCGACCCGCTGGTCGCGACCGTGACGGTGCCGGGGCCGGTGGAGATCGCGCCGAGCATGATGACCTCGCGCGCACCCCACGACTGGGGTCGGGTGCGGCCGTCGTTCCCGCCGTCCTCGCCCGACGCGAACATGGGCGCGCCGGTGGACGGGGTGCCCGAGTCACCGCGTCCGCTGGTCGAGCCGCAGCGGGTGGCGCCACGCAGCCAGGAGACCGTGGTCCCGGCGGACGAGCCGGGCGCCGCGCTTCCGGTGTGGCTGGTCGTCGCGGGCGGCGCCGCGACACTCGGGTTGGCGGCCTGGCTGGTGCGCCGCCACCGGCGCGTCAACGCCTAGGCGGCTTGCCCTGCCACGCCGCCTGCCAGGTCTTCGGGCCGAGCAGGCCGGACGCCTTGATGCCGTTGGCGCGCTGCAAAGCCAATACAGCTGTACGGGTTTCGTCGCGGTAGCAGCCGGTGCCCTGGAAGTCGTAGCCGAAGGCGTTCATCCGCAGCTGGAACGTGCGCAGCGCCGGGTCGCAGTCGCCGTACCGGAAGACCTTGCCCGGCCACGGCGGCATCCCCGCCGGTGGCGTCGAGGCGCCGCCGCCGAGGTAGGCGGACTCGGCGTAGGTGGGGACGCGCTTGCTGCGGGCGTCCCCGTCCTCGCGCAGGCCCAGCGTGCGGGCGCAGGTCCAGGGCTGCCAGCCGCGCATCCGGTACAGGTACAGCGCGCGGAAGTCCTGTTCCGCCGGTGCGGCCTGGTGCGGGAGGCCGCGTCCGCCGACGCTGCGCCAGGTGGGCAGGTCGAACTGGTAGGCGCCGTAGTACTTGCCGCTCGCCGACACGATGTCGTAGCGGCCGCCGGACTCGCAGTGGCGCAGGCGAGCCCAGTCGTCGCCGCCCGGGTCGGCCGAGGCCGTCCGCGCGAGGCCGAGCACGACACCCGCGGCCACGAGGAGTCCGATGAGGACGATCCGTCTACCGCTCATGACCAGCACCGTACGTTTTGGTCACAGAAGTCACAACCGCACCATCAGTCACACCTGTCACGGCACTGTTTCGCATCACCTGTCCCAAGTGGATCACCGGACCGGCCCCTCCCTGTAGGGTCCGCGTGCGACGGCGGGACTGGAGGATGGATGAGCGTGGTGGACGGCAGCCCCGAGACGGTGCCCAGCGCACCGGACCGCAGGCGTGAGCAGCGCGGTTGGGTCTGGTACGACTGGGCGAACTCGGTGTTCCCCACATCGGTCATCACCGTGTTCGGGTCGCTGTACCTGACCGCCGTCGCGGCCGAGGCCGCGCTCGCCGACACGGCCACGAACGGCCCGAACCCGTGCCCCGCCGACGGTGACGGCGGCACCAACAAGCTCGTCGACTGCCAGATCTCCGTGTTCGGCTGGCACTTCCAGGCCGGTTCGCTGTGGGGCTACCTGCTCGCCGCGGCCACGATCATCCAGGTGCTGATCGTGCCGTTGCTCGGCGCCATCGCCGACCGCACGCAGAACAAGAAGCGGATGCTCGCCGTGTCCGCGTTCGGCGGCGCCACCGCGACGCTGCTGATGTCGCTGGTCGCGGGCACGAACTGGCAGCTCGGGGTGATCCTGTTCATCCTCGCCAACATCGGCTACGGCTGTTCGGTCGTCATCTACTACTCGTTCATCCCCGAGATCGCGACCGCCGACGAACGGGACGCCCTGTCCACCCGCGGGTGGGCGTTCGGGTACCTCGGCAGCGGCACCGCGCTGCTGGTGCAGCTCGTCGTGTACCTGATGCACGAGTCACTGGGCCTGACCGAGGGCGGCGCGGCCCGCATCGCGTTCCTGCTGTCGGGGCTGTGGTGGGCGGCGTTCACGATGATCCCGCTGCGCAAGCTCAAGGACCACCAGCGGCCGCACGGGTCCGAACACGGGCCGGGCGGGGTGCTGGTCGGCGGGTTCCGGGAGCTCGGGAACACGCTCAAGCTGGCGCGGGCGTACCCGCTGACGCTGGCGTTCCTCGGCACGTACCTGATCTACACCGACGGCATCGCCACGGTCGCGAACGTGTCGGCGCAGTACGGCTCGGAAGAGCTGAACTTCGACGAGACCGTGCTCATCTCCACCATCCTGATCGTGCAGTTCGTCGCGTTCGTCGGTGGTGTGCTGCACGGTCTCGTGGCCCGCCGCGTCGGCGCGAAACGCACGATCATGATCAGCCTGACGGTGTGGCTGGTCGTGATCGGCGCAGCGTACTTCGTGCAGGCCGGACAGGCGCTCCAGTTCTACCTGCTGGCCGCGGGCATCGGGCTCGTGCTCGGCGGGACGAACGCGTTGTCGCGGTCGCTGTTCAGCCAGATGGTGCCGCCCGGCAAGGAGGCGCAGTACTTCTCCATCTACGAGATCGGCGAGCGCGCCACCTCGTGGATGGGTCCGCTGCTGTTCGCCGCGGTCGCCGGGGCGACGGGGTCCTACCGGCCGGCGATCATCTCGCTGGTGATCTTCTTCTTCGTCGGGCTGGTACTGATGTTCTTCGTCCCGGTCCGCAAGGCCATCCGCGCGGTCGGCAACCCGGAACCCACGATCCTCTAGGGCCGGGGGCTGACCGGCTGGCGGAGCACGGTCTTCAGCTTCTCCGGGGCGGTCCGGCGCGGGTCGCTCAGGTACACCTCGTGGTGGCGGTCCCGTTCCGTGAGGCCGTGCGCCGGGAGGTACTCGGTGTGCAGCTCCGTCATGATCGGGGTCTCGTCGTCGTAGGAGCCGACGTGCAGGACCTGCGCGCACCGGCCCTCGTGCAGCGTCTCGTGCTCCACCAAGGAGATGGCGGGGTCCTTCTTCTTGGCCAGCGCGACCGCCGCGGCCTCCGTGACGTCCTCGGCGGTGACCCAGTCCGGCAGGCTGATCAGCATCCGCCACAGCCACTCGTCCTTCGCGCGGGTCGTGAACACCGCCGGATCCGGTGACCACCACAGCCCTTCCAGCGGGCCGACCACGAAGTCCCTGCCCGCCCGCTTGCCCGTGAACTTCAGCGTGTACGCCACCGCGTACAGCGCCGCCACCGCCCGCGCGTACTGCGGCGCGGTGTTCGGGTTCCCCTTGCCCGATACCGCGATGAACCGTTGCCGCGGCACGTCCACCAGCGCCCACCCGCGGTTCTTCGGCGCGTACAACTCCTTCAGTTCACGTTTCACGTCGTAGCCGCTCACGACAGTTCCTCCCGGTACGCGGCCAGCCACGCCTGCTCGGCGCGCAGCTGGGACAGTGAGTGGTCGAAGATCGCGCGGACGAACGGCGGCGCGTCCCCTGGCACGGCGGCGCGGATCCGCTGCTCGCGTTCGGCGAGGGTCTCGGCGCGGCGGGCCAGCGCGGCACGCAGCCGGGCCGGTGGGATCACCGGCTGGTTGGCCAGGCCGACGAGCAGCGGGGAGAACACCGGCCGCACCTCGGCGATCGCGGCTTCCGCGGCCTCCGCACACACGCGGCGGCCTTCCGGCGTCGGCGCGAACACCTTGCGTGCCCTGCCCCGCGCCGGTTCTCCGGTCGGCTCGATCAGGCCGCGGCCCCGCAGCTTGGTGAGCAGGTAGTAGATCGAGCTGAAGCCGATCTCGGTCCACTCGCGCATGCCGCGCTCGGTGATGACCTCCTCCAACTCGTAGCCGTGGCGCGGTTTCTCCACGAGCAGGCCGAGGAGTGTCAGTTCGGCCGAGGTGAGATCCACCCGGCTATTCTAGCGGTAGAATAATCAGGCGCCCACCAGCAGCGCCGCGTGGCGGGCCGCGACCGGGTCCCGCAACCGCAGCGTCGAACCGTCCGTGAAGTCGACACGCAACCACGGCTTCGGCGGCAGGCTGCGGCCCGCCAGCTCGGCGGTCACGCCCCGGACCCGCGCCACCGGCACGTCCAGCAACGACGTCACCGGCCGCGCCGGCTCCGGGGGCGCGGCCAGCGCCGAGGTCGCCACGACCAGCGTCAACCGTTCCCGGGTCAGCACCAGCCGCGCCGCACCCGCGGCGTGGGCGAGCAGGTCCGCGACCGCGACCGCGTCCCGGTCGGCCCTGTCCGCCTGCGCCCAGAACGCGATGGTCGGATCGTCGAGCCAGCCGTTCGGGCCCTGCGACGTCGCGGCCGGGAGCGGCCAGCGCACCGCGGGCAACCGCAGCGCCGGCATCCGGCCGATCGGGGTGTGCGGGACCCGCAGCTCACGACCGATCCGCGCCCCCACGTAACCGGTGTTCGCCGTCGCCGCCACCAGGATCTCCTCACCGGGCAGCAGCGCCGCGGCCTGCTCCAGCGCCTGCCCGGCCAGGGTGGCGGCCCAGTCACCGCGGGCGCCGGGCCGCAGCGGCGGCGCGCCGTTCGTGAGCCCCAGCGCGTACTCGTACTCGTCCCGGTCGGTCATGCCGACCACGAAGTCCAGACCGGACCCGTCCACCAGCCGGACCCGCAGCACCGGCGCCGTCGCACGGTCGGCCGGGCGCTCCGCCACCTCGAACCCGGCGATCTGCCGCCGGTCGATCTGCGCCAGCGGTTCCATCCTCGGCGGCGTGATCGGCTCCCCCTCGACGTTGCCGCTCCCCCACAGCTTGCGGCGGTCGGCGACCTTCTCCGCGAGGTCCTTGAGGTCCTTGCCCAACTGCACGATCCCGCTGCCCACCCGCGCCGCCCGGGCCAGGAAACCACCGGGTTCGGCACGCGTGTACATGGCGAGCCGCTGCCGGGTCAGCACGTACAGGCGGTGGGGTGCGCCCGTCCACGACGACACCGTCCGCACGTACCGGTGCGCGAGACAGTCCAGCGCCTTGCCCCACACGATCAAGTCAGCTGACCTGTCACAGTCGCGGTCCATGCCCGGAAGGTCGAACTGGTGCTCGTCGGCGTACGCCGCCCACACCGGACCGCCCTCGCCCGGTGCGTCCATCAGCGACCGCGCGACCGTCGCCGGGCCGAGCGGGTCGGCCAGGAACTCCGTCACATCCGCTCGTACCGCACCGAAAGACACCCTCACCAGCACATGTTAAGCGGGCGCGGGCACCCCGCCGTTCTCCGCGCTGTAGAACCGGACCAGACGGGTCAGCGCCGCGTGACAGGCCTCCGGACCGTCGTCCACGTACGCCCTGCCGCGGGCGAAGTGCCGCACCGGCGCGTGGTAGAGGTACCGGTCCACGCCACCGAGTTCGAGCAGGTGGACGTCCACCAGCGACTCCAGCAGCAGCGCCGCCTCCCCCACCGGCAGGTCCAGCACCGCCGCGGCGGCCGGGAGCGTGATGTCCGGGCCGTCGGCCACCGACAGCAGCCGGAACGCCCGCGCCTGCACAGGTGTCAGCTCCTCCAGCGTGGACAGGTACGGCCCCTCGATCGCACCGCACTCCGGCCTCGGCACCGGCGCCCCGGCCGGCGGCCTGCCGATCCGGTCACGGGCCGCGTCCAGCGTCCACTCCGGACGCGACGCGATGCGCCCGCCGATGGCGGCGACGACCTGCGGCAGCCCCGCGGTGTCCGCGATCAGGTCACGGGCCACGTCGGGTTCACGGCGCACCCGGTCACCGACGAGGCGAGCCAGCAGCGCGTGCGACTCCTCCGCACGCAACCCGGACAGGCGCAGCCACCGCACGTACGGGACCCCGTACAGGCGGCGGCGGGCGGTGACCAGCACCGCCGCGCCACCCGCGCCGGGCACAAGATGGCGCAGCTGCTCGGCGTCGCGGGCACCGTCGAGGACGATCAACAACCGGCGCCCGGCCGTCCGGGCCCGCCACAGCGCCGCCCGCTCCGCCCCGGACACGGGCAGGTCCGTGACCCCGAGGTCACGCAGCAGCCCCGGCAGCGGATCGGCGCCCAGGTCGGCGAACAGCCGCCCGTCCGGGAACCGGTCCGCCATGGCGTGCCCGATGTGGACCGCGAGCGCGGTCTTGCCGACCCCGGCGAGCCCCTCGATGCCCACGACCGGGACCTGGCCGCTTGCCGGGGTGAGCGCGGCCGTCACCGTGTCGATCTCCTCGGCGCGGCCCACGAAGTCGGGCAGGTCCGGCGGCAGCCGCGCGGGCGCGGACGGTCGCTCCTGATCAGCCAGCGCGGGGTCGGCGGCCAGGATGCGGCGCTGCATGTCCCGCAGCCCCGGCCCGGGCTCGAGACCCAGCTCGTCGGCCAGCAGACCGCGGATCTCGGTGAAGACCGCCAGCGCGTCGGCCTGGCGGCCCGCGCGGTAGTGGGCGAGCATCGCCAGCTCACGGGGGCGTTCCCGCAACGGGTGCGCGGCGATGACCGCCGCCAGCGCGGCCATCGCCTCCACGTGCCTGCCCGTGTCGATGTCGGCCGCCGCGAGATCCTCGACCGCCGCCAGCCGGAGCTGCGCGAGCCGGGTGCGTTCGACCTCGGCGTACTCACCGTTCACCCCGGCGAGCGGGGTCCCCCGCCACAGCCCGAGCGCGTCGCGCAGGTGGCCCGCCTTCGTGCGCGGGTCCGTGGCTGCGCGGGCGGCGGCGAGGTGGTGGGCGAACTCGGTGACGTCCAGCGCGCCGGTGCGCAGCGCGTACCCGCCGCCCACGGACTCGATGACGTCACCGGGCAGCACACGCCGCAGGCGGGAGACGTAGGAGCGGATCATGCCCGTCGCCGCGGGCGGAGCCGCCGGGCCCCAGAGCGCGCTGATCAGCTGCCCCGGGGTGGCGGCGGCGCCGTCGCGCAGGAGGAGAATGCCCAGGATCGCCCGCTGCCGCGGGGTGCCGAGGTCGACCTCGGTGTCGCCGAGCCACGCGCGGACCGGACCCAGCACCTCGAACCGCAACTCGCCGCCCACCGACGACTCCTCTCCGCAACCAGCACTGGCAGGGAGAACAGCCGGGGCCCGGGTCGGTATTCCGGTGTCAGAACGTGAACCGGGCGCGGTTCTCCGCCAGCCACGTCGCGAAGTCCCTCAGGTGCGGGTGCAGCCGCCGCACCACCTCCGGATCGCGTGCGCCCGCGAAGAACTCCTCGTGCTCGGCGTAGTAGAAGAACATGTTCGCCAGGTCGTCCGCGCCCGGCGCACCCGACGCGCGGATCACGTCCACGTCGATCGGCTCGTACACGACCGGCTCACCGAACTCCTTCGCGAACCGCTCCGCGTACTCCGCGCCGGTCAGGTTCTCCCCCGCCACACTGACCGTCTCGCCCGCCAGGTCGGTGCCGCGGCGCAGGATCGCGTACGCGACACCGCCGATGTCGGCCACGGCGATCCCGGACAGCCTCCGGTCCCGCATCGGCAGGGACAGCCTCAGCGTGCCGTCCGCACCGCGGGCCGGGGCGAAGAAGTCGAGGAACGACTCGAAGTAGAACGTCGTCGACAGGAACGTCGTCGGCACCCCCGACTCGGTGAAGAACCGGTTCGCCTCCGCCTTGCTGTCGAAGTGCGGCACCTTGTACGTGCCCTGCAGCGTCGGCACCCGCTCGTCGTCGAGATCCAGGTGGTCACGGGTGTCCGGCAGCGTCGACCACACCACGTGCGACAACCCCGCCGCCTTCGCCGCGTTCGCCATGTTCCGCGCCTGCGCCTGCTCGCGGCCGGTGTCGTTGTACTCCCAGAACGCGGTGACGAAGAACGCGCCGTACGCGCCGTCCAGTGCCGCCCGGACGCTCTGCTCGTCGTCCAGGTCCGCCGCCACGACCTCGGCGCCACGGGCGGCCAGTTCCTTCGCCGCCGCCGAGGACGGGTCGCGGGTCAGCGCACGGACCGCGAACCCGCCGGCCGGGTCGTCGAGGATGGCACGTGCGACGCCACCGCCCTGCTGACCGGTCGCGCCGACCACCGCGATGACCTTCTTGTCACTCATCGGGACTCCTTCGTTGTCGGGATCTCGGTCCCGATACAAGTCCCGCGACATTGCCGTCTCGTGCACGTCCTGTGCACGTGCGTCTACTCGCGTGCCGACCCGACCTTCCAGTAGCCGGAGAACATGACGCGGCGCCGGTCCACCCCGCGTTCCCGCACCAGGTGACGGCGCAGACCGGTGGCGATCGCCGATTCACCGCACAGCCACGCGTATCCCCAGTCGGTCGTATCGAGATCCGCGACGGCGGGCAGCAGCCGCGTTCCCGGCGCCGCGTCCCCACGGACCAGCCACGTCACCTGCCGGTCGCAGTCGATCGGCAGCCGGTAGCTGTCGTCGGGCACTTCGACGTAGGCATGAATGTCGAGGTCGGCGTCCTGGTGTGCTTCCAGGATCGCGGACAACGCCGGCAGCGCCGTCTCGTCGGCCGCCAGCAACCGCGGGCCCGGCCGCGTGGGCAGGTACGTCGCGTTGCCCGCGCGGAACCCGACCGTCTGGCCCGGTTCCGCCCGCGACGCCCACCGCGAACCGGGCCCCGCGTCGCCGTGGAGCACGAAGTCGACGTCGATCTCCTTCTCCGCGCGCCGCAGCCGCCGGATCGTGTACCAGCGCAGGTCCGGCCGCCGGTCCTCCGGCATCCGCCGGATCGCCTGCCGCACGTTGATCCGGTCCTCGCTCGGCATGGTCACCTCGGACGCACCCGGCCGCGGCATGAGCAGCCCGAAGTACTCGTCCGCGCCCGTGTGGTCGTGGTCGGCGAACTCCTCGGCCCGGAACGTGATCCGCCGGACGTTCGGTGCCAGGTCAGCTGTACCGACAACGGTCATCGTGAACTGGTCGTACACGGCGCGCTGGACGGGTGGCGCCATCACCAGGCCGACGGCCTTGTCGAGGACCTTCATCTGCAGCCGCTCGAACGTCGAGTAGTTAGGCATGCCTAACCTTAGCGGAAGCGGGTGAGAATGCCATCCACGACGATCTCCAACCCCAACTCCACCAGACCGGGCCGCGCGGGCGGCACCGGCAGCTCCGCGGCCGCCGCCGCCCGGTTCGCGAACGTGCTCCGGTCGGACTGCTCGAACCGCCCGAGCACCGCGCCGTACAGGTGCTCCCACAGGATCCGCGACGCGTCCGGCACGTCCTCCTCCGGTATCCCCGCCGCCCGGAACGCGGCCAGCATCCGCCACACCATCGGCACGACCCGCGGACCGGCCAGCCCGTCGATCGTGATCGCCAGCACCGACCACCGGTCCGCCGCCAGCACCCGGTACGCCGCGGTCACCAACCCCAGGATCTCCGCCCTCGGGTCGTCCACCGGCTCCGGCGTCACCATGTCCGCCGCGACCGCGTCGAGCATCGCGACCACCACACCGTCGCGGTCACCCACCACCTGCCGCACCGCCGCCACCGTGGTGCCCAGCTCCTCGGCCACCGACCCGACCGACACCGCGTGCAACCCGTCGCGGCGGCCCACCGCGCGCCCGGCCGCCGCGATCGCGTCCCGGTCCGGCACCGACGGCGACACGGTTGGCGCCGACGGCGGCATGGACTCGCCCGGCACCGCCGCCACCGGCTGCCCCAGCCTGCTCGCCAGCCCGTCGAGCATGATCGTCAGCTTGTCGTCTAGCCAGCCACGCCGCTCGAACCGCGACGCGTCCGGCCCCTCGTACAGCTCACGCAGACTGCGTCTGCCCCGCGGCGTGTCGAACACCCGGCTCATCCGCCGCACCCCGATCTCCGCCGCGATCGTCAGGTCCGCCGTGAAGTCGACCGCGACCACCGCGTCCCGGGCGCTCAGCCCCTCCGCCCGCAACCGCGTCACGTACTGGTCGGCGATCCCGAGCGCCTTCCCGGGCATGCTCGGCACCATCAACGACGTCTCCGCCATGCCCGGATACCGCTCCAGGAACCGCCACAGCGCGTCGGCGAACGACACCATCACCTCACGCCAGCCCATGTCGGCCGCCGGCCAGTCGAACTCGCGCAACGCCAGGTCCAGCGCCGCGAGCAGCAGATCGTCCCGGTCGTGGACGTACCGGTACAACGTCGAATGGCTGACGCCGAGCCTGCGCGCCACCGTCGGCATCGACAGGTTCGGCAAGCCCTCCGCCAACGCGGCCCGCGCCACGTCGTCCCTGGTCAGCGACGGCGGCCGGCCGGGACGGCGACCGCTCCGGGGCTCCGTGCTCACCGCCGTACCGTACCCAGCCTCACCTGGCCCGCGGCCGCCCCGTACCAGGACGGCGGCACCACCGCCGCGACCACTTCGCTCAGGACACGCGAGTCGCGCCCCCGGACATAGCGAGTTGTGTGTTTCGTGCCGATGTGGGGCGTGGACCACCGCGTGGTGGTGAGGCCGAGCCGCCCGACACGATCTGGGGCGCTCGGCGGCTGGCTCAGGCGTCCCGGCGGCGCACCGACACGTAAGCGCCCGCCAGGGCGACCGCCACCCACGCCAGCAGAATCAGGAACGCGCCGCCCGGCCCGAAGTCACGCCGGCCCAGGATCCCCTCGCTGACCGTCATCATCACCGACCCAGCCTGGTCGGGCAGGTACTGGGTGACCGGCCGGATCGCGGGCAGGTTCGCGAGGCCCTGCGAGTTCAGGAACAGCACCGGGATCATGATCCCCAGCGACAACGCCGTGCTCCGCAGCACCGTGGCGACCGCCATCGCGAACACGCACATCAGCGTCAGGTACGCGCACGCGCCGAGCACCGCACGCAACACAGCGGTATCGCCAAGGTCGACGCCGTGCTCGCCGAGCCCCCACTGCGCCGCCCAGAACGACCCCAACGCGACCACCACCGCCGCGAAGGCCGCGACTCCGGTCGCCGTCAGCGCCTTCGCCGCCAGGAACACACCCCGCCTCGGCACCGCGGCGAGCGACGCGCGGACCGTGCCCGTCGTGTACTCCGCGCTCACCACCAGCACCCCGAACACCACCAGCGCGATCTGCCCGATCAGCACCGAGAAGAACCCCAACTCCGCCGGATGCACCGCCATCCGGTCGATGTCACCGGACAGCCGCAGACCGAGCAGCGCCGCCACCCCCACGGACAACACCGACGACACGACCAGGCTCCACCACGTCGACCGCACCGTCCGCGCCTTCGTCCACTCGGCGCGCAACACCGCGAGGAACACCGTCACTCCCCCTCCCGGAACTCGACGGCCGACGCGGTCATCCGCACGAACGCCTCCTCGAGCGACGCCTGCCGCAACGCCATCTCGTGCACCACCAGCCCGTGCGCCGCGACCAGCTCACCGGCCCGCGCCGGGTCCACGCCGTGCGCCGCCAGCGCCCCGCCCTCGATGTCGGTCACCTGTATTCCCTCCGCCGCGAACACCGCACTCAACCGGGCCGGGTCCGGGGTGGTGATCCGGACGTACGAACGGGAGTTGCCCGCGATGAAGTCCGCCACCGTCGTGTCCGCGAGCAACCTGCCGCGGCCGATCACCACCAGGTGCTCCGCGGTCAGCGCCATCTCACTCATCAGGTGGCTCGACACCAGCACCGTCCGGCCCTGCGCCGCGAAGCCCTTCAGCAGCGTGCGCAGCCAGACGATCCCCTCCGGGTCGAGCCCGTTCACCGGCTCGTCGAACAACAACACACCCGGGTCGCCCAGCAGCGCGGCCGCGATGCCCAGGCGCTGGTGCATGCCGAGCGAGAACGTCCTGACGCGCTTGCGTGCCACACCGGCCAGCCCGACCAGCTCCAGCACCTCGCCCACCCGGGACTTTGGGATCCGGTTGGTCTGCGCCAGCCACAACAGGTGGTGGTCGGCGCGTCTGCCGCCGTGCACCGCCCGCGCCTCCAGCAGCGCCCCCACCCGCCGCAGCGGGTCCGTCAGCTCCGCGTACGGGCGGCCGTCGACCAGCACCCGGCCCGCCGACGGGCGGTCCAGCCCCAGCACCATCCGCATCGTCGTCGACTTGCCCGCGCCGTTCGGACCCAGGAAACCGGTCACCCGACCCGGTTCCACCCGGAACGTCAGGTCGTCGACCGCGACGGTCCGCCCGTAACGCTTGGTCAGTCCATCCACTTCGATCACACCGGCACGCTAAGGACCACCGGACCGGACCCGCTGTCCGCGAAAGTCGCGAACACAGTCGACGAAAGTCGACCCGTAACCTGCTGCCATGGGCCGATACCTCGCCGTCGCCGCCGTCCTGGCCGCGGAAGGCACGATGTTCGTCGCCGGACTGCACGGCCACCGAGGACTGTTCGGGCTGCTCGTGATCGCCGCGTGCGCCCTCCTCGCCTGGACCGCCTACGCCACCGGGCTCACGCTGCTCACCCGCACCGACACCGCGCTCGTCGCGGCCACCGCCCTCCTCACCGAGGGGCTGCAGGTGCTGCACACCCCGGCCGCCGCGCCCCAGCACATCGCGACCGTCGTCATGTTCGTCGCGCTGCCGCTGCTGGTCGGCCGCTACCTGGCCCAGCACCGCACCCTCGTCCGCACACTCGACGCGCACAACCGGCAACTGCGCACCGAACAGGCGCTGCTGGCCGAACGCGAACAACTGCGGGAACGGCTGCGCATCGCACGCGACATGCACGACTCACTGGGCCGGCGGCTCAGTCTGGTATCCGTGCAGGCCGCCGCGATCGAGGTCGGGAACCTGCCCACCGCACAACGCGACGCCGTGCGGGCACTCGCGGGCAGCGCCAGAGACGCCGTGACCGAGCTGTACCAGCTGATCGGGTCCCTGCGCGGCGCCGCGGACGAGTCACCGGGCGCCGAAGCCGTGGCCGCCCTGGTCGCCGACTTCCGCGCCGCCGGCGTCCACATCTCGGTGACCGGCACGGTCGGCCCGCTCACCGACGCCGCGTCCCGCGCCGTCTACCGGGTCGTCGAGGAAGGGCTCACCAACGCCGTGAAACACGCACCCGGTCGGCCCGTCGCGATACAGCTGACCCGCGAAAACGACGCGCTCGTCGTGACCGTCACCAACCCGCTCACCGACGACACCGAAACAGGAGGCGGGTTCGGGCTCGCCGGGCTCGCCGAACGTGTCGGCGCCGCGGGCGGGTTCCTCGACCACCGCCGCGACCGAGACCGGTTCACGCTCGTCGCCATGCTGCCCACCGTGTCCCCGTCACCGCCACCCGCCGTCGGCCGCACACGCGCCACCATGGTCGGACTCGCGACCGCCGCGCTGCTGTTCGTGATGCTGCCCGCCAGCCTGCTGACCGGGGTGAGCTAGGTGGTGCGCGTCCTCGTCGCCGACGACGAACCACTGATCACCGCGGGCATCCGCACCGTGCTCGAGTCCGCGGGCGACATCGACGTGGTCGCCACCGCGGGCGACGGCAGCGCCGCCGTGCGGGCCGCGGTCCGGCACCGGCCCGACGTCGCACTGCTCGACATCACCATGCCCGTCCTCGACGGCCTCGGGGCGCTCGGCGAACTACGCAGGCAGACGCCGGCCGTGCGAGCGGTGATGCTGACGTCCTTCGGCACGGAGCCGAACGTGCTGCGCGCGCTGCGGGACGGCGCGTCCGGGTTCGTGCTCAAACACTGCACACCGGACGAACTGATCCGCGCGGTCCGGGCGGCGCACGAGGGCGACGCCTACCTGTCCCCGGAGGTCACCAGGATGGTGCTCGGCATGGTCGCCCCCGCCGCGGGCCGCCGCCACGAGGCACTCGCCCGGCTCACCGCACTGAGCCCACGCGAGACCGAGATCGCCGAGCTGGTCGCCGAAGGGCTCTCCAACGCGGATATCGGCCGCCGCGTCCACATGAGCGAACCCTCGATCAAGACCTACATGAGCCGGGTGCTGACCAAGCTCGGCTGCGCCAACCGCGTGGAAGTGGCGCTGCTGGTCCGCGACGCCGGCTAGTAGACGCGGCCCTCGGCGACCACCAGTTCCGTCCACGTCTCGGCCGTGCCGCGGCCGATGCGCAGCAGCACCAGCTCACCCGCCGCGACCGAGCCCGCGCGGAGCTCCCCGCGCAGCATCGGCCACACCACACCGGCCACAGGCCCGCAGAACACGTGCTGCACGCGCGCCAGCACCGGCAACGGCGGCTGCCCCACGCCTTCGCAAGTCACCCGTACCGGCTCGGTGTCGCCCCGGCGTGGTGCGGGCACCGCCGCCCAGCCGAGAACTCCTCGGTCGTTCATGGCACTCCCAGTCAGGTCCCGACCCACGTGTTCGCCACCAGCTCGGCGACGAACAACGCGCGGACCGGGTGATCGGCGAGATTCCCCCGCAGGCCGAACAACTTCGCGACCTGCCAGTCCAACCTGGTCAGCCGGTGGTGCACGTCGACGACCGCCGCGCGCGACGGCCGCAGCACCGCCTCCTCCAGCAGACCCCGCAACGCCGTCAGCGCGGCGAGCACGTCGGTGAGCACACCGAGCCGCAACACGTGGTGGAGCGGCGGCCGGCCGTCGGTGAGCGCCCCCATCGCCTGGTCGAGCAGCTTGCGCGCCAGCCCGACCCGCACCGCGGCCAGCCGCAGCCCGACCACCTCCGGACGATCACCCGCGTGCCGCAGCGGCACCAACCCGACCGGCAGCCGCACGTCGATGATCGCCACCCCTTCGGAGGTGGTCATGTGGTGCTCGAGAACCGAAGCGCCCTCGTGCACCCGTTGTGCGGGGACGGCCGCCCAACCCGCGTGGGCGGCGGCCATCAGGTCCGCGTCGTCCAGGTCGGCCAGCGCCTTCGCGAGACCGGCGGACAGGCCCGACGTGTAGCCCACCAGCTCGAAGCCGGCGACATCGACGCACCCGAACGCGACACTCAACACCGACCTCCGAGAACTCCGTGAACGTCGTAGCGGTGGCGGCACGACTGCCGTGAGGGGGCCGGCCGGAGCCGTGCCGCCACCGTGCAAGAGGCCGACCTACCCGGCGCTCCCGCCATGACGAAACCCGATCAAGGGCGGTCAGGACCAGGCACTTCCACCGGCACAACCACCGGCACAACCAGCACTGCGTCCCGGCCCGCGCACAGGGCGTGAGCACGCGGGCAGCCAGCGGAAATGTGGGTGGCCCCTACCCATGCGGCGGGTGCCGTGGATAGGAGACCGTGAACCGGTCCACTCACGACTCGAGGAGGTCCGCCATGGCGACGCGCCCCGCGTTCGGCACGGTCCTGCGGGCCTACCGCACGGGCGCGGGCCTCACCCAGGAGGATCTCGCCGACCGGTCCGGGCTGTCGGTGCGCGCGATCCGCAACCTCGAGATCGGCCGCACCGGGCGACCACAACGGCAGACGGTGGCGCTGCTCTCGCTCGCGCTGCGCCTGACCGAGCCCGAGGAAGCCGCCCTGCTCACCGCGGCCGGGCGCGGACACACCGAACCGCCGTCCGGCGGCCGCTGCGAACTGCCGCCCGACGTGCCCGACCTGTGCGGCCGGGACCTCCCGGTCGCCGCGGTCACCCGCGCGCTCACCACGACCGGCCCCAAGGCCGCGCTGATCAGCGGCGGCCCCGGCGTCGGCCGCACCGCCGTCGCCGTCCACGTCGCCCACCGGGTACGCGACCGGTTCCCCGACGGCCAGCTCTACGCCGACCTCGACCAGCCCGACCGCACTCCCATCTCCGTCGACGCCGTGCTCACCCGGCTGCTGCGGTCCCTCGACGTCACCGATCCACCCGCCACCCGCGACGAACGCGCCGCGCTCGTCCGGGCCGAACTCGCTGCCCGGCGCGTGCTCGTCGTGCTGGAGAACGTCGCGCACGAAGGGCAGGTGCGGCCGCTGCTGACCGGCGCCGCGCCGAGCGCGGTGCTGATGACCAGCCGCCGCGACCTGCTCGCACTGCCCGGCGTCCAGACCGTCCGGCTCGACCCGCTGGGCGCCGCCTGCGCCAGGCAGGTGCTCGTCCGGCTCGTCGGCGGCCGGGTACGCGACGAACCCGACGCCGCGTGGGCGATCGTCGACGCATGCGCACGGCTGCCCGTCGCCCTGCACATCGCCGGGTCCTGGCTCGCCGCACGCCCGCACCGCCCGCTCGCCGACCTGGCCGCCCTGCTCACCGACGACGACCTCGTGCTCGACCGGCTCACCGTCGCCGACCTGTCCGTCCGCGCCTGCATCGCCACCCACGTCGCCACCCTGCGGCCCGACGAACAGCGGCTGCTGCACCAGCTCGCGCACGTGGACACCGACACCCTCACCCCGGCAGAACTGTGCCACCCACTCGCCAGCGCGGAACCCGCGCTGCGCGACGGGCTCGACGCGCTGGCGCACGCACACCTGCTCACCCCCGTCGGCACCGGCTACAGGATGAACCCGCTGGTCAGGCGGTACGCACAAGAGGAAGCCGGCCTTCCCCGGCTGCGGGCGGCCCGATGAGTGGAAACCCGCCCCCCAACCACCCGCGGTCCGGCCGCTGAGCCGGGTCGGAACCGGCACTTCCCAATCCGGGGAGGCGGAACCGAATATGCGTAGTTTCCACCCATGAACTCGGCCGCGCGGGCTGGCACCGTCCTGTCCATGACCGCAACGGGCCCAGCCGGCGCATTCCCCGCCGGCTGGTGGGCGCCCGGCCTCGCGCTCGCCGAACGGCCGGCCCCCGTGCGCGGCACCGTGCCGAGCGCGCAGGCCCGCGACCGCGTCGCCAGATGGCGCGCCGGGTTCGGCGCGGGCCACCGGTTCGACCAGCGCCTCGCCGCCGACGGGCTCGACGAGGTCGCGCTCCTCGGCCTGCTCACCGAACCCCCCGCCACGCTCGCTGCCCGCGTGCCCCGGCCCGGCTGGGCCGACACCGCCGAACGCGCCGTCCGCGGCGCCATGGCCCACCGAGTCGACACCGCCGACTGGCGTACCGGGCTCGCCGCCGTGCTGCGGCCCTTCGTCACCGCCGCCACCCACGACCTCACCGACCGGATCGCCGAGTACGCCCACCAGGCCGACGTCGCCGCGCTCGTCGCCGCGTTCGCCCGCAGACTGTCCCGCACGCTCGTGTCGATCACCGCGCGGACCTTCGTCCACGAGCTGAACACCGCCGTCGCCGACGGCCGCGTGACCGGGGCCGCCGACCTCGCGAGCAGCCTTACCGAACCGGCCAGGTTCGCGCGGCTCCTCACCACGTACCCGGTGCTGGCCAGGCTGCTCGGGCAGGCCAGCACCTTCCAGACCGACGCGTTCGCCGAACTGCTCACCCGCTTCGCCGCCGACCGCCAGAAGATCGTCACCGCGCTGCTCGGCGGCACCGACCCCGGTCCGCTCACCGAGATCCGGACCGGACTCGGCGACACGCACCGGCGCGGCCGCTCGGTCGCGATCCTCACCTTCGCCGACGGCAACCGCGTCGTCCACAAACCGCGGGACCTCGGCGCACACGAACGGTTCGGCGCCGCCGTGCGCTGGCTCAACACGGTCGTGCCCGACCTCGACCTGCGCACCGCCGCCGCCGTGGCGTGCGACGGGTACGGCTGGGTCGAGTTCGTGCCCACCGGCCCGCTGCCGGACCCGGCCGCCGCCGACCGCTTCTACCGCAGGCAGGGCGCGCTGCTGGTCCTGCTGCACGCGCTGCACGCCTCGGACATGCACTTCGAGAACGTCATCGCGAGCGGCGACCAGCCCGTGCTCGTCGACACCGAGGCGCTGTTCCACCCCGCGCTCGCCGCACCCGTCGGCGGCGGCGTCGACCCGGCCGCGCGGATGCTGGCCGAATCCGTCCAGCGCACCGGGCTGCTGCCGGTCGTCGTCGCGGGCGAGGGCGGCGCGGCCGACGTGTCGGCCCTCGGCGGCGGCACCGTGTCCGACGTGGTCACCGACTGGGAACCCGACGAGCGGGGCGCGCTGCGCGAGGTGCGGCGGACCGTCACCCGCGCGGGCAAGGGCAACCTGCCCCGCCTCGGCGGCGACCCCGTGGACGTCGCCGACCACCAGAAGGCGCTGCTCGACGGGTTCCACACCACCTACGACGCGATCACCCGCCACCGCGACGAGCTCACCGACCTCCTCGCCGGGTGCGCCGACGACGAGGTGCGCGTCGCGGTCCGCCACTCCCGCGGCTACGCGCGCCTGCTCGCCGAGTCCACCCGCCCCGAACTTCTCCGCGACGGCCTGACCAGGGACAACGCGCTCGACGTGCTGTGGGTCGAGTCCGCGGGCGACCCGCTGCGGTGGCGGGTCGCCCGCCACGAGCTGGCCGACCTGTGGGCCCTCGACGTGCCCCTCTTCACCGCCCGGCCCGGGTCCGCCGACCTGTGGAGCGCGACCGGGCACCGCCTGCCCGGCGCGCTGGAACGGCCCGGTCTCGCGAGCGCGCTCGCCAAGGTCAACGCGATGAGCGCGATGGACCTGCGCGACCAGGAGTGGATCATCGCGGCCGCCCTCGCCACCCGCACCCCCGGCAGCCCGCACCGTGCCGCCGCGCCCCTGCCCGGCCACCTCGCGGGCACCGCGGCGCCACCCGAGCGGCTGCTCGTCACCGCGTGCGCCCTCGCCGACCGGCTCGTCGCCCGCACCCACGCGAGCGGCGACCGCGTCAACTGGCTCGGCCTCGAACTCGTCGACGACCAACGCTGGCTCGTGCTGCCGATGGGCGCGAGCCTCGGCACCGGCTACCTCGGCGTCGCGCTGTTCCTCGCCCAGCTCACCGAACTGTCCGGCGTGGCCCGCTACGCCGAGAGCGCCCGCAGCGCGCTGCGGGGCCTGCCGCAACTTTTCGACCTGATGCGCAGCAGGCCCGACCTCGCGGGCACGGTCGGGTGCGGCGGGTTCCACGGCTTCGGCGGCATCGCCTACGGCCTGGCCCGGCTCACCACGCTGCTGCGCGACGACGAACTGCGCGAGGACACCCGCACAGCCGTCGAACTCGCCGCGGCCGCCGCCAAGGCACCCGGCCCGGCCGGCGTGGCCGGCGGCGGCGCGGGCTGCCTCGCCGCCATGACCGCCGTGCACGCCGAACTCGGGCTGCGGGAAGCCGAGGACCTCGCGAAGGAATGCGCCGACGGGCTCGCCGAACTGGTCCGCCGCACAGGCGGCCGGATCGGCCCCGGCGGGCCGTCCGGTTTCGCCGACGGCGCCGCGGGCGTCGCGTGGGCACTCGCCCCCCACGACGCGGACGCCGCCGCGCTCGTGGCGGCACACACCGGCGGTGTCCCCGGCGAACTGGGCTGGTGCACCGGAGCCGCCGGACTCGCGATGGCAGACGTCACCGACGACCGGACCGCGCTGCTCGCCGACCGGCCCGTCCTCGCCGACCTCAGCCTCTGCCACGGCGAACTGGGCATCGTCGAGGCACTCGCGGGCGACCACACCGACCAGGTCGCCGCGGTCCGCCGCAGGCGCGCGGGCCTGATCCTCGACGCCTACACCCAGCACGGCCCCTCCTGCGGCACCCCCGGCGGCGTACCGACCCCGGGCCTGCTCAGCGGCCTCGCGGGCATCGGCTACGGCCTGCTGCGGCTGGGCAACCCGGAGCGGGTGCCGTCCGTCCTGCTGCTCGAACCGTCCCGCCCCACAGACCACGTCCCACACACCCACTGAGAGAACCAAGGAGCACACCGTGTCCGACGACCAGTTCACCACCGACACCACCGCCGACGAGACCACCGCTGCTGACGAGCGCGGCTACCCGACACCGCTGCTGCGGTTCATGCCCGCCATCACCTTCGGCGTGCGGGCCGCCGCCCTCGCCGGCATGGCCGTCTCCGCGGGCGCACTCGCCTTCGGCCTCGCGGGTGCGTTCGACGACGTCACCGCGGGCGCGCACACGACCTGCTGCGAGGACGACCCGAGCTGACGCGGTCTCTGGTGGTGCGGACCGAGCCAAGTCCGCACCACTCTGGATCACGCGGAGCCCACCTCGGTAGTCTCGACAATCGTGCGGAACCGCTCGTCAACCGTGGTGGGCCGCGACCAGGAGCTCCGTACCGTCGAGCACGCCCTGACCGCGGCGGCCGCCGGGCGGGGCAGCGCGGTGTTCCTCGTCGGCGAGAGCGGCATCGGGAAGTCCAGACTGGCGGCCGCGGCCGCCGACCAGGCGTTCCAGGCCAACATGGTCCTGATGCGCGGCCGGGGCAGCGCCATCGGCCCCATGGTGCCCTTCCGCTCGCTCACCGAAGCACTGCTGTCGCTGCTGCGCGCCGGTGAACACCTCGACATCGCCGCCCTCGGCCCCTACCGGCCGGTGCTCGCCCGGCTCATCCCCGACTGGGGCACCCCGGTCGCGGACCAGCAGGACACCTCGCTCGTCATCCTCGCCGAAGCCGTCCTCCGGCTCACCGGGCTCGCGGGCCGGGACTGCGGCTGCCTCGTGTCACTCGACGACCTGCAGGACGCCGACGCGGAAAGCCTCGCGGTCGTCGAATACCTGATCGACAACCTCGACCGCCAGCCCACCCTGCTGCTCGGCGCGATCCGCAACGAACCGTGCCCCGCGCTCGACCTCGCCCGCGCCGCCGCCCGCCGCGGCACCGCCGTGCTCGTCGAACTCGACCGGCTCGACCAGGCCGGGCTGCGCGCCCTCGCGGGCGCGTGCCTGTCCGTGCCCGCCGCGGACGTGCCACCGCAGGCGGTCGACCTGCTGTGGGCAGGCAGCGCGGGCAACCCGTTCCTCATCGAGGAACTGCTCGGCGGGATCGTCGACGGCGGACTGCTCGTGCCCTCCGAGAGCGGCTCGGGGACCGGCTGGCGCATGGCCGACCCGCCACCCGAGGACGTGCCCGCCACGTTCGCCAGGACCGTCGCCCGGCGCATCGAGGCACTCGGCCCCGCCGTGCAACAGCTGCTGTCCGTCGCGGCCGTCGTCGGCAGGCGGTTCCCGCTCGCCGTCGCACAGGCCGTCACCGGGCTGCCCGACCGCGAACTGCTGTCCCACCTGCACGGCGAACCCGTCGCACAGCTCGTCCAACCCGACGACCAGCTGCCCGACTGGTACACCTTCCAGCACCAGCTGGTCCGCGAGGCGATGCTGACGCTGCTCACCCCGGCGATGCGGGCCCGCGTCGCCGAACAGGTCGCCGACGCCCTGGCGACCGTCTACCCGGGGCTGCCCGGCGAATGGTGCCAGACCGCGGCGACACTGCGGCTCGAAGCCGGTCACACCACCGTCGCGGGCAGGCTGTTCGCCGAGGCCGGCCGCCGCGCCAGCACCCAGGGCGCCGCGAACTCGGCCGTCGGGCTGCTCGACCGGGCATGGGACCTGCTCGCGGGAGACGAGGCCGCCGAACGCGCCGACACCCTCGAACACCTCGTGTACGCGCTCGCCGAAGCCGGGCTGGTGGAACGCGCCGTCGCCTCGGTCAGGACGCTCGACCAGGTCGGCGGCCTCGACCCGCGCCGCAGGGCACGGCTGCACACCCGGCTCGCGTGGGCCGCGCAGGTCGCGGGCTCCGGCCCCGGCAACCTCGCGCAGATCAGCACGGCACGTGCCCTGCTCGGCCCCGGCGCCGACGAGGCCGACACCGCGCCGATCGACGTCGTCGAGGCGCACATCGTGCTCGACGTGCCCGGCCCGGGGCAGCTGGAGAAGGCCGAGGCACTCGCCCGCCGCGCCGCCGAGGTCGCCGACCGGGTGCCGCTGCCGTCCGTGGCGTGCCAGGCGTGGCAACTGCTCGGCACGCTCCTGCGGTCCCAGGACCCGGTGGGTGCGACCGCCTGCCTGGAACGGGCGCGCGCCACCGCCATGCGGCACAACCTGCCCATCTGGGAGATCCACGCGCTGGTGCGGCTGGGCAACGACGACGCGCTGCGCGACGGCTACCTCGACCGGCTCGAACAGGCCCGCGCCCAGGCCACGCTCGTCGGCGCGGTCACCGCCCGCTACCAGGCCGAACAGAGCATCGCGCTCTACACCATCCTCGAAGGCGACTTCGCGGCCGCCGAGGCGCTCACCGACCAGGTGCTCGCGGCGGCCAGCAGGCTCAAGCTCGTCGAGTGCGTCCACTACGTGCTGATGGTGCGCGCGATCCTCGCCGGGCACCGCGGCCGCCGCAGGGACATGGACGAGGCGCTCGCCGCGTTCCGGCGCTGGGAAGGGGACGCGCAGCCGCTGTACGCGCCCCGCGTGTACGGGCTCGCCCGCGCGTTCTGCGCGCTGCTCGAGGAGAACCGGCCCCGCGCCATCGAGGAACAGGCGCTGGCGTTGCGGGCGGAGGACACCACGCCGACCGTGTTCCACCTCGGCGGCCGCTACGGCCTCGACCTGCTGCTCGGTGCCGTCACCGACACGATCACCCGCGCGGAGTTCGACGAGGTCGCGTCCTCGCCCGCGGCCGGGTTCCGGTGGGACCGCATGTTCGCCCGGTTCGGACGTGCCGTGCTCGCCGGACGAGCGGGTGACGTGGCCGAGGCGGACGCCGCCCTGGCCGACGCGCTCACCGCGGGCGCCCCGTACACCATGGGCAGGCACCTCGGGTTGCGGCTCGTCGCCGAACGCGCGCTCACCGACGGGTGGGGCACCCCGGTCGACTGGCTGCGCGCCGCCGAGGACTACTTCCACTCCGCCGACATCCCCGCCGTCGCGAGCGCGTGCCGTGCGCTGCTGCGCAACAGCGGCGTGCGGGTCGGGCAGCGGCGCACCGGCGTCGCGGAGATGCCCTCCGCGCTGCGGTCGGCGGGACTGACCGTCCGCGAGTACGAGGTGCTGCGCCTGCTCGCCGACCGGCTCGGCAACCGTGAGATCGCCAACCGCCTGCACCTGTCGCCACGCACCGTCGAGAAGCACGTGTCCAGCCTGATCACCAAGACCGGCCTGCCCAACCGCATCGCGCTGTCCGAGTACGCGGTCACCGCAGCCGACCCGGCCTGAGACACGCCCGGCCACAATCCCCACACGTGAGCGGATCGTGCGCGAAAATCAAGTGGCACGACTCGAAACGCGAGTGGCGGATCAAGTAGGAGACCGTGTGGACCGGCTGGCGAACCTGATCGACCCCGTCCCGCTGCTCGACCTGACTACCGCCGTCTGTCGTTGGCTGCAGGACGCACACGAGGCCGCTGCTGAACTCCAGCGCGCCCGGCGCGGCGGACCACGCGGCGACTGGCAGAACAACACCAGCTTCGGCGTCGACCGCTACCAGTACCTGCTCGCCACCGCGGGGTCGCTCACCGCCGAGATCCCCGATCTGCAGGTGGACCCCGCGTTCCAGTCGATCCTGCTGAAGCTGCCCCGGGTGGGCATCTACCAGTTCCAGGTCCCGGCGGGACCGCACGGCTCGCTCGGCGACACCAGCGAGCTGCGCCGCGAACTGCTCACCGGCATCGACGACCACGGCCTGATCAGCAGACCCGAGATCTGGCTCGGCGGCCGCGACAGGCTGTTCCTCGTGTGGAACGGCAGCGAGGAGCACGGCCTCACTGGCGCATGGATCGGCCAGGGCGAGATGCTCGAGAAGCGTATGGACTGGGAATGGCTGTTCAGCGTCCAGGACGTCACCGGCGCCGTCGGCATCCCCAGGCAGACCGGCCCGCTCGACCCGGCCATCTTCGAACTGTCCGAGCCGATGCTGCCGCTGCGGCCACGCGACCCCGAGGAAGGCAGCCAGTCCGGCTGACCCCCGGCGCGGCCCACTCTCCGTGCATGGACCACTATGCACGGCAACACCTTCTGTCCGTCTCGAAGGAGCCTTCCCGTGCACCCGGATGCCTCCGTCGTCGCGCAGGCATTCGCCCCAGCCCGGCTCACGATGGCCCGTGAACTGGCGGGCATGCGCAAACGCGACCTCGCCGAAGCCATCGACCGCACCGCGGCCGCCGTCTCCCAGTACGAACTCGGCCAGGCCCGCCCCAGCGGCGAGACACTGCAACGCTGCGCCGCGGCACTCGACGTGCCCGTCTCCTTCTTCACCGCGGGCCGTCCACAACTGCGCCTCGACACCGCGGGCGCCCACTTCCGGTCGCTGCGCACCACCGCCGCCTACCAGCGGCAGCAGGCACTCGCCCACGTCGAACTGCTGTGGGAGCTGATCGACCAGCTCGACAACGCCCTCGAACTCCCCGCGCTCGACCTCGGCCTCCCGCTCGGCGCCCGCCCCGGCGGACCGGCCGCCGTCGCCGCCATGATCCGGCAGCTCTGGAACGTCCCGACCGGACCCGTCGTCCACCTCGTCCGCACCCTCGAGGCACGCGGCATCGTGCTCACACAGCTGCCCGGCGTGGACGCCGAGACCATCGACGCGTTCTCCGCCGCACTCCACGGCCGACCCATCATCGTGTTGTCCCACAAGGGAAACCCGATGCGGCAACGGTTCTCCGTCGCCCACGAACTCGGCCACCTGCTCCTGCACCCCGAACCCGCCCCCGGCGATGCCAGGCACGAACGCGAGGCCAATGCGTTCGCCGCCGAACTGCTCATGCCCGCCGACGAGATCCGCGACCGGCTGCCCAGCCCCGTCGACATCACCGAGCTGAAGGAGATCGCCGACGGCTACGGCGTGTCCGTCGCCGCGCTCGCCTACCGCGGCAAGGACCTCGGCGTGTACAGCGACCCGACCCTGCGCCGCGTCATGGCGACACTGGCCCGCCTCGGCTGGCGCACGAACGAACCCGTCGGCTCCCGCTACCCGGGCGAACGACCCGAACTGCTCGTCCGCGCCGCCGAACTCGCCGAACGCCACGGCCTGCCGCTGCCGGTGCTCGCCGAACGGCTGCACCTGCCGCTGCCCCGGCTGCGTGGGCTCCTCGGCATGCCCGACCCGAGACCCCGCCTGCGACTGATCCACGGCGACGGCTGAGAAGTCCGTTTTGCCTGAGTAGCACCCACCGTCGGTAGCCCCCCGCCATTCGCCCTTCACCGGCCGTTAATACTCTGGCCATGATCGCGGAAGGAGGGGCCGGATGCGCCTGCGTTTGAAGCCACGTGACACCAGGTTCTTCGACCTGTTCAGCGTCGCCGGCACGAACATCGCCACCGCCACCGGTGTGCTGCGCGAGTTCGTCACCGTCCCCACCGAGGAACGCGACGAACTGGCCAGGAGAATGCGCGCCGCCGAGCACGCGGGCGACGACGCCACCCACGCGATCATCGAACAACTCGACCGGTCGTTCATCACACCGTTCGACCGCGAGGACATCTACCGGCTCGCGGTCCGCCTCGACGACGTCGTCGACTACATGGACGCCGCCGTCGACCTCACCACCCTCTACAACCCGGAGGCACTGCCGGAGAACGTGCGGCTTCAGGTCGACGTGCTCGACAAGTGCGCGCAGCTCACCGCCGGCGCCATGCCACGCCTCGCGACACTGCGGAACCTCAACGACTTCTGGGTGCAGATCAACGAGCTGGAGAACGAGGCCGACCAGATCTACCGGCGCCTGCTGCAGTTCCTGTTCAACGGCAGCCACGACCCGCTCACCGTGATGAAGCTCAAGGAGATCGTCGACCAGCTCGAGTCGGCCGCCGACGCGTTCGAGCACGTCGCCGACGTCGTGCACAGCATCGCGGTGAAAGAGTCCTGACCCCGTGGACTGGGACTGGATCGCGCTGATCACCGTCATCGTCCTGGTGGTGGGCTTCGACTACACCAACGGCTTCCACGACGCGGCCAACGCGATCGCCAGCGCCGTGTCCACCAAGGCGCTGTCGCTGAAGGGCGCGCTCGGGCTGGCCGCCGTCATGAACCTCATCGGCGCGCTCGCCGGCACGGGCGTCGCCGTCACCGTCGCCAAAGGCATCATCGACACCCCGCACTCCTCACACGGCATGGCGGTGGTCGGCGCCGCGCTCGTCGGCGCCATCCTGTGGAACGTCACCACCTGGTACTACGGGCTGCCCTCGTCGTCGTCGCACGCGTTGATCGGCGGCATGGTCGGCGCAGCACTCGCGTCCGCGACGACCGTGCACTGGGGCGGCGTGGTCGCCAAGGTCGTCATCCCGATGATCGTCTCACCGCTCGTCGGGCTCAGCCTCGGCTACGTGATCATGCTCGGCATGATGTGGGCGTTCCGCCGCGCCAACCCCCACCGCGCGAACCGGCTGATCAGGCGCGCCCAGATCTTATCCGCGTCCAGCCTCGCGCTCGGCCACGGCCTGCAGGACGCGCAGAAGAGCATGGGCGTGATCGTGCTGGCCCTCGTCGTGACCGGCCACCAGAACGACTACCACGTGCCGTTCTGGGTGATCCTGCTGTGCGCGACCGCGCTCGCGGCGGGCACCTGGTCCGGTGGGCTGCGGATCATGCGCACGCTCGGCAGGCGGATCTTCCACCTCACCCCGCCACACGGGTTCGCCGCCGAGATCTCCGCCGCGTCCGTGCTGTACACGACCGCGTTCGTGTTCGCCGCCCCGGTGTCCACCACACACGTCATGACCTCGTCGGTCATGGGGGTCGGCGCGACCCAGCGCCGCAAGGCGGTCCGCTGGTCAGTGGCAGGCGACATCGCGATCGGCTGGGTGCTCACGTTCCCCGGCGCCGCCTCGCTCGCCGCCCTCACGTTCGGCCTGCTGAACCTGCTCTGACGTTCTCGGCGTGCGGCGGGTCGACCAGCTCGATGCCGATCGCGACCACGCCCAACGCTTCCCGCTCGGGCGGGTAGATCTGGCGGATGTTGGCGAGCTGCTCAGCGCGGGTGGCCAGTGGGTTCACCGAGGCCACGGACTCGTGGTCGAACATCTCCTCGAAGGAGGCGTACCGGTTGACCTTGGTGACGCGGGTGAGGACTTCGTCGCCCTGGCAGCGGAACCGGATCAGCGAGCCGTCCTTGATCTTCTTTCGGCTGGAGTCGTTGACCCGGATCTCGGTGGTCTTCCTGCCTTGCGCGATCAGGTCGAAGTACCGCTTGTAGATGCCCATCTCATGGGCGCGCACGCGCGGGGTGGTAGGTCGGGCGGACATGAGACGGCCGAGTTCCTTGACGGTGAACGAGCGGAAGAAGTGTTTCGGATCGGTCAGCAGCTCGCCGACGAGCCACACCAGCGCGTCGACGTAGTTGTCGACATCGCCGGACCAGGTGGTGGTGTCGAGCATCCACGGCTCGACATCCGGCGGCAGGACACCTCTGCCCTGCTCGCGCAGCAACGACTTCGACAGTTTCGCTCCGGTTGGGGCGAGTACCTGCGGTGTGAAGATTCGCGAGGGCATGGCAGTCGGCGGCGTGCCCAGCGCCCCGAGGGCGCCGTCGACGAGTTGGCAGCCGAAGGTCCAGTCGCCGCCCTTCATCATCACGTGCAGCGTGGTCGTGTCGCGGCCGAACGCGCGTTCCTTGACCAGGTTCCGGTACAGCGTGGCCAGGTCCAGGTACGGTGCATCGTCCTCGGGGTCGATGTGGACCCCGTAGTCGCCGTGGTCCAGGCACACCGCGGTGAATGTCGCACCGTCCTCGTCCAGGCGGACGAGCTTCGTGCGGTCGGCGCGTTTCTCCGCCCACCCGCAGTCCGGGCACGGCACCCGAACGTGCACCACCCCGTGGGAGGGCGCCATCCACCAGCGGATGTCCTCGATCCGTTCCAGGGTGCGCAGGAACTCGGCCCGGAATCCCGGCGTGGCCTGCTGGTCGGTGTAGGTCTCGACCACGTACTCGGTGCCGGTCGCCTCGGCCAGCGATTCGAAGAAGGCCCGGTAGTAGTCCTCGACAAGGGCGTCGACGCCGTCCTTGCCCAGGGCGTGGAAGTAGGTCTGCTGGTAGGCGTGGTGAGTCTCCGGGTCCAGCACGACCTCGTGCGGCGCGTTGTCGAGGGCGCCGAACCGGACCGTCGTGTCGATGGAGAACTTCCGGCGGGCGGTCTTCGCCAGCAGGAACGCCGCCGTTTGCACCAGGTTGGTACCCAGATGCGGGGCGCCGTTGATCTGGGTGCCGACCACGAACTCGATCCGGGACGGCCGCGCCGCGAGCACACGCGGCCGGAGTAGGTCGATCGACCGCAGTAGCGCGTTGGCCAGCACGCTGTTCGGCGACAACAGCAGCCCACGTTTTCCGAGGTTCCCGTTGGGGGGCCGGGAAGCCATGCCGACATCACGCTCCTCGGCCTGGCTTGGGTAGACGCAGATTGGCACAGATGAAGTCCAGCCGAGCCGCCGCGGAGTCCGCCGACACGAACACCGGCTCATAGCCGGCGTCGTAGTAGCCCTGCACGATCAGCTCATGGACCCGGCGAATCTCCCGGTCCTTGGCCCACACGATGTCGTCGGGGTCCTCGAAGGTGTCCAGCGGATCGAGCACGAAGATCACGTCGTACCGGTACAGCCGGGTCGCCTCCTCCAACTCCTGGGTCGGACGCAGGCCGAAGAAACCCTCCCAGCCGAAGCCGTCAGGGATACCGCGGTTGTAGAAGCGGATGCCGTGCTTGTGAGCGGTGTATTCGGCGATGAACGCGGAGAGGACCTCCAGCGAGTACTCACGCCGGTCCTCCCGCCGTAGGTGCCTGCCCAGCCGTTCGCGGTGCCTGCGGTAGATCTCCCGACCGGGCTCCTCGGTCATGCAAGGGATGCCCGCGGCGTGCACGGCTGCGATCAGGTCGTCCTTGCCCGAGGACGGGCCGCCGGTGATGACGTAGCGTTGCGGGTCGCTCGCGGCCGCGGCCGCGACGGCGACCGCCAAGGCGGAGCTGCTGGTCTCGGTGGTGGTCACTGCGACGATCCGTTCTCGTTCTCGAAGGTGGTGGTGTCGGTGGACGTAGCGGGTTCCGGTCGCGTGAGGTACCCGTCGACCCACGTGTTACCCAGCGCGGTCTCGTTGTGCATCGCGTGCACGAACTGCTCCCGGCTGGCGCCGCCCGAGGCAGCCTCGGTCAGCCGGGATGCCTGCGCCTGGCTCAACGCCGGGGTCCACCCCGCGAGCGCGGCCAGCTCGTCGGCGGAGTTCCTCGCCAGTTCGGGGGCGAACGCCGTGGTGTAACTGATCGCCGCGGCGCGGGCGGCCGCCCAGCGCCACGCCGCTGTCACCGCTGCGTGCATGACGTCAACCCGGTCCGCGTCCAGGCTGATCAGCCGCTCGGCGGCCAGCAGCTCGGCGCGGGCGGCGTAGATCGCCGACCACAGCCGGCACAGGTGTTCCTCATGCTCGGCGACCTCCCAGGCAAACGGGTCTGCCTGTACTGGTTGCCTGCTGCGGGTCGAGGCGAGCCGAGGCGCGATCATCGGCAGCCGGGTGAACCGGTCGGCGTCGGCCAGCAGCTCCCAGGCGAGCATCTCGATCAGCTTGGGCTCGACCCGCTTGCGGAAGTGGTGCACCTCGTGTCCGGCCTGCTCTGCGGCCAGGTCCCGGCGCACGGTGAGGTTCTGGCCGGCCTCGGCAGGCGGCAGCCCGAACAGCGCACGCGCCGCCGACGCGTAACGGGCATCGGGAAACCGGGCGAGCAGTCCGCGCAGCGTGCCGTCCAGCGCCGCGGTGCGGCTGGCCTCGTCGGCGGGGTCGACTGCTCTCGCGATGATCCCGCGCAGCTTGAGCAGCACCGGCTCTGCGGTAGCCGGGGTGACCGGCAGCCCACGGCGCAGGAGTCGTCCGATCGCGGCGACCACCTCGCCCTCGGCTGGGCTTTTTGTGGGCATTGGTCGAGTGAACCACAATGCCCAGAAAAAGCCCAGCTTCCGTGCCGGTCGGGTGACCCTGCTCCGATTCGCACACGATCAACGAGGAAGGCCCGAACCACGCCGGTCCGAAACCTGGGGTCGGGCACCGTTCCGTAGGTCGGACAGTCGGCCATGTGCGGTGCCCGGGCGGTCGCGGGCCGCGCGCAGGTCGACCAGGCGCGACAGCGTCGCCAGCACCACGTCCAGCGGCGGGCCGCTCGCCGTGAGCCGTGCCAGCCGGTCCGGTGGGACGTTCTCCGCGGGCTTCGCGAGGAACGGGACCACCAACCGGTGGTGGTGGAACGCGTACGCCGCACCGTGGGCTCGGCAGACGGCGAGGAACTTCTCGGTGTGCGTGCCCGTCTCCTCGACCAGCGTCAGCAGGTTCACCGGCGGGGTCCGCAGCCGCGGCTGGTCCTCCGGCGGCACGTACGGGTACTTCTCGACGAGGATGCGCTGGTAGAACGGGTCGCCGACGTCGCACAGCCCCAGCGCCAGGTCGATGTCGTTGACGGCGGCGAAGTCGCCCGCGTTCGCGCCGCGGTACTCCGTGCCGCACACGACGTGCGGTTTGAAGTAGGGCCGCACGTTCAGGAAGAACCGGGCCCCGTCGAGTTCGGCGGCCAGCGCGCGCCCCGCGTCCAGCACCGCCTCCAACCCGGCCAGCGCCTCCTCGTACAACGCGCCCGCGAGGCTCGTCGCGACGGACGGGACGCGGCGCAGCGCGGCGGCCGCCCGGTCGTAGCCCAGCACGGCCAGGCCGTTGTAGGTGTTGAACGCCTGCTCGTGCGGCAACCGCGTGAACGTCCGTGCGGCCGGGTTGTGGGTGGACAGGTGCGCGAACACGAACCGCGGCGCCACCCCCAGCGCCACTCCGAGCCGTCCGGCGACCGCCTGTGCGGACTCCGGGACGTCGACCTCGTGGCGGCGGCACGCGGCCAGGTACAGGCCGACCGCGCCCAGCAGGTCGTACGGGTCGCCCTCGACGTCACCGATGCGGGTGACGAGCGCGGCGCCGTCGTCGCGCAGGGCACGTTTGCGCTGGTCGAGATCGATGTTCTCGTAGACGATCTCCGCGCGGTCGGCGAAGTACGCCTCCTCCAGGAATGTGTTCGTGTCGGCGAAGTCGGTCGCGAGCCAGCGGTTCAGGTCGGTGACGACGGACATGCCGCCATCGTCGGGCCGGCGCCGCGGTTCGGCCAGGACCACTCGCCGGCCGGCTAACTGGACCGGTCGGCGAGCAGCTCGGCGAGCAGCCGGGTGCGCAGTTGCTCCGGGTCGAGGTCGGGGGTCAGCAGAACCGTGCGCAGCGCGGTGGTCCTCGCGCGCAGGTCAGCGGCCTGGTGTGCGGTCGCGGTGGCGGTGGTCAGGTCGGCGGTCAGGCTGTCGGCCCGCGCCCGCGCCTGCGTCAGCTCCGCCGACATCTCGTCCAGGCGCGTGCGTGCGCGGGTCAGCTCGGAGTGCACGTCGTCGCCCCTGGCCCGGGCACGGGTGAGTTCGGCGGACAGCTCGTCGACTCGCGCCATCGTGCGGGCCAGCTCCTCGTCGACGGACCGGCGCAGGTCGGCGTGCGCGGTGCGGGCGGCGTCGCGTTCCGCGCGGGTGGCCGCCAGCTTCTCCGACGCGGTGGCCAGGGCTTTCGTCGCGGCCTCCGCCGTGGCGCGTTCCTCCTGGACGAGGGTGTCGGCGCGTTCCCGTTCGGCGGCGGCGACACCCTCCGCGCGGGCCTGCGCGCGTTCGGCGGCGGCACGGTCCACCTCGGCAGCCTCCGCCGACGCCAGCGCACGGTCGCGATCCACCCTGGCCTGCTCCACCTCGGCGGTTGCGGTGCGCACAACCTCGGCCGCGTGGTCGGTCGCCCGCCGCGCCTCGGCCGCCGCCGCGGTGGCGGCTTCCTCCGCGGTCTGCCGCAGGCCGCGTTCGTGAGCGACGGTCTCCTCAGCCTCCGCCACGCGGGCGGCGGCGGCGTCGAGTTCGGCGCCGAGCGTGTCCCGCAGGGCCGTCGCGGCGGCCAGTACCTCCGTCAGCGGGTCCGTGAGCCGACCGGCGGCGGTCGTGAACGCGCTGGTGGCGGCGGTGACACCGGTGTCCGCGCTGGTGCCGAGTGCCTCGGCGAGCGCGTCCTGTGCCGCCGCCAACTGCTTGCAGGTCTTGCCACCCGGCCACGTGCGGTCCGGGCAGTACGCGTACGGCCGCCCGCCCCTCGGCCCGGGCGGCGGCAGCGGCGCCCGGCAGCGGCTGAAGCCACAGAGGGCGTCCGTTTCGAGGGTTTCGACCACGACATCGACCATGTTCCGCAGTCTAGTATCAACTCCGGTTACCAACTAGACCGGTTATGGATAACGTAACTACAACCGCACTCGGCTACAGAACCGAGCTTTTGTAGCTAAGCTGTCGGAGTGACGACAGGAGAGTTGATCCGGCCGCTCGACGGGCCGTGGCCAGGCGTGGACCGGCCCGCGGAGCTGCTGGCACAGATCGCGGACTGGCTCGGCGGCTACGGGAACCGCGCCACGAGACGCACCTACGCGGAAGGGCTTGGGCTACCCACAACCGCGCACGACATCCGCGACTGGATCACCGACCGCGAACCGGACGACTGGGCCACGGCGCTCACCCGCTACGCCGCCGTCGTCGGCGCCACCGCACCCACCGAAGCCCGCCGCACCCCTCCCCCGGCCGCCCGGGGCAGGTTCCGCCACCTGCACTGGTTCCGCTGGTGCGCCACGCACGCCGTCGACCCGCTCGCCGCGACCTCAACCCACGTCAAGGCCTGGCTCGACGCGCTCACCACCGCCGACGCCGCACCCGCCACCCGCGACCGGATGCTCGCGACCGTCAAGGCCCTCTACACCCACCTCGCCGACACCGGCCTCGCCGCGGGCAACCCCGCCGCGCTCAACCGCCGCCGCCTCGGGCTCGCCACCCCGTCGACCAGCGCCACCGTCGTGCTCACCACCGACCAGGTCCGCGCCCTCTACGCGGCGGCACGCGCGCCCCGCCGCGGCGCGGGCGCACTCGATACCGCCCGCGCCACCGCGGTGGTCGCACTGTTCACCCTCGGGCTGCGCGTCAGCGAACTGTGCGCACTCGACCGCGGCGACCTGCACGTCACCCGCGGCCGCCGCGCGCTGCGCGTCCACGGCAAGGGCGGCAAGGCCCGCGTCGTCTACCTGCACACCGCCGCCGAACAGGCCCTCACCGACTACCTGCGGGAACGCGACGGGGAGGCGGGCACCACCCCCGCCCGCCGCGGCGCGCCCACCGACGCGCCGCTGCTCGTCACCCGCACCGGTCTGCGTTTCCGCCGCCAGGCCGTGTGGCAGCTGCTGCGCCGCCTGTCCGCCGACACCCCGCTGCACCCGCACGCACTGCGCCACTTCTACGTCACCACCGCCGTCGAGGCGGGCGCCCAGCTCGTCCACGTGCAGGCCGACGTCGGCCACACCAGCATCGACACGACCGAGCAGGTCTACAACAACGCCGCCCGCGACCCGTCCCGCAGCGCCGTCGACCTCGTCGGCGACGTGCTGGAACTCGGTTAGCGACCAGGTCCCGCGGGATCGCCGGTGCGGACCGCGGCGTGACAGCACGGTCAACCGGTGCCGCTCGTCGGCTCCGGTGACGGCGCCGGTCGCTCGCGTCGCCCGAACGCGCGTCCGAACAGGCCGTTGCTCAGCAGGCTGTACGGCTCCAGCATCCGCACGGCCTCCGACAGCTGGGCAGCGGCCCGTTCCAGCGCACGCTCGGCCGCGTCCCGCTCGCTGATGATCGCCGCCAGCAGCAGCGCGGTCAGCGTCGCGGCACCGTTGAACACCTGCAACGTGATCATCGTGGACAGCAGGTCGAGCCCAGCGAACGGACCGTGGCCGTGCGCGGCCGCGAGCACCACCGTCACCGACACGAACAGGTTGCACGGCGCGACACCCGCGTGCTGGAACCGCAGCGCCGCCCAGATGAGCAGCGGGAACACCGGGAACAACATCGTGAACGGCAACCGGGTCACCACCAGGGTGACCGCGGTGACGCCGACCACGAGCCCGACGGCCTCCGCCCAGCGCAGCGCGGGCACCCGCCAGTGCCACTCCCGCGTGCCGGCGACGAGCAGCACCGGCGCGACCACCAGCACCCCCATCGCGTCACCGGTCCACCACACCGACCACGTCGCCCAGAACTGCGCCACGTCGAGCGCGCCGGCCGCGATCAGGGTCCACGTGCCGATGGTGGCGCTGAGCAACATGCCGCCGAGCGCGGCGATGAACACGAGCGCGAGCGCGTCCCTGAGCCGTCG
This sequence comes from Actinophytocola sp. NPDC049390, assembly GCF_044466355.1. Classification (NCBI taxonomy): domain Bacteria; kingdom Bacillati; phylum Actinomycetota; class Actinomycetes; order Pseudonocardiales; family Pseudonocardiaceae; genus Actinophytocola; species Actinophytocola sp. NPDC049390. Next base: position 78,918 of record NZ_JBITMQ010000002.1, read on the forward strand.
CAGGTCGCTGCGGAACCCGACCCTGGCCAGCACGAGACACGCGCACACCGGCGCGAGGGTGTTGCTCGCCGAGATCGCGACGACCGCGGGCAGCGTCGGCCCCACCAGCACGTTCGTGAGGAACGCGCCGATCGTGATGCCCGGCCAGCACCGCATGCCGAACAACAGCAGGCACGCCAGCGCGATACCGGTCGGCGGCCACAACGGCGTCACCTGCCCGCGGACCAGCGCGAGTTCCAGGCCGATCTCGGCCGAGAGGAAGTACGCGACCGCCACGGCCAGGATCCGGACTCCGTAGGCCGCAACGCCGCGTGCCGGGAGAGGTCGGGCCGTCGGGGGCACTGCGCAAGTGTGCGCGTCCTTCACCTGCCAGGCAACGGATCCCGCCGCCCTGACCCGACCCGGTCGACGCCGGAGAATCACCGGCCGCCGCCCTGATCCGGGAGTTCTCCGCCGATTCCCGGTGTGACCAGCCGTTCGTGCCAGGATGGCGCGATGCGTGGTGATCACCGCGGGTGGCGGGTGGCGGTCGTGGTCGCGGTGCTGCTCGGGCTGGGCGGCGTGGTCGCCTGGCAGGTGAACGACGCGCTCGGGCTCTCCGTGCGGGACGTCGACGTACCCGTCGAACACCTCACCGCCGCGCCGCCCCGCGCCATGGTCGCGCCGCCACCGGTGACCGGGCTCGTGGTGCCCGACGACCGGCGGGTGCGGAAGGCGGCCGAGGCGGTGGCCGACGCGTACGTCGCCCGTGGCGCGCCGCGGCCCGCGATCGGCTCCGGCACCGGGCTGCGGGTGCGCGTCGAGCCGGGGCTCGCGCCGGAGGCCTACCGGACCGGGCGCGGACCGGACGGCATCGAGGTCACCGCGAGCACGCCCGGTGGCGCGGCGGCCGGGCTCTACGCGATCGCCGACCGGGTGCGGTCCGGCGCCGAGGTCGTCGCGGACGGGCGGACCGCGGCCCCGCGGCTCGGGCTGCGCCTCACCGACCTCGGCGGGGTCGGCCTGCCCGACGATCCCGCCCGCTACCGCACCGACGACTACTCGCTGAACTCCGACGTGGTCGGTGACGCGATCCTGCCGGGCGCGCCCTACGTGGACACCGCCGCGGTCGCGCGGATCGCGGACCAGTTCCGGGCGCACGTCGACCATTCGCTCGCGCTCGGCTACAACGCCGTCGTCGTCCCGGGGTTCCTCGAGTACGTCACCTTCCGCGACCTCGGCGTCTACCCGGACGGCGACCCGCACGTCGCCAGGGCCGAGGCGATGGCCGCCGCGTTCGGACCGGTCTGGCGGTACGCCCACGACATGGGCATGCGCGTGTACCTGTCCACCGACATGCTCGCGCTCTCGCCGCCGCTGCGGTCCTACCTGGCACGCACCGTCGGCGGCCTCGACACCGAGAACCCGCGCCTGTGGCGGGTGTACCAGGCCGGGCTGACCGAACTGTACGACCGGATGTCCTATGTGGACGGCATGATGGTCAGGATCGGCGAGGGCGGCGCCGTGTACCAGCTGCCCGGCTGGGACTACACCTCCGAGATCGCCGTCACCACACCCGCCGCCGTGCGCGCGATGTTGCGCGCGTTCCTCTCCGTCGCCGGCGACACCGGCACCGAGGTCGTCTTCCGCAGCTGGAGCGTCGGCATCGGCGCGGTCGGCGAGCTGCACACCAGCCGCGACGCCTACCTGGAGGTGCTCGGTGGCATCGACCACGACCGGCTGATCGTGTCCACGAAGTACTCGCTCGGCGACTTCTACAGCCACCTGCCGCTCAACGACACCCTCCTCGTCGGCGACCACCGGCGCATCGTGGAGTTCCAGTCCCGCAGGGAGTTCGAGGGCTTCGGGGCGCTGCCCAACGACCTCGGCGTGCTCCACCAGCTCGCGCTGCGGCGGTTCCTGGCGGGCAACCCGCACGTCGAGGGCGTCTGGACGTGGGCGCAGGGCGGCGGTCCCCTGCTCGCGGGCCCGCGCACGCTCACCCCGCGCGCCGGGTTCTGGCAGCTGTACGACCTCAACACCTACGTCACCGGGCGGCTCGCGTGGGACCCCGGTCTCGACCCGGCCGAGGCTACCGCCGACTGGGCACGCCGCACGTTCTCCGACGACCCCGGCACCGTCGCCGCCATCGGCGAGGCGATGGCGCTGTCCCGCGACGCGATCACCACCGGCCTCTACATCGGACCGTACGCGGACAAGGCCGTGCGGGCCCTGGGCCTCGAACCGCCGCCGATGATGTGGCTGTTCGAGTGGGACATCCTCACCGGCGACAGCGCCGCACTCGACACGATCTACGCGGTCGGCCGCGACCGGGTCGACGAGGCCGTCCGCGAAGGCGACGACGCCGTCCGCGACGCCCGCCGGATGCGGGACCTCGTCGCGCGGACCGACCCCGCGACGTGGCGCGATCCCCAGCTGCGGCAACGGTTCCTGGACACGCTCCACTACCAGGTCGACCTGTTCACCACGCTCGGCGCCTACCGCACCACGGTGCTGCGGCACGCGCAGTGGCTCGACACCGGCGACCCCGCCGCCCGCGACGCGTGGCACGCCGCCGCCGACCGCTACGCGCGAGCGAGCGCTGACCACGTCCGCCGCTACGGCGGCGACCTCGACCTGCCTGCCTACCACCTGGCCGCAGCCGGGCTCGGCCTCGAACGCGCCGCACGCGACGAACCCATGGCCTGGCTCGCGCGCGGGCTGCTCGTCGCGGTCCTCGCCACGCTCGCCGTCGGCGCGCTGTCCCGCCGGCCGACCGCGCTGCGGGCACTGTGGACCGACGCGACCCGGCCGTGGCGACCGGTCACCGAACTCACGCCCACGCGCGTCGACCGGGTGCTGGTGTGGGTGATCCCGGCCGTCGCGGTCGTGCTCAGCCGGGCCGTGTTCACCTGGTTCGCCGCACCCGCCCACCTCCTGCTGGTGCTCGGTGCGTGGCTGCTGTTCGGCGTCGTGCTGCGGCTGCTGGTGGGGCCGGTCGACCCGTTCGTCGTCGCCGCGGCCGTCGGTGGGCTCGCGCTGCTGCGCACGGTCCTGCTGCTCGCCGCGCTCGCGCTGCGCGGCCCCGGCCACTACTGGTTCGACTTCTGGACCGACCCGGCCGCGCGGAGCGTGTACATCACGGTCGCGTTCGCGGCGTTCCTCGGCGTGTTCGTCGTCGCCTACACCACCCTGCGCACCGGCATGGGCCGCCGCGCCGCCACCGGGCGGGTGCTGGTCGCCGTCGGCACGCCGCTGCTGGTGCTGGGCGGGCTGGTCGCCGTGACCGGTCTCGAACGGGCGCTGACCATGTGGAACGACCAGCTGGCGCTCCTGCCGTGGGGGCTGTCCCGGATCCTCGGGATCACCGTGTACCTGGAGATCCCGGCCGCGCTGCCCGTCGTGGTGGTGGCCGCGGGCGCCGTGCTGGTGGTGACCGGAGCCCTGCTCAGCCGCTTCCGAAGCACACCAGCGGTGTCATCGGCTCCTTGACCGCGGCGTCGGCCAGCGCCCGCGCCGGCGCGACACCTCGGGAGAGGCCGTCGTGGTAGGCGGTCATGACCTCGACCGCAGCCTGGTCGTCCATCCGCGCCACACAGGACACCACGGTCCGCGTGCCGCTGTAGAGCAGCGCCGCGGTGAACCCGAGGATCTCGTCGCCCGCCCGCACGACCACCTTCCCGACGTCGCACGACGCGAGGATGACGTGCCGCGGCGCCGCGCCGAGCCGGTGGATGTCGTAGGCCATCAGCGGCCCGTCCGCGAGGTCGAGCCGGGAGAACAGCACGCTCTCCTGCTCGTGGTGGCCGTGGGTGGCGAAGTGCGCGACGTCGCAGCCGTCGAGTGCCTTCATCGTCGCCTCGACCGTCGCGTCCGCGCCGGTCAGCGTCTCGCCGTCCGGGTAGATCGCGGCCAGCCGCTCGACCTCGCCCGCCGCGTACTCGAGGTTCGGGCCCGCGACGAGCAGCGTGGTCCCGTTCCGCGCCCGACGCGGCGCCTTCCTGCCCGACAGCCACACCGTCGCCGACGGCGACACCGTCACCGGGCGGCCGCGCAGGTCCGGCAGCAACCCCCACGGCACGCCCGTCAGCGGTCCCGTCGGCACCACGACCAGATCGTTGTCGCCGAGGTACGGGCGCATCGGGGCCACGAGGTGTTCGGACAGCACCGACAGCAGGTGCCGCGCGGAGCCGCGGACGGCGGCGTCGAGCGGGCCGGGCAACCGCCTGCCCGACAACACGTCCAGGTCGCCCCGCAACCGGGTCGTCGTCTCGGTCGCCATCCGCAGGTCGCCCAGCTCGATGATCCGCGCCGTGCGGTCGGTGACCAGGAAGGCGTGTATCCGCTCGCCGACCGTGAAGTAGCCGGCCAGCGCGGCACCCGCGGCGGACAGTTCCGCCCGGACCTCCGCCAGCGACACCCCGTTCTGGTGCTCGCCGGTCCCGCTGGCCCGCCAGCTGTGCGCCCGGATCTGCCGTTCCAGCTCGACGCACCGGCGTGCCGCCGCCGCGTCCCGGCGCCCTTCCAGCTCACTGGCCCGCGCCACGCGGGACCGCTGCCGCAGCTCCGCCAGCGCGTCGGCGGTCACCGGGTCGTCGAGCGGGTGCACCGCACGGGACCGGAACGCCTGCGCCCGCGAGTGCTCCAGCCAGCGGAACACCGTCGCGGGCCTGCCCTCCGCGAGCGCGGCGTCGAGCCCCGCCCGCGCCAGTTCCGCGCCGAGTGTCGCGGCCCCGGTCCGCAGGTCGATGCTGCCGAAGTGGCTGCGGTGCGCGGCGAGCCGGGCCAGGCCCGTGCGCGCGTGCCGGAAGGTGGCGCTGTGGTCGCCGCGCGCCGCCGCGATCCGGGCGCGCACGACGTGCCGCTGCAACCGGGTGTCCAGTGTGGACCGGCGGCCGGGCTGGGCGCGGACCCGCCGCTGTGCCTCGTCGACCTCGCCGCGGCGCAGGTGCGCGCGGGCGGCGAGCAGTTCGGCGGCCTCGGCGTCGTTGTCCAGCCCCAGTTCCCGGAGCCGGTCGGCGAGACCCGCGGCGGTGGTCGCGACCCTGACCGCGCGCCTGCTCGTGGCGAACTCGGCACGCAGCCTGGCCAGTGCCGCGACCGCCGCCCACGTCTCGTTGCGCCTGCGGCGGAACCGCCGCTCGGCCTGGACCGCCCAGCGCCGCGCCACCGCGTGGTCGCCGACCGCCAGCGCGATCCGGGCACGGGTCAGCTCCGCCTCCGCGTGCTCCTGGGTCATGCCGAGTCCACCGAAACGCGGCAGCGCCTGGTCGAGCACGCGTGCCGCGTCCACGGCCAGACCCGCCGCGAGCAGCGCCCGTGCCTTCTCCACGGCGAGCACGACGAGCATGCCGTCCGCGTCCGCCGCGTACCCCTGCTCGGCCTCGTCGAACGCACGCAGGGCGCCCGGGATGTCCCCGGCGAGCAGCAGGCAGGACCCCCGGCCGTGGAACGCCTTGGCGACCTGCACGGTCATGCCCAGCTCGCGGCTGATCTCCTCGCTGCGCGCGAGGTCGGCGAGCGCCGGGCGCACCTGGCCCGCGATCTGGTGGATGAACGCCCGGTTGAGCAGTGTGCGGGCGAGCGCGACCCGCTCGCCGGCCCGTTCGAGCAACGGCACGGCCGCGTCGAAGCTGCGGACGGCGTCGTCGACCCGGCCGATCATGGTCAGCAGCAGCCCGCGCTGGAGCAGCAGCACACCCCGGTTGTCGCCGGTGATCAGCGGTTCCGTGCTGTCCAGCAGCGCGAAGCCGCGGTCGCTGCGGCCGCACGCGACCTCGGCGGCCGCCAGCGTGCCGAGCAGCCGGAACGTCAGCTCGCGGTGCGACCGCCAACCGCCGTCGGCATCCGGCCACCCGAGCAGCCGCAGACCCGACCGCAACGAGCGGGCGCCGAGCAGCGGCCGGCCCCGGTTGAGCGCCTCGAGCCCACGCCGGTGAAGCTCACGCGCGCGAGTTCCACCGGCCTGCTCGGCCGCGCCACCCCGGGACATCTGGTCAGTATCGGGCCCGCCCGGCCGGCGGGCCAGGGAATTGTGTCCTTCACCCGGTCGTGTCGCGGAGCCCGTCAGACCTGGATCGTCGGCGTGATCACCCGGACGGTGCTGCCCGAGTCGTGCACGACCAGCCGGACGTTCCCCGCGGGCACCGCGTCGAGCGAGAACCGGCCGGTGTCGTCGGACTCGGTGGACAGGGGGCCGCTCGCGCAGCGCACCTCGATGCGCCGGCACGCGGCGGGCGTGAGCCACCCGTCGATCCGCGTGGTGCCGTCGGTGCCCTGTTCGAGGGTGACCATGATCGTCAGGCTGTCGCTCTGGAACGTGACGAGCCGTGCGAACTCGTCCGAGCGGGCGCCCGCGAGCACCGGCAGCTCGACGAGCCGCGACACCTCGACGTCGATGTCGTCCAGGTCGACCGCGAACCGGACGCGTTCGACCAGGTCCGGCGGCATCGGGTCGGCCGCGTCCAGCACCTGCCGCACGACGTCGAGCAGCTCGACGTCGTGTTCGGGAAGCGCGATGTCCGGCTCCCCCCTCCCGGTGTCGGCGTCGTCCTGGCTCACGGCCGGTCCCCCGTCCTGCCGGACCTCCGCGCCCGGCTCATCGTGGCGAGCAACAGCGCGCCGACCTCCTTCCGTCCCGCGGTGATCACGCACTCAGTCCACCGGATCGCACGTCGTGCACGCGTCGACGGCACGACGTGCGCGTTCCAGCATGGCCTCCCGGCTCACGAGCCCCATCCGCACCGCGTCCGGGTCGGCGTCCGCGTGCTCGACGAGCCGGTTCGCGAGCGCGGCCGCGGCGTGCGGCCCGGCGAACGAGGTGCCGTGCCACATGGCGAACCCGCTGGTGAAGTCGTCGGGGTCGAGCGACTCGCGGTCGAGGTCGCGGATCGCGTTGGCGGGGCCGGTGCTGCCGCGCAGCCGCGGGAACGTGCTCACCACCGCCGCGCCCGTCGCCCACGCGTGCACCCACGGCGCCTGGTTGCTGAAGAACGCCTTGGTGCCGTTCGGGTTGAGCGCACCGACGCTGAGCACCGGGTGCCCGCCGCCCGCCGGGGGCATCGTGGCGAGCGCGGCCGGGAAGAACGGGCGGGTCGTCGCGTCGTTGCCCGCGGCGGCCACCACCAGCACCCCGAGGTCGGCGAGCCGGCCGAGCAGCCGCGCGAACTCACTCGTCTCGGCCTCGTCCTCGACGGTCTCGCAGTAGTAGCCGATGGAGATCGAGAGGACGTCGATCATGTCGGCCGGGTTGCCGCCCGGCGCCTGCGCCTCCTCGACCTGCTTCACGAGCCGCTCCAGCCCGGCCAGCACGTCGCTCTCGTAGGCGACGCCGTCGCCCGCCATCACCCTGGCGACCGCGACCTCGGCGTCCGGCGCGACCTGCCGGATGATGCCCGTGATGAACGTGCCGTGCCCGGCGTGCCGGTCCAGCTCACCGGTCAGCGGGTTGGCCGGCACGTCGTCGTCCCAGTAGTCCTCGATGACCCGCGCCCCGGTGCCCGCCTCACGGCTGCTCGCGGTGATGGCGTCCTGCACCTCCTTCAGGACGCGAACGAACCCGCCCGGCGGCAGGCCCGTGTCGCGGTCGGTCGTGCCGAACCACTCGTGCGCCGAGATGCCCGTGTCGAGCACCGCGATCACCGGCCTGCGGTCGAACCCGCCGTCGGCCGCCACCGGCCGGGCCCGAGGGGGCCGGACGGACAGGCTGACCGGGATCGGGCCGCCACGCGCGGAGCGCAGGTAGGAGTCCCTGCCGTACAGGCCGTGGGAGTCCCACGGCGCCGGGCCGAGACCGTGCGAGTCCCACGGCGCCGGGTCCAGCCCGAGGAACAGGAGGTGCTCCAGCGCGACCGGGCCGGGCGCGCTGAGGGCGTCGGCCAGTTCACGGTCCTCGTCGGCCGCCTCCCGCAGGTGCGCGAGCGCCCGCCACGCGTCGACGGTCGCGGGCCGGCCGGGGTCGCGCGGCGCCAGCCGCATCACCGCCGACCGGTGACCGTTCGCCGCGAGCCCCGCCCCCTCCGCGCCCGTGCCCGTGCCGACCAACGTGAGGTTGATGTCCGCGAGCTTCTCGTCCACCAGGGCCTGGTCCACGGTGTGCGGGACGCGCAGCACGTCGGACCGGTACGCCGTCCCGGTGGGCGACCGCTGCGTGTCCGGCGGTCGCAGCACCCGCGCGCTGTGCCTGCTCAGCAGCTTGCCGGGAACCTCCGGCACGTCGCTGCCGAGTCCTTCGTCGCCCGGGTCGCGGCGGATGTAGAAGTGCATGGCTGGGTCCCCCCGTTTCTGGGCACGGCATCGTCCACACAGCGGGTGCCGGACAACCCCTCGGAAATACATGCAGAAGATAACGAGTCGATCACGACCGTGGCATTCGAACACTCGTCCGGTTCATTGCTTTGAGCAACTCACCCGCCGTGCCGGTGGCCGGACCGAGGCGGTGCCGGGCCGCCAGCTCGGCCGTCGACCGCGGTGTCCCGAGCTCGGCCAGCAGGGCGACGCGACGGGCGCCCAGTGCGGGCGGTGCTCGACCGGTGGCGGACCGCCGGGGGAACGCCCGCGCCAGCTGCCCGCGCACGGTCAGCACGGATTCGAGGTCTTTCGAATGTCTCGCACCACGACCGCACCCCTGGTCGACTCGCCGAGTATCGCAAACCAGGAGGGGACGGATCATGAGTGACGTGCGGCGACGCACTTTCCTGATCGGCGGCATGACCGCGGGACTGATGGTGACGGGTGCCTCGTTCGCGGGCGCCGCGACCATGCGGACGGGACCGTTCGAGGTCGTCGCGCTGCTCGACGCGAGCGGGCCGTTCTTCCTCCCCGCCGCCGACGCGTTCACCGGGGCGACCGAGGCGGACTGGGCTCGCGCCAGACGGCTGGACCCCGGTGCCTTCGGCCGCGACGGCGCCTGGCGGCTCGACTTCCGCTGCTTCGCGATCCGCCTGCCCACTGGTGGGGTCGCGCTCGTCGACGCGGGCGTCGGACCAGCGGGGAGCCCCGCGTCGACGTGGGCGCCGGTGCCCGGCCACCTGCTTTCCCGGCTCGAAGCGGCCGGGATCGACCGCGCGGACGTGCGGCTCGTGGTCCTCACGCACCTGCACGAGGACCACTTCGGGTGGTCGGTGTCACCCGACGGCGTGCCGTACTTCCCGAACGCCCGGTACGTGGTCCAGCGGACCGAGATCACCGCGCTGGAACAGGCGGGCGACGAGGTGGTCCTGTCGTACGTGGTCGACCCGCTGCGGCACACCGGCCAGCTCGACGTCGTCGACGGCGTGGTGTGCCTCGCCGGTCGCGGCGCGGGCACCGTCACGGCGATCCCCACACCCGGCCACACGCCGGGCCACCAGTCCGTCGTGGTCCGCGACCCGGCACGACAGGTAGTGATCACCGGTGACGTGCTCGTCCACGCCGTCCAGCTGGTCGACCCCGACGTGGCCTACCGCTACGAAGCCGACCAGGACACGGCCCGCCGCACCCGCCACGCGCTGCTCGACGACGCGTCCCGACGGCCGACGTGGCTCGCGACCGCGCACCTCACCCGCCCGTTCGTGCCCGCCGAGCCGGGTCAGCCGTTGGCGTAGGCGCGGCACGCGCCCTCGTGGCAGACGGCGAACCACGTGGGCCCCGTCTCTGTCACCACGCCGCCGTAGGACCAGGCCTTGCCCGTCTTCAGGTCGAAGCGGGCGGCGTCGTCGCCGTCGAACACGGCCTGCGAGCCGGTGACGAGCGTCGGATCGACCCCGAAGTAGTTCGGGAACGGGACCCGCCAGATCGGTTTGGCGTTCCCGATCCGGTAGGCGACCAGTTCGCCGTCGGTGTCCTGCGTGCCTCGCTCGACCACGAGCAGCGTCGTGCCCGAGACAGCCGCCGCCTGACCGCCGGACGGAGCCGACCACTCGATCGCGCCGGTGGCCAGGTTCAGCACGCTCGGCGTCCCGTCGGTCGTGGTGAAGCCCATCCGGCCGCCGTTGTAGGAGGTCGGCAGGCGGCCGCAGCGCGTGCGGTCGTGCTCCTTGGCGGTGCGGGCGGTGTGGCGCCACCGCTCGGCGCCGGACAGTGCGAAGCCGGTGATGGTGGCCGTGCAGCCGTCCGCCGGGTTCTCGTCGTCGTCGTCGACGGTGACCACGGACTGTTCGGTCGCGAGGTCGATCTGCCCGAGCCGGTCGTCGGAGCCCCGGTAGCCGCTGCCGAGCGTGGCGCCGGTGGCCGGGTCGTGGGCGGAGATGGTGAGGCTGTCCGCGCCGGTCGGGTACGACGCGATCAGCAGGGTCGACGGAGTCGGCGCGGTCTGGATGCTCTGGCTGTCGTTGGCCGGCCGGGAGCTGGCGTAGGTCTTGACGCCCCACCGGACGGTGTTGTTCGCCGGATCGCGGGCGGTGAGCGTGCAGTCGCCGATCCGGTTGTTCTGGCCGCCGTAACAGACCGACATGTAGACGGTGTCGGTCGTCGCCGCCCACATCGACGCCTCCGTCTCGCGCCACAGTTGTTTCCCGGTCGCCGCGTCGAGGGCGGTGATCACCTGCGGCTGCGGCCAGCGGTCCTCGTCGGAGGCGTAGCCGACCAGCACCTGGGGTCCGGTCACCCGCACCGTGTAGTAGTCGACGTCGGGCGGTGTGAAGTGCCACACCTCCGCGCCGGAGCGGTCGAGGCCCAGCAGTTCCTCGTCGTTCTGGAGCACGAAGCCGTGGTCGCTGACCGCGAAAGTGGGTGTGCCGTACTGGTTCTCCTCGCCCTGGAACTGGACGCTCCACAGTGGAGCGGCGGTGTACGGGGGCAGGGATGTCGGCCCGGCCGGTCCCGGCGCGGACGAACCGGGTGGCGGGACGGCGAACTGGCTGCCCAGCGTCGGCATGGTGCCGCTCGGCACCGGCCGGTCATCGTCGCCGGGGAGGGTCACCACGAGCGTCACCACCACCGCCGCCACCACGAGCGCGGCCGCGGCGAGCACCAGCGGGCGGCGACGTGGTCGTGTGGTGTCCACTTCGGGCGCGTCGGTCATCTATGGGCTCCTCCCTGGGTTCGGTGAGCGTATTCGCCCAATCCGCCGCACGACGGTGGAACGGCCGAATACGATGCCGGACATCGCAGACCCGACGGTGGAGGAGTTCGAAGTGGAGTCGTCGCGGCGCCGGGTTCCCGTCAGGGCGATCGTGCTCGGCTTGGTCGTCGCCGTGGTCGCGGTGTGGATCACGGCGGCGGTGGCGACCGACCGCGATCCGGAGGAGACGGTCGAGGCGTACCTCGACGCGGTCGCGGAGAAGGACGTCGAGGGCGCGCTCGCGCTCGTCAGCCGCTACGGGTACGGCGTGCCGTACGGCGACAGGGCGACGTTCCTGACCGCGGACGCCATCCGCGACGACTGGTGGGTGGTGTCGGTGACCGAGATCGACCGCGAGTACCGCACGGAAGCCCGCGTCGAGGCCGTGATCGCGGGCCCCGGCGGCACCTCGAAGGGCGAGTTCACCGTGCAGGAGATCGACGACGAGTGGCTGCTCGACGACCCCTTCCTCGAAGTCCGGTTCCCCGCGTCGCCGTTGTCCTACATCCACGTGAACGACAAGATCGCACCGCGGTCGGCGGAGGACGGAATCCAGAGGTACGCGCTGTTCCCCGGCACCTACCGCTTCTACGGGTCCGTTCCCGACGTCGTGGACACCGCCAGGACGGACGTGGTCGCGGTGTTCCCCCGCGCCGAGGACAGTTCCGACGATTGGGCCGAGATCGTCCCGGCGAACCTCACCGCGGGCGCGGACGTCGTCGCGAAGGCACAGGACGCGATCAAGCGACTCGTGGACGACTGCGCGACCTTCACCACGACCTCACCCGCGAACTGTCCTTTCGCGACAGACGGGCAGATCGACACCCCGGCGGGAGCCCGCGTGACGCGTCTGCACGGTCTCACGTGGAAGGTGAAGTCCTACCCCACGATCACGCTGGCCGACGACCGGGCCGACGAGCTCAGCCAGGGCTTCGCGCTGCACACCGAGAAACCGGGCACGGTGACGCTGTCCGGCAGCGGCGTCGACACCGACGACAAGCGGACGTCGTTCACGGTCACGTGCGATATCGACCTGACCGGCTACCTGACCACGGTCACCGCCGACGGTGCGGTGGCGGTGCACGGGTCCCCGGCACGACGACAAGCCGCACCCGACGCCTTCAACACCTGCCGACGCAACTCATGACCCCGACGGAGCCCTCGATGGCCGACGACGACACGCCCGACGACACGCCCGACGAGGCGGACGTCGAATCCGACGCTCCCGCACCGGAGTCCGCCGACGCCGAAGCGACCCACACCGGGGAATCCACATCGGACACACCATCGGGCGTCGGTGCCACCACCCCCGCGTGGTGGTCCTGGGTGGGCCGCCACCGCAAGCCGGTCGGCATCGTCGCCGCGTTGGTCGTTCTCGCGGTGGTCGCGACCGTGGTCACGGTTTCCGTTGTCACGCCCGGCCCCACGGACGTCGTCCAGTCCTATATGGACGCCCTGCAGGCAGGCGACACCGAGACCGCGCTCGACATCGTCGGCGAGCCCGAGGACGACGACCACGTGCGGATCCTCGCCGAGGAGGCCCTGGCGGACGACTGGACCGTCACCTCCGTCGTGGAGCGCCATCGGCGCGGCGAGGAAGCCGACGTCGACGTCACCATCACCAGCGGCGACACCTCCGAGCAGGGGCGCTTCCACCTCGTGGAGGACGACGACGGGTGGACCATCGAGTCCCCGTTCGTCCGGGTGGACCTGGTGGTCAGCGGCCTCGACACGATCGAGCTCGGCGGCGTGCGGGAGCCCGTGCGCGGTGAGGGCGCGGCGATGTCGTTGCTGCTGTTCCCCGGCGCGTACGACCTCTACCCCAGCCTCGGCGAGCACGTCACGTTCGACCCGGGCGTCCTCGTCGCGGCGCCGCAGACGCCCGCGGGGCAGACCACTCGGTTCGCCGTCCGCTACACCCTGACCGACAAAGGCACGGCCGTGGCCGACGAGGCGATCACCGACCGGGTCGAAGCATGCGAGTCGATGCCCGGCCTCACGCCGGACGGTTGCCCCTTCAATGTGGGCGACGATCGCGCGTTCTACGAGTTCTCCGACGTCGTCGGTGTCAAACGGTCGGTCACGTCCATGCCGAAGGCACGGTTCGTCCCGGCCCCCGACGGGACGCCGCGGCTGGTCCTCCGGACACCGGGCACGGTGACGATCACCGGCAGCGGTATCCCGTACGAGCCGGAGGGCGCCGAGCCCGAACCGTTCACGGTGACCTGCGAGTTCGGCATCGACAGCCTGGCGGTCCCGGTGACCTTCGACGGGGTGACCATGACCAGTGCCGCCACCCGGCCGTACGGGGTGGGGGCGACGCCCGTCTGCTTCTGACCGCGCCGTAAACCGGATGAGCCGCCGCCGGGGTTGATCTACCCTGGTGAACGTGATGCAGCAACTGCTCTACCTCTGAGGGACGACGCCTCCACCGGCCCCGCGGACCGCGGTGCCGGTATTCGTCCTTTCCTGCTCATCACCTCTTCGTGGAGGCAGCTCCCCTCATGTCCGACCTTTCGCTCGCCCCTGCGCGCGCGGCGCACGTCCGCGCGTCCGACGTCCACGTGTCGTTCGGTGGACGGCCCGTGCTAGCCGGGGTGGATCTCGTCGCCGCCGCCGGTGACCGTGTCGCCGTCGTCGGCGAGAACGGCCGCGGCAAGACCACCCTGCTGCGCGTGCTCGCCGGTGCCCTGCCCGCCGACCGGGGCGAGGTGTACCGCACCGGCTCGATCGGCGTGGCCGACCAACAGATCCCGCTCGGCACCGACCGGACCGTCGGTGACCTCATCGACCTCGAGCTGGCCGCCGCGCGTGGTGCGCTCGCCCGGCTGGAACGCGCCACCGAGGCACTCGCCGACGGCCGGCCCGGCGCCGACGACGCCTACGCCACCGCGCTCGCGGCGGCCGAGGCACTCGACGCGTGGGACGCCGACCGGCGGGTCGAGGTGTCGCTGGCCGCGCTGAACGCCGTCGACGACCGCACCCGGCAGCTCGGTGCCCTCTCCGTCGGCCAACGGCACCGCGTGCGGTTGGCGTGCCTGCTCGGCGCGGGCCACGCGATGCTGCTGCTCGACGAACCGACCAACCACCTCGACGCCGCCGGGCTCGACCACCTCACCGCCGCGCTGCGGGCGAGTCCCGGCGTGGTCGTGCTGGTCAGCCACGACCGGGCACTGCTCGCCGACGTGGCCACCACGGTGCTCGACCTCGACCCGTCCAGCGACGGGCGGCCGCGGGTGTACGGCGGTGGCTACGCGAGCTACGTCGAGGGCCGCCGTGCCGAGCGCGCCCGCTGGGAGGCACTGCACAGCGAGCAGGTCGCCGAGCGGCAGCGGCTGGCCGACGACCTCTCGGCCGCGCAGAACCGGTTGCGTGACAACTGGCGGCCGGACAAGGGCCACGGCAAGCACACCCGTGCGACCCGCGCGCCCGGGCTCGTGCGCGCGGTGCACCGGCGGCAGGAGGAACTGGCCGCGCACGTGGTCGCGGTTCCGCCGCCGCCCAACCGGTTCGTCCTGCCCGACCTGCCGGAGCGGCGCGGCACGACACTCGTGCGTGCCGACGGGGTGACCGTGGCGGCCCGGCTCCCGCGGGCCGTCGACGTGGCCCTGGACTCCGGTGATCGTCTCGTGGTGACCGGGCCGAACGGTGCGGGCAAGTCGACGTTGCTCGCCGTGCTGGCCGGTGCGCTGGCGCCGAGCGGCGGCAGTGTCGTGCGCGGGCGGCACATCAGGATCGGCTGGCTCGGTCAGGAGTCCGACCCGCCGGGCCCGCGCACGGCGGTCGAGCTGTACGACGGGCGGGTCGCACGCAGTGGCGGGACCGCGCCGGGGCTGGGGTCGCTCGGGCTGCTGGACCGGCGCGACACCCACCGGCCGGTGGCGGAGCTGTCGATCGGTGCCCGGCGGCGGCTGGACCTCGCGCTGGTCCTCGCCGGGCGGCCGCACGTGCTGCTGCTCGACGAGCCGACCAACCACCTGTCGGCCACGCTCGTCGACGAGCTGACCGTGGCGCTCGCGTCGACACCCGCCGCGGTCGTGGTCGCCACCCACGACCGGCAGCTGCTGCGCGACACCGCGTCCTGGCGACGGCTCGCCCTGTGAGCTTCGGCTGCTCGGAAAGGCGCACGCGCCTTTCCGAGCAGCCGAAATGTTTCGGAATACGGGGTCCGAAACATTTCCGAAAATTATTGACAGCTCGTCGGCGGCGAACTCATAATTTTTCAGCGACGTACCTCGACGAAGAGGAAGCACCGCTGATGAACGTAACTTTCGCGCGCCGGAAAAGACGCAGGTCCAGCCTGGTCGCCGTCGGCGCGAGCATACTGGCGCTGGTGGCGACGACGTTGTTGCCGTCCGGTATCGCCAACGCGATTTCGACAAATCAAACCGGCACCCACAACGGGTACTTCTATTCATTTTGGACCGACAGCCAGGGCACCGTCTCCATGGACCTCGGTGGCGGCGGGAACTACACCACGTCGTGGCGCAACACCGGGAACTTCGTGGCGGGCAAGGGCTGGCGGACCGGCGGGCGGATGAGCGTGAACTACTCCGGTAGCTTCAACCCGTCCGGCAACGCGTACCTGACGCTCTACGGCTGGACGAGGAACCCGCTCGTCGAGTACTACGTCGTCGACAACTGGGGCACCTACCGGCCGACCGGCACGTACAAGGGCACGGTCACCAGCGACGGCGGCACGTACGACATCTACCAGACGACCCGCTACAACGCGCCGTCCATCGACGGCACCAGGACGTTCAACCAGTACTGGAGCGTGCGGCAGTCGAGGCGGACCGGCGGCACCATCACCAGCGGCAACCACTTCGACGCGTGGGCGCGGCACGGCATGAACCTCGGCTCGCACGACTACATGATCCTGGCGACCGAGGGCTACCAGAGCAGCGGCAGCTCCAACATCACCATCGGCGGGTCCGGCGGCGGTGACGGCGGAGGGGGTGGCGGCGGTGGCTGCACCGCGACGCTGTCCGCGGGCGAGCAGTGGAGCGACCGGTACAACCTCAACGTCGCGGTGTCGGGATCGAACAGCTGGACCGTGACGATGAACGTCCCGTCGCCCGCACGGATCATCGCGACCTGGAACATCAGCGCCTCGTACCCGAGCGCCCAGCAGCTCGTCGCCAGACCGAACGGCAACGGCAACAACTGGGGCGTGACCATCCAGCACAACGGCAACTGGACCTGGCCCACCGTGTCCTGCGGCACCGGTTAGCCACTGCCTCTACCGCGCGTTGACGGTGACCCTCGACAACCGATCGAGGGTCACCGTCAACGCTCGATGGAAGGTCCCTCGACCCACGATCGAGCTACTCGATCATGCCAACAGCGACTCCAGTGCGTGCGCGGTTTCGGGGTGGCGGTCCAGCAACGCGATCCCGTTGGTGGCACCGGCCGCAGCCCACGGGTCGTCGCAGCCGAGTAGCGCGGCCACCGCGTCGCACGTCGCCGGGTGCGCGGGCAGCAGCGCCGCACCACCCGCGGCGGCGGTCCGCGCGGGCGCCGGTCCGGGTTGGCCGAGCCACGGCGGAACCCACTCGTCCAGCGCGGCGAGACGGCCGGGGAAGATCCGGCCCGCCTCACGGATCAGCAGCGGGGCCAGCTCGGCACCGCCCGCCCGCAGGGTGGTGATCAGCGTCGGCAGCCACGGCAGCAGCACCGGGTCCGGCAGCCGCGCGAAAGCGTTCGACACCGCCTCCACCACGAAGTCGGCGAGGCCGGGCACGGGTTCGAGCGCGTGCAGGAACCCGCTGAGGTAGCGCGGGTAGGCGGGCAGGACCAGCGGGTTGCCCAGCATGTCGTCGCACCGGGCCCGCAGCTCCGCACGTGTCAGCAACCCGAGGTGCACCCGCGCCGCCCACAGCAGCGCCAGCTTCGCCGGCTCCTCGGGGTGTGACTGCGCGATCGCCAGCTCCAGCTGTGTGCGGTCACAGCCCAGCGACAGCGCGAGCCCCTCCATGCTGAACAGGAAGCCCAGCATCGCGGCGACCTGGCCGACGTTCGCGTCGTCGTCGGTGAACGCGGTCGGCAGCAGCGTGCAGTAGTGCGCGTAGCCGGTCTTGACGAACGACTCGATCCACGACGGCAGCGTGGGCTCGCTGGTGCGGTAGAACGCGAGCAGCCGCCGCACCCGGCGCAGCACCTCGGGGGCGCCGTCGACGCCACGTTCGGTCGACAGGACCTCCAGCGCGCGGGTGCCGAGCTCGCCCGCGAGGCGGTGGCTGCGCAGGTACAGCGTCGCGTCCTCCACGGCCGCCAGCGCCTTCGCGGCGGTCGCGTCCTTGCCGTACGCCACGCGCCGCAGCCGCTGCTCCAGCACCTGCTCGATGCTGACGCCCTCGTAGCCCAGCTCGATGAGCGCCCGCTGGTGCGTGCCGAGCGCCAGGTCCCACGACTCCTGGATGGGGCGTTCCCCGAGCCGCCGCTCCCCCATGATCGGCCGGGCCGCGCCGTGCGGCATGAGGTAGCGCAGCATCCACAGCACGTCCGAGCACGGCCCCAGCTCCGGCCGGGACGCGATGTCGAGCAGCGCCCGCCGCACACCGCGTTGCTGGAGTTTCAGTTCCAGCGGCGCGAGCCGGTCGTGCACGTCGCGGGCCAGCGGCGGCAGCGCGTCGTAGCCGACCTGGCCGATCCGGTCGCCGCCCATCATGATCTCGACGAGGCGGCGCACGTCGCGCCTGCCCGGCACGGTGTCCTTCTCGATGCACGTGACCGCCGCATCCTGGAAGTCGTACGGCGTCGGCTTGGCCCGGTCCCGCATGCCGGCGAGCAGGATCGACGTCTCGAACACCGCGATCGCGTCCGCTGTGGACGCGAGGTAGCCGTTGCGGCGCGCGGCCCGCACGACCTCCACCGACCAGCCGAGCAGCTCCGCCTCGTCGAGGCGGTCGAGCACGGGCGGCCGTTGCAGGAAGCCGGTGAGCTGGTCCGACGACATGGTCGCGGGCACGGGTTCCGGCAACGCCTTGGACCTGGTCCGCTTGGCTCCGCTCGCCTGCCCGGCCAGCCGGAACGGCTGCACCCGCGTCCGCTTGACGTTCTTCGCCCACTCCGTCGCCGCGATCGACACCGAGCCCGCGGCCAGGCCGAACTGCGCCTCGATCGCCGCGTGGCTCGACGGGATCAGGCCGTGCTGCCACTTGCTGGCCGTGCGCGGGCTGATCTCGAACGTGTCGGTGCCGTGGACGCCGAACTCGTCGACCCGGCTGGCCGCGTGGAACGCGCCGCAGACGTACAGGCAGTCGGCGGGGTCGGTGCCGGTCGCGGCGAGGTGCTCGCGCATCCGCGTCCACATGTACCGTTCGCGGTCCTCGTCCACCCGGACGTGCCTGGCGTCGCCGGGGGCCAGGCGCCGGAACAGGCTGCCGATCAGGAGCATGACCTGCCGGTAGGTGTCGTGGTCGCTGTCGCCGAGCGGCAGCTCGACGTACTGGTGCCACCACTCCGACCAGTGCCGCACCTTGCCGTGGCGCAGCAGGTGCTCCTCCAGCTCCGCGAACCGCGGCCGCAGGCCGCCGATCTCCACGCCGATCGCGTCGCCGTGCAGCGCCGCCTCCTCGTCGGGCGGGGGCGCGTCCGGGTCGGCGGGCGCGGTGTCGCGGTGCTCCCACTGGAAGACGTGGTCGGACGACCGGTCCACGAGCACCAGGTCCACGCCGGGGGTGTCCAGTGCGTGCGCGATCGCCTGGTACTCGGCGGACGCCTCGGTGATCGGGGCGACCACCGACAGCGGTGCCCACTCGGCCGGGAACCCGTCGACCTCGGTCGCGAACGCCTGCACCGCGACCGGCAGGCGGCAGTTGCGCAGCTCGGTCAGCAGCGGCGCCATGTCCTCGCACAGCTCCAGGTAGATCACCTTCGGCTGCTTCTCCCGCAGCCGCCGCGCCATCGCGATGGCCGAAGCCGGCGAGTGGTGGCAGACCGGGAAGATCTCGAGCGGCTCCCGCACGGCGCGGTCGACGTCGTCGACGATGCCGAGCAGGATGCCCTCGAGCGCACCCGGTCCGTCGGCGAACGTGGCCGCCGCGTCCCGCAGCTGCGTGCGCAGCGCGTCGAACTCACTCACGACGCCCCCTCGCAGGCTCGGTGGCGCCGCTCGCGGTCGCCGTGTGTCCACGGTTCACTCCCCAAGCTCCGCTCACGACAAGGTGGCGATCGCGTCGCGGCCGCCTGCGAGGAACTCCGGCCACTCGCCGCCCTCGCCCTTGCTGCGCGGCTCGACCACGCCGTGCAGGTACTTGTTGAGGATCGCGAGGTCCTCCGGCTCGCGGCGGGCCAGCGACCCGACGAGCGAGGACGCGAGTGTGCGGGCGGTCAGCGCGTGCTCGCCGAAGAAGTTGCTGTGCAGGATCGCGTCCTCCAGCACGCCGATCTGCTCGGCGGTGGACAGCGCGGACTCCAGCTTCTCGTCGTCGCTGCCCGCCGACGCCGCGGCGGCACGCAGGTCGGCGAAGCTCTGCAGCAGCACGTCCAGCAGCGTCGGCGGCACGTCCAGCTCGATCTGGTGGCGCCGCAGCAGCTCCTCGGTGCGGAACCGGACGATCTCGGTCTCGCTCTTCTTGTTCGTCACCACGGGGATGCGGACGAAGTTGAAGCGCCGCTTGAGCGCCGAGGACAGGTCGTTGACGCCCCGGTCGCGGCTGTTCGCGGTCGCGATGATCGAGAAGCCGGGCTTGGCGAACACGATGTTGTCGCTGTCGCTGTCACCGCCCAGCTCGGGCACGGAGATGTACTTCTCCGACAGGATGGAGATGAGCGCGTCCTGCACGTCGCTCGTGGAACGGGTCAGCTCCTCGAACCGGCCGATCGAGCCCTGCTCCATCGCGGTCATGATCGGCGACGGGATCATCGACTCCCGCGACTGACCCTTCGCGATGACCATGGACACGTTCCACGAGTACTTGATGTGGTCCTCGGTGGTCCCGGCCGTGCCCTGCACGACGAGCGTCGAGTTGCGGCTGATCGCGGCGGCCAGCAGCTCGGCGAGCCAGCTCTTGCCGGTGCCGGGGTCGCCGATCAGCAGCAGGCCGCGGTCGGACGCGAGCGTGACGATGGCCCGCTCGACGAACGTGCGGTCGCCGAACCACTTCTGGGAGATCTCCCGGTCGAGGCCGTCGGCGCGTTCGGCGCCGAGGACGAACAGCCGCACCATCTTCGGCGACAGGCGCCACGCGAACGGCTTGGGGTTGTCGTCGATCGACTCCAGCCAGTCCAGCTCCTCGGCGTACTTGAGCTCGGCGGGGGCGCGCAACAGGTCGGACATGGAAAGCCTCTTTCAGGAAGTCAGGAAGGTCTTGAGTTCGTGGACGAGCTTGCTGATGTGGCCGGAGATCACCGGTGTGCCGAGGTCCTTGAAGCGCTCCCGGAACCACGGGTTGACGCTGCCGCGGCCGGAGCTGGTGACCGACCCGACGGGGATGAACTTCGCCCCGGAGCGGTGGATCGCGGCCATCGACTCGAAGAGCTGCTCGATCCTGGTCTCGTAGAAGTCCGAGATCCACACCACGACGGTGTTCCTCGGTTCGGCGATCTTGGGCTGGGTGAGCCCCATGGCGACCATGCCGTCGTTGCCGCCACCGAGGTTGGTGCGCAGCAGCGTCTCGAACGGGTCGTGCACCCACGGGGTGAGGTCGAGCGCCTGGGTGTCGTAGGCGATCAGGTGCACGTCGACCTTCGGCAGGCCCGCGAAGATCGACGCCAGGATCGCGCAGTTGACCATCGAGTCGACCATCGAGCCCGACTGGTCGACGACCGCGATCAGCCGCTGCGGTGTGGTCTTGCGCGCGGTCTGCCGGTAGTAGAGCCGGTCGACGTACAGCCGCTCGTCCTCCGGGCTCCAGTTGACGAGGTTCTTCCAGATGGTGCGGTCGAGGTCGAGGTTGCGGAACACCCGTTTCGGCGGCACCGATCGGTCCGGCTCGCCGACAGTCGCCTTCTCCACCTGGGTGCGCAGCACCTCGGTGACCTCGTCGACGTAGCGGCGGATCAACGACTTCGCGTTGGCCAGCGCAACACCGGACAGGTTGTTCTTGTCCCGCAGCAACTGCTCGATCAGCGACATGCTCGGCGTCAGCTGCGCGGCGAGGGTGGGATCGGCGAGCACCTCACGCAACCGCATGCGGTTGACGAGGTCGGCTTCGAGGTCGGCGAGGTCGGGACCGATCTCCGGGAGCAGGGTGCTCAGGTCGGGGTTGGGGGCGGTGCCGGTCGTGCCCCGTCCGGAGCGGCCCCGCAGGTCGCCCGGCCGGCAGCCGAGCGCCCGTTCGAGCCAGCCCGCGTCGGCCTGCCAGCGGGAGAGCTGCTCCGCGGTGACGTTGCCCGCGCCGGTGGTGAACACGTTCAGCAGCACCTTCGACACCAGCGCGGCGCGCCGCACCTCGGCGGAGCCGTGTCGTTCGCCGTCCTGCTCGGGCACCATCAGGCCGTCGAACTCGGCCGCCAGGTCCGGGTGCCGTTGCACGATGGAGTCGACGGACGTGTACGGGTCGAGCAGCGCGGGCGGGAGACCGGCGTCCTCGACGACGGCGAGGCTCGCCGACTCCAGCGTCGCCTGTTCCTCGTGGTCGAAGAGCCGTGCGAGCAGCCGCCAGTAGAGGACCTGACGGCGGTTGTCGTCGGAAGTCACTTGCGCAGCAACCTTCCCGCTCGCTCCCGCAGCACCGCCACGGCGTCGGTCGCCGCCTTCTCCGCCTTGACGCCGGCCTTGTCGGTCGTGCCGCCCGCCCACGCCCCGGCGTGCACCGCGACCGGTTTCTTACGCACAGTGGTCTCGACGGCGAGCGGCTGCAGGCGGAACTCCCCGGCGTCCCAGCGGAGCAGGCCGATGCAGGCGTGCGACGCGGCGACGGCCTCGGGGGTGAGCGGTCCCGCCGCGGGCACGCGGTCGGCGTCGACGGCCAGCGAGTGCCCGGCGAGGTCGAAAACCGTTGCCCCGTCGACGGTGCCGGCCGTGTAGCCCTCCAGGAAGACCGGGACCGCGATGCGTGCGGGGTGCCGGTGCAGTGGCGCGGTGACTGCGGCGGTCGCGGTCGGCAGCACCACCCGGGCCGTGGTGAACGCGTCGGCGGGCTCGCCAGGACGGGCCTGCCGGTCGTCCCAGACCAGGTCGCCCTCGGCGGTGACCGGCATGGCGGTGATGTCCATCGAGCGGCCCTCGCCGACCGCGGCGAGGAGCGACAGGTGCGGGCGGAGCAGCTGCCAGATGCCCGCACCGAGCACCGTGTCGGGTTTCGGCACGGAAACACTGGCCCGCACGAGACTCGGCGTGCCGCCGCCCTCCGGTTCGAACACCGCGTGGACCTGTGCCTGCGCTGCGGTCGCGTGTTCGTGCAGGTCCACACCCAGCGGCAGGACACGGCCCGTCGCCGTGCCCGTGGCGGGCGTGTCGGCCGCGCCCGGCACCGTCAGCACCATGGCGCGGGCCCACAGGTCGCCCCAGCGGCGGGTGGGAACGCGAGCCAGGGCGGCCCCTGGGCACGACGCGGCGAGCTCGGCCGCGAACCCGTCAAGAACGGCCGCGAGACGGCGCAGCGCCGGATCCGGCAGCAGTGCGGTGATCACGGGCCCGGCCCCGGAGACGATGTCGTGGTCGATGCCACGCCACCCGGCGCGCGCGATGTCCGACAGCCAGGACCGGGCCGCGGCAAGGAGATTCACCGCCTGCTGCCCGCCCGTCGGTGCGGCGGTGTCCACTGTGACCGGTCGGCCGGTCGCCTCGTCCACACGGTTCACCAGGGCGTCGTGGACCGAGCCGAGCAGCGCGGTGCGTGCCGCGGCGATGGCGAGGAAGTGGTCTTCGCCCGCGGCACCCGCGGCGGCTTTCTCGACGGCCTCGGCGACCCTGCCGCCGAGCGGTGTGCCCGCGACGGCGTCCGCGAGTGGTGCGAGGCCGCCGGGTCGCGGCCGGAGGAGCCCGGTCGTCAGCGCCTCGTCGGTGGCGTCGACCGCGGCGAGGGCCTCGTCGAGCCCGGCGACGGGGTCTGCGAGCAGGTCGGTGCGCATCAGACCACCGCCCTGGTCGGCGGGAACCACTGCATCTCCGGCAGTGGCGTGGTGGTCGCCGTGAGTTCCAGGTACGCGAGGTGGCGCAGGAACTGGCTGAACACCGTCGCCGCGGCGCTGGTGTCCCCCTGCGCGGGCCGCGTGCGGAGCATCTCCGCGGTGATGGTCTGCGCGGTCACCTCGTCGCCGGGTTCGACCCGCAGGTACCGGGCGACCCGCTCGGCCCCGTACTGCAGGACCGCCTCGGTGACCATCGCCAGGATGTGGTTGCAGAAGGAACCCCGGGCACCGCCGCAGGGCCGGTTGTTGTTGGTGCTGCAGGCGAACGCGTAGGTGCCGGCCGTGACCGACGAGACGTACACACGTCCGATGTCCGAGCCGCTGGACACGACGCCCTGCAGCCGTCCGTCGGCCAGCTCGACGAACGGCACCTTGGCGAGCTTCCTCGGCCGGGCGGGCGGTACCACCCGTGCCGTGCTCGACCTCTCCCAATCCGACAACGCACCATCTCCCTGTGTTCCCTCCCCCGCCGTCGCGGGACGCGGAGAACATAGCGGCGCCCACCGACAATGTGGATCTTCGCTGATCACGGCGGTTGCGCCGCAACCTGGTGCGTGGGTGGCATGAGGTTCTCGACGCGGTTGCAGTCTCGTACTGCTCGTCGCGGCGTGTGGTGCGGAGCCGACGCCGGAACCCCCGCCGCGCAGATCAGGGAGGTCCTGCACCTGCCGGACGGGGTGGAGCCGCGGCTGCCCGAGTTCGACCGGGAAGCACTGCGGGTGTCGAACGCCGCCAGGGCGCAGGAGGGCCTCGAACTGAATCCCGCCTTCCGCGACACGCTGCGTTCCCGCCTGAGCGGACCGAGGACGCGCCGTTCACGCGCGCCGACGGCTCGACGGTCACGGTGCCGATGCCGTACCGGGGCGGGCGGCTGGCCTTCACGGTGATCGTGCCCGCCGGCCCCGGCGTGCTGCGCGGCAAGGGGGCCCGCGGCGCGACCCTGCGTGCGGCGGGGATGACCGACGCGTTCTCCACCGCCGCCGACTTCGGCGGGATCACCGACGACGCGCCGCTCCACCTCGACTCCGTGCGGCACCGGACGTTCGTGCGGGTCGACGAGGAGGGCACCGAGGCGGCGGCCGCGTCGGGTGGCGACGCGAAGATCGTCTCGGTGCCGGTGCCACACACGGTGACCGTGGACCGGCCGTTCCTCTTCGTCATCACCGACACCGCGAACGGCGCGCCGTTGTTCCTCGGCCGGATCGGCGACCCCACCGCGGGCGTGGACCGCTGACCAGCTGACTGGTCAGATGTTCACGCCGTGGCTGCGCAGCCACGGCAACGGGTCGATCTTGTTGCCGTTGTCGTGCACCTCGAAGTGCAGGTGCGGACCGGTGGACTGGCCTCGGTTGCCCATCGTGGCGATCTGTTCGCCCACGGCGACGCGCTGGCCGACGCTCACGAGCGACTCGTTGATGTGGCCGTAGACGGTGATCAGCCCGTTGTCGTGCCTGACGCGAACCCACAGGCCGAACCCGCTCGCCGGACCGGAGTCGATCACCTCGCCCGCCATGGCGGAGTGGATGGGGGTGCCGATGCTGTTGGCGATGTCGATGCCGTAGTGGATGGTGCCCCACCGGGCGCCGTAGGTGGAGGTGAGCGTGCCGACGGCGGGCCGTGCGACGTCACCGGTCACCTGGGCGACAGCGCCGCCGCCGGTGTCGGCCGCGTCGTCCGCCCTGTCGGCGGCGGCGCTCTGGGCGGCGAGCGCGGCACGGCGGTCGGCCAGCCGCGTGGTCTCCGCCTTGGCCTTGTCCTGCACGGACACGGCGGTCCTGTACGCGGCCTCGGCGTCGGTCTTGGCCTTCGCGGCGGCGTCGCGGTCGCGGACGGCCTTGTCGCGGGTGGTCTGCGCAGAGCGTGCGGTCGCGGCCTTGCGGTCGACGGCCTGCTGCGTGGCGCCGAACACCTCGCTGTACTCGCCGGAGAGCGCGTTGAGCAGCGACGCCCGGTCGAGCAGGTCGTTCGGGTCCTTGGCCTCGAAGAACGCGCTCATGTTGTCGATGGTGGTGCCCTGGCGGTAGTTCGACGCGGCGAACTGGTCGAACTCCTGGCGCAGCTCGCGCTCCTCCTTCTCGGCCGCCGTGGCGGCCGAGGCGGCCTGGTTGGCCTTGTCGGACGCGGCCTTGGCCGCGGCGCTCGCCTTCTTGTACCGCCCATCGGCGGCGGTGAACGTGGCGTAGGTGGACGCGAGCTTCGCCTGTGCGGCCCGCAGCTCGGCGTCGGCGGCCGCGATCTCGTCGGACAGCGACGGCTGGGCGCCCGCGGGGGACGGGCTGACCAGTGGTGTCGTGACCATCAGCGTGGCGAGCAGGGTCGCGGTGGCGGTTCGCGTCCGTCTGTGACGCGCACCCATGGCGGCTCCAGGGGTAGTCGGCGCGCGGCGCGGGGGAACACCTGACGCGCCCGGGTCGGGGCGACCGCGACTATGCGTCACCGCCGCACCCGGATGCCAGCCGACTTGACGTGAATCACAACATTCAGGTCACGTCGCCGACACGGAACCGCCAACGGCCTTGACAAGCGCCTTATGGTGCGTTCGTCATCTCTGTGCCCTGCGCTCCTGGTTGGCTGTGCGGGTGCCCGACGACCATCCGCTCATCCAGGCTGCCCAGGCAGGCGACCTCGACCGCGTGACAGAACTGCTCGCCGCCGACCCCGGTCTGGTTGACGTCCGCGGCTGGATGGGCATCACCCCGTTGATCGCCGCGGCGTGGCGCGCGGACGCCGCCGAGGTGGTGCGGTTCCTGCTGGCCAGGGGCGCCGACCCGGGCGCGGCGCGGGACGGCGGGGACAACGCGCTGCACTGGACCAGGAGCGGCCGGGTGGCGGAGGCGCTGGCGCCCGCCGCCGGTCCGGCCGGGTTCGCGGCGACGTACCTGTTCGACGAGACACCGCTGCACGTCGCCGCCAGGGAAGGGCGCACCGACGTCGTGCGCGCGTTCCTCGCCGCGGGTGCTGACCCGGGGGTGGTGACCGGTGACGGGCACACCCCGTTGGGCCTCGCGGACGACCCCGGGTCGGCGTTGCTGCTGATCGAGGCGGGCGCGCCGGTGGACCGGCCGGGCACGCTCCTGCACGCCGCCTGCGGCCGCGTCCGCCGCGACGCGGGGTGGCTCGACGTGGCGGAACGGCTGGTCGGGCGGGGCGCGGACCCGGGCGTGCGGGACAGGTTCGGGGCGCTGCCGTCCGACCTGCTGGCCGACGGGCCGCTGCGGGACCGGCTGGTCGCGATGGTCCGGGCGAGCGGCCGGGAGGTGGCGCTGCTGCCCGACGAGGTGGCGGGCCGCGCCCAGGACTGGGTCGTGCTCGACCCGAGCGGGTCGGGTGCTCTCACCAGCCTGTTCTCCGGGACGGTCCTCGTGCGGTGGCGGCTCACGCCGACGGTCGAACCGGTCGAGGTCGTCCGTCTCGGCGGGCGCGCGCCCAGCTGGGGCCTGCACGGCGCGCCCGCGTTCACCGACCGGGAGTCCGTGTGGCTGCGTGACTGGGCCGACCTGCGCCGGGTGCGCGAGGTCCCCGGCGACCTGCTGCCCGACGACCTGTACCCCGAGCCGGCGCTCTCTCCCGACGGCAGGTACCTGGTGGCGCCGTCCTGTGAGGAGATCCGGGTGGTCGACCTCGAACGACAGGTGGTCGTGGGTGACCTCGGCGGGTTCGGTGACTGGAGCGTCGTAGCGCGCTTCTCCCCCGGCGGCCGGACGGTCGTGGTGGGCAACTCGATGCAGGGCACGTGCTGGCTCACCGCCCTCGACCTGGCCGACGGCCCGCACCAACGCTGGACGCGGGACCCGTTGCCCTCCGCGGGCGGGCCGGAGATCGTGTCCGACGTGGCGTTCTCCCCGGACGGGCGCCTCGTCGCGACGTGGGTCCGGCCGGACCACGGCCGCGCACGGGACCACGGCCACCGCGGGCTCGTGGTCGTGACCGGGGCGGACTCGGGTGAGATCGGGTGGCACCGGCCCGTGGACGACGACGTCGCGGGCGCCTCCGGCGGTACCTGCTCCGCGTCGCTGTGTTTCACGCCCGACGGCACCCGGCTGGCCGTCGGGCTGGACACCGGTGTGCTGTGGCTCGACGCCACGTCCGGCGCACCCGCCGGTCGCGACGACACCACCGGCCGGGTGCACGACCTCGCCGCGCACCCGGCGGTCGGCGTCGTCGCCGCCTGCGAGCACGGGCTGCGCGCGCTCAGGTGGTGAGGCGGTACCAGCGGTAGCCGTACGGTCCGATGGTCAGTTCGTCGCCCGGTGTGTGGTCCTCGGCGCCGAGGAGGCCCTGCAGCCGGTCACAGGCCAGGGACAGCGTCAGCTTGGCGTCCGCGCCGGACAGGTTGTGGACGGCGACGACCGCGAGGCCGTCCCACTCGCAGCGGTGCGCGAGCAGCGGACCCTCCGCGTGCAGGACGGTGACCTCACCCCACCCGAGTTCCGGGCACTCCTTGCGCTGGCGGATCAGCCGTTCCATCCAGTTGAGCAGCGAGTCGGGGTCGCGGCGCTGGTCGGTCACGTTCGCGGACACGTCGTCGGGCACCGGCCGGCTCAGACGGGCACCCTCGGGCGCCGGCCGGCTCAGACGGGCACCCTCGGGCGCCGGTGAGAAGCCCGCGTGCGGTGCGGTGGACCACTGCATGGGCGAGCGGGAGCTGAGCCTGCCCGGGATGGCGAGGTTCTCGGCCATGCCGATCTCCTCGCCGTAGAACAGGGTCGGTGTGCCGGGCATCGAGAACATCAGCGAGTACACGAGCCGGATGCGGGCCTCGTCGTGGTCGACCATGGTGGGCAGCCGCAGGCGCAGGCCGCGGCCGTAGACCTGGACGTCCTCGGAAGGGCCGAACGTCTCGAACACCTCCGCGCGTTCGTCGTCGGTCAGCTGGTCCAGCGACAGCTCGTCGTGGTTGCGGACGAAGTTGGCCCACTGGCACTCGGACGGGATGTCGGGCATCGACTCGAGCGTCTTGGCGATCGGCGTCGCGTCCTGGCGGGCGAGTGCCAGGTACATGGCCTGGTTGAGCGGGAAGTTGAACATCATGTTGAGTTCGTCGCCCGCGACGCCGAAGAACTCGACCGCCTTGTCGTAGGGCAGGTTGACCTCGCCGAGCAGCACGGCGTCGCCGCGGCGGCGGGTGAGGAACCGGCCCAGCTCGCGCACGAGCGCGTGCGGGTCCTTGTGCTCCCCCGCCGGGCCGCTGACCTCCTCCAGCAGGAACGGCACCGCGTCGATCCGGTAGCCGACGACGCCGAGCGCGAGCCAGAACGCGCCGATCTTGGCGATCTCGTCGCGCACGGCCGGGTTCGCGGTGTCGAGGTCGGGCTGCTCGGCGTAGAACCGGTGGAAGTACCACTGCCCGGACTCCTCGCACCAGGCCCAGTTCGACGTCTCCTCACCGGGGAAGACGAGCTGCTCGGGGGTGTCCGGCCGTTCGTCGGCCCACACGTAGTAGTCGTGGTAGGGCGCGTCGCGGCCCTTGCGCGCGGAGGCGAACCAGCGGTGCCGGTGCGAGGTGTGGTTGACGACCAGGTCGATGATCACCCGGATGCCGCGGTCCTGGGCGGTGCGCAGCATCTCGGCGAAGTCGCCGAGGGTGCCGAGCCGCTCGTCGATGGCGTAGAAGTCGCTGATGTCGTAGCCGTCGTCGCGTTCCGGCGACGGGTAGCACGGCATCAGCCACAGGCACGTGACGCCGAGACCGGCGAGGTAGTCGATGCGTTCGGTCAGCCCGACGAGGTCGCCGCGGCCGTCGCCGTCGGCGTCGAGGAAGGTCTGCACGTCGAGGCAGTAGATGACCGCGTTCTTCCACCACAGGTCGCTGGTCGCGGTGCGTTTGCCGGTCATGCGAGCTCCGGGAGGACGTGTTCGCCGAAGCAGTCGATGAACGCCTCCTGCTCCTGGCCGACGTGGTGGACGTAGATCTCGTCGAAGCCGAGGTCGGCGGCCTTGAGCAGCCACTCGACGAACCGCTTCGGGTCGCTCGCGATCAGCACGGCGCCGTGCATGTCCTCCGGGCGCACGTGCGCGGCGGCCTGGTCGAACTGTTCGGGCGTGGCGATGTCCCAGCACAGCGGGGCGGGGAAGGTGTTGGTGCGCCACTGTTCGTGTGCGATGCGTAACGCCTCGTCCTCGTCGGGTGCCCAGCTGACGTGGACCTGCAGTGCGAGCGGTTTGCCCTGGTCACGGAAGGGTTCGGCGACGCGGCGGAGGACGTCCTCGGGTTGCCAGATGGTGATGAGCCCCTCGGCCCACTCGGCGGCCCAGCGGGCGGTCGCGTCGCTGACCGCGGTGGCGAGCAGGCGGGGTGGCCGCTCGGGCAGGGTCCACAGTCGCGCCCGGTCGACCCGGACGAGGCCGTGGTGGGTGACCTCCTCGCCGGTGAGCAGCGCGCGGATGACGTCCACGCACTCGCGCAGGCGGGCGTTGCGGGTCGCCTTGTCGGGCCACGGGTCGCCGGTGACGTGCTCGTTGGAGAACTCACCGGTGCCCAGCGCCACCGACAGCCGCCCGGGGTACATCTCGGCGAGCGTCGCGACGGCCTGCGCCACCACCGCCGGGTGGTAGCGCTGACCGGGCGCGTTGACGACCCCGATCGGGAACCGGGTCGTCGCCAGCGCCGCGCCGAGCCACGCGAAGGCGAACCCGGACTCGCCCTGCCTGCTGCTCCACGGCGAGAAGTGGTCCGAGGACCAGGCCGCCTCGAACCCGGCCTCCTCCGCCTGGCGGACGTCCCGCAGCAGCCGGCTCGGCGGGATCTGTTCGTGCGAGGCGTGCCATCCGACGACAGGCATCGTCCGTCCTCCAGTCTGTTCGGACAGGGGCTTTCCCGGACGGGTCGAGACGAAACAAACTCGCCGGAACCCGGCGACCCGCCCGGCACGTCCGACCGCCATGTCTTTCGGTGGTGTGACGGCCAGGGCGGCGGTCGTGGCGGCGGTGACCGCGACGCTGGTGACGTTCGGCCCGGCCGAGTCGGGTGCGTGTGCGTGCGGTGCCTTCGTCGCCGACGACAAGCTCTCCGCGCAGCAGGAGACCGCGTTGGTCGACCTGCACGGGCGGACGGAGTCGATCACGCTGTCCGTGCTGGCGCGGTCGGCCGCGGACGAGGCGGCGTTCCTGATGCCGGTGCCGTCCCGGGCGCGGTTCGAGGTGGCCGACGCGGACGTGTTCGCCGAGCTGGACGAGATCAGCAAGCCCGACGTGGAGGTGCGGGAGGTCGTCGTCGACGGCGACGGGTCGGGTGCGGCGCCCGACTCCGGTGGCGGCGCCACGGTCGTCGATCATGTCGAGATAGGACCGTTCGAGGTCGCGCAGCTCGCCGGTGACGACGCGACGGCGGTCACCACCTGGTTGGCGGACAACGGTTTCACGATGCCCACCGACCTGACCGCGCCGCTCTCCACCTACCTCGCCGAGGGCTGGCTGATCGTCGCCGTGCGGCTGGCGCCGTCGTCCGGGAGCCTCGAGGAGGGGCTGCCGCCGATGCGGGTGTCCTTCGAGACCGACACGCCCGTGTACCCGATGCGGCTGTCCGCGACGGCCGACTCCAACCAGCCGCTGCGCCTGTACGTCCTCGCCGACCACCGGGTCGACGTCAGCAACCCGGCGCCGGGCGGCGGCGCACCGGAGTTGACGTTCGCGGGGCGGGTCGAGCCGGGCCCCGCGCACCCGGTCCTGTCGGCGGCCATGTCCGGTCCCCGGTATCTCACCCGCTACGACGGCGAGTTCCGGCCGGAGCGCATCGACAGCGACATCCGGATCACCACCGCGGCGACCGACGAGCCGTACCGCGCGGTCGTGGTGGTGACCGAGTACGTCTCCTCGCCGTGGCCAGTGTCGTGGCCGCTGCCGGGGCTGCCGCTGCCGCTGGCGGCGGTGGCCGTGCTCGCCGTCGCGGCGGTCGTCGGCGGCGTGGCCGTCCGGCG
The DNA here is from genome assembly GCF_044466355.1 of Actinophytocola sp. NPDC049390. Taxonomy (NCBI): domain Bacteria; kingdom Bacillati; phylum Actinomycetota; class Actinomycetes; order Pseudonocardiales; family Pseudonocardiaceae; genus Actinophytocola; species Actinophytocola sp. NPDC049390. The sequence goes on from NZ_JBITMQ010000002.1 coordinate 109,935, forward strand.
TGGACGCCGACGCGCGTAGTCCTCAATGGACTGTGCATATGGGAACGTGGTGAATCGTTTCATCCTGGGTGATGGGTCACAGATGCCCTGAACGGCCTATTGACCGTGCAACGCAGCTCGCTACCGTGGGCGCGGCACGCCAGATGATCAGCGTGAAGCGCACGTCAGGGAGTCAACCGAATGGTCACCGATCGCATCCCACGGGTTCCGCGCGACACTTCAGGCGGGCGTAGAACACCGGGCGCGATCGACCGGTACTTCGGCATATCCGAGCGCGAGTCGAACTTCGGGCGCGAGATCCGCGGTGGCTTCGCGACGTTCTTCGCGATGTCCTACATCGTCGTGCTCAACCCGCTGATCATCGGCACGGTCGCGGACGCCGACGGCAACCTGCTCGGCGGCGCGGGCAGCGTGCCGGAGAGCATCGCGATGGTCGGCAGCGTCACCTCGCTCGCCGCCGGCCTGCTGACGATCCTCATGGGTGTGGTCGGCCGGTACCCGTTCGCGATCGCGGTCGGGCTCGGCCTCAACTCGTTCCTCGCGGTGTCGGTCGCGTCGCAGATGTCGTGGCAGGAGGCGATGGGCCTGGTGCTGATCGAGGGCGTGGTCATCACGCTGCTCGTGATCACCAAGGTCCGGGTGGCGGTGCTGCACGCCATCCCGTCGGACCTGAAGACGGCGATGAGCGTGGGCATCGGGTTGTTCATCGCGTTCATCGGCCTCGTGGACTCCGGTTTCATCCGGCGTGTCCCGGACGAGGCGGGCACCACGGTGCCGGTCGGTCTCGGGGTGGGCGGCACGCTCACCGGGTGGCCGATCGTCGTGTTCCTGACCGGGTTGATCCTCACCGCGATCCTGGTGATGAAGAAGGTGCGCGGCGCGATCATCATCGGCATGGCGACGAGCACGGTCCTCGCGATCATCATCGAGGCGGTGTTCAAGCCCGGCCCGTCGCTGGTGGACGGCAAGCCGGTGCCGACCGGCTGGCAGCTCAACGTGCCGACGATGCCGTCGGACATCGTCGCGCTGCCGGACCTGTCGCTGATCGGCGACGTGGATCCGTTCGGCGGGTTCGCGCGGGTCGGTGTGCTCGCCGCGCTGATGATCGTGTTCACGCTGATGCTGTCGGACTTCTTCGACACGATGGGCACCGTGGTCGGACTGTCCGCCGAGGCGAAGCTGCTGGACAAGGACGGCCAGGTGCCGGGTGTCGGCAGGGTCCTGCTGGTCGACTCGCTGGCCGCGGCGAGCGGTGGCGCGGCGTCGACCTCGTCGAACACCACCTATATCGAGTCGGCTGCCGGTATCGGCGAGGGCGCGCGGACCGGTTTCGCGAACATCGTCACCGGTGGCCTGTTCCTGGTCGCGATGTTCATCGCGCCGCTGGTGTCGATCGTGCCGTTCGAGGCCGCCACGCCGGCGCTGGTGATCGTGGGTCTCGCGATGATGGCGCAGATCCGGCGCATCGACTTCAGCGACGTCGCCATCGTGATCCCGTGCCTGCTCACGGCCGTGCTCATGCCGTTCTCGTTCTCCATCGCGGTCGGTCTGGGCGCGGGCATGATCACCTACGTGGTGCTGCGGACCTTCCAGGGTCGGGCCCGTGAGGTTCACCCGCTACTGTGGGGCGTCGCCGCTCTGTTCGCGCTGTACTTCGCAGCGCATCCGATCCGGGTGGCGCTGGGCATCGGCTGACGACCGCACAGGCGGACGGTATGGACATCTTCGGGATGTACGGCTCGCGTTCCGACGACGAGGCCGCCCGTGGGCCCGAGCCGGAACCGGGCCCCGAGCAGGCCCCGGAGCCCGTCCCCGAGCCTGTCCGCGAGCCGCCGCCGGTCGAGCCGGAGGAGGAGACCGCGCCGATCGAGCGGGTGGTGTCTGCCCAGGAGGACGCGGTCGCGCACTTCATCGAGTCGATGGACGGCGTCGAGTTCGACGGTCAGATCGTCCGCCCGTACGCCCGCACCGGCGGCCGCACGAGGTCGGCCGCCGGTCTGGAGCTGGAGACGATGCTGTCGCTGACGGTGCCCGAGGTGCCCGCCGACCTGCCGCCGGACCACTACGCCGTGGCGGAGCTGTGCCTGCGGCCGATCTCGGTGGCGGAGGTGGCCGGCTACCGGTCCCTGCCGATCGGCGCGGCCCGCGTCATCATCTCCGACCTGCTGGAGTACGGGCTGGTGGCGACCGCGGGGCCGGTGACCGCGGGTGCCCCGACGATGGATTTGATGCGCCGGGTGCTGGAGGGCCTGCACCGGCTCTGATCAGCGCTCGAAGTGGGCCTTGAGCCTGGTCAGCGTGGTGGCGATGTTGCCGGTGTTGGTGGCGGCGCGGTCGGGCTGGCCGGTGATGAAGATGGCGATCGGCACGAACCAGCCGGGTACGCGGAGCCAGTTCGTGACCGTGAGGCGGCAGCCCGTGCCGTCGGGTTCCATGTCGTACTCCCAGCGGGAGATCGGCACGAAGAACGGGGTGCGCACGCGGTAGGCGAAGCGGCGTCCCGGCTCGGCCTCGGTGATCTCCGCGTGCGTCACCCAGCGGCGCCACCCGTTGCGGTTGCTGCCGGAGAACCAGTTGCCGACCGCGGGCCCGGTCGCGCCGCGGATCCACTTGGCCTTGTAGAACTCCTCGGCGAACGCCGCCATCGCGACCGGGTCGCTGACCAGCTCGTACACCTCGTCGGGCGAGGCGTCGACGCGCACGTCGCCGGTGGCGAGCGGCGCGGTGTAGGTCAGCTTGTCCCTCGGGTTCGTCACTGTCATGCCACGCCTCCCAGTAGCCCCTGCCGCCACCTCACCAGCGGGTGACGGCAGGGTCAACGTGGCTCCACAACGGGACAAGCGTCAGCGGACCGACGGCTCAGGCGCTCGTGCGCTCCCGCGGGCGAAGTGGATCGCGGCCAGCCCGGCGGGGACGAACATCAGCGTGCCGTAGACCGCGGCGGGCACGACCATGTTTATGTTCCCGAACACGGACGAGGCGACGGTCATGGCGAGCACGGCGTTGTGGACCCCGATCTCCATGGCCGACGCGATCGACTGCGCGCGGTTCACGCCGGCGAGCCGGGGCGCCCAGTAGCCGACGGTGAAGCTGAGGGCGGTGAGCGCGAGCGCGACCCCGCCGATGGTGCCCATGTTGGTGAAGATCGTCTCCCGGTTCTGCGCGACCGTGCCGACGAGCATGACGACGAGGACGACCACCGACGTCTTCTTCACGGGGCCGCGCATCCGTGCGGCGAAGCGCGGGTGGGCGCGGTTGCACCACATGCCGACGGCGACGGGGACGAGCACGACGGCGAACACCTGGACCAGCTTGTCGAGCTGCAGGCCGACGTTCGCGCCGTCGCCGAGGAAGTGCCGAGCCGACAGCCCCACGACGACCGGCAGGGTCACGACGGCGACCACGGAGTTGATGGCGGTGAGCGTGACGTTCAGCGCGACGTCACCGCGGGCGAGGTGGCTGAACAGGTTCGCCAAGGTGCCGCCGGGCGAGGCGACCAGGATCATCATGCCGACCGCGAACACCGGCTCGACCCCGGCCAGCTCGACCATCGCGAAACAGAGCAGCGGGAGCACGGCCAGCTGGCAGGTCAGCGAGACGAGCACGGCCCTGGGCGCGGTGAACACGCGCGTGAAGTCGGCGGTGGTCAGCGCCAGGCCGAGGCCGAGCATGACGACGGCGAGCGTGGCCGGCAGGAGCACGGTGAGCAGCGGTCCCATGTCCGCAGTGTCGGGGACCGGCAGGTCCGGTCGCTTCCTCGACAGTGCGGACTCGAAGTGCGCGTTTTTGTCGGTGGTCGCCGGTAGGTTGTGCGCCGTGAACGCTCGGGAACGCATCCAGGAACTCGCCGACCGCGTCGTCGTGCTGCGTGACGCCTACTACCGGGGCTCGCCGCTGGTGGCGGACGCGGAGTACGACGCGATCGAGGACGAGCTGCGCGCGCTGATCGAGGCGCATCCGGAGTGGGCGCCGGACCCGAACCCGCTCGACAAGGTGGGCGCGCCGACGGTGCTGCACGCGCCGGTGCGGCATTCGCGGCCGATGCTGTCGCTGGAGAAGGCGACGCGGCCGGAGCAGGTCGTGGCGTTCTTCGAGCGGTTCCCCGGTCAGCCGGTGGTGGTGATGCCGAAGCTGGACGGGTTGTCGCTGGCGCTGGTGTACGAGGACGGCAGGCTGGCCAGAGCGGTCACGCGGGGTGACGGCACGACGGGTGACGACGTGACGGTGCTGGTGCGTGCGCTGGTGGACGGGGTCCCGGCGCGGGTGCCGGCGCCGGGCCGGGTGGAGGTGCGCGGCGAGGCGGTGATGCTGCGTTCGACGTTCGCCGCGTACAACACGGCGCATCCCGACCGTCCGCTGATCAACCCCCGGGGCGCCGCGGCGGGCACGTTGCGGGCGAAGGACCCGGCGACGGTCGCGGAGCGGCGGCTGCGGTTCTTCGCCTTCGACCTGGACAGCGACCCAGGCAGCGACCCGGACGCGGCGGAGACCCACGTGGCGGCCGACGTGGAGACCGGTCTGCGGACATTGGGTTTCACGTCGGCGGACATGGTGCACTGCGACGGCCCGGCGGCGGCGCAGGAACGGATCGCGTCGATCGAGGCGCGGCGGGCGGACCTGGACTACGACCTGGACGGCGCGGTGCTGCGCCTGGCGGACCGGGACGCCTACGCGGCGGCGGGCACCCGTTCGAGCTCCCCGCGGGGGGCGCTGGCGTACAAGTTCGCGGCCGAGGAGAAGACGACGGTCCTGGCGGACGTGGTGTGGGACGTGGGCAAGACGGGCAAGATCGCGCCGGTCGCGCAGCTGGAGCCGGTGTTCGTGGGTGGCACGACGGTCACGCGTGCGACGCTCGCGAACCAGGAGGTGATCCGGGCGCGCGGCATCATGATCGGTGACACGGTGCTGGTCCGCAGGGCGGGTGACGTGATCCCGTTCGTGGCCGGTGTGCTGGACGAGTCCCGGCGCACGGGTGCCGAGCGGGCGATCGTGCCACCGGCGACGTGCCCGTCGTGCGCGCAACCGGTGACCGAGCAGGGCAACAGCCGGGAACTGTTCTGCACCAACGTGTCCTGCCCGGCGCAGACGGTGCGCCGGCTGGTCCACTGGGCGTCGCGGGCGGCGGCGGACATCGAGGCGGTGGGCCCGGTGTGGATCGAGCGCCTGGCGGAGGCGGGGATCCTGGAGAACCCGTCGGACCTGTACCGCCTGACGAAGGAACAGCTGCTGGAGTTCGACCGCATCGGCGAGGTGTCGGCGGTGCGGATGATCGAGTCGATCGACGCGAGCCGCCGCGTCGGGCTGCGCCGGGCCCTGATCGGCCTGGCGATCCCGATGGCGTCGGAGGGCACGGCGGCTCGCCTGTGCCGTGCGGGTTTCGGCTCGCTGGAAGAGGTGGCCGACGCGGGCGAGGACCGGTTGGTCGCGGTGGAGGACATCGGGCCCAAGGTGGCGGCGTCGCTGACGGAACACCTGACGCGGCTGCGTCCGGAGCTCGCGCGGTTGCGCGAGTCCGGCGTGTCGTTGGACGTGCGGGAGGAGGACCTGCCACCCGTGGTGGCGTCGGACGCCCCGCTGGCGGGCAAGACGGTGGTCGTCACCGGCACCATCAGCGATCCCCGCTCGGGTGAGAAGGTTCCTCGTCCCACGTTCCAGCGCCTGTGCGAGAAGGCGGGCGCCACGCCCGCGTCGTCGGTGTCGGCGAGCACGGACTTCCTGATCACCGGCGCGGACGTGGGCGCGAGCAAGCTGACGAAGGCGGAGAAGCTGGGTGTCGAGGTGGTCGACCAGGGCCGGATCTGGCAGCAACTGATCGCGGCGGGCATCGTCTGACGCCCGGCCACTCCCCCGGGTTGCATTCCGGTGACGAGCGTGGTCTAGACCTTGAGTTTGCCATGGTCTAGACCACACCGTTAGAGCACCCTGCTCACAACCGGAGGAGTTCGATGTCTCCCAGACACAGACGTCTAGGCGCCTTCCTCTTCGCGGCAACCCTCGCGCTGACCGTCCCCGCCACTGTCCCCACCACCGCCCACGCCGCCACGAATCCGACCGCCACCTTCTCCCGGGTCTCCGACTGGGGCACGGGATTCACCGGGCAGGTCGTCGTCACGGCCGGGGACACCGCCCTGTCCGGCTGGACCGTCGAGTTCGACATGCCCGCGGGCACCAGCATCGGCTCCACGTGGGAAGCCGACATGACCCGCACCGGCGACCACTACCGCTTCGTCAACCGCTCCTACAACGGGTCCGTCGCGCCCGGCGCCTCGACCGCGTTCGGGTTCAACGGCACCGGTTCCGGGTCGCCGTTGAACTGCACCGTCAACGGCAGCCCCTGCGACGGGTCCCCGGGTGGCCCCGACACCGAGGCGCCGACCACCCCGGGTGGGCTGAGCGCGGGTGACCCGACCAGCACCACCGTCCCCCTCGCCTGGGAGGCGGCCCAGGACAACACCGGGGTCACCGCCTACGACGTCTTCCAGGGCAGCGCCCAGGTCGGCAGCACGCCCTCGACCGCGTTCACGGTCGGCGGGTTGCAGCCGAACACCACCTACACGTTCCAGGTCCGGGCGCGCGACGCGGCAGGCAACGTGTCACCGTTGAGCGCGCCGGTGTCCGCGACCACCGACGAGCAGGGGACTCCGGGCCCCGGCGGGAAGCGGAAGGTCGGTTACTTCACCCAGTGGAGCATCTACGACCGCGCCTACTTCGTGAAGAACCTCGACACCTCCGGCTCGGCCGCGAAGCTGACGCACATCAACTACGCGTTCGGCAACATCGACTCGTCGGGTCGTTGCTTCCAGGCCAACCAGCTCGGGCAGGGCGACGCGTGGGCGGACTACCAGCGGCGGTTCACGGCCGACCAGACGGTGAGCGGCCAGGCCGACGTCTACAACCAGCCGCTGGCGGGCAACCTCAACCAGCTCAAGCAGCTCAAGGCGAAGTACCCGCACCTGAAGGTCAACCTCTCCCTCGGCGGCTGGACCTGGTCGAAGTACTTCTCCAACGCGGCGCTGACCGCCGCCTCCCGGCAGGCCCACGTGTCCTCGTGCCTCGACATGTGGATCAAGGGGAACCTGCCGCAGCTGGGCGGGGAGCCGCAGGGCGGGCCGGGGGCCGCGGCCGGGGTGTTCGACGGCATCGACATCGACTGGGAGTGGCCGGGCAGCGAAGGCAACACCGGCAACGTCATCCGGCCGGAGGACAAGCAGAACTTCACGCTCCTGCTGCAGGAGTGGCGTCGTCAGCTCGACGCGTACGGCGCCACCACCGGCGAGCACTACGAGCTGACCGCGTTCCTGCCCGCCGATCCGGACAAGGTGACCGCGGGCTTCGAGGCCGGCCGGATCTTCGACTACCTCGACTTCGGCACGCTGCAGGGTTACGACCTGCACGGGGCGTGGGAGCCGGTCACCAACAACCAGTCCGCGCTGCGGTTGCCCGCCGGTGACCCCGGTCCGAAGCCGTTCAGCGTCGAGATCGCGGTGAACGCGTGGCTCGGTGGCGGCGCGCCAGCGGACCGGCTCGTGCTCGGTGTCCCGTTCTACAGCCGCGGCTGGACCGGGGTGACGAACGCGAACAACGGTTTGCACCAGAACGCGTCCGGGCCGGCGCCGGGGCGGTACGAGGCCGGGATCAACGACTACAAGATGATCAAACCGTTGCTGGGCAGCGGTTACACGCTGCACCGGGACGCGCAGTCCGGGCATGCGTGGCTGTTCAACGGGTCCACGTTCTGGACGTTCGACGACCCGACCGAGATCGCCCGCAAGACCGCGTGGATCAGCGACCACGGGCTCGGCGGCGCGATGATCTGGTCGATGGACGGCGACACGCCGGACGGTGAGCTGATGACCGCGGTGCACCAGGGCATCGGCTGACGGTACGACCCCGGGTGGCTGCTTCCGCGACGCGGCGGAAGCAGCCACCCGGCTTTTTCACCCGCCCGGCCGATCGGACTGGGTTGAACCGGCACATCTTCGCGGACAAAACCCACCGAGACCGGCATTCCGGAATACTCCGTCCGACAACTTTGCGCCAAGAGGCGGAAAGATTGCAGGCGCCGACGACAATCCAGCGCGGAAGTCAGCGGAAAATCGGCAGGTCGACCCCATGGTCGAGATTTCTGTTGACCCTGAAGGACGAACCGCACCCGTGCGAAACGCACGGTTCTCGCCCGTAACGCCTACGTGCTCCCGGAACGACGCAGGAAAGGACCTGTTGTCCCTATTGCCGAAAGGGAGCAGATGCACACTCGTACACGACAGAAAACCACCCGAAGACGTACCCGATTGTCGGCCGCCGTCTCCGCCGCCGTTCTGGTACCCATCACGCCGGTCGTGCTCGCCACACCGGCCGAGGCGGTGGTGGCCGGCACGAACGTCCTGTACACACTGGACGAACACTTCGACGAGGGCGTCCTGCAGGACGTGAACCACGACGCCCCGAACAACGACCAGCAGCAGCTCGACAAGGCGGACGTTTTCTTCCCGTACGTCAACATCGCGGCGTCCGCCCGCGGCACGATGGTGCGGATCGACGTGAACACGGGCGAGACGGTCGGCGAGTGGTTCTCCGCACCGTCCGGGCGTGGCCGGGATCCCTCCCGCACCACGGTGGACCGGCTGGGCAACACGTGGTTGTCCAACCGGGCCGAGTCCTCGGACGTCGACGGTGACGGCAACCCCGACGGCTCGATCACCCGGGTGGGCGTCGTGGTCGGTGGCACGCGGGTGAACGGGGACGGCTCCGCCAACCCGGCGGGCGACTACCTCGCCGGGCCGTTCGCCTACAACACGTGCCAGGACCGCGACGGCGACGGGCTGATCGCCACCTCGCGCGGGCTCGGCGACATCCGGCCGTGGACCAACGCGGGCGGCGTCGACAACGACGGCGGAGTGGCGACCGCGGCCGACGAGTGCCTGATCAACTACACCAGGGTCGCGGGCACCAACACCCGCACCGTCGCGGTCGACGCGAACAACGACGTGTGGACGGGCGGCGCGGACACCGAGCACGAGAAGGTGTCCGGCGCGACCGGCGCCCCGGTGCCGGGCACCCGCTTCGACCTCGGGTGCGGTGGCTACGGCGGCCTGGTGGACCAGGCTGGCACGCTGTGGTCCGCCCGCTACGGCACCAACCTGCTGCGCTACGAGCCGGGCGGCGGCAGCGGCGCCTGCCTGGACCTCTCGCACGGCGACTACGGGCTCGGCCTCGACCCGAACACCGGTCACGTCTGGCACACCACGGTCAACCGGGGCCTGGTGGTGGAGCTGGATCCGGCCACGGGCGACGTGCTCGGCTCCTTCCCGCACGGCAACACCTTCGCCCAGGGCGTCGCGGTGGACCGGGACGGCAACGTGTGGGTCGCGCACTCGATCCTCGGCGGCGGGCAGACCACGGTCGGTCACCTGCGCACCGACGGCACGTTCGTCGGCAACGTGACGCTGCCGGGCGGCGCCGGGCCCACCGGTGTCGCGGTGGACACCAACGGCAAGATCTGGGTGGCGAACCTGAACACGAACAACGCCATGCGGATCGACCCGGACGCCGGTCCGGTCGGCGGTGGCGGGTTCCCGGTGGGTGCGGTCGACCTGACCGTGGACCTCGGGGCCGGTGCCGCGCCGTACAACTACAGCGACATGACCGGTTCGGTGCTGGGCGAGGTCACGGCACCGGTCGGCACGTGGTCGGTGGTGCAGGACGGTGGCGTCGCGGGTCAGACGTGGGGCCGCGTCACCTGGAACACCGAGGCGCAGGGCAGCGTCCCGCCGGGCACGAGCATCACCGTCGAGGCCCGTGCGGCCGACACGGAGGCCGGGCTGGCGGGCGAGTCGTTCGTCCCGGTGGGCAACGGCGCGCTGTTCTCGCTGACCGGCCGGTACATCGAGGCGCGGGCGACGTTGACCGCGGGCCCGGACGGCACCAGCCCGGTGCTGTCGGACCTGCGGATCCGGACGGCGGAACGGTCCGGGGTGTTCTCGTGCCAGGCGACCGCGCTGAACCTGGCGGGGATCGTCGTGGCGCGGGCCAACCCGCCGGACGTGCCGTGCGTCGACGACCACGAGCAGGTGGCGGACGTGAACCTGAACGCGGGCATCCTGACCGTGCGGGCGAACGTGCTGGAGGCGACGACCGACCAGACGCCGGACACGCTGACCGGGTCGCCACCGGCGGCCGGTGACGCGTCGACGGCGGCCGCGCGGGTGGACTCCACGAAGGTGACGGCGACGCTGGTCACCATCGAGCTCGGGGTGATCAGCTCGTCGGCGAAGGCGGAGTGCGTCGCTGGGCCGGGTGGGCTGGCGCCCCAGTTCACCGGTTCGTCCACCATCGCCAGCCTGAAGATCAACGGGGTGTCGGTGACGGTGGGCAGTGCGCCGTTGACGATCCCGCTGGTGATCGGTTCGTTGCGGCTCAACAGCACCACGACGACCGCGACGAGCGTGACGCAGCAGGCGGTCGTGCTGGACACGCTGCTCACCGACCTGGTGATCGGTGAGGCGAAGGCGAACGTGGAGGCCAAGCCCGGCAACCCGGGCGGGAACCCCTGCACGGTCGTGTGACAGAACGAGGTGGCCGCGGCACCACCACCGCGGCCACCTCGTTACCGGATCGACTGCGCGAACCGGAAGAACCCGTCCGGGTCGTACTTCTCCTTGACCGTGCGGAGGCGGTCGGCGTTGGCACCGTGGTAGGCGGTCATCCAGTCCGTGAGTGCCGGGTCGGGGAAGTTGGGGTAGGCGCCGCCGGTCCCCCACGGGTGGATCACCTGCCAGCTGCGGGCGAGCCAGTCCAGGGCCTCGCCGCCGCGGCGGGCGGCGCCGTTCGGGCCGAGGATCACCGTGTGCTTGACGAGGTAGTCGGCGTCGCGGTGGACGAACGCGGTGTCCTCGGGCCGCACGCGGCCGTAGGCGCCGCGCCAGGGCGTGAACGCGACCTGCCGGAACTCGCCGAACACGCGGTCGGCCGCGAAGTGGGTGACGAGGTCCGCGATCGCATGGGCGGGCAGAGCACGGGCGAAGAACTCGGTCTTGGCGCTCATCATGCCGGGCCGGTGCTGGGTGAGGGGGATGGCGACGGGGTCGTGGGCGACGGCGGACGCGGGGGTGGCGTGCAGGAGTGCGGCGTCGGCGGCGCCGAGCCGCGTGACGTCGGAGCGCCGCGGTTCACCCGCCCGGTCGAGCAGGTCCGCGAGGTCTGCCGGATCCGCGAGGGTGCCGACGAGCATGACCTCGGGGTCCTCGTCGAGCTGGTCACCGCAGACGAGCACGAGTTCGACGGACACGTCGTCGGGAGGCGTCCACTCGAGCCAGTGCCGCAGGAGCGCGGGCGCGGCGGTGAGGTCCCAGATGTGGCGGACGTGGGTGCGTGGTGTCGACGGCGCGGTGGCGAAGGTGGCGGCGGTGACGACACCGAAGTTGCCGCCGCCCGCGCCGCGCAGCGCCCAGAACAGGTCGGGTTCGTGGTCGGCGTCGACGTGCACGACCTGGCCGTCGGCGAGCACGACCTCGGCGGACAGCAGCCGGTCGCAGGTGAGTCCGTGGAGTCTGCCGTGGGCGCCGAATCCGCCGCCCAGTGCGGTGCCGACGAGCCCGACCGACGGGCAGGACCCGGCGGGGACGAGCCGCTCCCCCGGTGCCAGCGCGGCGGCGAGCTGTCCGACCCGCACACCGGCGCCGACGGTCACGCGGGTGCCGTCGACGGTGATCGAGTCGGCGGGGGTCAGGTCGAGCACGAGGCCGTCGGACGCGGAGTGGCATGCGTTGCTGTGGCCGCCGCCGCGGATGGCGAACGGCCAGTCCCGTTGCCGTGCCACGGCGAGTGCCTCGACCACGTGTGCCGGGCCCGCACAGCGGGCGACGGCGCGGGGCAGTGTCTCGTCGGGGCGGCCGATGAACTGGTTGCGGGACAGGTCGTACCGGTCGTCGCCGGGGTGGACGAGGTCAAGCATCGGCGGTCACCGAGTGCATGCGGGCCTGCAGTTCGTACAGTTCGGCGTACCGGCCGCGCAGCCGCATGAGGTCCTCGTGGGTGCCCTGCTCGGCCAGTTCTCCGTCGTGCATCAGGAAGATCCGGTCGGCGTGGCGGACGCTGGCGAGCCGGTGGGTGATCAGCACGACGGTCCGCTCGCGGGCGAGCATCCGCAGCGACTCGTAGACGGCGAACTCGGCCTTGGCGTCGAGGGGTGCGGTGGGTTCGTCCCAGATCAGCAGTGGCGCGTCGCGGTAGAGGCCGCGGGCCACGGCGAGGCGCTGCCACTGGCCGCCGGACAGTTCGACGCCGCCGCGGAACTGCTTGGACAGCAACGTGTTCCAGCCGTCGGGGAGCCTGCCGACGACGTGGTCGGCGCCGGACTGCCCGGCGGCGTCGCGCAGTGCGAGGCCGCCGGGGTCGGTGCGGTCGTGCCTGCCGACGCGGATGTTGGCCCATGCGGTGTGCGGCCACCGGACGGGGTCCTGCAGCACCATCATGACGCGGCGGGCTACGGCGGCGCGGTCGAGTTCGCGGAGGTCGCGGCCGTCCCAGCGGACGTGTCCGGACGTGGGTGCGTAGAGGCCGGCGATGAGCTTCGCGAGCGTGGTCTTGCCGGAGCCGTTCTCCCCCACGAGCGCGATGGTCTGGCCGCGTTCGACGGTGAACGTGACGTCGCGCAGGGCCAGCGCGCGGCCGGGGCTTTCGGGGTAGGCGAAGCTGACGTGGTCGACGTGGATGCGTTCGGGGTCGGTCACGTCGTCCCCGGCGGGTGGGGTGGCGGGCGCGGTGGCCTCGTCGAGGAAGGCGAGGTAGTCGTTGACGTACATGCCCTGCTCGATGAGCTGGTTGGCGGCGAGCACGAGCCGGTTGAGCGCGGTCGTCGCGACGCGGATCGCGATGACGGCGGTGCCCGCGACCGCGAGCGGCACCCACCCGGCGTGCACGAGGAGGCCGAGGACGACGTAGGTGACGGCGAGCCCGACGCCGGTGAGTGCCCGGCCGACGCCGCGGACCCGGGCCTGTGCGACGCCGCGGCGGACGTCCTCGTCGCGCAGGGGGTCGGCGACGAGCCGGTATTCGTGCAGCACGAACGGTTCGGCCTGGCAGGCGCGGATCTCGGCGGCGGGTTCGCGTTCGGTGGCGAGTTCGGAGACCATCTGGACGCGCCGGTCGAGGGTGACGGCGCGGGCGACGCTGGCGTAGGCGAGCATGGCGGACCGCTGCACGGCCCACGCGTCGGGCAGCACGGCGAGGACCAGCACGGGCAGCAGCAGGGGGTGCAGGACGCTCAGGCTGCTGGCCGCGGCGGCGATCCCGAGGATCGACCCGATCAGCTCGATGAGGTTGTTGGTGGCGCGTTCGAGGTAGAACAGGCCGCGGTCGCGGGCGCGGTGCATGCGGTCGTGGAAGCGGGCGTCGTCGAATGCGGCGAGGTCGGCGTCGAGGCTGGCGGCGTAGAGCCGTTCCTCGGCCAGGCGGCGGACCGACGGGGTGATGCGGGCGTGGGCGAGCGCGACGCCGACGTCCATGGCGCCGCGTGCCGCGAACGCACCGCCGACGAGCAGCAGCCCGGGCAGGGCGGCGACGAGCCGGTCGGCGGTCGGCCCGCTCGCGAGCAGTTCGGTGAGCACCTCGCTGGTGGCGAACAGGCCGAACGCGGCCGCGAGCCCGGAGACGACCTGCATGACCGCGACGGCGGCCGCGGACCGGGGCGCGGCCTGCCAGATCATCTTCAGGACGGGCCAGGTGACGGCGGGCAGCCCGCGCACGACCCGGCGGGGCACGTCGCGGCCCGCTTCCTGGTCGAGCTGCCAGTGCGGGGTCTGCAGCGCGCCTTCGCGGGGGTCGGTTTCGGTCACCGTGCCTCCGGGTGGGTGGGCCGCATCAGCGTGGCGTCGGTTTGCCGGACAGCGGTTCGGGCGGCGGTGTTCAGTCGGGCCGCGTGCGAGTCGCCGGTGAGATCAGTGGTCTGCCGCCGGGGTGCCTCCGAGACGCCTTCGCGCGGGGCAGGTCCAGTCACGGCGCCTCCGGGGCGGGGTCTTTCGCGCGTGCCGTTCTCGGTCATCGTGTCTCCGGGTCGCCGGGCAGCAGCACGGACGGCAGTGTGCAGTCGGGGTGCATGCGCAGCAGTTGGTAGGCGATGCCGCCGGAGCCGGACAGCATGCTGGGCGAGTACACGTCGCGGGCGAGTCCGGTGGTGAGGCCGTTGTTCTCCAGGCTGGTCACCACCGTCGCGGTGAGTTCGGTGCGGTCGGCGGGGCGGGCCGCGGCGAGGAGTTCCCAGGCGCCGGTGTCGCCGTGGCAGAGGGTGTGGGTCCAGCCGAGCCCGCCGTGTTCGGTTGCCGCGACGGCGCGTGCCAGGAGGTCGTCCGCGTGCAGGTCGGCGGCCGCGAGGCCGACGCCGACGGCGCCGTGGCACCAGGCGGCGACGAGGTTGTCCGGGTCGCGGGGGTCGCGCCAGCCACCCTGTTCTGCGTCGTACCAGGTGTTCTCGTAGGCAAGGGCGGCGGCGACGAGTTTGTCGTGCCGGGTGTCGCCGGTGGCTTCGGCGAGACGGGCGAGGGCCCAGGCGATGCCGGTGGCGCCGTGGCCGAAGCCGCCGATGCCGTCGCGCCAGTTGAGGACGGGCCAGCAGGCGTGGCCGTCGGCGGGGCGGAGCGCTTCGGCGGCGAGGCGGTCGCCCGCCCGCACCGCGAGGTCGGTCCACCGGTCGTCGCCGGTGCGGCGGGCGAGCGCGAGCAGCGGCACGATCACACCCGCGGTGCCGGTGACGATGTCCGGTGCCTCGCTGGCGTCGAGCGCCGCGGGCACCTGGTCGGCGAGTTCGAGCGCTTCGGTGAGGTGGTCGAGGGCCAGCCAGCACCAGATCTGGGAGCCGAGGCCGATGTAGCCGCCCACCGGGTCGGGTCTGCGTTTGGTGGTCGTGGCCTGGTCGAGCCAGTACCGCTGGGTGCGGCGGGCGGTCGCGAGCGTGCCGTCGAGGAGCCCGGCCAGTTCCGGGACCTCGTCGGCTCGGCCCGCGGTGACCTCGGTGCGGTAGCCGGCGAGGAGGAGTGCGACGCCGAGGGTGCCGCCGTACAGGTCGGGCGGGAGCGGTGTGGTCTGCCACCCGGACCTGACGAGCACCGGCGCGAACCAGGTGGCGGTGCCATCGTCGCCGCGTACGGCGTGGGCGGCGAGTTCGCGGACGAGTCCGGCGGCGAGGGCGCGGCGTCGGCGGTCGAGGTCACGGGTGTCGGGTTCGGCCGGGGGCATCCGGTGCAGGTCGGGTTCGGTGCCCTGGTTGAGGTAGGCGCTGACGAGTGCGGCGCGGGTGACGCGGCGTTCGAGGTCGAGGTCGCCGGTGCGCCAGCGGTCGAGCGCGAGCGTGATCTGGTCGGTGCGTGGTCCGCAGACGGTGCCCGCGGGGGTGTGCAGCCACCCTTCGGCGGGGGTGGAGGTGAACACGGGGATGTCGCCCGCCCACAGGTCGGCGACCTCCGCGCGGTGGACGTCGGTCCCGGCGGGGCCGCGGGTGTTGGCGGAGTGCTGGGCGAGCAGCGCGACGGCCTTGTCCTCGGCCGCGCTGGGGTCGTGCAGGCCGACGGGGTGCCACAGCATCCTGGCGAGTTCGGCGTAAGCCTCGGAGTCCCGGACGACGACACGGACGACGCAGTCGGCGAACGCGGACAGCAGGGGTTCGAGTCCGCCTGCGTGGTCGAGCGCGGTGATCCGGTCGGCCATCTCCTCGAACCCGGTGAGCACCTCGCCCCAGTAGCGGTGCAGTTGCGGCCGGGGGCTGGGCAGGTTCTCGGCGGGCGGGAGCGGCTGTGGCCGGATCACGATGCGGGCGGTGTCGGTGCCCGCGCCGTCGAGGTCGGGCAGCCCGATCTCGGGTTGTTCGCCGGGGAGCATGCCCATGCCGGACCCGTCGACGCCGCGCCACGCGAGACCGGCGCCGCGGCCGGGCAGCAGGCCCGTGCGCAGGACGGTGCCGTTGAGCAGTTCGGCGGCGATGTCGGTGGCCTCACCCGCGCCGGTGGGCGGGAACGGGGGCCGGGGCGTGAAGACGCTCTCGCAGTCGACGACGACGGGCACGGGGCCCGCGGCGATGATGTTCTCGGCGTGCAGGTCGGTGCCGGCGACCAGGCGCATCACGGCGAGCCAGTGCCCGAGGCCGCGGTAGAAGGCGCGTAGTTCGGTGTCGTCGGCGCAGTGGCGGTGGGTGACGTGTTCGGCCCAGCCGTAGGTGTCGCGGACCAGCACGCGCGGCACGCGGATGGCGTCGGGGCCGTCGGTCAGGGCCGCCACGAGTTCGGCGAGCCGGGCGTCGACGGCGGTGGGTCGCGGCTTGTACATGACGGTGCCGCCCGCGCAGTGCACGGCGGTGACGGCGTGCCCGCCGCGGTGGCTGTCGCCCGCGCCGATGTCGGCCTTGCGCAGCTCGCCGGGGTCGGCGTCGAGGAGGGCACGCAGGTCGGCGCGGTCGGCGGCGAACCGTGCGGCGAAGTCGCCCGCGGCGGCGCACCGGTTGTCGACGACGACGTGCAGGCGGTCGACGAGGCCCGGGTAGCGGCCGTGGAGCCGGTGCCAGAACCCCTCGTAGGCGGCCGTGTCGACGAACTCGGTCCAGCGGCCGCGCGGGTCGGGTGCGGTGAGCCTGCCCGTCATCCTGGCGGCGTTGAGTTCGAGCACGAGCACGCGGTTCACCTTGCGCCGCAACGAGTCCCGCAGCGCGACCTTGGTCGCGTCGAGCACGGCGGCGGTCTCGGTGGCGACGAGCCCGGCGACCCGGGCGAGCCGGCGGGCGAGCCGGTCCAGCGCGGGGTCGACAAGCCAGTCCAGCGTGCGGTCCAGGTCACCGGCCTCGTCAGTCACCGTCGGCCCCGTCAGCAGCAGTAGACGTTGGCGGACGCCGTGCACGACGAACAGCGGCTGCCGGGCGGGTCGCAGGCGACGATGTCGCCCTCCGCGAACTCACCGCTGGCGAACACCGGTCCGGCCGGGTTCTCCATGCCGGGCAGGTCGATGCCCTCCAGCCACCGCGTCACGATCTCCTCCGCGTCGAGGACTGCCCCGTGTGCCATGTGTTTCTCCTTTCTGGTCGGGTCAGGCGACAGTAGGAACCGGTCGCACACGAACCCGCACACGTCCGCGCACACACGCCTCATCCACCCCTGCGGACCAGGTCGTGCAGGTCGGTGACGGCCTGGCTGGGCCGCACCCCCAGCTCGGTGTGGAGCAGGTGGACGAGCCGCCGGTAGCTGTCCACGACCTCGCTGCGACGGCCGGCGGCGGCGAGGGCGAGCAGGAGCTGGTGCCAGAGCCGTTCACGCAGCGGGTGTTCGCGTACGAGTGCCTTGAGCTCGGGCACGAGTGCGCGGTGCTGGCCGAGGTCGAGCCGGACGTCGACGAGTTCCTCGACGGCGGACAGGCGTTCCTCGTCGAGGAGCGTGGCCTGCGGCTGCACCGCGGCGGGCACGGGAATGCCTTCGAGCAGGGGGCCGCGCCAGAGGCTGAGTGCCTCGGTCAGCAGGGCCGCGGCGCGCGCGTCGTCGCCGTCGGCGCGGCTGTTCCTGCCTTCCCGCAACAGTTGCAGGAACCACGAGGCGTCCACGTGGGACGGATCGGCGGCGAGGCGGTAGCCGTCGTCGGTGGTCTCGATGCGGGGTCCGTCGCCGGCGCGGAGCAGCCTGCGCAGTTCGGCGATGTGGGTGCGGAGGTTGGCGGCGGCGGACGGTGGTGGGCGGTGCGGCCACAGCGCGCCGACGAGCCAGTCGACGGCCAGTCGCCGGTTGGGTCGCAGCGCGAACACCCCGAGCAGGACGCTCGCGCTGCGCCGGGACGGCCGCAGGACCAGGTGATTCCGGGCGACCACGGGGCAGCCCAGTACCAGTACCCCCATCCAACACCTCCGGAACAGACCCCGAACCGTCGGATACGACCGTCTGATGGTGAGGGAGAACCGGTGCACCTGGGAGATTCGTGGGAGAGTTTCCGGTTTTCGGCGTCACGGTGTCGGTGCGTGTTCCGCCGACTGGCCCAAACGGGACGGGCCGGGTGACAGCTTCGTCACCCGGCCCGTCCCGCGCGTGGTCAGCGGCGGCGCAGCCGGTCGAGCGCGAACGCGCCCGGTCCGAGGACGCCGATCAGCAGGAAGATCCATGCGAACAGTGCGGCGGGCTCGCCGCCGTTGGGGATCGGCAGCAGCGCGATGGGTTGGTGGACGACGAAGTAGGCGTAGGCCATCGAGCCGGAGCACAGCAGGGCCGCGGGCCGGGTGTAGAGGCCGACCAGGACGAACGCGCCCGCGACGAGGTGGATGACCGATCCCCACCAGCCGGGCCAGCTGAGGAACGGGACGGTGCCACCCATGCCGTCGGTGCCGCCGAACGCACCGAACAGGCCGACGAACCCGTGGAGGACGAAGAGGAACGAGACGACGACGCGGGTGGCGGCGAGGACAGGGGCCTGAAGCCTGGTGACGACCGGGGTGGTGGCGGTGGTGGCGGTGGTGTCGAGCGTGGCGGTCATGGTGACGGTTCCTTCCCAGCGGTGTCGGGTGCCTTCACCAGGTCGTCGAACGGGCCGCGACGGAATCGACACGCTCGGTCCACGATTTTCGGGCGGAGGCCGTCGGCGGATAATGGCGGCATGGTCGAGCAGAGCATGTGGATGCGGAAGGTCGAGGCCGATCCTGGCCATTCCACCTGGTACGTCGAGCGGTTCCGGACGATGGCCCGCAACGGTGACGACCTGGCCGGGGAGGCCCGGTTGGTGGACGCCATGGTCGGGCGCGGCGCCCGCATCCTGGACGCGGGCTGCGGCCCTGGCCGGGTGGGCGGTGCGCTGGCGGCGGCCGGTCACGACGTGGTCGGTGTGGACGTCGACCCGACGCTGATCAAGGCCGCGGAGGAGGACCACCCCGGCCCGCGGTGGCTGGTTGGTGACCTGGCCGAGCTCGACCTGCGGGAGCGGTTCGACGCGATCGTGTGCGCGGGGAACGTGATGACGTTCCTGGCCCCGAGCACGCGGGGCGAGGTGCTCCGCCGGTTCCGGGCGCACGTCCGCGACGACGGCCGGGCGGCGGTCGGGTTCGGCGCGGGCCGGGGCTACGAGTTCGACGAGTTCCTGGCCGACGCGAGGACCGCCGGTCTGGAGCCGGACCTGCTGCTGTCGACGTGGGACCTGCGCCCGTTCACGACGGACGCGGACTTCCTGGTGGCCATCCTCCGCCCAACGCCCTGAAAGACGCTTTCGGGACACGGAACGTCCCGATCCGACCGGTGATCAAGCTCGGTCAGGCACAGAGGATTCTGCGCGGGCCCGCCCGGGCCCGCGCAGCACGTCCGAAAGCGTCTTTGCTGGTATCAGGCCGCCACCGCGGCTTTCGTGCGGGTTTCGCGTTCCTGGGCGCCGATCAGGTCGTCGGGCAGGGAGTCCTCGATCTCGGTGTCGAAGCGGCGCAGCAGCCGGAGGGCGAACCCGCCCGCGGTGACCACGACGAGGGCGAGGCCGAACACGATGTAGGCCAGCCCGATACCGCGCCCCTCCCCTGTGCCGATGAGCGCGCCGACCGTGCCCGCGAGCGCGCCGTCGGCGGCCATGAGCGGTTCAAACAGCGCGGTGGCGCCGGGCGCGAGGAGGGCGAACCCGATCGGCAGGGTGGACCAGGTGATCGTCTGGTTCAGTGCGAACACGCGGCCGTGGTAGCGCTGCGGGACCTTGACCTGGACGAGGGTGGCATAGATGCCCTGGGCGGTGGCCATGGAGGCGGCCATGAAGAACATGCCGCAGAACACGACGACCATGGACGCGTTCAGCCCGATCACGAGGCAGCCGATGGCCGTGCCGAGGTTGAAGACCAGCACGCCGAGCATGCGGCGTTTCTTCGGGCCGCCCCACACCGACATCGCGATGCCGCCGGTGATGGCGCCCGCGGCTTCGGCGAACGCGACCTGCGCCACCTCGGTGGTGGTCGCGAACGCGAGGACCAGCGGGGTGACCAGCACGAGGGCGGGTGCGAGGAACACGTTGCCGAGCGCGAAGTAGGCGAGCATGGTGCGGAACCCGCGGTGGTTCCACGAGTACCGGAGGCCGTTGAGGATCGCGACCATCAGCGGTTCGCGTGGCCGCCAGCCCAGCAGGTCCGGGAACCGGATGAGTGCGAGCGCGACGATGGCGAACACGTAGCTCGCGACGTCGATGAGCAGGATGCCCTCGAGGTCGATGGTCGCGTAGAGGCCGGCGGCGAGCACCGGCATGAGCAGCTGTGCGGTGCCGGTGGACAGTTGCACGATGCCCATCGCGTGCCCGAGGTACCGTTTGGGCACCAGTTGCGGCACGGCGGACTGGAACGCGATCCGCTGGAACGAACCGGCCACTTGGGACAGTGAGACGAGCACGTAGATGTGCCACAGTGCCAGCGAGTCGGTGAACAGCAGCGCTGCGAGGCCGAGCTGGATGCTGCCGGACACGCAGCTCGCGAGCATCATGACGCGTCGCCGGTCGACGCGGTCGGTGATGGCGCCGGCGACTGGGAGGGTGAACACGCCGAACAGCAGCGCGAGCGCCCACAGCACACCGAGGTCGGTGACCGAGCCGGTGCGAGTGTAGAGCCAGATCGGCAGCGCGAACGCGGTCAGCATGGATCCGGTGGTGGACACCAGCTGGCCGACGGTGACGGCGACGAACCGGCTCATGGTGGCCTTGACGGCCGGTTCGGGGGTGCCTGCGTGGGTGGTCTGCGTGGCCCGCAGGTCCCAGGGCGCGTCCTCGCCGCGGGCGGCGCGTTCGAGTGGTTCGGTCTCGCCGCGTTCGATGGCGGGGTGGACGGTGGTGATGATCTCGGCGAGCTCGTCGGCGCGGTACTTCAGGAAGAAGTGGCCCGCCCGGTCGAGGACGACGAGGCCGAGGGTGTCGGACAGGAACCGCCATTCGGCGTACCGCTCGGTGTGGTAGTCGGTGACCGGGTCCTCGGACCCGACGACGGACACGATGGGTGCGGTGAGCTTGGCGGCGTTGCGGTCGAGCAGGCCGGTGAAATAGTCCTCGGACGCGCGGGAGTCGGCGCGCATGTTGGAGATGATGCGGTCGGCCTGCTCGGGGTCGAGTTCGTCGGTGTCGACGCCCATGCTCTTGAGCCAGGCGCCGTAGTGCCGGTTGCTCTTGAGTCGTTCGAGGCGGTTGCGCACGGCGGCGAATACGCCTTTGGGGCGGGCGAACGGGAACATGGCGCCGATGTAGACGACCTCGATGGCCCTGCCCGCGGCTTCGAGTTTGCGGGCGACCTCGGCGGTGATCGCGGAGCCGACGCCGCAGTGGCCGTAGAGGGCGAGCGGGCCGTCGACGCGTTCGAGGATCTCGTCGGCGAGCCTGGTCGTCAGGTCGTCGAACGGGAGTGCGTTCTCGTCGAGGCCGACGTCGTGGCCGGGGATGGCGACGGACCAGAGCGCGTAGTCGTCGGGCAGCGCGTCGGCGAGCGGCTGGTAGACGATGGCGCTGCCGCCGCCGTAGGGCACGCAGACGTAGCTGAGTTTCTTCTTGCCGCGCCCCGGTTTGGTCAGCTCGTAGAGCAGTTTGCGCGGTCCGTCGTCGGTGACCTCGCCGGCCATGAACGCGGCGAGGTCGCGGATCGTGCGGTGGGTGAACAGGTCCATGACGCCGACGGCGCGGGTGCCGGTGCTTTCCTTGCGGACGCGGGCGACGACCTGGGTGGCGAGCATGGAGTGGCCGCCGAGGTCGAAGAAGTCGTCGTCGATGCCGAGGGTGTCGACGCCGAGGATGTCCTTCCAGATCACGGCGAGGAGGCGTTCGGTGTCGTTGCGGGGTTCGACGAGTTCGGCGCTGGCGTCGCGGGTGACGACGGGTGCGGGCAGGGCCTTGCGGTCGAGCTTTCCGTTGGGGGTCAACGGTAGTGCGTCGAGTTCGACGAACGCGGCGGGCACCATGTACTCGGGCAGCGTCTCCTTGAGCGCGGCCTTGAGGTCACTGCCGGTGCCGACGGTGTAGGCGACGAGGCGTTTGTCGCCGGGGTTGTCCTCGCGGACGATCACGGCGGCTTCGGTGACGCCGTCCTGGTCGCGCAGGGCGGCTTCGATCTCGCCGAGTTCGATGCGCAGCCCGCGGAGCTTGACCTGGTGGTCGATGCGGCCGAGGAAGTCGATCGTGCCATCCGGAAGCCAGCGGGCGAGGTCACCGGTGCGGTACAGGCGTTGCCCGTCGGCGTACGGGTCGGGCACGAACCGTTCGGCGGTGAGGGCGGGGCGGCGGTGGTAGCCGCGGGCGAGGCCGACGCCGCCGATGTGCAGCTCTCCCGCGACGCCGACGGGTGTGGGGTTGCCGCGTTCGTCGAGCACGTAGAGCCGCAGGTTGGCGATGGGTGCGCCGATGGGGACGCTGGTGACGTCGCGGAGCGCGGCCGGGTCGCAGTGCCAGGCGCTGACGTCGATCGCGGCTTCGGTGGGCCCGTACAGGTTGTGCAGTTCGCAGTGCGGGAACCGAGTGGTGAACTCGACGGCCGCGGTGTGCGGGAGTTCCTCGCCCGAGCAGATGACGCGGCGCAGTGCGGTGGCGGCTTCGATGCCGTCCTCGCCGAGGAACACGGTGAGCATGGACGGCACGAAGTGGGCGGTGGTGACGGCTTCGTCGACGAGCAGGTCACGCAGGTAGGCGGCGTCCTTGTGGCCGCCGGGTTTGGCGAGCACGAGCCGGGCGCCGGTCTGCAGTGGCCAGAAGAACTCCCACACGGACACGTCGAAGCTCGCGGGGGTCTTCTGCAGCACGGCGTCGGCGGCGGTGAGGCCGTAGCGTTTCTGCATCCAGTCGAGGCGGTTGACGATGCCGCGGTGGGTGTTGGGCACGCCCTTGGGCCGTCCGGTGGACCCGGAGGTGTAGATGACGTAGGCGAGGTGGTCGGCGGTGGTGGGCGGCGGGTTGTGGATGGGCCGGCCCGCCCATTCCTGTTCGTGGTCGAGGATGAGGACGGTGGCGTCGGTGGTGGGCAGGTCGTCGCGCAGGTGGCTCTGGACGAGCACGACGGGTGCGGCGGCGTCGGCGACCATGAACGCGAGCCGGTCGGCGGGGTATTCGGGGTCGAGCGGCAGGTAGGCGGCGCCGGCTTTGAGGACGCCGAGGAGTCCGGCGACGAGTTCGAGTGACCGTTCGGCGCAGACGCCGACGAGAGTGTCGGGGCCGACGCCGACGGCGCGCAGGCGGTGTGCGATGCGGTTGGCCATCGCGTTGAGCTGCGCGTAGTTGAGGCTCTGGCCGTCGAAGGTGACGGCGGTGGCTTCGGGGGTGGCGGCGACCTGTTCCTCGATGATGCCGTGCAGCGTGGCGGCGCTGGGGAAGGCGGCGGCGGTGTCGTTCCAGGTGGTGGTGACGAGCGCGGTCTCGGCGGCGTCCATGATGTCCAGTTCGGACACCCTGGTCTCGGGGGCGGCGACGATCGAGCGGACGAGGGCGCCGAACCGGTCGGCCATGCGTTCCACTGTGGACCGGTCGAAGAGGTCGGTGTTGTAGACGAGCTTGCCCCACAGGCCGTCGGGGATCTCGACGAGGTGCAGTTCGAAGTCGAAGCGGGTGGCGCGCAGTTCCATCGGGGTCCACCGGAACTCGGTGTCCGATTCGGACGCGGCGGTGGAGAAGCGGCCCATCTCGTAGTTCTGGAGCACGAACATGGCCTGGAACACCGGGGAGCGGGACACGTCGCGGGGCAGGCCGAGTTCCTGCACGACCTTGGCGAACGGCACGTCGGCGTGTTCGAACGCGTCGAGGACGCTGCGCTGGGTGGCGGTGAGGAAGTCGGTGAAGGCGGGATCGGCGGACAGGTCGGCGCGCAGCGGCAGCATGTTGATGAACATGCCGACGACGTCTTCCAGCTCCGGCGCGGACCGGCCCGC
The DNA here is from genome assembly GCF_044466355.1 of Actinophytocola sp. NPDC049390. Taxonomy (NCBI): domain Bacteria; kingdom Bacillati; phylum Actinomycetota; class Actinomycetes; order Pseudonocardiales; family Pseudonocardiaceae; genus Actinophytocola; species Actinophytocola sp. NPDC049390. The sequence continues at coordinate 133,793 of NZ_JBITMQ010000002.1, forward strand.
GTTCGAGGCGCCGACGGCGAAGTCGTGCTGGCGTGCGTGCCGGGAAAGGAAGACCTGGTAGGCGGCGAGCAGCGTCATGAACAGGGTGCCGCCGCCCCGGCGGGACAGGTCGGCGAGCGCGTCGGTGGTGTCGCGGTCGACGGTGAGTTCGACGTAGTCGCCGTGGTAGGTCTGGGTGGCGGGGCGGGGCCGGTCGGCGGGCAGTTCGAGTGGTTCGATGCCGGCGAGCCGGTCCTTCCAGTAGGCGACGTGCCCGGCGGTTTCGGGTCCGGTGAGGCGTTGCGCCTCCCAGACGGCGAAGTCGCCGTACTGGATGGGCATGGTGGGCGGGGTGCCGCCGCGGTAGAGGGTGATGACGTCGCGGAGCATGACGTCGACGGACCAGCCGTCGCCGACGATGTGGTGCTTGGACAGCAGCAGCACGTGGTCGTGCTCGCCGAGTTCGACGAGCAGCGCGCGCAGCAGCGGTCCGTTGGCGAGGTCGAACGGTTCGACGGCGGCGGCGTCGACGAGCCGCTGCGCGTCCGCCTCGCTGGCGGCGGTCTCGATGCGCAGCGGCACGTCGACGTGGTCGTCGAGCACGACCGTGGGCCTGCCGTCGGCGTCGGCGGGGAACCGGGTGCGCAGCGACTCGTGCCGCGCGACCAGTCCCGCCAGGGCCGCCCGCAACGCGGTGACGTCCAGCGGGCCGCGGATCCGCAGCGGCACCGCGATGTGGTACGCGGCCTCGCCGGGCGCGATCTGGTCCATGAACCAGACGCGTTCCTGGGCGTAGGACAGCGGCACGTCCGCGCCGTCGGGGCGGGGCTGGATGCGCCGGGTGGTGTCCGCGTCGTGTTTGCGGAGCCGCTTGGCGAGCAGGGCTGCTCTGGCCGCGCTGCGGTCGGCGGCCTCGGGCAGGGCTGTCATGGTGTTACTCGTTCTCCTTGGCCAGCAGAGCGGCGACCTCGTCGTCGGACATCTCGGCGAGTTCGGCGTCGAGGATGCGTTCGATCTCGGCGGCCAGGTCGGCGACCACCGGGAAGCTGAACAGCGCCCGCATGGGCACGTCGACGTCGATGCGGCCGCGGATCTGTGCCATGGCGCGCATGCCGCGCAGCGAGTTGCCGCCGAGTTCGAGGAAGTTGTCGTGGGCGCCGACCTTCTCGACGCCGAGGATCTCCGTGAACACCTCCGCGACGAGCAGTTCGGCGTCGGTGCGGGGCGCGAGGTAGGCGGGGCCTTCCTGCGCGGTGGGTTCGGGGAGCGCGTCGCGGTCGAGTTTCCCGTTGGGGGTCAGCGGGAGCGCGTCGAGTGTCACGAACGCGGCCGGGACCATGTGCTCGGGCAGGGTGGCCGCCAGTTCGGTGGCGAGCACGTCGAGGTCGGGGCTGCCGACGAGGTACCCGACGAGTGTCTCGTCCCGCAGGAGGACGACGGCTTCGCGGACGTCGGGGTTGGCGAGCATGGCCGAGGAGATCTCCTCCAGCTCGACGCGCATGCCGCGGACCTTGACCTGGTGGTCGGTGCGGCCGAGGTAGTCGAGGGTGCCGTCGCGCCAGCGGGCGAGGTCGCCGGTGCGGTACATCCGCTCCCCCGCCGTGTACGGGTCGGGCAGGAACCGGTCGGCGGTGAGCGCGGGCCGGTTGAGGTAGCCGCGGGCGACCTGCGGGCCCGCGACGTACAGTTCGCCGACCACGCCGGGCGGCACGGGCCGCAGGCGGGCGTCGAGGACGTAGGCGCGCATGCCGGGGATGGGGGTGCCGATGCTGACCGGTCCCGTGGGCAGCTCCTCTCCCGGTGCGATGCGGGCGGCGACGCAGCCGACGGTGGCCTCGGTGGGCCCGTACTCGTTGACGACGGTCGCGCCGGGGTTGGCGGCCCGCCAGTCGGCGAGTTGTTCGGCGGTGAACCCTTCGCCGCCGAGCACGAGGTCGCCGGTGGGTGACAGCGCGGTGTCGAGCAGCGGCAGCTGGCCCGGGGTGGCTTTGAGGAATGCCGGGGCGTCGCCCGCGCGGGCCGCGGGTTCGTCGAGGCCGGCGACGCGGACGGTGCCGCCCGCGGTGAGGGGGCCGAGCAGCGCGGTGACGGTGAGGTCGAACGACACCGGCGAGTGCATGAGCACGGTCCCGGACAGGCTCGGGTACGCGGCCCGCGCGTAGGCCAGGTACGCGGTGAGGTTGCGGTGTTCGACGACGACGCCCTTGGGGCGGCCGGTGGAGCCGGAGGTGTAGATGACGTAGGCCGGGTGCTCGGCGCGCAGGGGCGCGAGCCGGTCGGCGTCGGTCAAATCCGTGTCCACTGTGGACGTTTCGGGTAGCGGGAGGGCCAGTTCGAGTGCCGGTGCGGCGTCGTCGAGCATGAACGCGATCCGCTCGGCCGGGTAGGCGGTGTCGACGGGCAGGTAGCCGGCGCCGGACTTGAGTACCGCGAGGATCGCGACGACGAGGTCGGCGCCGCGCGGCAGCTTCAGTGCCACGAGCGCGCCGGGTCCGGCGCCTTGAGCGACGAGGGTGCGGGCGAGCCGGTTGGCGGCGGCGTTGAGTTCGGCGTAGGTGAGGCTGCGGTCGGCGGCGACCAGCGCGGTGCGGTCGGGGTGGGCGGCGGTCTGCTGTTCGATCAGTTCCGGCACGCTCGCGGCCGGCACGTCCAGCTGGGGGCCGGTGGCCCAGGTGCCGGTGACCAGTTCCGGCTCGTTCTCGGCGAGCAGTGGCAGGTCGGCGACGTGGGTGTCCGGTGCGCCGAGGGCGGCGTCGAGGAGCCGCAGGTAGCGGTCCACGGTGGACTGTGCGGTGGCGCGGTCGAACAGGGCGGTGCGGTAGAGCAGCCTGCTGCGGCCGTCGGTGACGTCGAACGCGAGGTCGTCCTTGGTGGTGCCGAGGGTGACCTCGTCGATCCCGGAGTCGGGGATGTAGTTGAACGCGACCTGGAACACCGGCTGCACGGCGGGGTCGCGCTGCGGGGCGACCTGTTCGACGATCTTCTGGAACGGGGTGTGCCAGTGCTCCATGGCGTCGAGCAGGGCGTCGCGCACGCGCGTGAGGAGTTCGGTGAAGGTGGGGTCGCCGCTGACGTCGACGCGCAGGGCGACGGGGTTGACGAACATGCCGATGAGTGGGGCGAGTTCGGGGAGGTCGCGGCCGCTGGTGGACAGGCCGAGCACGATGTCGTCCGAGCCGGAGAGGCGGGCGAGGAGCGCGGCGTAGGCGGACAGCAGCACCATCTGCGGGGTGGCCGAGGCGTGGCGGCCCAGTTCGGCGACGCGGGCGGGCAGCCCGGTGGGCATGTCGAACCAGATCTCGTCACCGGCGAAGGTGGGCTGGGACGGGCGGGGCCGGTCGGTGGGGAGCGCGATCACGGGGGGTGCGCCGACCAGCCGCTCGCGCCAGAACGCGAGCTGCTGGTCGAGGTCGCTGAGGTGGCCGCGTTGCCAGGCCGAGTAGTCGGCGTACTGGATGGCCAGTTCGGGCAGGCGGGGTTCGCGGGCGTCGACGGCGGCCTGGCACAGCTCGGTGATTTCCTTATGCAGCACGAGGATCGAGTGGCTGTCGAACACGGCGTGGTGGGCGACGAACAGGAGGGCGACGCGGTCACCGGGCATGCGGGCGATCTTGGCCCGCCACAGCGGTGGCTGGTCGAGCGGGATCGGGGTGCGTGCCTGTTCCTGGGCGACGGCGAGCACGTGTGCGCTCGGCTCGTCGGCGCCGGTGAGGTCGACGGTCTCGAGGGTGAACGGCTCGGGTGCGTGGACGACCTGGACGAGTTGTTCGCCGTTGGCGCGCAGGTGGGTGCGCAGCGCTTCGTGCCGCGCGACGACCTGCGCCAGCGCGTCGGTGGCCTGTTCGACGGTGGTGCCGGCGGGCAGGCCTTCGGGCAGGGACACGTTGTAGACCGGCGAGTCGGGGTCGAGCTGGTTGGCGAGCCAGACCCGTTCCTGCGCGTAGGAGGCCGGGAAGGTCCATTCCTGCGTCACGACGACACCTCGCGCAGTGACTTGGGGCGCATGTCGGTCCAGACGGTGTCGATGTGGGCGAGGCATTCGTCGCGGGTGCCGGTGAAGTCGGCGTGGTGCCAGCCGGCGGGCAGGTCGCGGTCGTGCGGCCAGATCGAGTACTGCTCCTCGTCGTTGCGCACCACGGAGAACTCGGTCATCACTGCGCCTCCCCCGGCTTGTGGGCTTCCGCCATGGCGACGGCGATCTTGCGTGCGCCGGTGAACGGTTCGCGGGCGTGCGCGGCGGTCATGTTGTCGACGACGAGGACGTCGTCGCGGTGGTAGTCGAAGCGGGTGGCCGCGGCGCGGTAGGTGGCGCGCAGGTGGTCCATGACGTCGTTCGGGATGGGTTCGCCGTCACCGTAGTAGGTGTTGGTGGGCAGGTCGTCGGCGCCGAACATGGCGAGCAGGCCTTCTTGGAGGTCCTTGGGCAGGGTGGTGACGTGGAAGAACGTGGCGTGGTTGAACCAGCGGGGGATGTCGCTGCCGGGCCGGTAGTGGACGGCGTCGCGGACGGCGGTGGTGCGCAGGCCGTTCTTGCCGCGCCATTCGATGTCGATGCCGTTGTCGGCGCAGTACTCGGCGACCTCGTCGCGGCTTTCGGTGTTGAACACGTGTTGCCAGGTGGTGCCGAAGTCGGGGTGGAAGTTGCGGACGAGCCGCCAGCCGCGGTTCTCGAACTCGCCGCGGACGGCCGGGTCGAGTTCGCGGTAGACCTTGCGGATGTCGGCGAGCGGGGTGGCGCCGAGGGTCTCGGGCGGGGTGACGCAGTAGAAGAACAGCGTCAGGGGCCAGGCGGCCTGGTAGGAGTTCTCGTTGTGGAGGAAGATCTCCTCTTCCGGCGGGTAGTCGGTGGAGGTGTAGACCTTGCCCTTGATCGAGTGCCGGGGTGAGGACCGTTCGGTGTAGGTGAGCGGTTCGCCCGCGAGCGCGCGGACGACCTCGTTGAAGCCGTCGACGCCGCCGATGTCGAACCCGCGCAGCAGCAGGCCGCCGTGTTCGACGAGGGCTGCCCGCAGTTCCTCGCGGCGCTGGGCGATCAGCTCCAGGACGCCGGTGTCGCCGTCACTCTCCACGACGTGCGCCAGGGTGGTGGCGGTCGGGGTACTCATTGTTCTCGTTCTCCTTGCGAAATGGGTCAGGCCCGGGGCAGCCGGGGGATGGTGGTCGCGGGTGCGGCGGGTTCGGGAGCGGCTTCGTCGGCCTTGATCTCCTCGATGCGGGCGGCGAGCCCTGCGACGGTGGGTAGTTCGAACAGGCTGCGCATGGGCAGTCGCACGCCGATGGCCTTGCGCAGGGCGGCGATGAGCTGGACGGCGACGAGGGAGTTGCCGCCGAGGCCGAAGAAGTCGTCGTCGACGCCGACGACGTCGACGCCGAGCGCGTCCCGCCACACCTGGGCGACGGCCTTCTCGAGTTCGGTGCGGGGCGGGGTGGACGCGTCGCCGTCGGTGGCCGGGGTGTCGGTGGCCTGGTCGAGGTCGGTGGCGATGGTGTCGGTGGTGACCTCGCGGGCGCGGGCCATGATGTCGGCGACCGTGTGGGTGGTGATGACGACCTGGTTGCCGAGCCCTGCGGTGACGACGCCGCCGAGGCTGCGGTGGAACGCTTCGGCGCCGTCGGCGGGGGTGATGTCGTCGGTCGCCACGACGGGGGCGTCGGCGGCGGTGTCGGCGGTGAGGCCGCCGGTGACGGCGTCCTGGTCGACCTTGCGGAGCGTGAACTCGCTGATGGCGACGAGTTCGCGGCCGTGTGTGTCGACGAGCCGGAGGTCGGCTGTGACGACGTCGTCGGTGTCGGCTTCGCGGTAGGTGAGGTGGCTGTAGAACTCGTTCGGCAGTGGTGCGCGGACGACGATCCGGCCGTAGGACAGCGGCAGGTAGGTGCCTTCGCCGCGGCCGCGGCCGAACGCGGTGGCCACGTCCAGCAGGGCGGGTTGGAGGCCCCAGCCTTGTTCGTCGCCGGGGGCGACGATGTGGGCGAGTTCTTCGCCGTCGCCGAGGTGGTGTTCGCGCAGCGCGTGCCAGCGTGGCCCGAAGGTGAGCATGCTGGTTCGGCCGCGGCCGAACGAGTTGTCGTCGTCGATGCGGCGGCAGCGGGCGATGGTGCCGTTGATGTCGAGGTCGGGGCCGGGTGCGTCGGCGGTCCAGCCCGCGGACCCGCGGACGTGGCTGCGGGTGACGCCGGCGGCGACGCTCTGGACCTCCACGTCGAGTCCGTCGTCGCCCGGGGTGGTGACGACCTGGTACTGGGCGAGCGTGCCGTCGGGGACGGCGAAGGGTTCGAGGAACGCGACGTCCCGCAGTTCGAGCGCGGCACCGGCGGGTCCGGGCAGGATCGCGGCGGTCGCGGCTCGCGCGCATTCGAGGTGTCCGGTGCCGGGGACGACGGGGACGCCGCCGATGCGGTGTTCGTCGAGGACCCAGTGTGTGCCCGCGGACACGAGGCCGCGCGCGACGGTGTGTTCGGTGCCCTCGACGACGGTGGTGAGCACGGGGTGGTCGAGCGAGCGGCTGGTGCCGTCGTGGGTGAGCGCGCGGAACGCGGCGGGTGCCGCCGTTTCGACGGCCATGCCGACCTCGGCCCAGCCGCCCCAGTTCTGGCTCAGCACGGGCGCGCGGAACCCGGTGCTGGTGTGGGCGAACGCGTCGAGGAAGTTGTTGGCGGCGCAGTAGTCGACCTGTCCGAAACCACCGGCGACGGCGGTGATGGACGAGCAGAGGACGACGAAGTCGAGGTCGTCGTCGCCGAACACGTCGGCGAGCGCGAGGGTGCCCGCGAGTTTGGGGGCGAGGACCTTTTCGGCTTCGGCGCGTTGTTTGACCTCGGCCATGCCGCCGCCGGGGAGACCGGCGGCGTGGACGATGCCGTCGAGGCCGCCGAACTCGTCGTGTGCGGCGGCGCGGACGCGGCGGACGTCGGCGGGGTCGGTGACGTCGGCGGCGACCACGAGCACCCGCGCGCCGGCGGCTTCCATGCGGCGGATGGCGGCGATGCCGCGGCCGACGCGGTCGGTGGGTGCGCTGCCGTGCACGGCGAGGTAGGTGTCCCAATCGTCGCGGGGCGGCAGGCCGGTGCGGGCGGTGAGCACGAGTCTGGCCTTGGCGCGGACGGCGAAGTCCTCGGCGAGGGTGATGCCGACGCCGCCGAGGCCGCCGGTGATGAGGTAGCGGCCGCCGTCGCGCACGGGGCTCTCCCCTGCCGGGAGCGACACCTGTTCGTAGCCGCCGACCCAGGTGCGGGCGCCGCGGAGCACGACTTCGGTGCGTTCGGCGTCGACCGGCCGGGCCAGTTCGGCGACGATGGCGCGGACGTCGGTGGTGGCCGCGTCGGCGTCGACGCGGCGGACGGTGAGGCCGGGGAGCTCGGTCGGCAGGACGCGGGCGAGTCCGGCGAGGGTGGCGTGTTCCGGGCGGGTGAGGTCGGTGCCGGTGACGTCGGCGGTGCCCGAGGACACGAGGTCGAGGTGCACGCCGTCGGTGGCGCCGGCGCCGGCGAGCGCCTGGATGAGGGACAGGACGTGGAAGAACCCGCGGTCCTGCGCGGCCCAGGCGGCGTCGATGTCGGTGCCGGCGGGGTCGCCGTCGAGGGCGAGTGCGTGCACGATCCGTGTCGGGGTGCCGAGTGCGGCGGGGTCGGTGTCCGCGCCCAGCAGCCGGACCTCGGCTCCGGCGGCGGTGAGCGCGTCGGCGAGCGCGGTGCCGCGGGGGCCGTCGGCGACCACGACGGTCGGTCCGAACGGGACGGTCCGCGGGCCGGTGGCGACCTGCCGCCAGGCCGGCACGGCGAACCAGTCGGTGAGCGGTTGGGGGCCGCGCCGGGCCGGCTTGGCGGCGGTCGACGACTCCGGGTCGGGGGCGATCCAGTGCCGTTTGCGTTCGAACGGGTACACCGGCAGCGGGATCCGCTGGGCGTCCACGTCGGACTCGGCGCGGACCGGCACACCGGCGACCCACAGGGTGCCGGCGGTGGCGGTCAGCATGGCGAGGTCGCCGCCGGGCTCACCGGGGGCGGGGAGGGTGGCGAGCGGCGCGAGCGCGCGCTGTTCGGGTCCCGCCTTGGCGACCTGCATGCGGGCCAGTCCGGTGAGCTGGCGGCCGGGGCCGCATTCGACGAGCGCCCAGCGGCCCGCGGCGAGGAGGGTGGCGATGTCGGCGCCGAAGCGGACGGGGTTGCGCAGGTGCGCGGCCCAGTAGGTGGGGTCGGTGGCCTGTGCGTCGGTGATCCAGTCGCCGGACACGTTGGACAGGAACCGGGTCGTGGGCGCGGACAGCGGCACGGTGTGCATGAGTTCGGTGAACTCGGCGAGGATCGGTTCCATCATGGCGGAGTGGAACGCGTGGGAGGTGCGCAGTTCCTTGGCTTTGACGGCGTCGGCCTTGAGTTGTTCCGCGTACGCGGCGACCTTGTCGGCCGGTCCGGCGACGACGCAGGTGCCGGGGCCGTTGACGGTGGCGATCTCGATGCCGTCGGGCAGAGTCACGGCGGTCTCGTCGAGTTGGACGGCGAGCATGGCGCCGGGTGCGACGGACTGCATGAGCCTGCCGCGGGTGGCGACGACCCGCAGCGCGTCGGGGAGAGTGAACACGCCTGCGATGGTGGCGGCGACGTATTCGCCGATGGAGTGGCCGACCATGGCGGCGGGCCGCACGCCCATGCTGTGCCACAGCAGCGCGATGGCGTACTCGACGACGAACAGCGCGGGCTGGGTGTAGCGGGTTTCGCGCAGTTTCTCGTCGGCGTCGGGGTCGCGGCCGAGGATGAGGTCGCGGATGTCGGTGCCCAGCAAGGGGGTGAGGTGTTCGGCGCACTCGTCGACGGCGGCGGCGTACACGGGCCGGGTCGCGTACAGTTCCGCGCCCATTCCGGCGTACTGGGCGCCCTGGCCGGAGAACAGGAACGCGACGGGTGGGGTGTCGGCGGTACCGGTGACGCGGCGGCGTTTGGTGCGCAGCGCGGTGATGGCGTCGGTCAGGTCGGTGGCGACGACGGCGGCCCGGTGGGGGTATTCGGGGCGGCCGACGCGCAGGGTGTGGGCGATGTCGGCGAGGTGTTCGGGGCCCGCGGCGGTGGTGTTCTCGAGGTGGTCGGCGAGCTGGGTGATCGCGTTGCCGAGCGCGGTTTCGGTGCGTGCGGACAGGGTGAGCAGTTGTGGTCCGGCGGCTTCGCGGCGGGCGCGGGTGGTCGCGGGGGCTTCGCGCAGGATGACGTGTGCGTTGGTGCCGCCGATGCCGAAGGAGCTGACGCCGGCGGTGCGGGGCAGCCCGTCGGGGTCCCATTTGGTGAGGGTGGAGGTGACGTAGAACGGGGTGGCGGGGAAGTCGATCGCGGGGTTGGGCTGCTCGTAGTTGATCGACGGCGGGATCATGCCGTGTTCGATGGCGAGGACTGCTTTGATGACGGAGATGATGCCCGCGGACTGGGAGAGGTGGCCGATGTTGGCCTTGACCGAGCCGATGCCGCACCATTCGCGTTGGCCGGTGTTCTCGCCGTAGACCATGGACAGGGCGGTGACCTCGATGGGGTCGCCGATGGCGGTGCCGGTGCCGTGGGCTTCGACGTAGGTGATCTCGCGGGGGTCGATGCCTGCCATGGCGACGGCGGCGGCGACGGCTTCCGCCTGCCCGTCGACGCTGGGTGCGGTGAACCCGACCTTGTTGCCGCCGTCGTTGTTGACGGCGTTGCCGAGGACGACGGCGCGGATGGTGTCGCCGTCGGCGATGGCGTCGGCGAGCCGTTTGACGAGCACGGTGCCGACGCCGCTCCCCCACACGGTGCCGTTGGCGCCCGCGTCGAAGGGCCGGACGTGCGCGTCGGGTGAGGTGAACCCGTCCATGCCGAGGTAGCCGACGCCGTGCGGGTGCTCGATGTTGACCCCGCCGGCGATGGCCATGTCGCATTCGCCGTTGCGGAGTGCTTCGCAGGCGAGGTGCAGTGCGACGAGGGAGGTGGAGCAGGCGGTGGCGACGGTCATGCTGGGGCCGCGCAGGTCGAGTTTGTAGGAGGGGCTGGTGGCCACGTAGTTGGGCTGGTTGCCGGTGGCGAGGGAGACGGCGTTGTACGGCGAGCCGCTGGCGGCGGCGTTTCTCTTGATGTTCTCCCAGAAGTAGGCGTTGCCGCCGCTGCCGGCGTAGACGCCGATGGCGCCCGGGTAGCGGGCGGGGTCGTAGCCCGCGTCCTGCAGGACGGTGTAGCAGCTTTCGAGGAACAGCCGGTGCTGGGGGTTGGTGAGCGCGGCTTCGCGGTCGGACATGCCGAACAGGCCCGCGTCGAGTTGGTCGAAGCCGTCGACGACGGGGGCGCCGTTGACCCAGCCGGGGTCGTCGACCTCGGCTTCGAGTGCGCCGCGACTGAGTTGTTCCTCGCGGGTGAAGGTGGTGACGGATTCGACGCCGTCGACGAGGTTGCGCCAGAACTGGTGCACGTCACTCGCGCCGGGTACCCGGGCGGCGATGCCGACGATCGCGATCGGCTCGACGCCGTCCTCCGTGTCGACGCCGGTGCCGATCTCGTACGGCTGGTCCATCGTTCCTCGATTCCCTCTGGTCACTGCGCGCTGCCTGTGGTGCGGCGCGGTGGGTTGCGTCTGGCGCGGTTGCGCCGGGCCGCTGCGCGGTTGGCCGCCGCGGCCAGCAGCGGTTTGTCTTGCGGTCCTGCCAGGTGTGCGGCGAGTGCGCGGATGTTCGGGTACCGGAAGAGGTCGAGCATCCTGATCTGGCGGCCGGTGGCGGCGGTGAGCCGTCCGTGGACGGCGGCCATGGCCATGGAGTGGCCGCCGATGTCGAAGAAGTTGTCGGCGAGGCCGACGGTGTCGCGGTCGAGGACGTCGCGCCAGATGCCGGTGAGGAGTTGTTCCATGGCGGCGGTGTCGGCGCTGGTGTCGGCGCCGCCGCTGTTTCCGATGGGCACGGTGACGGTGACGACCTCGGGTGCGGCGACGGTCATGGCGCCGGGTGCCGGGGTGCGGACCTCGGTTCTGGGCAGGTGTGGTGCGACGTCGGCGGGGTCGGCGTCGGGGGTGTCGGCGAGGGCGCCGACGAGTTCGGTGAGGTCGGTGAGCAGCGCGTCGACGCGGCTGGTGTCGAACAGGTCGGGGTTGTGGACGGTGTCGAACGCGAGCCTGCCGTCGCGTTCGACGACGTAGACGGTGAGGTCGAACGGCGATCCGGGTTTGGGCACGGCGATCGGTGTGGTGTCCAGTCCGGACAGCCGCAGCCGGGGTTCGGTGAAGTTCAGGACGTTGAACAGGACCTGGACGAGTGGGGCGCGTGCGGTGTCGCGGGGCACGCCGAGCGCGTCGACGATCCGGTCGAGCGGCGCGGCGGGGTGTGCGGTGGCGTCGCGGAGTCCGGCGGCGTTGGTGTGGACGGTGTCGGCGAAGGTGCGCCCGCCGGCGCGCAGCCGCACGGGCACGGTGTCGATGAAGAACCCGATGGCGTCGTCGAACTCGGCGTGGGTGCGGTCGGCGACGATCGCGCCGAGCACGTGGTCGGGGTTGCCGGTGAGTCGGCGGAGCAGTTCGGCGAGCCCGGCGAGGAGGACGCCGGCGGGGGTGGCGCCGAGCCGGGTGGCGGCGGCGCGGACGGCGGTGTCGACGTGGGGTGGGAAGGTGACGCTGGTTTCGGCGCCGGTGTAGGTCTGTGCGGCGGGGCGGGGCCGGTCGCGGGGCAGGTCGAGCACGGTGGGCGCGTCCGCGAGGTGCTGGGTCCACCAGGCGAGGTCGGCGGTGCCTGTGGCGCGGTCGCGGCGGTCACGCCAGACGGCGTAGTCGGCGTAGGTGGCGCGCAGCGGGGGCAGTGCCGGGGTGGCGCCGGTGGTGGCCTGCTGGTAGGCGTCGGCGAGGTCGGTGTAGAGCCGTGCCTCTGACCAGCCGTCGAACACGGCGTGGTGGACGGTGATCGCGAGGACGTGTTCGTCGCGTGCGAGGCGGTAGAGGGCGACGTGCCAGGCGGGTGCGGTGGCGAGGTCGAACACGTGCCGGGCGCCTGCGGCGAGCCTGCGGTGCAGGTCGGCGTGGTCGGTGACGTCGACGACCGGCATCGGCACGTCGGCGGGTGGGGTGCGTTCGGCGTAGGGGGCGCCGGCGGTTTGTTTGATGCGCCAGCGCAGCACGTCGTGGCGGTCGGCGACGGCCCGCAGTGCGGCGCGGAGTGCGGGGACGTCGAGTGGGCCGGTGAGTTTCTGGGCGAGCGCGATGTTGTAGGGCGCGTCGTCGGGGGCGAGTTGGTCGGTGAACCACAGCCGGGTCTGGGGTGGGGACAGGGTCGGCGGGTTGCCGGTGGTGAGTTCGCGGCCGGGAAGTGGGGCGGCGGTGTCGAGGAGGGCGGCGAGCGCGGGCACGGTGGGCGTGGTGAACAGGTCCTTGACGGAGAGCTGTCGGCCGAGCCGGTCGCGGAGCGCGGCGACCAGGCGCATGGCGGTGATGGAGTTGCCGCCGCCGGTGAAGAAGTCGGTGTCGCGGGTGGGGGTCTGGCCGAGCACGGTCGCCCAGACGCGGGCGATGGCCTGTTCTGTGGGGGTGCCGTCGTAGTCGGGGGTGTCGGCGGCGAGGTCGGCGACGGCTTGTGCGGCGAGTGCGCGGAGGGTGGCGCGGTCGAGTTTGCCGGTGCGCGGGTCGGTGGGGAGTTCGTCGCGGCGCAGGACGAGTTCGGGGCGCATGGCGGTGGTGAGCCGGGGTGCGGTGAACTCGGCGAGCGCGGTGTCGCCGGGTGCGGTGGCGGGTGCGAGGAACGCGACGAGGCGGGTGCCGGTCGTGCCGGTGACGGCTTCGACGGCGGCGTGGCGGACGGCGGGGTGTTCGACGAGGACGGCTTCGATCTCGCCGAGTTCGATGCGCTGGCCGCGGACCTTGACCTGCCGGTCGATGCGGCCGAGGTGGACGATCGTGCCGTCGGGGTCGCGGCGGACGCGGTCGCCGGTGCGGTAGAGGCGGTCGCCGGGGTGGGTGCCGAACGGGTCGGGGAGGAACCGTTCGGCGGTGAGTGCCGGGCGGCCGAGGTAGCCGTCGGCGACGCCGGGGCCGCCGACGAGCAGTTCGCCGGGTTGGCCGTCGGGCACGGGCCGCAGTTGGTCGTCGACGACGTGCAGGCGGTGGCCGGGTGTGACGCGGCCGATGGGCACGGGGTCGTGGTCGGCGGTGACGGGGCCGGTGACGACGGAGACGGTGGTTTCGGTGGGGCCGTAGACGTTGACGAACTGCCTGCCGGGTGCCCAGCGTGCGACGAGGTCGGCGGGCAGCGGTTCCCCGCCCGCGAACACGCGCCGCCAGGACGGCACGTCCGCGGGGTCCACTGTGGACAGCATGGTGGGGGTGAGCAGGCCCCATTCGATGTCGTGGGTGACGAGGAACCGGCGCAGCCGTTCGGGGTCGGCGCGGTCCTCGGCGGGCACGAGCTGGATCTCCGTGCCGGCGGTGAGGGTCACGAAGAAGTCGATGGTGACGGCGTCGAACCCGAGGGAGGACGCGGCGAGGGTGCGGGTGCCCGGCGCGAGCGGGTACAGCTCCTGCCAGCCGGCGACGTAGGCGGCGACGTTGCGGTGGGTGGTGAGCACGCCTTTGGGTCTGCCGGTGGAGCCGGAGGTGTAGAGCACGTGGAAGACGTCGTGCTCGGTGGCCGGGCAGGGGCGGGGTGTGGCGGTGCCTTCGGGGGCGAGGGTGCGGATGCCGGGCGCGTCGCCGAACTCGGCGGCCGCGGCGTCCCCGACGACGATGGTCACGTCGGCGTCGTCGGCGATCTCCAGCAGCCGTCGGCGCGGGCCGCCTGGTTCCAGGGGGACGTAGCAGGCGCCGGAGAGCAGCACGCCGAGCACGGTGACGACGTAGCCGACGTCGCGGGTGGCGCAGAGACCGACCCTGGTTCCGGGTCCGGCGCCCATGTCGCGGAGGGCGTCGGCGACCGCGGCGGCGCGTTCGGTGAGTTCGGTGTAGGTGAGCCGGGTGTCCCACTGCCGCACGGCGACGGCGTCGGGTGTTCTTCTCGCCTGGGCGAGGATCTGGTCGGGGACGGTCATCGACGTGCTCCACTGGGTGAGTACTGGGCGGGGTCGGTGAGCTGGAACCGCAGTTCGCTCACATACCGGCCGCCGTGCGCGTCGGGCAGCCACGAGTCGGCTGTGGACGGCAGTTGTTCGGTGATGGTCACGGGCACGTCCGGGCCCGACTGCCGCGCGGTGCGCAGCATGGTGCAGAGGACCTGCACGAAGCCGGGGCCGGCGAGGTCGACGTAGGTCGGCTTGGTTTCCGTGCCGAGTTTGACGAAGACGCGTTCGGGCAGCCCGAGTCGTTGCCGGAACGCGCGGGTGGCGAGGAACCGGTCGCGTTCGCCGGTGACGTCGGCGAGCCCGGTGGCGGCGACGGTGGTGCGCCAGGTGCGGCGGGCGACGACGAGCTGGTCGAGCACGATCCGCGGGCTGGTGGCGGCGGGGCCGACGAGTTTGAAGCTGTCGAGCAGCACGACGGTGAGCACGTGCCCGAACGCTTCGACCAGCGGCCAGGTGCGGCCGTCGGGCAGGACGGCGGTCAGCTCGCCGTCGCGGTCCTCGACCAGGATCGAGGTCGCGGGCACGAGGTGCGGGCCGGCGCCGCGGGCGTCGACGACACCGAGTTCGCAGTCGCCGGGCGTGTTGAGGCCGTGGCGGGCGCGGCCGGTGTTGCGGGGCGCGTCGTCGGGGTAGAGCATGCGGGTCCGTGGCCCGAACTCGGCGTGGTGCGCGGCCCGCAGCGCCTGCTGGTCGGGGTGCCATGGGGAGAACAGCGCGCTGTCGAACGGGTTGTAGGCGGGGTGGAGTTCGCCGAGCACGAGCAGGGTGGCGGGGTCGTCGAGGTCGGCCACCTCGGCGGCACACACCTGCAGGTCGACGCTGTGCACGCGGGCGGAGGGCCAGCCGGGGCCGGGTGCGGCGAACAGTTGCTCGGACTCGGCGGCGAGGTCGGCGGCGGTGAGCCGGATCTCGGCCGCGCCGGGGTGCTCGGCCAGGCGGAACAGCCGGGACCAGCGGGCGGTGAACTCGGCGCCGATGCCGGCGCTGGGCCCGTTGGCGGTGTCGAACAGTTCGTCCTGCACCGGGTACCACAGGTCGGACAGGTGCACGGGTCCCGGCTGGGCGGCGTGCAGGTCCGCGGCGATCTGTTCGCAGGCGGCGCCGAACCGGGCGGACAGCCAGCGGGCGGCTCGCAGCACGATGGTGAGCGGCGCGGCCATGGTGGTGAGCAGCCCGCCGCCGACGACGAGGTCGGCGTCGCGGGTGGTGTCGAGGTAGGTGAGGGTGCGGCCCGCGTACATCTGTCCGTCGCGCCGGGTGGCGGCGCGGCCGGTGACGGCCGTGAACTCGGCGTCTACTGTGGACAGTGTGGTCGGGTCGGTGGTGGCGGCGTCCCGTGCGGCGCACAGGCGGTCGAACCCGGCGGCCACGCGCGCGCGGACCTCGTCGTCGCCGATGGCGGCGATCCGTTCGCGCAGCACGGTCTCGGCGTCGTGGGACAGCGGCAGGTGCGCGTCCCAGTGCAGCAGCCCGCGGTCGACGAGCCGGTCGAGCAGCAGGTAGCCGTCCTGTTCGCCGCGTCCGACACCGGCGACGACCTGGTGTGCGGGGGTGTGCCCGTCGCACCGGGACAGCAGTTGGGCGTCGGCGGCGGACAGTTCGACCGGGTCGGCGAGCGGTGTGCGCAGCCACCGGCCCTCGACGGTGACGTGTGGCCGTGGCACGGGTGGCCACCAGCGGCGCACGGCGAGGTCGGCGGCGAGGGCGTCGCCGTACTCGATGAGGGCCCAGGCTTCGAAGAACACGGCCCGGTCCCGCACGAGCTCTGGCCCTACCCGGACGGTGGTGGGGGCCGCCGGGTCGACGGTGCCCCACGAGACGGGCCCGAAGAACCCGATGGTCTCGCTCTTGGCGCAGTAGCGTTGCCAGTAGCGCAGCAGCGCCTTCTCGCGGTCGCGGCGGCGGACCGTTCTGCGGGTGTCCGGCCCACCGGCGACCAGTTTGTCCAGTGTGGACAGCACGGCGGGGTTCTGCCACGCCACGGCCTCGCGCAGGAGCGGGTCGGCGGCGACGTCGCCGATCGCGACGGCACCGGCGCGCAGTGCTTCGGTGAACACCTTGTCGAACAGTTCCGCCGGCTGGTCGCCTGCGTTGCAGGCGTCCGCGGCGGCGGCCGCCTCGGGGGCGGTGAACCGGTCGAGGCCGGCGACGGGGAACCCGGTGGAGCGCAGCAGGACGTCCCGCCACACCGTCCACCCGGTGTCGCCGAGCGGCACGAGGTGGGTCATCGGGTGGCCTCCGGGAGGTTGGCGGTGTCCACGATGTGCAGGCGGAGTTCGCTGACGTAGCGGTTGCCCGCCGCGTCGGGCACCCACGCCTGGTCGGGGCCGGGGAGCAGTTCGCTGACGACGACGGGCACGTCGGGTCCGCCGTCGACGATGGCGGCGCGGATCATGGTGCAGAACAGCGACGCGTAGTGGGGGCTGGTGAGGTCGACGTAGCAGGGTTTGGTCTCGGTGCCGAGTTTGACGAACACGGCGTCGGGCAGGCCGGTGGCGAGCCGCCAGCGGCGCACGGCGAGGTAGCGGTCCCGCTCCCCCTTCGCGGTCGCGAGGCCGGTGGCGCCCGCGGTGGTGCGCCAGGTCTCGCGGCTGACGACGAGCCGGTCGACGGTGATCCGCGGGGTGTGCGGGGCGGGTGAGGTGAGTTTGAACGCGTCGACGGCGTGGATGGCGATGAGCTGGGAGAACACCTCGAGCAGCGGCCAGCGCGCGCCGTCGGCGTCGGTCGCGACCAGCTGTCCGTCCACTTCGGACACGTCGAGTGCGGTGGTGGCGAGGACGTGGTCGAGTCCGGCGCCGGGTGCCTGGGCGAACGCGAGCCGCACGTCGGTGGGGCCGGCGAGGCTGTCGGCGACGCGGCTGGTGCGGCGTGGCCAGTCGGTCGGGAACAGGGGGCGGACGCGGCGGGTGCCGAGGTCCTCGGCGAGCGCGGCGCGGAGGCGTTCGGGGTCGGGGTGTGCGGGGGTGAACACGTCGCAGTCGAAGGAGGCCCAGGCGGTGTGCATCTCGCCGAGCACGACGAGGAACTCGCCGCGTGCGAGTGCGTCGGGGCCCGCGGCGCAGATCTGGAGGTCGGGGCTGTGGAGGCGGGCCGCGGTCCAGGTGGTGGGGTTGGCGGGGAAGGCGGCGTCGACGTGGGCGGCGAGTGCGGCGGCGGTGGTCTCGACGGGTCGGCCGCCGCTATCGCTGTCGTTGTCGAGGTTGAACAGGGTGGCCCAGCGGCGGGCGAACTCGTCGGCGACGGTGTCGACGGGCCGGTTGCCGGTGGTGCCCCAGAACAGGCCTTGTGCGAGGTACCACAGGTCGGACAGGCGGACCGTGCCGTCGGTGGTGTCGGCGCGCAGTTCGGTGTGGAGGTCGCGCAGTGCGGTGTCGTAGGCGGTGGCGAGTTCGGCGGAGAGCCAGCGGGCGGCGCGCAGGAGCAGGTCGAGCGGGGCGGCGATGGTGTCGAGCAGCGGCCGGCCGACGGTGATGTCGAGGTCGCGGGCGGTGTCCTCGTAGCAGAGGGTGCGGCCGGCGTAGGTCTGTCCGCCGCGTCTGCGTGGTGGTTGTCCGGTGAGTTCGGTGAACACGGTGTCCAAGGTGGACAGTGCGGTGCGCAGGGTGTGCGGGTCGCCCGCGGCGGCGGCGACGGCGTCGCGGGCGGTGGTGAGCCGGTCCAGGCCCGCGGTCGCGGCGGCGCGGACGTGGTCGTCGCCGATGTCGGCGATGCGTCTGCGCAGCACGGTTTCGGCGGCGGAGGTGTTGGGCAGGCACGCGTCCCAGGTGAGGAGTTCGCGTTCGACGAGGTTGGTGAGGATGGTGTAGCCGTCGTCTTCGCGGCGCAGCCCGATGGCGGGGTCGGCGACCACGGCGGTGGCGGGTTGTTTGCCGTCGCAGGCGGCGAGGAGCGCGGCTTCGGCGGCGGTGAGGGTGAGGGGTGGGCGGCCGGGCCGGTGGACGTGCCTGCCGTCGAGGGTGAGGTGTGGCGCGAGCAGCGGTGGCCACCAGCGGCGGACGGCGGGGTCGGTGCTGATGGCGTCGGCGTAGGCCTGCACGACCCAGGCTTCGAGCACGACCCAGCGGCGGCGGGTGAGGCCGGGGCCTGCGGTGGTGTGTGCGGCGGTGGTGAGGCGGTCGTCGACGGTGACCCAGCAGCTGGGGCCGAAGAACCCGACGGTCTCGTTCTTGCCGCAGTAGCGCTGCCAGTACTTGAGGACGGCGCGCTCCCGGTCGCGGTAGCGGACGTTGCGGGCGGCGTCCGGTCCGGCGGCGGCGAGCCCGTCGAGCGCGTGGAGGGCGTTGGGGTTCTGCCAGGTGACGGCTTCGCGCAGGTGCGGGTCGGCGGCGATCGCGCGGAGCTGTGCGGCGCCCGCGGCGAGGGCGGTGTCGAAGTCGGCGTCGAAAGTGGTGTTGGTTTCGTTGTGCAGGAGTGCGTCGGCGCTCGCGGCGGCGGCGGGGGCGGACAGGGCGGTGAGGCCGTCGGCGGGGAACCCGGCGGAGCGCAGCAGCGCGTCGCGCCACACCGACCATGCGGTGTCCCCGAGCGGGATGCGGTGCTCCCCTGTCATGACGATCTGCCCGGCAGCGCGGAGAGGAGGTCCTTGGCGAGCAGGTCGGTGATGTGACCGGTGTCGTCGTGGAGGAAGAAGTGGTCGCCGTCGATGTCGTGCAGGGTGAATCCGGCCGAGGTGTGCCGGTCCCATGCCTGGATGTCGGCACGGGAGACGGCGGTGTCGGCGCGACCCGCGTAGGCGACGACGGGCACGGGCAGCGGTTCGCCGTCGGTGTGGGTGTACTCGTCGAGGTAGGTGAAGTCGGCGCGCAGCACGGGGAGCAGCAGTTCGAGGAGTTCGGGTTCGGCGAGCACGTCGTCGGACAGCCCGCCGCCCTCGGCGACGCGCGCCAGCAACGCGTCGTCGTCCAGTGTGGACAGTCCGGCGAAGGTGCCGGTGGCGGGGAGGTGCGGGGCGCGGCAGCCGCCGACGTAGAGCTTGACGGGGAGCCGGCCGCCGGTGCGGCGCAGGTGGCGGATGAGCTCGAAGGCGTGCCAGCCGCCGAGGGAGTGGCCGTAGATGGCGTAGGGGCCGCCGTCGTGGGTGTCGAGGTGGGTGTGGATGGCGTCGGCGAGTGCGGTGATCTCGGCGTCGTCGAAGCCGTGGTCCTCGACGATGCGGCTCTCGCGGCCGGGCAGCTGCACGGCGACGATCTCGATGTCGGGTCCGATCGCGGCGGGCCAGCGGCGGTAGGCGCTGGCCCCGGCGCCCGCGTAGGGCAGGCAGAACAGCCGCACCGCGGCGTCGGGCCTCGGTTGCGGGATCACGAACCGGTTCATGCCTGACCTCCTCGCCTCATGGGCTCGATCCAGTGCTGTTCGCGCTGGAAGGGATAGGTGGGCAGCGGGATGCGCCGCCCACGGGTGGTTGGCGGCGCGCCGGTGCCGGTGACCCAGAGTTCCGCGTCGGCGCGTGCCGGTCCGTCACCGGTCACGGCGCGGGTGGCGGGGTGGCCGCCGGTGAGTGCGTCGAGTGCGTCGACGGCGTCGTCGACGGTGGCGGCGAGGACGGCGGCGCGGCATCCGAAGGCGCGTCGTCCGGTGGTGAGGGTGTGTGCCACGTCGGTGAGCGCGGGCCGGTGGGTGGCGAGGTGGTCGCGCAGCCGTGCGGCGGCGGCGCGCAGCGCGGTCTCGTCCCGTGCCGACAGCGGCAGCACGACGGGTGCGGGCGCGGGTTCGACGGGGCTGCCGGGTGCTTGGGCGACGAGCAGGTGGACGTTGGTGCCGCCCATGCCGAAGGAGCTGACGCCGGCGACGCGGCGGTCGGTGTCGGGCCAGTCACGCACCTTGGTCGGCACGTACAGGGGGCCCGCGGCGAGGTCGATTTCGGGGTGTGGGCGGGTGAAGTGCAGGTTCGGGGGGATGACGCCGGTGTGCACGGCGAGCACGGTCTTGATGAGCCCGGCGATGCCCGCGGCGGCGTCGAGGTGGCCGATGTTGGTTTTGACGGAGCCGAGCGCGACGGTCTCGGGTGCGGCGCTGTCGAGGACGTCGTTGAGGGCGGCGACCTCGATGGCGTCGCCGAGCGGGGTGCCGCTGCCGTGGGCTTCGACGAACTGGAGGGCCTCGGGTGCGATGTCGGCGGCGGCGAGGGCGTCGGCGATGGCGGCGGCTTGTCCGGCGGGGCTGGGCACGGCGTAGCCGGCGCGGTCCGCGCCGTCGTTGGTGATGCCCCAGCCGGGTAGGACGGCGTAGACGTGGTCGCCGTCGGCGAGGGCGTCGGCGAGTCTGCGCAGGACGACGGCTCCGGCGCCGGAGCCGAACCCGGAGCCCGCGGCGGCGTGGTCGAACGCGCGGCAGCGGCCGTCCGGGGAGGTCATGCCGCCCGGGGTGTGGCGGTGGCGTGGCCAGGTGACGCTGACGCCGCCGGCGAGCGCGACGTCGCAGCGGTAGTCGGCGAGGCTTTGCGCGGCGAGGCAGACGGCGGCGAGTGAGCTGGAGCAGGCGGTCTGGACGGCGAGGGCGGGGCCGGTGAGCCCGAGCCGGTAGGCGATCTGGCCGGGGAGGTGGTCGGGGAACTGGCGGGCGAGCAGCTGCGCTTCCCAGTCGTCGGGGTCGGCGTCGGTGACCTGCGGGTTGCCGAGGAGGTGGAACAGGAAGTACCGGTTGGCCGACGCGGAGGCGAACACGCCGACGGACAGTTCGGGGTCGCCGCCGGGGATGTGCCCGGCGTTTTCCATGGCCTCCCAGGCGGTTTCGAGGAGGATGCGGTGCTGGGGGTCGGTGCGTGCGGCCTCGTCGGCGGTGAAGGAGAAGAAGCCGGCGTCGAAGTCGGGGATGCCGTGGAGCAGTCCGCCCGCGCGGACGTGTGCGGGGTCGGCGCGCAGTGCGGGGCCGATGCCGAGTGCGGCCAGTTCGTCGTCGGTGTAGTCGTGGATGGCGTCGGTGCCTGCGCAGAGGTTCCACCAGAAGGTGTCGAGGTCGGCGGCGCCGGGGAATCGTCCGGCCATGCCGATGACGGCGATCTCGTCGCCGGTGTAGCCGGGGGCGCTCGCGGTGGACGGGGCGGACGCGGTGGACGGAGTGGCCTGTGGCGCTGTCCCGGTGGCACTGTCGAGGTGGCGGGCCTGGGCGGTGATGGTGGTGTGGGTGAACAGCGCGAGCAGTGGCACGTCGGTGCCGAACTCGGCGTTGAGGCGTTGCTGGACCTGGCCGAGCAGGAGTGAGTGGCCGCCGACGTCGAAGAAGGCGGCGTCGGGGGCGATGGAGTCGGTGCGCAGGACGGTGCACCAGATGGCGTGGACGCGGGCCTCGGTGACGGTCAGGTCGTGTGTGGCCGGGGTGGTGACGGGCGGGTCGGGCAGGGCGCGTTCGTCGATCTTTCCGGTGACGGTCAACGGGAACTCGTCGATCACGACGACGGCGCGGGGCACGGCGTGGGCGGGCAGCACGTCGGCCAGTGCGGCGCGCAGCGTGTGGGGGTCCAGGTCGGTTCCGGTGACGTAGCCGAGGAGTGTCTCGTCGCGGGCGATGGCGCGGGCGGCGGTGACGCCGGGTTGGGTGCGCAGCGCGGTCTCGACTTCGGCGGGTTCGACGCGGAAGCCGCGGACGTTGACCTGGCGGTCGAGTCGGCCGTGGCAGACGAGGGTGCCGTCGGGCAGGCGTTCGCCGAGGTCGCCGGTGCGGTAGTGCCCTGGACCGAACGCCGGACTGTCCACATTGGCGTATCCGGTGACGAGGTGGTCGCCGTGGACGGTGATCTCGCCGCGGTGCCCGGGTTCGTCGGACAGTTCGATGCGGTAGCCGGGCAGTGCGGTGCCGATGGGCAGCGGGCCGGCGGCGGTGTCGTCCACTTCGGATGGACGGAGGTGGTGGTGTGCGGCGAAGGTGACCTCGGTGGCGCCGTAGCCGTTGACGAACTCGACGTCGGGTGCGAAGGCGTCGCGGCCGCGCCGGATGTCGGCGTAGGTGGACTGTTCGCCGCCGAGCAGCACTGTGCGCACTGTGTTCAACCGAGCCGGCCCCAGGGTGTCGAGGAGATACCGGTACAGAGTCGGTGTGGAGTGGAAGATCGTTACGCCGTGGTGGGAAAGTCCGGCCGTGACGTGGGTGAGGCCGTGGGTGCGGACGTCGAGTGGGACGACGGTGGCGCCGGTCAGCAGTGCCGGGTACAGGTCGGGGATGGCGGCGTCGAAGCTGAAGGAGGCGAGGAGGCTCAGCCGGTCGGCGGCGGTGATGGCGAGGCTCGTGATCTGGTTGTCGACGACGTGGAGCAGGTTGCGGTGGGTTTGTGCGATCGCTTTGGGTCTGCCGGTGGAGCCGGAGGTGAAGAGCACGTAGGCGATGTCGTCGAGTGCGGTGTCGTCGAGTGCGGCCGCGACGGGGTCGAGCGGCGCGGTGTCGTCACGGACGATGACGGCGTGGTCACCGAGGTGGTTGGCGAGGTCGGTGTGTTCGGGGTCGGTGAGCACGGTGGTCACGTCGGCGTCGGTGACCATCGTGGACAGCCGGGGGCGCGGGAAGGTGGGGTCGAGCGGCACGTAGGCGCAGCCCGCGGCGAGGGTGCCGAGGATCCCGGCGATGGTGGGGAGTCCGTGGCCGGTGACGAGGCCGACGCGGCTGCCGGGTCGGACGCCGGCGGTGGTGAGCGCGCGGGCGTGGCCGCCGGCGATGGTGGCGAGTTCCGCGTAGGTGACGGTGCGGTCGCCGTGGACGACGGCGTGGTGATCGGGTAGGCGCTTCGCGGTGTCGGCGAAGCGGCGGATGGTCGGTACGAGCGTCATCGCACACGAAACACACGAGAAAACCGGTGGGACAACGCACTCCTCTGACGCGCTCGGGCTGGGGGTCCCGACAGGCTAAATCGGAGGGCACCGGTATGCGTCGGCTGCGCGGCCAGTTAGACCGAACGATCTTCGACGATATTCCGTTCGTCGCAACATTTTCGACCGAACAGCGCCATGAGAGACAAAAGCTCCGTCTACTATAGCGAGTCGGTCAACCACGGTGCGTCAACACGCACATTTCGCCCATGTCGTGTGGACTGTCCCGTGTGGACCCGAAGTGGTTGCGGCGTCAAGGAAACGGGGGGTGCGGGTGGGCGGTTCAGCTGCCGAGGAGTCCGTTCAGGACGGTGCGGTCGGCGGCGGGGGCGTGTGCGAGCGCGGTCTGGTAGGCGGTGGCGGCTTCGTCGTGTCTGCCGAGGCGGCGCAGCAGGTTGCCGCGCACGGAGTGGTACAGGTGGTAGCGGTCCAGCGACAGTGCGTCGACGATGGCGAGCGCTTCGGCCGGGCCGCGGAGTTCGGCGAGCGCGACGGCGCGGTTGAGTGCGACGACGGGGGTGGGTGCGATGGCCATGAGTTGGTCGTAGAGGGCGACGATCTGAGTCCAGTCGGTGTCGGCGGTGGTCGGTGCGTCGCTGTGCACGGCGGCGATGGCGGCCTGGATCTGGTAGGGGCCGGGCTGGTTGCGGCGCAGGCACTGGCGGACGAGCGCCTGCCCTTCGGCGATCATGTCGCGGTCCCAGCGGGCGCGGTCCTGGTCGCCGAGCAGCACGAGGTCGCCGGTGGTGGCGACGCGTGCGAGGCGGCGGGACTCGCTGAGCAGCATAAGTGCGAGCAGGCCGGTGACCTCGGGTTCGTCGGGCATCAGCGCGGTGAGGACGCGGCCGAGCCGGATCGCCTCGGCGGCGAGTTCGGGGCGGTCGACGGTCGAGTGGCCTTCGTTGAAGATCAGGTAGATGACGGCGAGGACGCCGGCGAGCCGGGCGGGGAGGTCGGCTTCGTGGGGCACGCGGTAGGGGATGTGCGCGTCGCGGATCTTGTTCTTGGCGCGGACGAGGCGTTGCGCCATGGTCGGTTCGGGGACGAGGAACGCACGGGCGACCTCGGCGGTGGTGAGGCCGCCGAGCAGCCGGAGGGTGAGGGCGACCCGCACGCCGGTGGCGAGCGCGGGGTGGCAGCAGGTGAAGATCAGGCGTAGCCGGTCGTCGTGCACCACGCCCTCCTCGTCGGGTTCGGTGGCCAGCAGGTCGAGTGCCTGGCGGTGGCGTTCGTCGCGGGTGGCTTCGCGGCGCAGGCGGTCGATGGCGCGGTTGCGGGCGGTGGTGATGAGCCAGCCGGCGGGGCTGGGTGGGATGCCGTCGGCCGGCCAGCGGCGGACGGCCTCGACGAACGCGTCCTGCACGGCTTCCTCGGCGAGGCCGATGTCGCCCAGGGCGCGGACGAGCACGGACACGGCGCGCCCGTACTCGCCGCGGTAGATCTCGTCGATGGTCACGTCGGTGGTCATGTGGGTGGTCACCGGCGTGGCGCGTACATGATCACGGCGACTCCGATCAGGCAGAGGGCGGCGCCGAGGTAGTCCCACCGGTCGGGGCGGAACTTGTCGACGACGATGCCCCAGGCGAGCGATCCGGCGACGAACACGCCGCCGTAGGCGGCGAGGATCCGCCCGAAGTGCGGGTCGGGCTGGAAGGTGGCGACGAACCCGTAGGCGCCGAGCGTGAGCACGCCTGCGGCGATCCACCACAGGCCGCGGTCCTCGCGCCAGCCCTGCCAGACCAGCCAGGCACCGCCGATCTCGGCGAGCGCGGCGAGCGCGAACAACACGAGGGACCTGACCACGCTCACTGGAACGGACGCACCTCGATGGCGAGCGGCGCGAGGACGGCGGCGAGCTTGCGTCCCCACGCGAGGGCGGCGTCGAGGTCCTCGGCCTGGATGACGGTGAACCCGCCGAGGAACTCCCTGGCTTCGATGAACGGCCCGTCGGTCACGAGGACGTCGTCGCCGGTGGCGCGCAGGACGGACGCGGTGGCCGGTGGGTGCAGCCCGCCCGCGAACACCCACGCGCCCGCGTCGCGCATTTCCTGGTTGAGCGCGTCCAGGTCCCGCATGACCGGCGCCAGGACTTCGGGCTCGGGTGCGCCTTCTGGCTGGTAGATGCTCAGCAGGTACTGCTTCATGGCGGTGATCCTCCCGCAGCGGTTCGGCCATCCCCTACACGAACACGCCCCCGGTCGATCGACACCCAACGTAGTATGATTTCCATACAATCTCGATTCCGTAAGGAGTGCTGATGTTCTTGATCACCGGAGCGACCGGCACCGTCTGCCGCCCGCTGCTGGCGGAGCTGCGTGGCCACCCGGTCCGTGCCGTGACACGTGACCCGTCCCGGCTGCCCGGGTCGGTCACCGAGCCCGACGTCGGCGGCGTCACCGCGGTGTTCCTCCACCCGCGCGCGGTGGGTCTTTCGGCCGCGGCGCTGCTGGCCAGGGCGAAGGAGGCCGGGGTGCGGCGGGTGGTGGTGCTGTCGGCCACGAACGTCGACGATCCGCTCGACGAGCAGCCGTCCCGCGCCAACGGCGACCGCAACAAGGAGGTGGAGGCGGCCGCGGTGGACAGCGGTCTGGAGTGGGTGAGCCTGCGCGCGGGGTACTTCGCGATCAACACGGCGTGGTCGTGGGCCCCGCAGGTGCGTGCCGGTGACGTGGTCCGGGCGCCGTTCCCGGCCGCGGCGGAGGCGCCGGTGGATCCGCGTGACCTGGCGGCGGTGGCGGCGCGCGCGCTGGTCGACGACGACCTGGTGGGCCGGACGCTGGTGCTGACGGGCCCGGAGTCGCTGACCCACGAGCAGTTGGTGGCGACGATCGGGCGGGTGCTGGGCCGGGAGCTGCGGTTCGTGCCGGTGCCGGCGTCGGCCGCGGCGGCCGGGATGGTGGCGCACGGGCAGCGCCCGGAGTTCGCGGCGGCGCTGATGGCGCGCTACGAGCGGGAGAACGGCAGGCCGGCGGCCGTGAGCGGGGACGTGGCGGCGGTGCTGGGCCGCCCGGCACGCACGTTCGCCGAGTGGGTGGCCGACCACGCGGAGCTGTTCCGATGACCGGCCTGCACATCGCGTTGCTGGTGGCGGCGGCCGCGGCCAACACGTTTTCCGCGGTCGCCGATTTCCTTCGGTTGGAGCGGATCCGGGTCGGGATGGCGCGGGTGGGGGTGCCGACGCGGCTCCTGCCGTGGTTGGGGGTGCCGAAGGCGGTCGCGGTCGCCGGGCTGCTCGCGGGGTTGGCGCGGCCGTGGTTCGCGGTGGCGGCCGCGGCCGGACTGGTGGTGTTCTTCCTCCTCGCGATCCTCACCCACCTGCGGGTCGGGGACCGGATGATCGGGTTGCCGCTCGGGTTCCTCCTGCTGGCGGCCGCGGTGGTGGTTACGGCACCGGTGTGAGCAGGGTGCCGTCGGTCAGGAACCGCCGCAGGTTGCCGAACGCCAGGTCGCCCATGGCTTCGCGGGTTTCCGTGGTGGCGCTGGCGATGTGCGGGAGCAGCACGACGTTGTCCAGACCGAGCAACGGTTCCGGCACAGTCGGTTCGTCGGCGAACACGTCGAGCGCGGCGCCCGCGATGCCGCCGGTGGTCACCGCGGCCACCAGCGCGGGTTCGTCGACGACGCTGCCCCGCGCGACGTTCACGAGGTACCCGGCGGGCCCGAGGGCGGTCAACACGTCCGCGGACACGAGGCCCGCGGTGGCCGGGCCGCCCGAGGTGGCCACCACCAGCACCTCGGCTTGGGCCGCGAGCGCGACCGGGGAGTCGGCGTACCGGTAGGGCACGTCGGATACCCGGTGTCGTGAGTGGTAGCTCAGGTCGGCGTCGAACGCGGTGAGCCGGTGGGCGATCGCCCGGCCGATGCGGCCGAGACCCAGGATGCCGACGCGGCGGCCGGTGACCTTGGTGGCGAGCGGGAACTGTCCGCGTCGCCAGTCGCCGCGGCGGACGAACCGGTCGGCGGCGGTGAGCCCGCGCAGCACGTCGATCATGCCGCCGACGGCGAGGTCGGCGACGCAGTCGGTGAGCACGTCGGGGGTGTTGGACACGACGATGCCGCGGGAGCGGGCGTAGGCGACGTCGGTGGTCTCGTAGCCGACTCCGAAGTGGACGATCGCCCGCAGGGACGGCATGGCGTCGATCTGCTCGTTGGTGACGCCGTACCGGGAGGAGGTGATGGCGGCGACCACGTCGTCGCCGGGCTGGTCCACGATCTTGTAGGTGGCCCGCAGGTTCTCCTCGAGCGAGGGCAGCAGCGGGCAGGCCTGCAGCACGGTCACGCGGTCTCCAACGCGGGTCGTTTCGGGTCGAACCGCCATCCTGGCACGAGGTACCGCATGGCGACGGCGTCGTCGCGGACGCCGAGCGCCTCCCTCCGGTACAGGTCGTGGGCGGCGTCGACCTGGTCGAGGTCGATCGTCACGCCGAGTCCGGGCGCGTCCGGCACCGCGAGGTGCCCGTCGACGATCCGGATCGGGTCGGTGGTGAGCCGTTGCCCGTCCTGCCAGATCCAGTGGGTGTCGACGGCGGTGATGTCGCCGGGTGCGGCGGCGGCGACGTGGGTGAACATCGCGAGCGAGACATCGAAGTGGTTGTTGGAGTGCGAACCCCAGGTGAGGCCCCACGCCTGGCACAGCTGCGCGACCCGCACCGAGCCCCGCATGGTCCAGAAGTGCGGGTCGGCGAGCGGGATGTCCACGGCGGACTGCCGCACGGCGTGCCCGAGCTGGCGCCAGTCGGTGGCGACCATGTTGGTGGCGGTGCGCAGCCCCGTGGCCCGGCGGAACTCGGCGAGGGTCTCGCGCCCGGAATATCCGTCCTCGGCGCCGCACGGGTCCTCGACGTAGGCGAGCACGTCCCGCAACGCGTGGCCATGGCCGATGGCGTCGACGAGCGGCCAGCCGCCGTTGGGGTCGAGCGTGAGGCCGGCGTCGGGGAAACGGGCGGCGAGGACCCGCATCACCTCCACCTCCCGCGCGCCGGACAGCACACCACCCTTGAGTTTGAAATCGGTGAACCCGTAGCGGGCCTGCGCGGCCTCGGCCTGGGCGACGATCCCGGCGGCGTCGAGCGCCTCGCGGTCGCGGACACCGAACCAGTCGTCGCCCTCCCCCGCCCGATAGCCCAGGTCGGTCTTCCGGCGGTCGCCGACGAAGAACAGATAGCCCAGGACGCGGACGCGGTCACGTTGCCCTCCCTCGCCGAGCAGCGCCGCCACGGGCACGTCGAGGTGACGGCCGAGCAGGTCGAGCATGGCGGCTTCGATGGCGGTGCGGACGTGGACGGTCACACGCAGGTCGAACGTCTGCGACCCGCGTCCGGCCGCGTCCAACGTCCCGAACCGGTCCCGCACGGCGGCGAGCACCGCGTTGTGGTCGCCGATCTTCGCGCCGACGACGAGGTCACGGGCCTCGGTGAGGGTGTCGGTGATCGCGGGACCGCCGGGCACCTCACCGACACCGGTGTTGCCGTCGGTGTCGGTGAGGATCAACAGGTTGCGGGTGAAGTAGGGGCCGTGCGCACCGGACAGGTTGAGCAGCATGCTGTCCTGGCCCGCGACCGGGACGACCCGGTAGCCGGAGACGACCGGGGGCGTCACTCGGCGGCCCCGTCCCGCAGCCTCGGCACACCGAGCGGGTTGTCCTCGCGCAGCTCGTCAGGGAGCAGCGCGTCCGGGATGTTCTGGTAGGACACGGGCCGCAGCCACCGTTCGACGGCGAGCGTCCCGACAGAGGTGGTGGCGGGGTTGGCGGTGGCGGGGAACGGTCCGCCGTGGACCACCGCGTGCCCGACCTCGACACCGGTGGGCCAGCCGCCGAACAGGACCCGACCGGCGAGCAGCTCCAGGCGGGGCAGGAGCGCGGCGGCGGTGTCCTGGTCGGACGCGGCGGCGTGCACGGTCGCGGTCAGCTGGCCCTCGAGGGTGTCGAGGATCCGTGCCAGCTGGGCGACGTCACGGACGCGGACGACGAGTGACGCGGCGCCGAACACCTCGTCCTGCAACGCGTGCCCGGCGAGGAAGGTGTCGCCGTCGGTGGCGAACAGGCGGGCCTGCCCGCACACACCGATCGACCCGTCGACGCCGCCCGCGGCGACCTCGGTGACGTTCTCGGCCGACGCCAACCGATCCACACCCTCCACATAGGACCGCTGGATGTTCGCGTTCAGCATCGCCGCGCCCGGAGCGGCGCCGACCGCCGCACCCGCGGCCGCGACGAACTCGGTCGCGTCACCCAGCGCGAACACGAGACCGGGGTTGGTGCACAGCTGGCCCGCGGACGTGGTGAGGGACGTGACGAACGCGGTACCCAGCGACGCGCCCCGCTCGGCGAGCGCACCGGGCAGCAGGATCACCGGGTTCACCGACGACATCTCCGCGTACACGGGGATCGGCACGGGCCGGGACGCGGCGGCCGCGACGAGCGCGAGACCGCCGGAGCGGGAACCGGTGAACCCGACCGCGGCGATCCTGGGGTGCGCGACGAGCGCGGTGCCCAGGCCGCGGCCGCCGCCGAACAGCAACGAGAAAGTGCCCTCGGGCAACCCGTGCTCGGCGACCGCGGCCCGGATCGCACGACCGACCAGCTCGGACGTGCCGGGGTGGGCGCTGTGGGCCTTCACGACCACAGGCGCGCCCGCAGCGAACGCGGACGCCGTGTCGCCACCGGCGACGGAGAACGCGAGCGGGAAGTTGGAGGCGGAGAACACCGCGACCGGGCCGAGCGGGATCTTCCGCTGCCGCAGGTCAGGCTTGGGCAGCGGGGCACGGTCGGGATCCGGGGTGTCGAGGCGGGCGCCGAGGAACCGGCCGTCCGCGACCACGGACGCGAACAGCCGCAACTGGCCGGTGGTGCGAGCCAGCTCACCGCGCACGCGCACCTCGGGGATACCGGTCTCGGCATGCACACGGGCGACGAGGGTGTCGCCGAGCGCGTCGATGTTGTCCGCGACCGTGGTCAGGAACGCCGACCGGGCCGCCAGAGACGTCGCGCGGTAGGGACCGAACGCCTCCCACGCCAGCGCGACCGCACGGTCCACGTCGGCGCCGTCCCCGAGCCCGTAGGAGGGTTCGAGCGTCTCGCCGGTCGCCGGGTTCACACCCCGGACCTCACCGGCGCTCCCCCGCACGTCGGCGGCACCGATCAGCATCGATCCGGTCAGCGCCAGTGTGGCGGTCATGCCAGGCTCACCTTCTCCACCAGAGTCTTCAGCTCGTCGAACTCGTCGCCGGTCAGGTCGGTCAACGGCGGGCGCACCGGGCCGGGGTCACGGCCGACGGCACGCAGCCCGGCCTTCACGATCGACACGGCGTACCCGGCGCGCCGGTCCCGGATCTCGATGTAGGGCAGCACGAACTCGTCCAGCTCGCGGTACACGGCCGCCGCGTCGCGGGCCCGGACGGCGGCGTAGAACTCCAGCGCCCAGGCCGGCGCGAAGTTGTAGATGGCCGACGAGTAGGTGGTGACACCCATCTCCAGGTACGGCAGCGCGTAGGTCTCCGCGGTCGGCAGGCCCCCGATCGACAACAGCCGGTCCCCCAGCCGCGCGTACACCTTGGTCATCAGGTCGACGTTACCGACGCCGTCCTTGAACCCGACGAGGTTCGGGCACCCCTCCACCAGCCGCGCGGTGGTGTCGTAGGTGAGCTTGCCGTTGGCGCGGTGGTAGACGATCACACCGAGCGACGTCGCCGCGCACACCGCCCTGACATGCTCGAACAGGCCCTCCTGCGGCGCCTCGGTCAGGTAGGGCGGCAGCAGCAGGACGCCCGCGGCGCCCGCCGCCTCGGCGTCCCGCGCCATCTCCACCGCCTGCGCGGTGCCGTACCCGGCAGGCGCGAGCACCGGCGTGTCACCCGCGGACGCGACCGCGGCCCGGACCACCCGCGCGACCTCGTCCGGCGTCAGCGAGAAGAACTCGCCGGTCCCGCCCGCCGCGAACAGGCCCGCCGCGGCGTACGAGGACTGCCACGCGACGTGCTCACGGTAGGCGCCCTCGTCGAAGGTCAGGTCCGCCGTGGCGTGCGTGACGGGGAACGACAGCAACCCGGTGCCGAGTGTGTCGCGCAGGGATTCCGGACTGAGGGTCATGCTTCCGAGCGTATGACCCCAAGCGATACCTGTCTAAGTCCAAGAGCGCATCTTCCGATACCTTTCCGGCATGTCGTTCACGCTCGAGCAACTCCGCGGGTTCGTCGCCGTCGCCGAGGAAGGCAACTTCGGCCGCGCCGCCGCCCGCCTGCGCATCACCCAGCCACCGCTGTCGCGCCAGGTGCAGAAGCTCGAACGCGCACTCGAAGTGGAACTACTCGTCAGAACCCCCCGCGCGGTACTGCTCACCCCCGCAGGCCAGGCGTTCCTCCCCGAAGCCAGACGCATGCTCTCCCTCGCCGCCGCCGCACCGATCACCGCACGCAACGCCGCCCGCGGCACCGCCGGCACACTGCGGATCGGGTTCACCGCGATCTCCGCGCTCACCGTGCTCGGCACCTGGATCCGCACCATCGCCCAACACCTTCCCGCCGTCGAACTGACCCTCACCGAGATGGTGTCCCGCGACCAGGTCGACGCACTCCTCGCCGGCGACATCCACGTCGGCCTCGCCCGCGGCGTACCCGCCTCCGAAATCCTGTCGACCCGCCGCGTACACACCGAGAGCCTCGTCCTCGCCTGCCCACGCGACCACGCCCTCGCCGAACTCGGCCGCCCACCCGCACTGGTCGACATCGGCCGCCACAACGTCGTCAACTACGCCCCCATCACCGCCCGCTACCTGCACGAACTCGTGATCAGCTGCTTCCACGGCGCCGGCGTCGAACCCCGCTACGTGCAACAGGTCGGGCAGGTCCACAGCCTCCTCGCACTCGTCGACGCCGGCATCGGCGTCGGCCTCGTCCCCCGCTCCGCCGCCCGCCTGCGCCTGCCCAACCTCGCCTTCACCGAGATCGCCGGACTCCGCCCCGACATCGTCGAAACCCACTGCGTCTGGCGCTCCGCGCACACCAACCCCGCACTCGACTCACTCCTGCGGCTCACCGACCACACCCCTTGACGCCTCCCGACAGCACCCTTACGGCCACCGTCTACAGATGAAGACCGAGCACGCATGCATAGACACGACCTATCGCGTCGCCCGACCGTCTTCCGCACTCCTCGGCCTCCACGCAAGCGACACCGACCGCTACCCCGGCGAGTTCTCCGACGGCCAACGCCAACGCATCAGCAGCGCCCGCGCACTCAACCCCGACCTCATCGTCTGCGACAAACCCGTCTCCACCCTCACCCCCACCGGCGGCAAGCGACAACGGGCACAGTGGACTGTGCCACCATCCACTGTGAGCATCTGGGGATTCCTGCTACTCAACGCCGTCGTACTACTCGGCTCCCTCCTGCAGGTCTCCATCGGGTTCGGGCTCGGCCTCATCGCCGCACCCGTCCTCGCCGTCGTGGAACCCACACTCGTCCCCGTCGTGAACCTGCTGCTGGCAGTGGGCATCACCTCCGCCGTACTCGTCCAGGACGGCACACACCTCGACCTCCGCGGCGCCGGATGGGCACTCACCGGCCGCGTCCCCGGCACACTCGCCGGCGCCGCACTCGTCGCACTACTGCCCGCCCGACCACTCGCGTTCCTCGTCGTCGCCATGGTCGTGTTCGGCGTACTCGCCACCGTCTGGGGCTTCCGACCACGCCCCACCCGCAAAGCCGTCGTCGTCGCGGGCGCCATGTCCGGACTCATGGGCACCGCCACCTCCATCGGCGGCCCCCCGATGGCCATGATGTGGCAGCAGTTCGCAGGCCCCCGGCTGCGCAGCACGATGGGCGCCTTCTTCCTCGTCGGCTCCGCCATGAGCCTCACCGCACTCACCATCTCCGGGTCCGTCGACCTGCACAACCTGCGGTACGCATTGTTCCTCGCCCCCGCCGCCGCACTCGGCGTCCTACTCGCCCGCCCGATCGGCAAACACCTCGACGTCCACCACACCCGCGTCGCCGCGATGACCCTCGCCCTGGCGGGCGCCACGATCCTGCTGGTGCAACAGTTCGTCTGACCCCTCCCCTTCCCTGCTGTTTTGAGTAGGAGTGAGTGTGGTGTGTCCGGTGCGGAGGCCGCACAATAATTGGACATCTTTATAGCTAATAGTAGATGATTGTAGACAAGGGGACAGGCGCAGCACGGCGATCTCACCGGCCGGGAACCGCGAGCGATCGCCCCGCCCGGCGCCGTCACTTCTCGTACGCCGACCGCCTCCGGTCGCCCACGCCATCGGCGAACATCGACCACCACTCACCGTCGCGCGACCCAGGCTCTCCCCTCCCCTGCGCGCTTTCCCCTACGGCGCGCGAACCGCCGCCGTCCTCGCCTCCCATCTCAGGCAATAATCGGACATCTATATAACAGATACTTGATAGCTAGTGCGAGTGCGGAAGCCCACCCTTGCGGTCAGAGGTCGTTGCCCGCGTAGGAGAGGTTGAAGCTCTTGTTGGTCAGCGGGAAGTCGGGGACGATCGTGTCGGCCAGCGCGACGGGCAGAGCAGGCCAGTTGAAGAAGCTGGGGTCGACGATCTTGACGCGGCTGAGGGTGCCGCCGGGACCCAGTTCGACGCGGTGGACGATGGTGCCGCGCCAGCCCTCGACGATGCCGACACCCGACCGGAAATCACCCGTATCGGATGAGGGCGTCGCCGTGCCGGTGAACCGGCCGGTGTCGCCGTCCAGGGACTCGACCAGGCTGGTGATCAGGTTGATGGAGTGGGTGGCTTCCCCGGCGCGGACGAGGAAGCGGGACAGCACGTCGCCGTCGGTCGTCGCGTGTTCGGCGCGGGCGACGACGTCGGGCAGTGACGGGTGGTCGTGGCGGGCATCGGTGGTCAGTCCGCTGGCGCGCGCCACGTAGCCGAGTGTGCCCAGGTCGGTGGCCTGTCGGCGGGTGAGGACGGCGGTGCCGGCGAACCGGTCGGCGACGATGGTGTTACCGAGTGCGATGGCGACGATCTCGGCGATGTCGTCGCCGATGGCCGCGAGCCGACCGGGGTCGGGCAGTGCGTGTACGGCCGTGCGGCCGGGGCGGAGGGCCCCGCGCATGAGGCGGTGTCCGGTGACGGAGTCGTTGACACGCAACAACTGCTCGCGGACGTGCTGCGCGTGGTTGTTGAGGATGCCGTAACCCACGTCGTTGCACAGGGCACCGATGTCGGTGACGTGGTTGTAGAGCCGTTCCAGTTCCAGTAGCACCCCGCGCAGGCGCTGGACGTTCGCTGGGATCGTGAGCCGCAGGGCGTCCTCGACCGCCTGGCAGAAGGCGAGTGTGTGCCCGACCGAGGTGTCGCCGCTGACGCGCTCGGCCACTTCGACCGCGTCGTCCGGGCGCCGGCCCTGGAACAACTTCTCCACTCCCCTATGGACGAACCACAGGCGGGCCTTGAGGTTGAGGATGGTCTCCCCCACCACGGAGAACCGGAAGTGGCCGGGACCGATCATGCCGGCGTGCACCGGGCCGACCGGGATCTCGTACACGCCGTCGCCCTCGACCGTCCTGAACGGATAGGGACCGTCGACGTCGCCGAACTCCGGCGGTTCACCCGCGTCGGCGAGCATCGGGTGCCAGCCCTTCGGCCAGTGGAAGTGGCGGACCAGCCTGGCCGGCTGGGGGTGGCCGGTGGGCACGACGCCGAACAGGTCGTGCATCTCCCGCTCGAACCGGCCCGCCGGGAACGACAGCCCGGCCAGGCTGGGCACCCGAGGCGCCGACCGGTCGAGCGGCACGTGGAGCTCGACACGCCGATCGGGGTCGGCCGCCGTGAACAGGTACACGGCACGCAGCCGGTCGTCCACATCGTGGTGCCCGGCCACCAGCGCGACCCGGTATCCGTTGTCCAGCAGGGATTCGGCCTGTTCCGGCAGTTCCGCCGGGGTCACGGTGCGGGTGGTCATGGCGTCCCCGTCAGGATGTCGGTGGCGGCGTGCAGCAGGGTGGACAGCGGTTCCGCGGTGACGCCCAGCGCGGCGCACGCCAGCAGGCCACCCACGAGCGCGACGGCGACCGACCTGGGCAGCCGAGCGGGCGCCGTCGCCGCGCCCGGACCGTCCGACGGGGTGCCGAGCAGCATGCGGCTCGTGTGCACGACCAGCGCCGCCGCGATCACCAGCACGAGGGCGAGCGCGGCGGCCGTCAGCCAGCCGAGTCCTGCGGTGAACCCGGCGCGTGCGATGCCCAGTTCGCTGGCGAACAGGCTGAACGGGGGCAGGCCGATCAGCGCGAGCACCCCCGTGCCCACGCAGCCCGCGAGCACGGGGTGGCGGGCTGCCAGGCCACGCACGCCGCCGATCCGGCTCGTGCGGGTGACCTGCAGGACCCGTCCCGCGCCGAGGAACAACACCGCCTTGGCCAGTCCGTGGCCGACGATGTGCAGCAGCACCGCGGCGATGGCGAGCGGGGTGCCGATGGCCGCGCCGAGGGCGACCAGACCGAGGTGTTCGATGCTGGAGTAGGCCAGCATCCGCTTGTAGTCCCGCTGGGCGAGCAGCAGCGACGCGGCGAGCAGCAGCGACGCGAGCGCCATCACGGCGAGCAACGTGCGGGTGAACCCGGTGCCGAGCGCGACGTCGGCGATGACCTTGACCCGCAGGATCGCGTAGAACGCCACCGAGAGCAGCACACCGGACATCAGTGCGGACACCGGTGCGGGGGCCTGGGAGTGCGCGTCGGGGAGCCACGCGTGCAGTGGCGCGAGCCCCGCCTTGGTGCCGAACCCGATGATCAGCAGCGCCACCGCGATCCGGGTGACGCCCGGGTCGAGACCGGCCGCGTGGGTGGTGAGCGCGGACAGGTCCAGCCCAGCACCACCGGGGGCGTGGGAGGCGGCGAAGTTGAGCAGGATGGTCCCCAGCAACGCGAGCGCGATGCCCGCCGAGCAGATCACCACGTACTTCCACGCCGCCTCGACGGACTCCCGGGTTCGGCGCTGACCGACGAGGAACGCGGTGACGATCGTGGTGGCCTCGATCGCCACCCACAGCACACCGAGGTTGGCGGCCAGCACGGCGAGTGCCATCGCGGCGAGGAACAGCTGGACGAGCACACCGTGCCGTTGCGCGGTCCGTTCGGTCGCCCGGCCCGCCTCGATCTCGGCCCGCAGGTACGCGGGCGTCGCCAGCGTCGCGAGCAACGCCACGGCACCGATCACGACGAGCATGAACGCCGACAGCGCGTCCATTCGCACGAGCCCGGCCATACCGGTGTGCGCGCCGTCGTCGACCACCACGACCGCCGCGCCGACCGCGGCCGCCAGCACCAGCCCCGCGCTCACCGCGCCCAGCCAGGCCGTCGCGGCGCGCCGGCCGAGCACCGCGAAGCCGAGCGCGCCGAGCACCGGCACGACCATCGGGGCGAGCATGAACACGGTCATCAGTCGTGCAACTCCCGGAGCTCGTCGAGATCGGTGTCGCCGAAGGTCTCCCGCATCCGGGTGGTGAGCACCTGCAGGACCAGCACCGCCAGCAGCACGTCCAGCGACACCCCCAGCTCGACGACCAGCCCGACCCCGGCCGTGGTGAGGAACCCGACCGCGGTGATCCCGTTGTCCAGCAACAGGAAACCGACCAGCTGGGACAGCGCGTGGCGCCGGGTGACCAGCACGAAGAACCCGATCAGCGCCACCGTCACCCCCACGGGGATCGCGTGGCCGGACGGTGACGGCGCCAGCGCCAGCAACGGCTCGCACACCGCGTACGCCAGCAACGTCAACGCCGCCGCGACCAGCAGCGACGTGGCGACGTTCACCACCGGGCGGACCTCCCGCCGTGCCGGTCCCGCACTGGCCAGCGCCCGCCGCACCAGGTACGGCAGCACGCAGGCCCGCAGCACGAGGACGCCGGCGGCGACCGCCCACAACTCCCCGGAGCCCTCGTGTGCGGCGAGCACCGCGACCAGCGCCGCCAACGCGAGGCCCTGCACGGCGAACACCCGGATGAGCACGGAAAGCTCACGCCGCCACAGCACCAGCACCGACGTCAGCAGCAACCCGCCGCACGCCAGGTACAGCAGCTGCACGTACAACGACTGGCTCACGGTCACCTCACGTCAGGAAGAACGCGGCCGTGACGGCCAGCAGCGACAGCAGGAACGACCCGGCCAGCAGCTCCGGCACCCGGAACAAACGCAGCTTCGCCACGAACACCTCGCCCGCGGCCAGCGCCGTCCCCAGCACCCCGACCTTGACCACCAGCGCCAGCACACCCACCAGCAGTGCGAGCGGCGCCGCCGTGGTGGCGACGCCCCACGGCAGGAACAGGTTCGCGAGCAGGCACAGGAACACGGACAGCCGCATCGCCGAGGCCAGCTCGACCAGCGCGAGGTCCGGTCCGGCGTACTCGAGCACCATGGCCTCGTGCACCATCGTCAGCTCGAGGTGCGTCGAGGGGTTGTCCACCGGCAGCCGACCGGTCTCCGCGATGATCACGATGACCAGCGCGACGGCGGCGAGCAGGCTCGCCGGGGAGATCACCCGGGCCGGGTCGTGGAGCGTCGCCGAGACGACAGCCCCGAGGTTGGTGGAGCCGACCCGCGCGGACAGCGCGAAGATCGCCACCAACAGCGTCGGTTCCACGAGGGCCAGGATGGTCATCTCACGGCTGGCGCCCATCCCGCCGAACGCGGTCCCGGTGTCGATCCCGGCCAGCGCCAGCGCCACCGCGCCCAACGCCAGCAACGCCACCACCGCGAACAGGTCCGCCACCGGCCCGATCGCCGGTTCCACGGTCACGAACGGCCCGACCACCGCGACCACGACGGTCGTGGCGACCAACACCAGCGGCGCGACGCGGTACACCTCACTGGTCCCGCGCGGCGACACCCGCTCCTTGCGGAACAACTTGCGCAGGTCCCGCCACGGCTGCCACACACCCGCACCTGCCCGGCCCTCGAGCCTCGCCCGGACCTGCCGCATCACCCCGACCAGCAACGGCGACCCGGCCACGATCAGCACCGGCTGCACGATCCCACCAGCGATCCCCAGTCCGCTCACCACGTCACCGCCAGCAGGAGCAACACACCACACACCGTGTAGAAGCCGTACCCGAGGTAGCGGTGCACGCTCCCGGTCGCGAGCCTCCTGCCCGCCCTTCCCCACGCCGTCACCGCCGTGAGCACCGGCTCGTACAGCCTGCGTTCGATCCGGTCGGGCACCTTCTGCCGGTACCGCACTGCCCGCACCAGGTACCGGGACTCCTCGTGGTGGCTGACGTCCACATCGGTCTCCGGTCGCAGCACGTCGTCGAACACTCGCTGCAGGGGCTCGGCGAACGACGTCGCGGTGTACTCCATGCGTGCCGACAGCGGGCCACCGCCGCAGTCCCACAACCGGGCCGCACGCCTCGCGCGCCGTGTCGCGGCCGCCCGCACACCGCCGACGACCACGACACCACCGGCGACGAGCGCGACCGTGAGCAGCAACGGCGACAACGAACCCACGATGCCGGTCAGCCGCATGGTCACCAGCCCGGACACCGCGACGTCCCCGGTGCCGAGAGCGGGACCGAGCGCCGCGCCGACGCCGGGCAGCACGACCGTCGGCAACACCGCCAGCACCACGCACGCGAGCCCGGCCAGGCCCATCCCGGCGAGCATGCTGGCGGGGCTCTCGTGCGCCCGCGCCGCGGCCGGACTCCGTGGCCTGGCGAGGAAACCGACCCCGAACGCCTTCACGAACGTCGCGACCGCGAGGCCCGCGGTGAGCGCGACGGCCGCCACCGCGACCGGCATCGCGACCGTCGCCACCGTGCCCCCGCCGGACGGTCCGTGGACCAGCGCCTGCAGCAGCAACCACTCCGACACGAACGCCGTGCCCGGCGGCAACGCCGACGCGGCCAGCGCGCCCAAGCCGAACGCGGCCGTGGTCACCGGCATCCCCGGCCGCAGCCCGCCCAACGCGTCGAGGTCACGAGTACCGGTCGCGTGCAGCACCGATCCGGCGGCCAGGAACAACAACGTCTTGAAGGCGGCGTGGTTGACCACGTGCAGCAGCGCCGCCGCCAGCGCCAACCCGGACAGCACCCGGTCACCGGAGGTGGCGAACAGCCCGGCGGCACCAACGCCCACCAGCACCAGCCCCATGTTCTCCGTAGTGGACTGGCCCAGCAGCCGTTTGAGGTCGGAACTGGTGACCGCCTGCAGGATCCCGTGCACCGCCGAGACCGCGCCAAGGGCCAGCACGAGCAGCCACCACCAGCGCGGTCCGCCGCCGAGCAGGTCGAACCCGACACGCACCAGCCCGTACACGCCGAGGTTGACCATCGCCGCCGACATCAGCGCGGACACGTGACTCGGCGCCTCCGGGTGGGCCCTCGGCAACCACGCGTGCAGCGGCAGGATCCCCGCCTTCGACGCGAACCCGGCCAGCGTCAACACGAACACCAGGTCACGCGGCGGATCCGCAGCACGCAGCGCCTCGAACGAGTCACCACCGGCGTGCGCGACGAACACCATCAGTCCGATGAGGATCGTCACGAAGCCGAGGTGGGTCATCACCGCGTACCAGCGTCCCGCCCGCGCCACCTCGGCCCCGCGCCGGTGCTGGGCCACCACGAGCAGCAGTGAGGTGAGCGCCATCAGCTCCCAGCACACGAGGAACGTGGCGACGCTCCCGGCCGCGGGCACCAGCAGCATGGTCACCACGAACAGCGGGAACACCGACTGCACGGGACGTGCGGCGAGGCCGTGGGACCTGGCGTAGGAGATGCCGTAGACACCGGCGGCGACCGCGACGGCACCGGTGACCGCGACGAACAGCCCGCCGAGGGCGTCGAGCGTGAAGGTCGTCCCGGACAGCGGCAGCAACCACGGCAACGCCACCGAGAACGACCCGCCCGACACGGCCACGACCCCGGCCACCGCCCCCGCCGCGCCGCTCACCGCGGTCCCCGCGCCCACCACCGCCGACCGTGCCCTGGCAGGGGCCACCAGGCCGGCCAGCGCGGTCGCCACCCCCACGGCCACGGCGACACCGAGGCCCGTCGCCGCGACGTTCATCGGCCGGTCAGCTTCCGCAGGCCCTCGACGACCGCCTCCGGTCGCGGCGGGCATCCGGCGATCTCGACGTCGACCGGCACGATGTCCCGCACCGCGCCGACCACCCCGTACGCGCCCGCGAAGACACCGCAGTTCCGCGCGCAGTCCCCCACCGCCACCACCAGCTTCGGGCCCGGCACCGCGTCGTAGGTCCGGCGCAACGGCTCCGCCATGTTCCGGGTCACCGGGCCGGTCACCACCAGCGCGTCCGCGTGGCGTGGCGAGGCGACCTGCCGCACGCCGTAGCGTTCGGCGTCGTACACCGGCCCGAACGCGGAACCGATCTCCACCTCGCAGCCGTTGCACGACCCCGCGTCCACGTGCCGCACCTGAACCGAACCACCCAGTTCGGTGACCGGACCGCCGTCCGGCCGCGGCGGCGCGGGCTCGGCCACCCGCCCAACGCCACGGATCCTGCGCCACAAACTCAGCACACCCTGCTCCACAACTCTGTTCGTCCGGCCTGGAGAACGAGGAGCGGCCCTCCCGCCGGGCGACAAGCCAGGAATCGGCGGGACGACCGCGGCCGGCTACCCGCCCGAGGCCGCCCGCCTGGTGCGCGCCGCGCCGGAGTCCGGCGTGCGCAGGTCCGCCAGCAGCTCGACCTGCCCGGACAGCACCTCGGTCAGGATCCGCCGCGCCACCGCCAGCAGCTCCGCCACGACCGGGCTGGTCAGCGAGTAGAAGACGGTCGAGCCCTCCTTGCGCGTGGTCACCAGCCCCGCGCGACGCAACACCGCCAGGTGCTGCGAGAGATTGGCCGCCTCGATCCCCACCTCCGGCAACATCTCGGAGACCGCGTGCTCGCGCTGGCTCAGCAGCTCCAGCACCCGGATCCGGGCGGGATGCCCCAACGTCTTGAAGAACTCCGCCTTCAGTTGGTAAAGAGGCAGGCTCATCGGCACCCCTCTCCCGCGCAGACCATGGACCCACTGTTCAGCACTTGCTAATCTTAGCAAGTGCGAAAGGGCATGCGTCGGGTGTCCGTAGGGAGTGTCTGATGCGCGAGCCGACGGTGGCGGATCTGATGACCCGGCAGGTGGTCACCGTCGTGCCCGACACCCCGTTCCGGGAGCTCGTCGGCACCATGCTCGCCCACGACCTCCACGCGCTCCCCGTCATCGACCTCACCGGCCATCCGATCGGGGTGGTGACCGACGTCGACACCCTGACCAAACTCGAGTACCACGGCGGCACCGACTACCTGCCGCTGCTGGCAGGCGCGGGCTGCCGAGCCCGCTGGCGCAAGGCACCCGGGATCAACGCGACCCACCTCATGTCCACACCCGCCCCGACCGTCGCCGAGGACACC
The DNA here is from genome assembly GCF_044466355.1 of Actinophytocola sp. NPDC049390. Taxonomy (NCBI): domain Bacteria; kingdom Bacillati; phylum Actinomycetota; class Actinomycetes; order Pseudonocardiales; family Pseudonocardiaceae; genus Actinophytocola; species Actinophytocola sp. NPDC049390. The sequence goes on from NZ_JBITMQ010000002.1 coordinate 174,983, forward strand.
CCGGTCGCCGCCGCCCTGCACGCGCTCGCCGACGTCGGTGACGTGTACGTCGTGGACACACACGGAATCCTCATCGGCACCGTCACCCGGTGCCATGTGCTACCGCTGCTCCTCCGCAGCGACCTCGACGTCCAGGCCGACCTCGAACGCGACATCCGCGTCCCCGCCTACGAGGTCGGCAAGGTCACCATCCAGGTCACCGGCGGTGTCGTCACCCTGACCGGAAAGCTCCGCCTGCGCAGCACCGCCGACAGCGTGTGCTGGACCGCCCAGCGCACCCCCGGCGTCGTCACCGTCCACAACAACCTCCGGCACGACATCGACGACTCCCTCATCACCGGCCTGTGAGCCGCCGGTTCCGGGTCGGCGTTTTCGAACAACTTCGATCAAAGTCGTCGCCGAACCACGGTATCTCCGGCATCACACGGCTTTAGCATGCCCAAATTGGACCGTCAGTCGAGGTCCGTCCAGGCGTGGGGTGAGAGGTTCAGCGGGTTGCGGGCAGATCTGGATAGGTTCGACCGGGTACACGAGGCGTTCGAGGAACAGGCGAAAAGGACACCCCACCGCTGTGCGCTCGTCGCGGGTGACGAGCGCATGAGCTACGCCCGTCTGGACGAGGCCGCCAACGCGGTCGCGCACGCCCTGCTCCGCGACGGGGTGACACGTGGTGACCTGGTCGGTGTGTGCCTGCGCCGCGGCCCGCGGCTGGTACCCGCGCTGCTCGGGGTGCTGAAGGCGGGATGCGCGTACGTGCCGCTGGACCCGGCCGCTCCCCCGGCGCACGGCGCGGCGATCGTCGCGGACTCCGGGCTGTCGCTGGTGGTCGCGGACGAACCGGATCCCGCCGCGCTCGCGGACGCCGGCGTGCCCGTGCTGGCCGTCGGCGACGTCGACCACGACCGCACGACCGCTCCGGAGGTGCCGGGCGCAGGCACGGATCTCGCGTACGTGATCTACACGTCCGGCTCCACCGGCAGACCGAAAGGTGTCCAGGTCGAGCACCGCAACGTGCTCGCGTTGCTGGCATGGGCGACCGCGACCTACGGCGACGACGAGCTACGAGGGGTGCTCGCCGCCGCGTCGGTCTGCTTCGACGCGTCCGTGGCCGAGTTGTTCCCGCCGCTGGTGACCGGCGGGAGCCTGGTGCTCGCCGAGAACCTGCTCGCGCTGCCCGGGCTGGCCGCGCGGGACGAGGTGACGTTCGTGCAGGGCGTGCCGTCCGTGCTGGCGGTGCTCGCGCGGACCCCGCTGCCGCGTTCGGTGCGGACCGTCGCCATCGCCGGTGAGGCGCTGCACCGGTCGCTCGTCGACCGGCTCTACGCCAACGAGGGCGTGCGGCGGATCGTGAACTGTTACGGCCCGACCGAGGCGACGGTGAACTGCTCGTGCCACGAGGTCGCCCGGGACGGGTCGGACGACCCGCCGATCGGCACCCCGCTGCCCGGTGCCGCGTTCTCGGTACGGGACGCCGATGGCCGTGCGCTCGGCGACGACGAGGTCGGTGAGCTGTGGGTCAGCGGTGCGCTCGTGACCCGGGGGTACCTGGGGCGGCCGGAGCTGACCGCCGAGAGGTTCGTGGTCGACGCCCTCGGTGTCCGGCACTACCGCACCGGTGACCTCGTCCGGCGCCACGACGGCGACTACCACTTCGTCGGTCGCGCCGACGACCAGGTGAAGGTGCGTGGGTTCCGGATCGAACCGGGACAGGTCCAGGCGGCCCTGCTGACCCACCCGGCCGTCGGCAACGCCGTGGTGCTCGCGCCCGCCGACGAGCACGGGGAACGCAGGCTCGTCGGGTTCGTCGAACCGGCCGGGGCCCCGGTGTCCGAACCGGACCTGTTGGCCTGGCTGCGGTCACGGCTGCCCGCGCACCTGGTGCCGTCCCGGATCGCCGTGCTCGACGCGATCCCGCTCGGCACCACCGGAAAGGCGGATCGCGCGGCGCTGGCGGCGTGGGTGTTCGACCGCGAGGGCACCGAGTACGCAGCCCCGCGCACCGAGACCGAGCGGCTGGTCGCCGAGGTGGTCGCGGCCGCGTTCGGCCTGCCGCGGATCGGTGCGCACGACCGGTTCTCCGAGTCTGGCGGGCACTCGCTGGCCGCGGCGCGTGCGGTCATGCGGCTGCGGGAGACCACCGGCCGGGCGGTGACGCTGGCGGAGTTCCTCGCGGACGGCACGGTGGCGGCGGTCGCCGGACGGCTCGCGCACGCCCCGGCCGCGGCGCCGTCGGTGACGCTGGAGGCACACCCGGACCGTGGGACCTACCCGCTCACCGGCACGCAGCGGGACCTGTGGACACTCGCCCAGCTCGGCTCGACCGGCACCGCGACGACCGTCGCGTGGCGGCTGCGGCTGCGCGGCCACGCGACGGAGTCCACGCTGCGGGAGGCCGCGGACGCGGTCGTCGCACGGCACGAGGTACTGCGCAGCACGATCGGCGAACGCGGCGGCGAACCGGTCATGGTGGTGGGCCCGCCGACACGGGTACCGGTGGACGTGCACGACCTGCGCGGGCTCGCCGACGCGGACCGCCGAGCCGGGGAACTGGCCGACGCCGCCGCGCGGTACTCGTTCGACCTCACGGCCGACACGCCGCTGCTGCGGATCACGCTGCTCCGGCTCGCCGACGACGTGGCCGACCTGGTCGTCGTGTCCGACCACATCGCCACCGACGGCGCGTCCATCGGCGTGCTCATGGCGGAGCTGGTCGGTGCACCGGCGGCGTCCTTCGCGCAGGTCGGTGCGGTGGCGCTGCGAGAGCGGGCGCTCGCGGAGCTACCCGGTGAGCGGGACCGGCTCGCGGCGTACTGGTCGGCCGAGCTGGCCGGGGCGACCCCGCCGGACGCGCTGTTCGACCGCGCCGCGCAGCGGTTCGAGGGACAGCGGATCAGCAGGCCACTGCCCGCCTCGCTGGGGTCCGCGGTGCGTGCGCTCGCCGAAGCCACCGGGGTGACGCCGTTCGCGGTGTACCTGTCGGCGCTGGGGTTGCTCGTCGGCGAGCTGGTTCGTGGCCAGGACGTGCTGCTGGGAATGGCGGCCGCGCAGCGGGACCTGCCGGAACTCGAGCACACCGTCGGACCGCTGGTCGACGTGTTACCGGTCCGATTACGGATCGACGCGGACACGTCGTTCCGGCACCTGCTGCGCGCGGCCATGACCACGGCGGTGCGCGCCATCGACCACCGGGGCCTGCCCGCCGATGACCTCGCCGGGCTGTGGGGCGGCGACCGCCCCGCCGGGGTGTCGCTCACGCCCGTGTCGATCGCGGTGCAACCCGACGGTCTTCCGCTGTCGGCGCACGGACCGGACAGCCGGTTGGACCTGCTCGGCGAGCTGCCGACCGGCGGTAGCCACAACCCGCTGACGGTGTTCGTGAACACCGGCGTCGATGGCGTCGAGCTGATCGTCGAGCACGACCCGGCGCGCCTCTCCCCCGCCCGCGCCCGCTGGTTCACCGACACCCTGCTCCACCTGCTGCACACCGCCGCGACGGCACCGGACACCACACTGTCCACACTGGACCTGTTGGCGGACGGGGAACGCGCCGAGTTGACGAGGTGGGGCACCGGTCCCGCACTGCGCGCCGACGACGCGCGCGGCGTGCCGGACGCGGTGTGGCGCAACGCGTCGCGGACACCGGACGCGGTCGCGGTGTCCTGCGCGGACGGTCAGCTGACGTACGCGCAACTGGTACACCACGCCGACCGGATCGCGCGAGTGCTCGTCGCGTCCGGGGTGGCGGCCGGGGACACGGTCGGGGTGTGCCTGCCGCGCGACGAGTTCCTGCCCGCCGCGCTGCTCGCCGTGTGGCGGGCGGGTGCGGTGTACCTGCCGCTCGACACCGAGCAGCCAGTCGCGCGGCTCACCCAGCTCGCGGGTGAGGCGGGTCTGCGGGTCGTGCTCACCCGCGGCGACGCCCAGCCGGTGGCGACGGCCGTCGCCGACGCGGTGCAGGGGCTGCGGGTGATCGGCGTCGACCGCAGCGACGGGGTGCCGTTCGAGCCGGTGCTGCCCGAGGGCGACGCGCTCGCCTACGTGCTGTTCACATCCGGGTCGACCGGGCGGCCCAAGGGTGTCGAGATCAGCCACGCGAACCTGCACGCGTTCGTCCGCTCGCGGGCGCACCTCCCCGGCATGACGCGCGCCGACGCGATGCTCGCGCTCGCGCCGCTCGCGTTCGACGTGTCCGCCGAGGAACTGTGGTGGCCGCTCGCGACCGGTGCGCGGTGCGTCGTCGCCGACCGCGACAGCGCCGTCGACGGCCACCAGCTCGCGAGGCGGATCGCGCGGAGCGGTGTCACGGTCGTCGATCTGACACCCACGAGCCTGCGGATGCTGCTCGCCGCGGGCTGGGCTGGTGATCCCGCGCTGCGGCTGCTGCTCGGTGGCGAGGTGCTCGACCCCGACCTCGCCGCGCGGGCCCGGCCGCTGGTCGGTGAGCTGTGGAACGGCTACGGCCCGACGGAGGCCACGGTCGCGGCGACCGCGCACCGGGTGACCGGTACCGACGGGGAACGCGTCCCGATCGGTGCGCCGACACCGGGTGCCTGGCTGTACGTGGTGGACGAGGCGGGCCGGCTCGCGCCGCGCGGGGCGATCGGTGAGCTGTGGATCGGTGGCGCCGGTGTCGCGGCCGGCTACCGGGCGCGTCCCGAGCTGACCGCGGCCGCGTTCGTCGCCGACCCGGTGCGGCCGGGCGAGCGCTGCTACCGCACCGGTGACCTGGTCCGGTGGCGGCCGGATGCGACGCTGGAGTTCGTCGGCCGTGCCGACGGCCAGGTGAAGGTGCGGGGCAACCGGTTCGAGCTGGGCGAGGTCGAGTCGGTGCTGCGCGGACTGCCGGGGGTGGACGACGCGGCCGTGACGGTGGCCGAGGACGGCGTGGACGCCCACGTGGTCGGGTACCTCGCGCCCGCGACCGTCGACGCGGCGGCCGTCGAGCGGCAGGTCCGGCGGCTCCTGCCCGCCTACATGGTGCCGAGCGCGTGGCACACGCTGGACGGACTTCCCCTGCTGCCCAACGGAAAGCTCGACCGGCGCGCCCTCCCGGCCGTGCCCGTCGCCCGCCCGGCCGTGGCCGCACCGCTGTCGGACGCGGAAGCAGCGGTCGCGCGGGTGTGGCGGGAGTGCCTGGAGCTCGACGAGGAACTCGGTCCGGACAGCGACTTCTTCGCGCTCGGCGGCCGGTCGCTGGCGGCGACCCGCGTCGTTGGCCTCCTGCACGCACGGCTCGGCCGCCGGACCACGGTGCGCACGCTGTTCGACCACCCGGTGCTCGCCGACTTCACGACACGGATCGCCGAGAGCGCCGCCCACACCGACCGCCCGCTCGTCGCCCGCCCAGACCCCACCGCACCCGCGCCGCTGTCGTCGGCGCAGCGCATGCTGTGGTTCGCGGCGAAGCTCGACCCGGACAGCGCCGCCTACAACTCCCCCACCGTGCTGCGGATCCGGGGCGTGCTGGACGAGTCGCGGCTCTACCGCGCGGTCCACGCGCTCACGGCGCGCCACCACGTGCTGCGCAGCCGGTTCACCGAGATCGACGGGGAACCGGTCGCGCTCCTCGGGCCGGCCGACGCCGTCCCCGTGCACACGGTGGACATCGCGGAACCGGACCTGGCCTCGGCGGTGGCGGCCGAGGTCCGGCGGCCCTTCACGCTTCACGCGGCGCCACCGCTGCGTGCGGTCCTGTTCCGGCTCGCACCGGACCACCACGTGCTGGCACTCACCTGTCACCACATCGCCACCGACGCGGTGTCCCAACGACTCCTGTTGTCCGAAGTGGACCGGTACTACCGCGCGGAGCCCGACGACTGGCCGTCGCCACCGGCGCTCCAGTACGCCGACCACGCCGAGTGGGAACGCGAGCAGGACCTGACCGCGGGCCTCGACTGGTGGGAGCGGCGGCTCGCGGACCTGCCCGCGCTGCGGCTGCCGACCGACCGGACCCGCCCGGCCGTCGCCGACTGGTCGGCGGACGAGGTCCCGGTGCGCCTGTCCTCGGCCGTCTCGGACCGGGTCCGCGCACTGGCGGCCGCCGCCGGGACCACCCCGTTCACGGTGCTGCTCGCGGCCTGGCAGCTGCTGCTCGCGCGACTGGCCGGGGTGACCGACCTCGCGGTCGCCGTGCCACACGGCGGTCGCCGCGCCGCCGAACTGGCCGGGATGGTCGGCTTCTTCGTCAACACCGTGGCCGTCCGCGCCGACCTGACCGGCCTCGGGTCCGGCCGCGACCTGGTGGGCAGGGCCCGTGGCACCGTCCTCGACGCGTTCGCCCACGCCGACGTGCCGTTCGACGAGGTGGTGCGCAGGCTCGCACCGGAGCGGGACCCGGCGAGCACCCCGGTGTGCCAGGTGATGATGAACGTCCTGGACGAGCAGGCGACCGCGTCGCTCGGCGACCTGGCCGTGACGGTGCTGCCGCAGCCCGTCGCCACCGCGCTGTACGACCTGAACCTGGACCTCAGTGACACCGGCACTGGGTACGCGGGCAGGCTCGTGTTCCGCACCGACCTGTTCGACCGGACCACGATCGACCGCTGGGTCCGCTGGTACGGCACCCTCCTGGACCGGCTCACCGCCGACCCGGACGCCGCACTGTCCACACTGGACATCCTGGACGACGGCGAACGTGCCGTGCTGTTCGCCTGGGGTACCGGGAAACCCTTGCCCGCCATGCGAACCGTGGTCGCCGACGTGCTCGCGCAACCACCCGGCGCGGTGGCGACGTCCTCGCCCGCCGGGCGACTGTCCTATGCCGACCTGGCGGCGTGGTCGGCTCAGGGCGCTCGCGGCCTGCTCGCCGCGGGTGTCGCCACCGGTGACGTGGTCGGCGTGTGCCTGCCGCGCGACGAGTACCTGCCCGCCGGGCTGCTCGCCGTGTGGCGGGCAGGTGGCGCGTACCTGCCGCTGGACCCCGGGCATCCCGCGGGCCGGATCGCGGCACTCGCGGCCGACGCCGGGATCCGGGTCGTCGCGGCCCGCGGCCAGGCGCTGGCCGTGGCCCGCGCCGCGCTGCCGCACCTGACCGTCGTGGACCTCGACGCTCCCGCCACGGACACACGTCCGCCGCGGGAGCCGAGCCTGGACGACCTCGCCTACGTGCTCTACACCTCCGGGTCGACCGGCAGCCCGAAGGGCGTCGCGGTCACGCACAGGAACCTCGCCGCGCTGGTCCACGCGTTCCGCGAGGTGACCGGCGTACGGCCCACCGACACGTGGCTGGCGGTCGCGCCGCTCGTGTTCGACACGGCCACCGGCGAACTCTGGACGACGCTCACCTCGGGCGCGCACTGCGCGATCGCCGACCGGGACTGTGCCGTCGACGGGCACGCGCTCGTTCAACGGCTCGTCGCGACCGGTGCGACCCGGTTCAACCCGACACCGACCACGTTGCGGATGCTCGTCGCCGCCGGACTGCCCGACCTGCCCGGACTGCACGTGCTCTCCGGCGGCGAAGCACTCGACGTCGCCCTGGCGCGGCAGATCACCGCCCGCGTCGCGAGCCTGCGCAACTGCTACGGCCCCACGGAGACCACCATCACCGCGACCACACACCTGGTGACCACCGCCGACCTGGCGGCCGACCGGCCGGTGCCGATCGGGCGACCCCTCGGCGGCACGCTCCTCACCGTGGTCGACCCGTTCGGTCAGACCGCGCTGCCCGGCGCGGTCGGCGAACTGTGCATCGGCGGCGCGGGCGTGACGCCCGGCTACCGGGACCGGCCGGAGCTGACCGCGGCGGCGTTCGGCACCGACCCGTCGCACGGCGGCCGCTGCTACCGCTCCGGCGACCTGGTCCGCTGGCGCGCCGACGGCGAGCTGGAGTTCCACGGCCGCGCCGACCACCAGGTCAAGATCCGCGGCAACCGGGTGGAACTCGGCGAGGTGGAACATGTGCTGCGCACCACGGCCGGGGTGACCGACGCGGTGGTCGTCGTGCGCACCGACGGCGAACCACACCTCGTCGGCTACCTCACGCCGTCCACTGTGGACATCGCGGCGGTCGGGACGTCGCTGCGTGAACGGTTGCCCGACTACGCGGTGCCCCACCGGTGGGTGGCGCTCGACGCGTTCCCCGCCACCGCGACCGGCAAGGTGGACCGCGCCGCACTCCCCGCACCGGCGGCACCGGCGCGGCCGGACGACCCGCCCGCGTCGCCGCTCGAGGAACTCGTCGCGGTCACCTGGGCCGGGGTGCTCGGCCGCGAGCAGGTCGGCGCCCTGGACGACTTCTTCGGGCTCGGCGGGCATTCGCTCGCCGCGACCAAGGTCGTCGGCCGCCTCGGCGAGGCGCTCGGTTTCTCCGTCCCGGTGCGGTGCCTGTTCGACCGGCCGGTGCTGCGGGAGTTCGCGGCGGAACTCGAACGGATCGCGATGACCGCCCTGGCGGACGACGCCGTATCGACGGGGAGCACGGCATGACGGACTCGCTGGTCACCCCCGCACAGCAACGCATGCGCGAGTTGCTCGCCGGCCGTGCCGCCGCCGCACTGCGTGGCGACGTTCCCGTCGCGGAGCCCGCCATCCCCCGCCTCCCCCGCGACGGGAGACCGGTGCCGCTGTCGTCCGCGCAGGCCAGGCTGTGGTTCCTGGCCCGCTTCGAACCTGGCGGCCACGCCTACAACCTGCCGCTCGTGCTCGAACTGACCGGGCACGCCGACGACACCGCGTTGCTGGCCGCGGTCCGTGACGTCGCCGACCGGCACGACGTGCTCCGCGGCGTGTACCGGGAGGTCGACGGCGAGCCCATGCGGTGCGCGGGACCCGTCGTCCCGGTGTCCACTGTGGACGTCACGGCGGCGGAGCTGGACGCCGAGGTGGCCGCCGAGGCCGCCCGGCCGTTCGCGCTCGACGACGCGCCACCGATGCGGGCCGTGCTGTTCCGGGTCACCGCCGAGAAGCGGGTGCTGGCGTTGACGTTCCACCACATCGCGATGGACGCCCCGTCCGCCGCGGTCGTGCTCGACGACCTCGCCGCCTGCTACGCCGCCCGCCTGCACGTCCGCGACGTGCCGCCGCCACCGGCGCTCCAGTACGCGGACCTGGTGGCGTGGCACGGTTCCCGGCCGGACACCGCCGACGCCGACCTGGACTGGTGGTGCGCGCGGCTCGCCGGGCTCCCGCCGGTGCTGGAGCTGCCTACCGACCGTCCCCGCCCGGCCGTGGCCGGGGACGAGGGCGCCGAGGTCGGCGTCGTGGTGCCCGCGGCGCTGACCGCGCGGCTGCGGGAGATCGGCCGCACCACCGGCGCCACCCCGTTCATGGTGTTCCTGGCGTGCTGGCAGGCACTGCTCGGCAGGCTGGCCGGGACCACCGACGTGCCGGTGGGTGTGCCGGAGTCGGGCCGCCACCACCCGGACGCGGAACAGGTCGTCGGCTGCTTCGTCAACACGCTGGTGCTGCGCACCGACCTGGCCGGGGCGACCACGGGCCGCGAGCTGCTCGCCGCCGCCCGGGACACGGTGCTCGACGCGTTCACGCACACGGACGTGGCGTTCGAGCGGATCGTGGCGCGGGTCGCGCCGCGGCGCGGGCTCGACGCCTCACCGGTCTTCCAGGTCATGCTCAACGTGCTCGACGAGCAGGCGCGGCCCCCCGAGCTGCCCGGTCTCACCGCCCGGGTCACCGAACCGCCGGTGCGCAGCGTCAAGTTCGACCTGAACCTCGCGCTGTCCCGGAACGGCGACGGCTACTCGGGTGGGCTGGCCTACCGCACCGACCTGTTCGACGCCGGCACGGCGGAGCGGATCGCCCGCTGGTTCGTCACGCTCGTCGACGGGGTCACCGCCGACCTCGACCGCCCGGTCGCCGAGGTGCCGATCGAGGTCGTCACCGCGCCGGTGCTGGCAGGACCGGAACCGGCACGGTCCGGGTTCCGGCCGGTGCACACGCTGATCGAGGACACCGCCGACCGCTGCCCCGACCGGGTCGCCGTGGTCGGGGCGACCGGCGCGCTCACCTACCGGCAGCTCGACGAACGCGCCAACCGGATCGCGCACCGGCTGCTCTCACTCGGGGTGCGGGCCGACGAGCCGGTCGGGCTGCTGCTCGAACAGGGCACGGACGTGGCGTGCGCGGTGCTCGGCATCATGAAGGCCGGTGGCGCGTACCTGCCGATGGACACCACCTACCCGACGGCACGGGTGGCCGCCATCCTCGCCACCGGAGGCGCGCGGATCCTGCTGGCCGAACCCGGTCTCGACGTGACCGCCCCCGATGTCACCGTCACGACCGTCGACGACGCGGTCACCGCCCAGCCGGGCACCCGGCCGGACGTGCCGGTCGCGGAGCACGACCTGATCCACGTGATCTTCACATCCGGTTCGACCGGGGCGCCGAAGGGGGTCGCGGTCGAGCACCGCAACGTCGCGCACTACCTGGCGGGCATGCTGCCCCGGCTCGGTGACGTGGCCGGTGCGTCGTTCGCGGTCGTCTCCACCCCGGCGGCCGACTTCGGCCTCACCTGCGTGTACGGCGCGCTGACCACCGGCGGCACCGTCCACCTGGTCGACCGGGACACCGCGATGGACCCGGAGTCGTTCGCCGGGTACCTGGCCGAGCACCCGGTCGACGTGCTCAAGTGCGTACCCAGCCACCTGGAACTCCTTGCCCGGCACGGAGATCTCGTCGCCGTGCTGCCCGAGCGGCTCCTGATCCTCGCCGGTGAGGCGTGCCCGTGGTCGCTCGTCGAGCGCGTCGAGACGGCCCGGCCGGGCCTGCGGGTGCAGAGCCACTACGGGCACACCGAGAGCACGATGATCTCGATGACGTGCGACGTGGCGACCGTCCCGTCGCACGAGCGCACCGGGTACGTGCCGCTCGGCACGCCGCTGCCCGGCGTCGTCGGCCACCTCGTCGACGCGCGTGGCGCGGTCGTGCCCGCGGGGATGACCGGCGAACTGGTGATCGGCGGACCGCAGATCACCCGCGGCTACCTCGGCGACGACACGCAGACCGCGGCCCGGTTCGTGCCGGACCCACTGGGCACCGGTGTGCGGTGCTTCCGCAGCGGCGACCTGCTGCGGGTGCGTGCCGACGGGACGGTGCAGTTCCTCGGCCGCGCCGACGACCAGGTGAAGGTGCGTGGCCACCGGGTGGAGCTGGGTGAGGTCACCGCCGCCCTCCGTGACGTCGACGGGGTGGCCGAGGCCGTGGTGCTCCCGGTCGGCGCCGGGCTGGACCGCAGGCTCGCGGCGTGGCTCGTGCCGGCGCGGGGTGTCGGCCTCGCCGTCCCGGCCGTGCGGCGGACGCTGCGTGACCGGCTGCCGGACTACATGGTGCCCACCTCCCTCACCGTCCTGGAGCGCCTGCCGCTCAACGCGAACGGCAAGATCGACCGGGCCGCGCTGCCCGACGCGACCGAACGCGCGCCCGTTGTGCGGCGGCCGGTGGCGACCCCGGCCGAGCGGCTCGTGGCGCGGGTCTGGGGTGAGGTGCTCGGGCTCGGCGACGTGGCGGCCGACGACGACTTCTTCGCCGTGGGCGGCCATTCCTTCGCGGCGGTCCGGGTTGCCGGACGGCTCGGTGAGGCGCTGCGCCGCGACGTGGCCGTGCGCACGGTGTTCGAGCACCCGGTGCTGGCCGACCTCGCCGCCGCGCTGACCGCGGACCCCGGCGGAGTGTTCGGTGGCGCGCCCATCCCCGTGCGGCCGGACCCCGAGGCGCCCGCGCCGCTGTCGTCCGCGCAGGCGCGGCTGTGGTTCCTCGAACTGCTCGAACCGGGTTCGGCCTACCACGCCGACCTCGTGCTGCGGCTGCGTGGACCGGTGGACGCGGCGGCGATGGCGCTCGCGGTACGGGACGTCGCCGCACGGCACACCGTGCTGCGCAGCGTCATCGAGGAACGCGACGGCACCCCGGTGGCCGTGCCGGTGCCCGCCGACCGCGTCCCCGTATCCATTGTGGACATCGCGGCGGACGCAGTGGACGCGGCGTGCCGGGCGGAGCTTGCGCGGCCGTTCGCGCTCGACCGGGAACCGCCGCTGCGGGCCACGCTGTTCCGGGTCGCCGACGGTGAGCACGTGCTCGCGCTCACCGTGCACCACATCGCGACCGACAACTGGTCGCGGGGCGTCATCGGCACGGACCTCGCCGACGCGTACGCCGCCCGGCTCGCGGGGTCGGCACCGGACGCGACCCTGCCCGTGCAGTACGCGGACTACGCCGCGTGGCTGGCCGCCCGGGCCCGCGACGAGGACCTGAACTGGTGGTGCGACCGCCTGTCCGGGCTGCCGCCGCTGCTCACGCTGCCGACCGACCGGCCCCGGCCGGCGGTGGCCGACTGGTCCGGCGGGCACGTCCGGTTCGCGCTCCCCGCCGCACTCACCGCCCGTGTCCGGGACGTGGCCGCCGACGTGGGCGTGACGCCGTTCATGGTGCTCCTCGCCTGCTGGCAGGAACTGCTCGGCCGCCGCGCCGGGACCGATGACGTCGCGGTCGGCGTGCCCGAGTCCGGCCGGCACCACCCGGGTGTCGAGGCGACGGTGGGCTGTTTCGTGAACACGCTCGTGCTGCGCACGGACCTCGGCGGCGACCCGACCGTGCGGGAGCTGCTCGCACGGTCCCGCGAGACCGTGCTCGGCGCGTTCGCGCACGCCGAGACACCGCTCGAAGGGATCATCGAACGGTTGCGGCCGGAGCGGTCCGTCGCCGCGACGCCGATCTTCCAGGTGCTGCTGAACGTCCTGGACCAGCCCGCGACGCCGCCCGCCATCCCCGGTGTCGAGGTGACCGCCGTCCGCGACGCGGGCGAGAAGGTGAAGTTCGACCTCAGCATGGTGCTGGTCAACGACGGCGACACCTACCTCGGCGGCCTCGCCTACCGGGCCGACCTGTTCGACGCGGGCACCGCCGAGGAGATCGTCGCCGACTTCCAGGCACTGCTGGCCGACCTGCTGTCCGATGTGGACCAACCGGTCGCGTCGGTCGGCCCGGCCCGCAACGACGCAGGCCCGGTCGCCGCGCCCGCCGCCGCGCCGGTCGCGGGTTCCCACGCACCGGAAACCCCGACCGAGCAACTCGTCGCGCGGGTGTGGGCGCAGGTGCTCGAGGTGCCGGAGGTCCACGCGGACGACGACTTCTTCGCGCTCGGCGGGCATTCCTTCACCGCCGTCCGCGCGGTCCGGCTGATCGACGAGCGGCTGCGGGTCATCGACCTGTTCCTGCACCCGACCGTCCGCGAACTGGCCGCGCACCTCGACGCCGGGCAGAGGACCGACGACGGGCGCCTACTGCACCGCCTCTCCCCCGCCCGCGCGGGCACCGCGGACGTGACGCTGGTCTGCGTGCCCTACGGCGGTGGCTCCGCTGCCGTCTTCGGCCCGCTCGCCACCGAACTCGCCGCCGCCGCACCGGGCGTCGACGTACTCGCCGTCGAGCTGCCCGGCCACGACGTGGCCCGGCCCGACGAGGCGTTCCGCACCGTCGACGAGGTCGTGGACCTGCTCGCCGACGAGATCGGCCGGACCGTCACCGGCCCGGTCGCGGTGTACGGGCACTGTGTCGGCTCCGCCGTCGCGACCGCGCTCGCCGCCCGGCTCGAAGCCGACGGCCGCGACGTCGTCGGGGTCGTCGTGGCGGGCAGCTTCCCCGCGGCCAGGCTGCCGGGCAAGGTGTCGGCGTGGCTGCAGCGCCGGTTCCCCCGCGAGCGCTGGGTGGCCGACCGGCTCTACCGGGACACGCTGCGGGCGACCGGCGGCCTCATGGACGACATGGACGAGGCCGCGAGCGCGGCCATGCTGCGTGCGCTGCGGCACGACGCCGGACAGGCGCAGGCCTGGTTCGGCCGCGCGCTCGACCCGGACGCCGCGGACCGTCCCCGGCTCGCGGCGCCGATCCTGTGCGTCGTCGGGTCGAGCGACCCCGCGACCGAGCTGTACCAGGAGCGGTACCGGGAATGGGGCGCGTTCGCCGACCGGGTCGAGCCGGCCGTGCTGCCCAGGGCCGGGCACTACTTCCTGCGCCACCAGGCCGCCGAGGTCGCCGCCCTGCTGCGGGACCGGCTCTCCCGCTGGGCCGCCGGTGACCTGCCGCCCCGGGTCGACGACGTCCCGGTCGCCGCCCCCGAGGCACGCCGAGGGCTGCGCGCGTTCTACACCGTCGCGGGCGGCCAGGCCGTGTCGATGATCGGCAACGAGCTGAGCGCGTTCGCGCTCGGCGTGTGGGCCTACCAGCGCAGCGGCCGGGTCATCGACCTCGCGCTGGTCGTGTTGCTCGCCCGCGTGCCGAGCATGCTGCTGACGCCGGTCGGCGGTGCGCTCGCCGACCGGGTGGACCGCAGACGGATCATGCTGGCCTGCGACCTGACGAGCGGCGCGGCGATGGCCGTGCTCGCCGTGCTGGTCGCACTGGGACGGCTCGACCTCGTGGCGGTGTGCGCGATCGTCGGGGTCATGTCGGTGGCGTCGGCGTTCCACCGGCCCGCCTACCTGGCGGCGATCGCCCAGCTGGTGCCGAAGCCGTACCTGCCGCAGGCCAACGCGCTCGCCGACATCGGCGCCGGGCTCGGCACCATCCTCGGGCCCGTCCTCGGCGGTGTCCTCATGGGACTGTCGGGGCTGACCGCGGTCGTCGTGGTCGACGTGGCCACGTTCGCGATCGGTGTCGTCTCCCTGGTGCTGGTGCGGTTCCCGAACCGGTTGTTCTTCACCCAGACCGAACCGTTCGCGAAGGCGGTCACCGGCGGGTGGAAGTTCGTGGTGCGCCGCAAGCCGCTGCTGGTGATGATCGGCTACTTCGCGGTGGTCAACTACTTCACCGCCGTGATGTGGGTGGGGCTCACCCCGCTGGTCCTGTCGATCGGCTCGACCGGTGAGCTGGGGGTGGTCAGCGCCGTCGGCGGGATCGGCGCCGCGGTCGGCGCGGTCGTCGTGGTGATCTGGGGCGGCACCGTCCGCCGCGCCACCGGCATGATCGCGTTCGTCATCGGCTCCGGGCTCGGGGTGGCGCTGATGGGTGCGTGGCCGTCGGTGCTCGTGGTCGCGGCCGGCCTGTTCGTGCGGCTGGCGTGCATGAGCATCGGCAACGCGCACTGGCTCTCGATCATCCAGACGAAGGTCGGTCAGCAGCTGCAGGGACGGGTGCTGGCGATCAACGTCATGCTCGCGACGGCCATGCAGCCTCTCGGTTTCCTGACCGCGGGCCCGCTCGCCGACTGGCTCGGCGGCTTCGCCACGCTGATGGTGGTCTCCGGTGCCGTGCTGGTGGTGTGGGGGGTGCTCGGCCTGCGGTACCGGCCGCTGCACGACATCGAGGACCTGCTGCCGGACGCGGCGCCACCGGCCGAGGTCGACGCCGACCTCGACCGCGTGCAGGCACTCGCCGACCGGGAGCTGGCCCGATGACGCCGCCCCTCGTCGGCGCGGCCGACATCCGCGCCGCCGCCGAACGGATCCGGCCCGCCGTGCACCGCACCCCGCTGCTGGGTGGCGACGGCTTCTGGCTCAAGCCGGAGCACCGGCAGCGGACCGGCTCGTTCAAGGCACGCGGCGCGTTCAACGCGGTCGCCCGCCTCACCGCGGACCACGTCCTCGCCCAGTCGTCCGGCAACCACGGACGGGCGGTGGCCTACGCGGCGGCACGGCACGGCCTGCGCGCCACGGTCGTCCTGCCCGACACCGCACCGGTGTTGAAGGTGGACGCCGTGCACGCACTCGGCGCCCGCGTGGTCGTGGTGCCGCCCGCGTTGCGCGAGTCCACCACCGCGGAGCTGGCGGCCCGCACCGGTGCCACTGTGATCGGCTCCGCCGATCTCGACGTGATCGCCGGGCACGGCACGGTCGGCGCCGAGATCGTGGCTGACCTGCCGGACGTGCGCACGGTTCTGGTGCCGGTGTGCAACGGCGGCCTGCTCGCCGGGGTCGCCGCCGCGGTCAAGGCGGTCTCCCCCGCCACCCGCGTCGTCGGCGTCGAGCCCGCGCTGGCCGGGGACGCGGCCGAGTCACTGCGGCTGGGCACGCTGGTGCGGTGGCCGGTCGAGCAGACCTACCGCACCATCGCGGACGGGCTGCGCGCGCCGGTGCTCGGCGAGCCGGCGTGGCGGCACATCAGGGTGCTCGTGGACGACATCGTCACCGTCGACGAGGACAGCATCGTCGCCGCGCAGGAGTTCCTGTCCGCCCGGTTCGGCGT
The DNA here is from genome assembly GCF_044466355.1 of Actinophytocola sp. NPDC049390. Classification (NCBI taxonomy): domain Bacteria; kingdom Bacillati; phylum Actinomycetota; class Actinomycetes; order Pseudonocardiales; family Pseudonocardiaceae; genus Actinophytocola; species Actinophytocola sp. NPDC049390. The sequence continues at coordinate 191,117 of NZ_JBITMQ010000002.1, forward strand.
GCTCGCCGAGCCCAGCGGCGCGGTGGCGACCGCGGCGTACCTGACCGGCCAGTCGCTCGGCGCGACCGTGGCGGTCGTGTCCGGCGGCAACGTCGCGGCCACTGTCCCGGCGGGAGAGCGGGTGTCCGTTGAACACGGGTGAGCCGGGCGGTGTGCTCGCGACGATCGGCCGCACCCCGCTGGTCGCGCTGGAGCGCGTCGTGCCGATCGCGGACGTGCGGGTCTTCGCGAAGATGGAGAAGTTCAACCCGGGCGGCAGCGTCAAGGACCGCACCGCGCTGCACATGCTGCGCGGCAAGATCCGGTCCGGTGAGCTGGTGCCGGGCCGGTCGGTGGTCGTGGAGTCGACGTCCGGCAACCTCGGGGTCGGTCTCGCGCAGCTGTGCGCCTACTTCGGACTCGAGCTGATCTGCGTGGTCGACACCCGCACGACCGCGCAGTCGGTCGCGCTGTTGCGGGCCTACGGCGCGACGGTGGAGGTCGTGTCCCCGACGGGCGGCGACCTGCTCGCCGCGCGGATCGCCAGGGTGCGCGAGCTGGTGACGCGGCTGCCGGACGCGTTCTGGCCCAACCAGTACGAGAACCCGCTCAACGCGGCCGCGCACGAGCAGACGATGGCCGAGATCGTGACCGCGCTGGACGGACGGCTCGACTACCTGTTCTGCTCGGTGAGCACCGGCGGCACGCTGCGCGGCTGCGCCGACTACATCCGCGACCACGGCCTGGCCACGAAACTGGTCGCGGTCGACGCGGCGGGCAGCGCGATCTTCCACACCCCGACCGAGCACCGACGAATCCCGGGGCACGGCGCCGGCCGGCGGCCGCCGCTGGTGGACGTGGGCGCGGTCAGCGAGATCGTCCACGTCACCGACCTGGAATGCGTGCGTGCCTGCCGCCTGCTGGTGGCGCGCGAGGCGATCCTCGCGGGTGGGTCGTCCGGCGCGACCGTGTCCGCGCTGCGCAAGCTGCGCGACCGCATCCCCGCCGGTTCCCGGTGCGTGCTCGTCTTCCCCGACGACGGCAACCGGTACCTCGACACCATCTACTCGGACTCCTGGGTGTTCGAGCACTTCGGGGACGTGCGTGAGGAGCAACCATGCGTCATCTGATCTCGCTCGACGACCTCACCGACGAGGACCTGCGCGCCATCGTCGCCAGGGCGGCACGGCTCGCTGACGACCCGCGGCAGGCGGCCACGTCACTGGCCGGTGAGGTCGTCGGCATCTACTTCAGCAAGACCTCCACGCGCACCCGCACGGCGTTTTCCTCGGGCGCGCTGCGGCTCGGCGCGCGCATCATCTCCTACGGGCCGGGTGACCTGCAGATCAACACCGGCGAGACCATCGAGGACACCGGCCGGGTGCTGTCCACCATGCTCGACGCGCTCGTGGTGCGCACCGCGGGCGACCCGGCCGAGCTGCGGGCCATGGCCGACCAGAAGCGCATGTCGGTGGTCAACGCCATGACCGCCGACGAGCACCCCACCCAGGCACTCGCGGACCTCACCACGATGGTCCGCCGGTTCGGGCGCGTCGACGGGCTGCGGGTGCTGTACCTGGGCGAGGGCAACAACTCCGCGGCCGCGCTCGCGCTGGCGCTCACCCGGTTCCCCGGCACCGAGCTGCACCTGCGCACCCCGCCCGGCTACGGCCTCGACCCCGAGGTGCTGGCACGAGGCCAGGCGCACGCCGCCCGCCACGGCGCGTCCCTTGTGGAACGTCACGACATGACCGACCTGCCGACAGCGGACGTCGTGTACACGACGCGGTGGGAGACGACGGGCACGACCAAGCCGGACCCGGACTGGCGCACGGTGTTCGCGCCGTTCCAGGTGACGCGGGAGATCTGGCGGACCAGCCCGGACGCGGTGTTCATGCACGACCTGCCCGCGCACCGCGGCGAGGAGGTCACCGCCGAGGTGCTCGACGGGCAGGACAGCATCGCGTTCGCGCAGGCGGAGAACAAGATGTACAGCGCGATGGCGGTACTGGAGTGGTGCCGGGGCAGGGACGTGGCGTGAGCGAGCTTGCGAGCGAACCATTGACACAGCGTGAGCCGTGGTACGACCAGGCGGACACGGGACTGGCGGGCGCGGGCCGGGTGACCGTGCTGTCACGCGCGGACGTCCGGCGGTGCCTGGCGGCCGTCGACCCGGTCGCGGTCGTCCGGCAGACGCTGGCCGACCACGACCGCGGCGAGAGCCTGCTGCCCGCGGAGGCCTACCTGCGGTGGGAGAACTCGCAGGGCGCGTACACCCGGTCGATCGGCATGCCGGGCGCGGTGGGGCCGCACCACGGCATGAAGATCATCAACGCGAGCGTGTCCAACCCGGCGGCGGGCCTGGAACGCGCCGGCGGGCTGGGCCTGTGTTTCGACGCCGAGACCGCCCGGGTCACGACGATCCTGGAGGCGGGACTGCTGAGCGCGGTGCGCACGGCGGCGGTGAGCGCGGTGGGGGTGGCCGCCACGGGCTACTCCGGTGCCGGCTCGCTCGCCGTCGTGGGCTGCGGCGCCCAGGGCCGGATGCACGCGGCACTGCTGACCCGCGAACTGCCCGGCCTGCGCACGGTGTCGCTGTACGACCACGACCCGGCCGTCGCCCGCCGGCTGGCGGACCTGCTCGCCCGCGACGACCTCGTGGTGACGGTGCACGACACCGCCCGCGACGCGGTCACCGCCGGTGAGATCGCGGTCTTCACCACCACCGCCGACAAGGGCTACGTGACCCCGGCCTGGGCGCGGCCCGGCGCGCTGCTGGTCAACGTGTCGCTTGGCGACCTCGCGGACGAGACGTTCCTCGACGCCGCCGCACTGTACGTGGACGACCTCGACCTGGTCGCGGACAACCCGCGCCGCCCCCTCGGCCGCCTGATGGGCGACGGACTGGTCACCCGCCCTGGCGACGACACGGCGAAACCGATCGACGCCACCCTGGGCGGGCTGCTCACCGGCCGGTACTCCAGCCGCGGCGTGGCCCGGCCGCACGTCGTGCTCAACCCGTTCGGCATGGGGGTGCTGGACGTGGCGCTCTACGGCGCGGTCGCCGCACACGCCCGTCACGAAGGCCTCGGCTCGACGGTCGACCTCGGCTGAGGACCGACCCGACAGCACGCCGACACGCCCACCCCGTCAACGGTCAGATCCAGCTCGACGTGACGCGGTCAGTATGGTCAACCCCTGCCCGCTTGTCGTTCAGGGAGCACCCCGTGACGGAGGAACAACCGCCGAGTCCGGTCGGAGCACGGTCGTACGACGACTTGGCGCAGCGGCTGAGACAGGCTCTGGCGTGGGCGGGGTTGACCACTCGGGAACTGCACCGGCGGGTGCGGCGGTTACGCACGGCCCGAGGGACGGCCGACCTGCCCGCCTACAACACGGTGTACCGCTGCCTGCGGCCGGGACGCAGCCGAATGGACGTCGAACTGGTCGTCGACATCGCGGCGGCCCTGCTCGGCATGGACGTCGCGGCGGAATGGCGGCAGGCGCACCGGGTGATCACCGGCAAGGCCACCGAGGCGGCCGTGATCGGCGTCGCCGACCAGCTGCCCGCCGGGGTCGGCCGGTTCGTCGGCAGGCAGGCGCACCTTCGCGAGGTGCTGGCGACCGGGCCGGACGAGGGCGGGGTCTGGGTGATCTCCGGCATGGCCGGGGTCGGCAAGACCCGGTTCGCCAGCGAGGTCGCGCGGCTGCTCGCCGAGCGGAACCAGTTCGCCGACGTGCGGCTGGTGGTCGACCTGCGCGGCTTCGACGCGGATCGGCCCGCCGCGGACCCGGCCGCGGTGCTCGACGGCTTCCTGCGCAGGCTCGGGGCGTCCGGTAGCGAGATCGGCTGCCTCACCCTCGCCGGCCGCAGCGCGCTGTTCCGCCGGTTGCTTGACGGACGGCGCGCGCTGATCCTGCTGGACAACGCCGCGTCGGTCGACCAGGTGCTGCCGTTGTTGCCCGCCACTCCGACCAGCATGGTGCTGGTCACCAGCAGGCGCCGCCTCGTCGGGTTGGCGGCGGCCGGGAACGTGGCGCTGGACGTGTTCACACCGGAGGAGTCGGTGGAGTTGCTCCGCGACGGCATCGGCGCCGAGCGCGTCGACGCGGAGCAGGGCGAGGCGGCCGACATCGTCGAGATGGTCGGCAGGCTGCCGTTGGCCCTCGCGCTGGTGGCCCGCCGGTTGGCCGCCTCACGTGGCTGGACGATGGCCGACCACCGTGACCGCCTCGCAGACCTGCGGACCATGTTGCGGCTGGACGACGGTGTCGAAGTCGCGTTGCGCACGTCGTACGACGAGCTGGACGAACCGGACCGGGTCCTGCTCGGGTTGCTCGCCATGTACCCGGGACGCGATGTCGACGACCACGCGGCGGCGGTCCTGGCCGGCGTCGACGTCGACGTCGTCCGCCGACAACTCGACGACCTGGTCGCTGCCAACGTGGTCACCGCCCGCGGGTCGCGGTACGAACTGCACGACCTGGTCCGGGTGTTCGCCGAGAAGCGCGTCCGGGAGGACGTCCAGCCTCGCGTGCGCCGGGCCGCCGCGGTCCGGCTGCTCCACTTCCAGCTGGCCACCGCCCGTGCCGCGCTCGTCACCTGTTACGCCCACGAGGCGGACCGGTGGGCCGACCTGCCCGGCTCCGAGGTGCCGGGACTCGTGTTCGACGGGGCGGACGAGGCGATGACCTGGCTGGACACCGAGCGGGTCAACCTCGTCGTCGCGTCCGGGTGGGCGCTGGCCGAGGGGCGTGACGAGCACGTGACGTGGCTCGCGTGCGTGCTGACGAGCTATTTCGAGGCCCGCGTACACGTGAGTGACGCACTCGCCCTGTACTGGAACGCCATGCGGGTCGCGTCCGGCGTCGCACGAGGGCACGTGCTGAACGGGCTGGCCATGACCCACTGGCAGATGGGGCAGGCCACCGAGTCACTCGTCATCCTGGAGGAGGCGATCAGGGCGTTCTCGGCCGCCGGAGAGTCCGGCTACGCCAACTACCTGTCGGGGAACGTGGGCCTGTTGCTGACCAGTCTCGGTGACTACCGTGCCGCGTTGCCCTGTTTTCGGCGAGCCATGGAGTTCGCCGCCGCGAAGAACAACGAATCGTTCCGCGGACGCCAGTTGTGCAACATCGGCCTCGCCGAACTGCGGCTGGGGAACTACCCCGCCGCCGTCGACAACTTGACCCGTGCGCTCGCCGTGACCAGGTCGATCGGCGACCACCTCTGTGAATGCCGGGCGCTCGACGGTCTCGGCACCGCGTTCTGGCGGATGGGCAAGGACACCGAAGCACGAGCCCGGTACGAACAGTCACTCGCCCTGGCGAGGCAGACGCACAACCGGGCTGACGAGTGCAAGGTGCTCAGCCATCTCGGTGTCCTGCTCGTCGCGGAAGGACGGTTCGACGAGGCGTTGGCGCATCACCGGCAGGCCATCGACCTGGCCGACCGGATCGGCAGCAGGGAAGGACTGCTGGCCGCGACCAACGACATGGCGGTCACCCTGCTCGCCGCCGGGAAGGCGTCCGACGCCGTGCGTTGCCTGCGGCAGTTGATCGACTCGGTGACCGCGGTGGACAGCCGCTACGAACTCGCCAGAGCTCAGAACGGACTCGCCGACGCGCTGTTCGCCGCGGGCGATCCGGTCGCCGCGCGGACACACTGGCAGTCCGCGCACGCCGCGTACACCGAGATGGGTGTGCCGGAAGCCGCCGAGGTCGGCGAGCGCCTGGTGAGTGGACCCGCGTCCATCTCTGATGCATGACCGGTCCATGGGCGGTGACCAGGATGTGCCCGCATCCGTTGCTCCCGAAAGGTGACCGCCACATGTCCGAGAACATGAACAACATCTTCGGCCGCACCAGGGACGTCCACGTCAGCGGCATCAACCCGCCGGCAGCCGGCTGACCGGAATCGACGAGCACGCGGGCACGGGACACCGGGAGAGGCGTATGCGGGTCGTGGCGGTCATGAACTACAAGGGCGGCGTGGGGAAGACGACCCTCACGGCGAATCTCGGCGCGGTCGCCGCCAGCCGTGGTCTGCGCGTGCTCCTCCTCGACCTCGATCCGCAGACGAACCTGACGTTCTCGTTCTTCTCGATCGACGACTGGCACGATCGGCTCAAGAACGACAACCGCACGGTGAAGCAGTGGTACGAAGCCGACGTGCCCGGGCGGGATGTCTCGCTGGCGGATCTCGTCGTCACGCCGGAGCGGGTGAACAGGGCCCTCGCCGGCTCCACGGGCCGGCTCGACCTGATCTCCTCTCACCTGGGGCTCATCGACATCGATCTCGAGCTGGCCGCCCGGCTGGGCGGCGCCACGACTCTCGAGGGGTCGATGCGGAAGTTCCTCGATTTGCACGGGTGCCTGCGGCGTGCGCTCGAGGACAGCGCGTTCACCGCGTACGACCTGGTGCTCATCGACTGCGCGCCCAACTTCGGCCTGGTCACCAAGACGGCCATCGTGGCGAGTGAGCAGATCCTCGTGCCGGCGAAGGCCGACTACCTCTCCACACTGGGACTGGACTACCTGGTCGGCAACTGCGCGGGCCTGGTGGAGCAGTACAACGACTTCGTCAACCACAAGCGCAGCCCCGGGAGTCACCGGCCGATCGATCCCGGCTTCCTGGGGGTCGTCTTCACGATGGTCCAGATCTACGCGCGACAGGTGACCCTCGCCCAGCACGCCTACATCGAGGAGGTGCGCGTGAACTCGCGGGTTCCCGTGCTGGCGAGCACGGTCCGCAACAGTCCTCGCCACTTCGGCGACGCGGGTGAGAGCGGCGTGCCGGCGATGCTGCGCGCCACCGGGAAGGACGAGGTCGTGCGGGAGTTCGACCAGCTGACCGACGAAGTACTGGGTGCGCTCGCGTTGTCCGGGGGTGGTCGCCGGTGAACGACCTGACGAGCTTCGCCGCCCTGCAGGCTCGCGTGTACGAGTTCCTGACGCGACAGGACGAAGCCACCTTGCGGGCGATCGCCGGTGGCACGGTGCGACTGGCCGTCGTCCACGCCGACGAGGAACAGGTCCCCTCCCGCGATCCGTCGCGGGTGGCGCGTCTCCTGCCGACACTGGCATCGGAGGACGAACGACGGACCTACCTGGCCGAGACCGGTTTCACCAGGAGGGAGCTCCACGCGGTGGCGAAGGCGCTGCGCATCCGGCGCTACAGCCACCTCACCCGCGACCGTCTCGTCGACCTCCTGGTCGGTCACGGTCAGGCGCGGCAGACCACCGCACCTCCACCTCAGATCGACAAGCCGGAAGACAAGCCGGACGCTGAGGCGGCGGCCATCGCATCGCGCCTGCGCGAGACCGAGACCGAGGAGGAGGGCGCCGCGTACCTCCGCGCACAGAACCTGGACGCGGACGGCCTGCTCGCCGTCGCCGCCGCGTTGGGGCTCACGCGGCTGGACCGGCTTCGCCGGGCAGACCTGGAGAAGCGCGTGCTCAAACAAGCGATCGGTGCCCGGCGCAAGTTCGACGGGCTGCGGAAGTGGTGAGCGCCAAGGGAAGGTCGGCCGCGTTCGTCAGTTCCCGCGGCGGCGCTTCGGTCGCGTCCCGGCCAGCTGCTCCGCCCGCTTCGTGAGCGCGTCGACCTTCTCCCGCAGCTCCGGCTGGACCTCGCCGTCGGTGAGGTCCGCGGCCAGCTCGGCGTAGTCGGCGGCCAGCTCCCGGTACTTGCGCCGGAAGTCCTTCCCCAGGCTGTCGGCGCGCCCGTCGAGGTCGATGACGTGCTTCGCGAGCACGGCCGCCTTCGCGTTCAGCACACTGTGTTCGTCCGTCGCGGCCTCGCGTTCCGCGCGGTGGGTCGCGGCGAGCCTGCCCGCCCGGCGACCGAGCACGAACAGCGTGAGCGCACCACCGAGCACGGCCGCGAGCGCGGCGAGCGCGATCAGGTACCTGGGCAGCGACGGGCTGATCGTGCGTGCCCCGTCCGGCACGGCACCCGACTTCACGAGGCTGTCGTAGTTCACCGCGATCACCCGCAGCGCCTCGATCGGCCGGTCGGTGAACTGGTCCGCTCCCCCGCTGATCCTGGTCTCCGCGACGAACGCCCTGCCGAAGTTCTCGTCGTCGTCACCGGGGAACTGCGCGCACCCGTAGGTGTCGAACTCGTCATCGCCGGGGCTCAGCAGCAGCACGAGTGTGCCGTCCGCGGCGCCGGAGACGTCGTCGCAGCCCTCGGACAGGTCCGCGTCCCGCTCCATGAACACCACGACGAGCCTGCGGTTGCCGATGATCTTCTCGGCGGCCGCCTCGTCCACGTCCACGCCCGGCGCCACGTACACCGACGACGTGCGCACCTCGCGGGCGACCGCGCCGTCGAAGATCCCGGCTGTCCAGGACGCCCAGCCCGCCAGCACGAGCAACGCGACCGTGGCGAGCCCGAACGGGGTCGCGAGGAACTTCCGCACGCGGTTCACGAGATACCGCCCGCGAGATAGTTCACCGGCCGGTAGTCGGCACGGCCGAGCGCACGAGCCGCGGTGTCCAGTTCGGACTCCGCGCTGTCGAGCAGCCGCCGGACGTGCCGGTACGGCAGGTCGTCCGCCACCGACGCGCGTGCCTCCCCCAGCTTGGTGATCGCCCTGGCGAGCGCGGCGTCGCGGGACAGGCCCGACATCTCGATGGCGAGCGTGGTCAGCCCGGCGAGCCGGGCGGGCGGTGTGCGCGGCGGGCCGACGCCCGGACCGAGCACCCTGCGGACGGACAACCCGAGGAACGCGAGCACGCACAACGCGAACAGCCACGGCAGCACCGGCAACGCGACCCGCAGCGGGTCGAACGGCTGGTACGGCAACGGCCGGTCGAACAGTCCGGCGTAGCGCACGTCGGTGACCTGGTTGAGGTACACACCGAGCACGTTGTCCTGCGGGTACGCGTAGGAGGCGAGCCGGTCGGCGAACCGGTTGTACATCCCGGCGGCGACGACGTCGGAGAACGACTCCGCGTGCGGGCCGTAGTACTCGGCCCAGTTGCCGTACATCACGACGATCGGCCTGCCGGGGAACTCCTTCTCGAGCGCGGCGCCGTACTCCGGCACCGGCTGCCCGTGCGGCTGCTGCGGGAACGCGGCGAAAAGCGGTTCCTCGTCGGGGAAGGCGGTGTCCGCACGGTCCGGCACGGCCGTCAGGGTCGCGCCGTCGGCGCGGTGGAGGCGGTCGGCACGCAGGTCCGCGACCACCGGCGCCAGCTCGGCGGCGGTCGGTGCGCGCCAGCGGAACAGGTCGACGTCGGCCGGGAGCTCCTGGTCGCGTTCGCTCGCGATGATGGTCATGAGGAGGCTCGTGACGTCGCCGGTGGTGAACTGCGCGCGCCAGCCCGCGTTGTCGTCGGAGGTCGCCCCGTACAGGGTGCCGGTGACCTGGGTGCCGACGACCTGGATGGTCGCGTTCTCGACCTCGTTGAGCTGGTCGTGCTGCTTTTCCGTCAGGCCGGGCGGGGTGACGAGGATGCGGATGTCGGCGTCGCCGAGCGCGTCGGACACGAGCTTCTCGTCCCAGTACGCGATGGCGCCCGGTAGCCGCACGATGCGTTCCTCGTCGAGCATGGTGGTCAGCTCGCCGGTCGACGGCAGGTCGGTGTCGGTCAGCTCCCCCGCGTCGCCCTCGTCGACGGTGTCCTTTCCGGACGGTGACTGGGCATAGCTGACGTCGACGGTCTGCCGCTGTGCCAGCAGGAACACGACGATCATCACGACGGCCGCGGCGAGGAAGACCCAGCGCAGCCGCTGCAGGCGGTCACTCATCGGTGGCCTCCCGCCACAGTCGGTCGGCGCGTTCCGCGCAGGCGGTCGCCTCCTTGGCGGCGGCCGTCCCTCCCTCGCCCGCGGCGAGCAGCTCCGCGCGGGCGAACAGGTCGTCGGCTTCGGGCACGTCGTCCGGTGCCGCGTCGCGGCTGATGGCCGCGCTGTCGATGGCGGCTCTGGCGGCCGACCACGCGGTGCGGTTGTCCAGTGACCGCGCCCGCACCCTGGGTAGGTACGCGACGGCGAACCCGGCCACCAGAAGCACCGCGACGCCGACCACCCACACCCAGATCACGGGCCTGATTGTGCCTGATGGTGATCAGCGGCCCGCACGGACCACGTCAACGAGCGGCGCCCCCGCCGCGCGGCCGCGGAACGTCTCGTCGGTGTGGCCGGAGTCGTGCGGGGTCATCACCACGTTCGACGAGTGGGCCGCGGGTCTCGGCGGTCAGGGGCACGGTGAGCACCACGACGTCCGATGTGGACAGCAGCTCGTCCAGTCCGGACATGTCGGCCACGTGGTCGAGCGCGAGCCCGGCCGGTGCGACCGGGGTGCGGCGAACGGCTCGTGCGCGCATGCCGAGGCCGGTCAGGCCGCGCCCGACCTCGCAGCCGATCTCGCCCAGCCCGACGACGCCGACGGTGCGGCCCCGCGAGTGTGGTGTTCATCCGCACGTCCGGGTCGACCGCGACGGAGATCCACTCGCCCTGGCGAAGCATGCGGCCGGTCATCAGCGACACCATGACCACGTGCTCGGCGATGGACCGGCCGTGGTGGAAGGTGTTGCACACGGTCACGCCGGGCGCGAGCGCGTCGAGCGCCACCCGGTCGCCCCCCGCGCCCGGCACGTGCGGCAGGCGCAGGTTCGTCGAGGTGGTCGGCGACGAGCGGGTCGGTGACGAGGAGGTTCACCATCGCGGCGCCGTCGGGTCGAAGTCGGGGTGGGTGCGGCGGTAGTAGCCGGTGTCGTCGCGTTCGGTGATGCCGCACGCGAGGTACTGCTCGTGCAGGCGCGCGAGGGCGTCGCGGTCCAGTTCGACACCCAGCCCGGGGCCGGTGGGCACGGGCACGGCGCCGTTCTCGAACCACAGCGCCCCGGGCAGGATCACGTCGTCCTCGGCGGCCTTCCACGGCCAGTGCGTGTCGCAGGCGTAGGTGAGGTTGGGGGTCGCGGCCGCGAGGTGGGTCATGGCGGCGAGGCTGATGCCGAGGTGCGAGTTGGAGTGCATCGACAGCGACAGCCCGAACGTGTCGCACGTGTTCGCGAGCGACTGGGAGCGGCGCAGCCCGCCCCAGAAGTGGTGGTCGGAGAGGATGACCTGGACGGCGTCCTCCTCGACGGCAGGCCGCAGGTGCTCGAACGCGACCACGCACATGTTGGTGGCGAGCGGCATCGGCGACTCGCGGGCGACACGCGCCATGCCGGCGATGCCGGTGGTCGGGTCCTCCAGGTACTCGAGCACCCCGTCCAGTTCCTCGGCGACCGCGATCGACGTGGCCACACCCCACGCGCCGTTCGGGTCGAGCCGCAGTGGGTGGTCCGGGAACTCCTTGCGCAGCGCGGTGATCGCGGCGATCTCCTCCTCGGGCGGGAACACGCCGCCCTTGAGCTTGATCGCGGTGAAGCCGTACTCGTCCACGACACGCCGGGCCTGCGCGACGAGCCCGTCGGGGTCGAGGGCCTCCCCGTACGCGTCGGGTTCGGCGCCGGGATGGCCCGCCCACTTGTAGAAGAGGTAGGCGCTGTAGTCGACGCGGTCGCGGACGGCGCCGCCGAGCAGGTCGCTCACGGGCCTGCCGACGGCCTTGCCCTGGAGGTCGAGGCAGGCGACCTCGAACGGCGACAGGACGCGGTCGGCGGTGCTGCTGCCGGTGACCATGCCGCTCATGCCGTGCCCGCCGTCGCCGCTGTCATGCCCACGGGCGAGGCTCCCGCGGACCCGGCGGGCGATCTCCTGGGTGTGCCACACGTCGACACCGGTCAGCTCCGCCGCGGCGGCACGCAGGCGGGCGAGGTGCTTGGCGTCGCCGTAGGTCTCGCCGAGCCCGGACAACCCGGAGTCGGTGACCACCTCGACGATGGCCCGCAACGCGTAAGGCTCGTGCACGCCGACCGTGTTGAGCAGCGGCGGATCCCGGAACGCGACGGGCGTGACGTGAACGTCCCGAATGCGAAGCACCACGCCCGCAGTCTACATACGTAGACACCAGACACAAGAGTAGCCAACCCCGCGAGTCACGCGCCAGAACACCGCGAGTCGCGCGCTCGGACATACCGAGTTGTGGGGTTGGGGGGGGGGGGGGGGGGGGCGGAAAAAACCAAGCGATATGTTTGGGGGGGGGGCGGGCCGGG
>NZ_JBITMQ010000002.1:203219-294774 GCF_044466355.1 Actinophytocola sp. NPDC049390
CCCGGTGCCCCCGCCCACCACCTCGGGGTGGGGCGGGGGGCTCAGTCGGTTTTGTGTTTTGCGGCCAGGGCGACATTAGCCCAGAAACACACAACTCGTTATGTTCTGGCGCGCGACTCGCGGGTCAGTGGTCCAGTTGGCCTAGTTCCAGGGCCATTGCTTCTTGTTCGATCTGGTCTCTGGCTCGCTTCAGCGCGGTGACGATGTCGTTCTCCCGGGCCGGGGTGAGGCGGGCGAGGGGGACCGAGCAGCTGATGGCATCCGCCGACGGTTCGGCGTAGCGCAGTGGGACGGCGAAGCACTGCACGCCGGTGGTGTTCTCCTCGCGGTCGACCGCGTGGCCCTGGTCGCGGGCCTTCGCGAGGTCGGCGACGAGCGTGACGCGGTCGGTGATCGTGTGCTCGGTGAGCGGCGCCAGCTCGGCCGGGAGGTGTTCGGGCAGGTCAGGGCCGTCCAGCTCGGCGAGCAGCGCCTTGCCCAGCGCGGTCGAGTACGCGGGCAGGCGCCTGCCGACGCGGCTGTGGGCCCGCAGGTACTGCCCGGACTCGCGGGTCACCAGGTACACCACGTCGACCCCGGACAGCCTGCCGAGGTGGAAGGTCTCGTCGAGCTGCTCACCCAGCCGGTCGAGCGCCGCCTTCGCGATCCGCACGTACGGGTCGGTGTCGAGGTACGTCGTGCCGGCGAGCAGGGCGCGGATGCCGATGCCGTACAGCGTGCCGGACGCGTCGGTGCGCACCCAGCCGTACTTGGTGAGCGTGCGGAGGACCGCGTAGCAGCTGCTGCGCGGCATGCCGAGCGCCTCGGAAAGCTCACGAAGACGCGCGGGCTTGTTGCGGCGCGCGGCCAGCAGCTCCAGCAGCTCCAGCGTGCGCGCCGCCGACTTGACCTCCCGCACACCGCCGACCTGCTCGCCGGTCTCGCCCGGTGCAGCCATCGATCCTCCCAGCGGAACCTTCGAGACGTGGAGGTCCACGCTACTGGCTCACCACGCGGACCGTGCCCCGGTCACCGGACCCTGGCGACCGCGTCGATCTCGACCACGGCGCCGCGGGGCAGCTCGGCGACGCCGACCACCGTGCGCGCGGGCCTCGGCTCGTTCCACAGCTCGATGTACTGCTCGTTCGCGAAGTCGCGCAGCGCCATGTCGGTGACGAAGTAGGTCAGCTTCACGACGTCCGCGAGCCCCACACCGACGGTCGCCATGCGCTGCTCCAGCTGCGCCATCGCGGCGTCCATGGCAGCACGGCCCCCGGGCACCACGGAACCGTCCGCCGCGAGCGGCAGCGACCCCGACACGAACACGAGCCCGTTGGCGACCACCGCGTCGCTGTACGGGTGTTGTGGATCAGTCATGGCTGGACCCTCTCACGGAGCGTCGGCGTGCCGGGTCAGGTGCCCTAGGGTGTCGGCATGCCGAAGACCAGCGCCGCGTTCCTCGTGTACCGCCACGGCGCGGACGGGCTCGAGGTGCTGATCGCACACATGGGCGGGCCGTTCTGGGCGCGCAAGGACGCGGGCGCGTGGTCGATCCCGAAGGGCGAGTACACCGACGGCGAGGAACCGCTCGCCGCCGCGCGTCGCGAGTTCGCCGAGGAGATGGGCTCGGCGCCGCCGGACGGGGAGGTCGTGCCCCTCGGCACGGTCAAGCAGTCGGGTGGGAAGTCGGTCACCACGTTCGCCGTCGAGGGTGACTTCGATCTCGCCGGGTTCCGGTCCAACACGTTCGAGCTGGAGTGGCCGCGCGGGTCCGGTCGGACGCAGGAGTTCCCCGAGGTCGACCGGGCCGAGTGGCTGCCGGTCGAGGTCGCGCGGGAGAAGCTGGTCAAGGGGCAGGTGCCCGTGCTGGACGCGCTCGTGGAGCGTCTCGGCGGGGACTAGGACCGCAGCCAGTGCGGGTCCTGTGTCTGGGGGACCCACGTCTGTTCGGCGTGCTGGCAGCCGGTGATCGCGTACCGGCGCACCCCGGCGACCACCAGCGGGTCGAGGTCCAGCCCCCGTTCCAGTTCCGCGCGCGAGGTCGTCGCGAAGATCGTGAGGTTGTCCGTGGGCACCTGGCCGGGCAGCAACCACCCGCGTTCGCGCTGGTCAAGGCACCACAGCAGGTGCTGGGCGAGCAACGCGCGGTTGGCAGGGGCATCCCACTGGAAGTCACCGCGGTTGTGGCCCAACGCGACGTACAACCGCTCCGGATCTTCGGGACTCACACCCTAGATAGTGCACCACCCGGCGGCGGGCGTGCCGGGACGTCCGGGAATACTCCAGTGCCGCGCGAGTTGCTGGGGGGCGAGATGGCCGGGCGCAACGTGCCGTTCTTCGCGGCGCTGACCGTCGACGCACTGGGCACGGGCACGTTCGTGCCGCTGTCCCTGCTGTACGTCGCCCGGGTCCCGAGGATCGACCTGGCCACGGTCGGCGTGCTGCTCAGCGTCGCCGCCGCGGCGAGCCTTCCGATGCCGGTCGTCACCGGTCACCTCGTCGACCGGTTCGGCCCGAAACCCGTGGTCGTCGCCGCGCACCTGCTGCAGGCGGCCGGGTTCGCCGCCTACCTCGCGGTGACCGGACCGGTGACGTCGCTGGTGGCGGCGACGGCCACCGCGGCGGGCCAGCGCGTGTTCTGGTCGTCGGTGTTCTCGCTGGTGGCGGAACTGGCGGAACGAGACGGCGACGGGAAGGCCCCCGAACGCTGGTTCGCCCTGGTCGGCATGGCGCAGACGGCCGGGCTCGGCGTCGGCGGGCTGGCGTCGGGGCTGCTGCTCGGCATCGGGACGCCGACGGTGTTCCGGCTCGCGGTCGCGGCGAACGCGGTCACGTTCCTGCTCGCCGCACTGCTGGTGCTGCTGGTGCGGGTCACCCACGACCGCCCGGCCGCCCGTGCCGACGGCGGGTACCGGGTGCTGCTGGCCGACCGGCCCTACCTGGGGCTGATCGCGACCAACACGGTGTTCGCGCTGTGCGGCATGTTCCTCGGGCTGGCGCTGCCGGTGTACGTGGCCGAGGGGTTGCCGGCGCCGGACTGGGTCGTGGGGCCGCTGTTGGCGGGCAACACGATCCTGCTCGCCGTGGGTCAGACGACGGCGGTGCGGATGGTGCGGGCCCTGACCCGTACGCGTGTGATGGCACTGTCCGGTGTGCTGTGGGCGGTGTGGGGCGTGGCGTGCGCGCTGGCGCTGGTCGTCCCGGCGGCCGTACTGGTGCCGTACCTGGCGGTGACCACACTGTGCTTCACCGCGGCCGCTGCCGTTCGTCGCGTTGTCGGTGCTGGCCCTGGTGGGTGCGGGAGCGATGCTGCTGCTGGCACGACGTCATTTCGCCGAGCGCGGTGACCGCATCGTGACGTCGGGCTGAGTAGTCGTACGGATCCGGCGGCCGGGGTGCGGACGATGTACTGAGGCGCATGGCTGACCACATATCGGCATCCCTGCCCCGATTAGCCGACGCACTGCTCGACGTCGGCGCCCGCCTGCGCGAGATCGGCGCGGAACTACACGCCTTGCAGGTCGAACCGGCGGTACAGGACAACGTCGCCGACGCGCCCGCCGCCAGGCCCGCACCCGTCACCCCGGCCGCCTCGCACCCCCAACCAGGACCGAGTCCGACGCCGACGGCCCCGCACCCCCAGCCGGCGCCGAGCCCGCTCAGCACGCCCGCCGTGCCGCGGCCCCAACCCGCACCGAGTCCGCACGGCTCGCCCGCCGTCCAGCCGACCCCCTGGTATCCGCCGCACCAGCCGCCGCCACCCCCCGGCCCCACGGTCTGGGAGCGCCTCAGCCGCGACGGTGCCGGCAGCCGCATCCTCGCCTGGGCCGGTGGCGTGGTCACCCTCGCCGGGGTCGTGCTGCTCCTCATCCTCGCCATCCAGCGCGGCTATCTCGGCCCGCTGCCGCGGGTGCTGCTCGGCGCCGGTCTCGGGTTCGTGCTCGCCGGGATCGGCACCCGCCTGCACCGCACACCCGCCGCCCGCACCGGGGCCTACGCCCTCGCCGCGACCGGTGTCGCCGTCCTCTACCTCGACGTCGTGGCCGCGACCTCGCTCTACCGGTTCCTCCCCGCGTGGGGTGGGCTCGTCGCCGGGCTCGCGGTGACCGCCGGTGGCGTCGCGCTGGCCGGGCGGTGGGGGTCGCAGCTGTTCGCGGTGTTCGTCGTCGTGTGTTGTGCGGTGTCGGCGCCCGTGATCACCGGCGGGTTCGACACCTTGCTGTTGTGCTTCCTGCTCGTGCTCCTGGCGGGCACCACGCCCGTCCAGCTCGCCAAGCGGTGGGGGCAGCTGCTGCTCGCCGCCGGTGTGCCGCCCGTCGTGGCGGCGGTGGTCAACGTGGGGCTCGCCGGACAGATCGGGGCGGACGCGACCATCACGGCGGTCCTCGCCGGGGTGACCAGCGCGGTCGTCATCCTGCTCGCGACCGCCACCACGCTGCGCAGGCCGGACGAGGAGTTCGCGCTCATCGTCCTCTACCTCGCGCCCGTGCCCGGGATGCTCGCCGCGTTGCTGCTCCCCCGCCCCGGCGCGACGATCCTGCCCGCGGCCGTCGGCGCGCTCCTCATCGGCGTCTGGGCGCTGGGCCACCGCACGGCGATGCGACCGGTCTTCGCCCTGTCCGCCGGTGGCATCGGGTCGCTCGCGATCGTGCAGGCCACCGCCACCGCGTTCGACGGGGACGCGCGCGCCATCGCATTCCTCGCCGAGGCGCTGCTCGTCGCGGTGCTCGCCGTGCGCGTCCGGCTCGCCGCCGCGCTCGCGCCGGCGGCGCTGTTCGGCCTCATCGGGTTCGTCATCGCGCTCGCGTACCCGGTCCGGCCGACGCTCGTCACCCGGCCGCCCGCGTGGGTGCTCGACACCAGCACCGCCGTGTCCCTGGGGTTGACCGGCGTCGTGCTCGCCGCGGCCGTGATCGTCCTGTGCTGGGCCGGGTTCCGGCTCGAGGTGCTCTCCGCCGAGGAACACACGCCGCACGGCTGGGTGCCCGCCGGGCTGGTCGCCCTCTACGGTTCCACCGCGGCGCTCGTCGCCGTCGGGCTGCTGATCTCCCCCGACCGCGACGGGTTCCTGCTCGGGCACGTGCTCGTCACCGTGTCGTGGACCGTCGGCGCCCTCGTGCTCCTGCTGCGTGGCATCGACTCCGGCGTCATGCGGGTCGCCGGGTTGTCGCTGGTGATCGCCGCGCTCGCCAAGCTCGTCCTGTTCGACCTGTCCTCGTTGGACGGCATGGCGCGGGTGGCGGCGTTCCTCGTCGCCGGGCTGGTGCTGCTCGCGGCCGGTGCGCGGTACGCCAAGCTCGTGGCGGCCCGCTCGCGCTAGTGTCCCGAGTCGGAAGTTGGTGCGCTTATCGGCGGATCCAGGTTTCCGCTGGCAAGGCGCCGATCCTCCCTCGTACCGGGTTGTACTTGGGTGGATCGGCAACGCCGCCAGCGGGAAGCTGGGCCGCCGAGAAGCGTGCCGAACTTTCGACTCGGGACACTAGTGTCGCGTGGACGGGGCGCTGGGCCGACTACACTGGCCGGGTGCCGCGAGTGGGGATCTTGGTGGCCGTCGGGCTGCTCGCGGCGTTGGTGGTCGCGGCCGTCGTGCTGCCCGTGCCCGACCCGGCACAGCTGCGGTCGTGGGTCTCGGGCGCGGGATGGGCCGCCCCCGTACTGCTGTTCGTCGCGTACGTGGTCGCCACGATGGTGCCCATTCCGCGGACGGTGTTCTCGCTGGCGTCCGGGCTGTTGCTCGGTCCGGTGGTCGGCGTGGCGGTGGCGTTGACGGCCACCGCGGTCAGCGCGCTGGGGAGCTTCGCGCTCGCGCGGTCGGTGGGCAGGCGGCTGGTCGCGCGGTACCTGGAACGGGACCGGGTGCGGGCCGTGGACGCACGACTGACCGGCGGCGGCTGGCTGGCGGTGGCGTCGCTGCGGATCATCCCGGCGATCCCGTTCCTGCCGACGAACTACGCGTGCGGGTTGTCGTCCGTGCGGGCGCGGCCGTACCTGGCGGGCACCATGGTCGGGAGCCTGCCCGGCACGGCCGCGGCCGTCGCGCTGGGCGACACGCTGACCGGGACCACTCCCCCGGCCCTGCTCGCCGTGTACGCGGTGCTGGCGGTGGCCGGTGCGGCGGGGTTGTGGTTCGCGATCCGCCGCCGCCCGGCCCTCCTTTCCTGAACCGTCAGTCGTTGCCCGCTTCCATGGCCGCGTGGTCGAGGAGCTCGTCGTCCTCCGCGACCTTCCCGCGGGACGCGATGACCTCCGCGCCGCCTTCCGGCATCGCGCCGATCAGGCCCGTCGACGCGGCCTGGGCGGCGCCGATCAGCGTCGGGTGTCCGCTGCCGACCATGCCAAGGCCCGCGTACTGCTCCAGCTTGGCGCGCGAGTCGGCGATGTCCAGGTTCCGCATGGTGAGCTGGCCGATGCGGTCCACCGGACCGAAGGCCGAGTCCTCGGTGCGTTCCATGGACAGCTTGTCCGGGTGGTAGCTGAACGCGGGGCCCGTGGTGTCCATGATCGAGTAGTCCTCGCCGCGGCGCAGGCGCAGGGTGACCTCGCCGGTGACGGCGGTGCCCACCCAGCGCTGGAGCGCCTCACGCAGCATCAGGGCCTGCGGGTCCAGCCAGCGGCCCTCGTACATGAGCCTGCCCAGCCGCCTGCCCTCGTGGTGGTAGCTCGACAGGGTGTCCTCGTTGTGGATCGCGTTCACCAGGCGCTCGTACGCCGCGTGCAGCAGCGCCATGCCCGGCGCTTCGTAGATGCCGCGGCTCTTCGCCTCGATCACACGGTTCTCGATCTGGTCGGACATGCCCATGCCGTGGCGGCCGCCGATGGCGTTGGCGGTCATCACCAGGTCGACGGCCGAGTCGAACTCCTGGCCGTTGATCGTGACCGGCCTGCCCTGTTCGAAGCCGATGGTGACGTCCTCGGGCAGGATCTCGACCTCGGCGTCCCAGAAGCGGACGCCCATGATCGGGTCGACGATCTCGATGCCGGTGTCGAGGTGTTCCAGCGACTTCGCCTCGTGGGTGGCGCCCCAGATGTTGGCGTCGGTGGAGTAGGCCTTCTCGGTGCTGTCGCGGTAGGGCAGGCCGCGGCTCTCCAGCCACTCGGACATCTCCTTGCGGCCGCCCAGCTCACCGACGAACTCCGCGTCGAGCCACGGCTTGTAGATCCGCAGCGACGGGTTCGCGAGCAGCCCGTAGCGGTAGAACCGCTCGATGTCGTTGCCCTTGAACGTGGACCCGTCACCCCAGATCTGGACGTCGTCCTCGAGCATCCTGCGTACCAGCAGGGTGCCCGTGACCGCGCGGCCCAGCGGTGTGGTGTTGAAGTAGACGCGGCCACCGGAGCGGATGTGGAACGCACCGCACGCGAGCGCGGCGAGACCTTCCTCGACCAGCGCGGCCCGGCAGTCGACGAGCCGCCCCAGCTCGGCGCCGTACGCCGCGGCGCGCCCGGGGATGGAGTCGATGTCGGGCTCGTCGTACTGGCCGATGTTCGCGGTGTAGGTGCACGGCACGGCACCCTTCTCGCGCATCCACGCGACCGCTACGGAGGTGTCGAGGCCGCCGGAGAAGGCGATGCCGACGCGTTCGCCGACAGGGAGCGAGGTGAGCACTTTGGACACGAGAGTCATTATGCATGGTGATGCATGACCATGCGAGTCCGGGTGGGGGTCATCCAGCGCGGCGCGAGCGGAACGACCGCGTCAGGTGGTCCTGCAGACGCGCGTGCCGGAACTGGTACACCGCCCCTGACCTGCGCAGAACACCCCGCTGGTACGCGTCTTCGAGGAAGGAGGGCAGCGACCACGGCACGCGACCGTTCAGCGGCAGCCACACCCGCGCGAACAGGAACCACGTCCCCCAGGCGGTGAGGCTCGCCACGCACAACCCCACCGCGAGCCCCAGCGCGACCCCGTAGGACAACCCGTACAGCAACCCCAGCCGCGGCCCGTGCACCACGGCGACGGTCGCCGTGTAGCCGAGGCACGTGACCAGGCCGAAGACCACCGACTGGACGGCCACGTTGCGGCGGTTCACACCGAGCAGGTTCACCGGGCTGACCGCCGTGCTGATGTCCACGGGCGCCTCGAAGTTCGCCAGCACGCCCCAGCACAGGCCCCAGATGAGCCCGAACGCCAGCCCGAACCCCACGGTGGCGTCGATCGAGGTTCCGATGCGGCCCACGATCCAGAACGTCGCGCCCAGCACGTTCGCGATGCCGAGGCCGGCGCCGAGCCCGGCCCCGACCGCACACCCGACCGCGAGCCGTCGCAGGAAGATCGTCCTCGAGCTGCTGCGGCCCCGCAGCTGGAGCCGCACCCGCGACGGGGCGAAGACGGTGCCGCCGAACGCCAGCACGGCACCGTGCGCGAGCCCGATGGTCAGCCCCACCGCGAGGCCCTCCATGGGCCCGGCGGCCAGCGCGGCGGACAGCCCGTTGCCCAGTCCCGCGTCCGGTGAGCCGACCCCGAACGCGTGGATGAGGCCGATCACGCACGCCGACAGGATCCCGGCGGCCAGGGCCAGCACCATCCCGCTCACCATCATCCGCAGCCACGCCGGCATCCGGTTGCCGAGCTGCCACCACGCCAGGTCGTGGGTGCCGAGCCGGTCGAGGTGGTGGGCGAGGAACCCGAGCCAGTGCTCGACCCGGTCCACGTCGTGGGTGCGTCCGCCCGGCTGCCGGTACGCCGCGGGCACGACCGTGCCGAGCAGGTGCCGCTCGATCGCCTCCGCGGTGGGGAAACGGCCGGTGTCCAGCAGTTCGGCCGGGTCGTGGTCGGGCGTGTCGCTGTAGACGGTCCGCGCGAGGCTCACCATCAGCGGCGTGGTCAGCACGGCCGCGAGGTCGCCGTCCGGGTGGTCGCGGACCCCGGCCAGCACCGGTTCCCACGCCGTGCCCGTCTCCCGGCGTTTGCGGGTCGTCCGAGGCAGGTAGTCAGCCAGGTCGGCCGCCGTCAGGTCACCGAGCAGGACCGCACCGGCCGAGGTCAGCACGTCGGTCGACGCCACCGCGGCGCGGTACTCGTCGATCCGGCTGGTCACGACCAGCGGCAGGGTCGTGGTGTTCAGCGCGGCGAGCGCGGCGCGGTGCAGGCCGTGCCCGATCTCGTCGAATCCGTCCAGTACGGGCAGGATCCGGCCGGTCTCCACGAGTGCCGCGGCGAGCGTGACGCCGCCGGGGCCCGGCGCGGCGAGGCCCGGGTGGTCACGCAGGAGCTGGGCGATCAGCCAGTCCCGCAGCGGGGTGGTGGCCGGGTGCCACGAGCCGACGGAGAAGACCACCGGCACCGGGTCGGCCGGTGTGGCCGCGTCGAGCATGCCCAGCACGAAGCGGATGGTGAGGATCGTCTTGCCGGAGCCCGCGCGGCCGAGCACCACCAACCGCCCGGAGGGGATGCGCCGGTAGACGCCGACGATGTCGTCCAGCTCGCCGGCCAGCGGCACCGGCTCGGCCGACTCCCCCGGTCCGGCCCGCCGGACGTTGAGCCAGGAGTCGATGAGCTCGCCGGGCGCGGCGGTCCAGCGGACCGGCAGCGGAACGGGGTCGTGGATCTGCCGCTGTTCCTCTTCGCGGCGCAGCCGGGCACGCAGTTCGTAGGCGAGCCGGTCGGCGGCCTCGGCGAGCGGATCGGGCCGCCCCGAGGGCACCGGGTCGGCCCGCGGCTGCTCGACGGGGACGACCGGCGGGTGCCTGTCGGCGGCGGCGAGGAGGTCGACCCGTTCGGCCGGGGTGAGCCCGAGCGCGGCGGCCAGCGCGTCGACGGTACCCATGCGCGGGTCGGTGTGGTCGCCGGTCTCCAGGCGCCGGACGGTGCGCACGCCGAGACCCGACCGCTCGGCCAGCGCCTCCTGCGTCAGCCCAGCCCGCACCCGGAACCCTCGCAGCAGCGGGCCGAACTGGCTCGCCATCCACACCCCTCCCGGTCGGGTCCCACCAAGATCCAACCCTAAGGGCAGCCGTCACGGGCGCGGGTGCGGACCTCGGCCCCGCGACGTCTCGCCGGCGACATATTGTCGAAGCCCGGTCCGGCCCAACCCCGTCCCGAAGGAGCGTCATGATCTTCATCACCGCCAAGTTCCGCGTCCTGCCGGAGCACGCGGACGACTGGCCCGCGATCACCCGCGAGTTCACCGAGGCCACCAGGGCCGAGCCGGGGTGCCTGTGGTTCGACTGGTCCCGCAGCGTCGACGACCCGAACGAGTACGTGCTGGTCGAGGCGTTCCGCGACGACGACGCGGGCGGCGAACACGTCCGGTCGGCGCACTTCGCGGCCGCGCGGGAGACGCTGCCGCCGCACCTCGCGGAGACCCCGCGCATCGTCAACGCCACGGTTCCGCAGCAGGACTGGTCCGAACTCGGCGAACTGGCCGTGCGGGACTGATCCGCTCACTACCGTGGCGGGCATGGCCGACGAGAGCGCACCGGCCGTGCGTGCCCTTCCCATGGCGGCCCGGCGGGGTCTGCTCCTCGCCGGGCTCGCCGTCGCGGGCTGGTCCGTGACCAGGGTCGTGCGGCTGGTCAGCGGCGACGACAGCGTGGTGGCCGACGACGACCCGCACGGCTACGTCGCGATCTTCTCCCTGGTGCTCACCCCGGTGCTGGCGCTCGCGGTCGTGACGCTCGTGACCGCCACGGTCGACCTGTGGCGGCGCGGCCGTTCCCGGCACCTCGCCCCGGGCGTCGCGCTCGCGTTGTCGGCACCGCTCGCGAGCCCGCTCGCCCTGGCCGCGCTGGCCGTCGGCGCCGCCATCGTCGCGGCCGCGGTCGTCGACCGGCGCACGAGGCCGTGAGTCCCGCCGTGATCAGCCGGGGGTGCCGGTGTCCACGTCCGGGATCATGAAGTCCACGACGAAGCAGGCGATGGCGCCGTCCTCGGTGCGGCCGAGCCAGGTCGGGTACGCACCGTCGGTCCAGCCGGCCACGACGACGAGGTCGGTGCCGGTCTCCGGGTCCGAGATCGTGCGGTAGGCGCGCTCGGACGCGCGGCTCAGCACGTCCTCGATCTCGGCCTCCTGGTAGGCCGAGACGCCGTCGGCGTCGACGAGCCCGATGGTGGCGGTGTCCACCGGGTTGCCGTAGAACTCGCCGTCGCCGAGCGCCAGTTCGTCGTCCCCGTCGCGCAGCGCGAGGTGCCACGACGCGACCGGTGCGTCCGTCACCCGCACCCGGCACGCGACGCTGCCCCACTTGTCGACGCGGAACACGTCCACCGGGTACTCGCCGGGTGGCACCGCGTCGGCGAGCGCCACCGAGTCCGCGTCGAGCCAGCCCGGGTCCGCGACCACCAGGCGCCCGCTGGGCAGGCGGATCGTGCCCGCCCCGACCCGTTCGATGGTGAGGACCTCGCCCTCCTCCGTGGTGAACCGCGTGCCCTCGGTGGTCATCTCGGTGACGTGGCGGGGCCGCAGCGGTCGCGGCGGACGCCACGGAAAACGGTCCGGGACGGCGTCGGGACCGGACCGGACGGTGACGGGACCGGTCGTCCCGGCGAGTGTCGGCCAGTCGCCGACCGCGGGGACGGCCATGTTCTGCTCCGGACGCACCGGTTCCGGCCAGTCCGCGCCCTCCCGTACGAGTTCCAGCAGGCCGTCGTCCCGAGCCACCGAGATGTCGACCCGGTCGATCTCGCCGCCGTCCCACAGCGCCCGCGCCCGGAACGCCGGCTCGTCGCCGTCGAACTCCGGCGTGCCCGGTTCCGGGTAGTGCCAGCTGCGGACCTCGAACAGCCGCAGCCGCTCGTCCGGCCACCGCCGGTACGCGACACCCCGGTACCGGCGGCCGCGGTCGTCGACGTTCCACAGCTCGGCGTGGTGGGCGGACCAGCACACCTCCACGACCGCCCGTGCCTTCCCGTCGACGAACGCCACCACGGCGTACTGCGCGCCCGCGGTGTCCTGGGCACGGGCGACCGCCTCGGACATCGGCGACACGGGGACACGTGCGGCCGCGTCCCACCCCGCGCAGTACACGACCGCCACCGGTCGCGTGGTCGGTGCGGGAACGTCGGCCACCGGCAGGTCGTCGAGGTCGGGCGTGGCGAACGACGGCGTGTCCGGTGTTCGTCTGGCGTTGGACACCGCGAGGACCCCGCCCGCCAGCAGGGCCGCGAGCGCCCCACCGGACAGCAGCACCGTTCTTCGCGAGACACCCTCGGCCATGCCGCTCCCCCGTTCGAGTGGTGCGCAGTCTAGGAAAACCAGGCCGCGCTCCAGACGACGGTGGTGGGTGGCCCCGCCCGTGCGGACGGGGCCACCCGTGACGTCATCCGGCCTTCGCCTTCGCGGGGACCGGGGCGTAGCCGGCAGGCTGGGCGGTGAACGTGCCCCGCCCGTGGGTCCGGCTGCGCAGGCGGTCGGCATACCCGAACAGCTCGGCCAGCGGCACCGTCGCGGTGATCGTCACCGTGCCGCCGCGTGCGGTCGACGCCGTGACCCTGCCCCGGCGCATGGCCAGGTCACCCAGCACGCCGCCCATGTCGTCCTCCGGCACGGTGACCGCGACCTCGGACACCGGTTCCAGCAACGTCATCGCGCACGCGCGCAACGCCTCCCGCAGCCCGAGCTTGCCCGCGGAGCGGAACGCCATCTCCGACGAGTCGTTCTGGTGCGTGGCCCCGTCGGTGAGCGTGACCTCCAGCCCGGTCACCGGGTGACCGCCGAGCGGGCCTTCGGACAACGCGTCCCGGCAACCGGCCTCCACCGCGCGGACGTACTCGCGTGGTACCCGGCCGCCGACAACGGTCGACCGGAACACGAAGTCCTGTCCGCTCGGGGCGACGTCCAGCACGACGTGGGCGAACTGGCCGGGGCCGCCGTCCTGCTTGACGAGCCGGAACACCGACCCGGTCACGCCGGACGCGACCGTCTCCCGGTAGGCCACCTCGGGCCGGCCGACCGCGACCGCCAGGCCGCGGCTGCGACGGATCTTCTCCACGGCCACCTCCAGGTGCAGCTCTCCCATGCCGGACAACACGGTCTGCCCGGTCTGCGCGTCGTTCCGGACGGTCAGCGACGGGTCCTCCTCGACCAGCTGCGCCAGCGCCGCCGCGAACCGTTCGGTGTCGGCGGACCTGCGTACCTCGACCGCCACGGACACCACCGGTTCGGTGGCCGACGGCGGTTCGAGGAGGACCGGGGCCGACCGCGCGCAGAGGCTGGCGCCGACGCGGGCGTGCTTCGGGCCGACCACGGCGACGATGTCACCGGCCGTCGCGTGCTCGAGTTCGGTGTGCCGGTCCGCCCGCACCCGCAGGATGCGAGCGATCCGCTCCCGGCGGTCCGCGCCGACGTCCACAACGGTCTCTCCTTTGTGGAGGGTGCCGGAGTACACGCGCACATAGGTCATCCGCCCCGTCGCCGTCGCGACCACCTTGAACACCAGCCCGGCGAACGGTGCCGCCGGGTCGACGCCGGGCACGTCCTCTGGCGAGGGCAGGTACTCGACGACGGCGGTCAGCAACGGCTCGATCCCGCGGTTGCGGTAGGCCGAACCGCACAGCACGACCACGACGTCACCGCGGAGGGTCAGGTCGCGCAGTGCCGCCGTCAACGTCGCCGAGGAGACCGCAGCCTCGGCGCAGAACTCCTCCATCGCGGCCGGATGTCGTTCCGCCACCGCTTCTTCGAGCTCGTGCCGCCGGCGCCGTGCCTCGGCCAGCAAGGCGTCCGGGACGGGTCCTTCGACCTTCGAGTCGTCGACCCACCGCACGGCACGCATTTCCAGCAAGTCGACCACACCGATGAATCCGTCCTCTCTTCCGATGGGTAACTGGACCGCGAGCGGCACCGGGTGCAGCCGTTGCCTGATCGATTCGACGGCCGCGTCCAGGTCGGCGCCCGCGCGGTCCATCTTGTTGACGAACGCGATCCTCGGCACGGCGTGCCGGTCGGCCTGCCGCCACACCGACTCGCTCTGCGGCTCGACACCCGCGACGGCGTCGAACACCACGACCGCGCCGTCGAGCACCCGCAGCGAACGTTCGACCTCGTCGGAGAAGTCGACGTGCCCGGGAGTGTCGATGAGGTTGAGCCAGTGGCCGTCCCAGGCACAGCTCACCGCGGCGGCGAAGATGGTGATGCCACGGTCCCGCTCCTGGGAGTCGAAGTCGGTGACGGTCGTCCCGTCGTGGACCTCGCCGCGTTTGTGGGTGGTGCCCGTCGCGTAGAGGATCCGTTCGGTGATGGTGGTCTTGCCCGCGTCGACGTGGGCGAGGATGCCGAGGTTGCGGACAGCGTTCAGCGATCGCACGGAATGGCCTTCCACAGGTGATCCGGAAAAGGTCGGCGCGATGCGCGGGACGAGCCGCACACGGACGGTGTCAGCGTGGGTTCGTCACCGGGTCCGGGACCGGGCGCGCAGCCGGCTCCGGAGACCCGGAGAGATCAGGATCACCTCGAACCGCGCACGGAGAACGGCGTCGTGACGGAACACGGCCGGCCTCCCTGTGCGTCTCGCTGATGCGTGATCGGCAGCACAGTAGTGGAACAGGACGGTGCGCGGAACCGATTTTTCACGTCACCGACCGGACGACGGTCTTCGGCGTCAGGCGGCCTTTCGCGGGTTCGCGGCTGATCGCGCCCGCCGAGGCCGCGGCCGTCAGCACGCCGATCGTGTCCGCGGGGCGGTAGATCGTCTCGTGCAGGGTGTGCCGCTGCAGGTCGGCGACCGTGCAGCTGCCCCGGCGGGCGAGCTCGTCCAGGAGTACGCGGCGCAGCGGAAGCAGCTGCGGGGTGAGCGAGATGTCGACGAGCGCGTGTTCGGCGTCGCGGGGGTCGCGGTAGCGGATGCCCGCGAACTCGTCGGCGGCCCACAGCTCGTTCTTGAACGTCGTGAGGTGTTTGTCGCTGCCGGTGGCGAACAGCAGCAGCCGGGAGTTCCCGTCGTCGTCGGCGAGTTCCACGGTGACCGCGTACGCCAGGCCCGCGTCCCGCAGCCATACCCGGTGGGCGCGCACGTCTTCCTCGGTGGCCGGTGGCAGCGCGAGCAGGACCTCACGTCCCTTGCCCGGCGGCAGCGAGTCGACGAGCCGCCACGCGGCCGGCTCGTCGAGCACACCGCCCTCGGTGGCGTCGACGTGCGCCAGCACCGGGCCGGTCACCGTCAGGTCGGCGGGATCGTCGACCGCCCGCACCGACAGCCCCGGCGGGGTTTCCGCGGGCGTCGTGCCCGCGGAAAGCAGCACGACGTCCAGTTCGTGCCCGGCGAGCCGGTCGGCGAACTCGCCGAAGACCCGCAACGCGGCCGAGTCGTCGCGGCCCGCCTCGACGTAGGTGGCGCGGCGGTGCGACCGCAGCACAGACGGTGTCCACGCGTCGAGGTAGCGCACGAGCACCTCACGCAGCACCGCCGTGTGCGGATCGGCCATACACCGGTTCTACCGTGGCCACCGGCCGCGCACCAGGGGGATCACCCGCCCTCGAAGCCGACGTCGGCGACGGGCGCCACCCGTTCGGGCGTACCGGCGGGGCGTGGCCGCCAGGCTGGTTCCGGCGACCGTGCGTACCCCGATCGTGTCGGTCCGCGTCTCGTCTCTGTTTTTGTCGGTGGGCGGTGCGACACTCGCGCGTGTCAACGACGACCCGACCTCAGGAGGAAGTCATGACCGGCGTTCGCGTGCTCGTCGGCACCCGCAAGGGGGCCTTCGTGCTGACCTCGGACAGCACCCGCAAGGAGTGGAACGTCTCCGGTCCCCACTTCGGTGGCTGGGAGGTCTACCACGTGGCGGGCTCGCCCGTGGATCCCGACCGCCTCTACGCGTCGCAGAACACGGCGTGGTTCGGCCAGCTCATCCAGCGCTCCGACGACGGCGGCACGACGTGGCGGCCGATGGGCAAGGACTTCGACTACGACGGCGACCCCGGCACGCACCAGTACTACGACGGGACCCAGGTGCCGTGGGAGTTCAAGCGGGTGTGGCACCTCGAACCGTCCCTGTCCGACCCGGACCTCGTGTACGCGGGCATCGAGGACGCCGGGTTCTTCCGCACCACCGACGGCGGCGGCAGCTGGCACGAGCTGCCCGGCCTGCGCGCGCACGGCACGGGGCCGTCGTGGGGGCCGGGCGCGGGCGGGCTGTGCCTGCACACGATCCTCCAGCACCCGACCGACCCGCAGCGGCTGTTCATCGCGATCTCGGCCGCGGGCGCGTTCCGCACCGACGACGGCGCGAAGACCTGGCAGGCGATCAACCGCGGCCTGGTCTCCGACGGCATCCCCGACCCCGACGCCGAGGTCGGCCACTGCGTGCACCGGCTCGCCATGCACCCGTCGCGGCCGGACACGCTGTTCATGCAGAAGCACTGGGACGTGATGCGTTCCGACGACGCGGGCGAGAACTGGCGGGAGATCAGCGGTGACCTGCCGACCGACTTCGGGTTCCCGATCGGGGTGCACGCCCACGAACCGGACACCGTCTACGTCGTCCCGATCACCAGCGACTCCGAGCACTACCCGCCGGAGGGCCGCCTGCGCGTGTACCGGTCCCGCACCGGCGGCGACGAGTGGGAGCCGCTCACGAAGGGCCTGCCGCAGGAGAACTGCTACGTCAACGTCCTGCGGGACGCCATGGCCATCGATCGCCTGGACGACTGCGGCATCTACTTCGGCACCACCGGCGGCCAGGTCTTCTGCTCCCCGGACGCGGGCGACACGTGGTCCCCGATCGTGAGCCACCTGCCCGCCGTGCTGTCGGTGGAGGTGCAGACGTTGTGAGTGTGCGCGTCAAGCTGCCCACCCACCTGCGGCGTCTCGCGGGCGTCGACGGCGAGGTGCGCGTCGACGTCGACGAGGAGGTCACGACGGCCACGGTGCTCACGGCGCTGGAGACGCGCTATCCCGTGCTGCGCGGCACCATCCGCGACACCGCGACCGGCCGCAGGCGGGCCTTCGTCCGGTACTTCGCGTGCGAGGAGGACCTCTCGCACGACCCGCCCGGCAAGCCGCTGCCCGCCCGCGTGGCGGACGGCTCCGAACCGTTCCTGGTGGTGGGTTCGATGGCGGGCGGCTGACCCGGTCAGGCGCGCACGCGTGGCGGCAGCCGGCGTTCGACGCCGTAGGGCTGCAGGTGCCGCGCGAGCGGACCGGCGAACGCGTCGGCCAGTGACGCCGGGGTCCACCCGGCGGCGGTCACGTGCGGGTGGTCGGCGAACGCGTTCGTGGTCACCACGGACACGCGTCGCCCGTCGAAGCGGAGGAACTGGCCGGTGATGCCCTCGGCGAGGTCGCTGAGCAGGAACGTCACGAGCGGCGCCACCGACTCGGGGGCCTTGTCCTCGATCCCGGCGAGCGGCGGTGCGTCCTGTGTGGACGGCGCGAGGTCGCGGCCGAGTGCGTGCGCCGTCATCCGGGTCAGCGCCATCGGCGAGATCGCGTTGACGCGGATGCCCGCCGCCTCCAGGTCGAGCGCCGAGCTGTAGGTGAGCGCGGCCAGGGCGCCCTTGGTCGCGGCGTACGTCGACACGCTCGGAAACCCGAACATGCCACCGGAGGATGCGTTGACGATCGCGCCGCCGCCACCGTCCCGCATGACCGCACTCGCCGCGGCCTGGCACTGCAGCGCGCCGAGCACGTTCACCAGCACCGCCCGGCGCATGGCGTGCGGAGTCTCGTCCCACGGCCGCGCCTCGTGGTACAGCCCCGCGTTGTTGACCAGGCCGTCGAGCCTGCCGAACGCCGCCACGCAGCGGGCGACCAACGCGTCGACGGCCTCGGGGTCGCTCACGTCGTGCCCGCTGGCGACCGCGACCCCACCCGCGGCGGTGATGTCGTCGACCACGGCCCGCGCCTCGGCCTCGTCGACGTCGTTGACCACCACCGACGCGCCCGCCGCGGCCAGGTCCAGCGCGTAGGCGCGGCCGAGCCCTCGACCGGCCCCGGTCACGATGGCCGCCTTGCCGCTGAGCACACCCATCACGACTCCGATCGTCAACGTCTGCGTAGATGTTGACAACAGGACGGGTGCGGCGTCAAGACACCCGCTCGTGCAGCCGCCACGCGGTGAGGGCGAGCCGCGCCCGGGTCAGGCCCGCGGGCCCGGTCAGCTCGATCCCCAGCGACTGCCCGACCTGTTCGAGCCGACGGGCGACGCTCGTGTGGTGCAGGTGCAGCAGGTCCGCGGCGCGGCGCAGCGAGCCGGTCGCGCAGTAGGCGTCGAGCGTGTCGAGGTCGTTCCCGGTCAGGCGGCCGATCGCCGCCACGTCGGCGTTGCCGCGGACGGTTTCCGGGGGCACGTGTGCCAGCAACGCCAGGGCGCCCAGCCGTTCGTACTCGACGACCGGCTGGCGTGCGGTGGCGAACCGCAACGCGGTGCGCGCCTCCTGCCACGAGCGGTCGGGGCTGGCCGCGACGCCGATGCCCGCCCGCACCCCCGCCGGGAACCGCGCCGGGTCCATCGTGGTGGCCAGGATGACGCCGACGTCGGCCAGTGGCGCCGCCTTCACCGGGCGGCCGGGGCAGATCAGGCCGCCGACCTGGTCGAGGGGCAGGTCCGCCCGCACGGCCGCCACGCGGATCGGGAGGTCGGCGGCGAACCCGAGCAGCCGCAACGCCCGGTGGCGCGCCGCCTCGTCGCTGTCGCCGCTGATCGCCAGTTCGACCAGCGCCGGGTCGGCCATCGTGGTGCGGGCCGGGCCGTACCGCTCGACGACCGCGGCCGCCGCGATGGCGAGCCGGTCCAGCACCACCTCGTCGAGCAGACCGCACGCGTCCGGTCGTTCCAGCCACGCGGTGCCGATCTCCTCGTCGTCGAGCGTGATCGGCACCGTCAGGGACGGCGTCCTCGGCGGGTCGGTCGCCGCCGTGCCGTGTGGCGAGTAGCGGATCACGCGGCCGGTGCCGTGCAGGCGGAGACCCACCACGCACTCCGCGAGACCGGCCGACGACCGCGCCAGCGCCGGCAGGTCCACCCGCCTGCGCATGAGCGTGTCGTAGAACATCACCACCCGGAGCGCGCCCTCGACGTGTGTGTCCAGCTGCGACAACCGCTCGGCCAGTGCCTCCATGTCCGCAGGATAGCGACGATCGGTGCGCGAACCGGCCGGCATGCGCGACGCGTGGCGGACGACCTCGACGGCGGCGGTCGCCAGGATGGTCGGCATGGATCCGGAACTCGAAGCGTTCGTCCCGCTGTTCCCGAAGGCCGATCTGGCCGACCCGGTCAGCTCGCGCGAGATGTTGGCCGGGCTGGCCGTCTCCGTGCCCGCCCCGGACGTGTCGGGCATGACGGTCGAGGACGTCATGGTGCCCGCCGACCCGGCGGTGCCGGTACGGATCTACCGGCCACAGGAGGCGCACGGCGCCATCGTCTGGCTGCACGGCGGCGGTTTCGTCATGGGCACCGTGGACACCGAACACCCGTGGGCCGCGCGGCTCGCGGACCTGTCGGGCGCGGTCGTCATCTCCGTCGGCTACCGCCTGGCACCCGAGAACCCGTTCCCGGCCGCGTTCGACGACGCCTACGCGGTGCTGAGCTGGGCCGTCGACCACGCTGCAGAGCTGGGTGTCGACCCGGAACGCGTCGCCGTCGGCGGGCACAGCGCGGGCGGCGGGCTCGCCGCCGGTGTGGCGTTGAAGGCCCGCGACGAGCAGGGCCCGCGGATCTGCTTCCAGCTGCTCAACCAGCCGGGGCTCGACGACCGGCAGGAGTCCTGGTCGGCGCGGAACGCCATCGACACGCCGTGGATGAACCGCGACAAGGTCGCCGCGGCGTGGCGGCACTACCTCGGCGGCGCTCCGGCCACGCCGTACGCGGCACCGGCCCGCGCCGAGGACCTGTCCGGTCTGCCGCCCGCGTACGTCGGCACGGCGGAGCTGTGCCCGAACCGCGACGAGGACATCGAGTACGCGGTGCGCATGCTCCGCGCGGGGGTGTCGGTCGAGCTGCACCAGTGGGCGGGCACGTTCCACGGGTCGCAGGCCATCGTGTCCGCCGAGGTGTCGCAGCGGCAGCTCGCCGAGCTGGGCGCGGCCCTGCGCCGCGGTCTGGCCGGGTGAGGCGGCCATGCTGAGAGCCGCTCTGGACGCCGTCCACCACGCGGGGATGCCCGGTGTCGCCGTGGAGGTCCGCGACGGTGAGCAGGTGTGGCGCGGCGCCGCCGGGGTCGCCGACCTCGAGACCGGCCGGCCCATGACGACCGACCTGCGGCTGCGCGTCGGCAGCGTCACCAAGACGTTCGTCTGCGCCGCGGTCATGCGGCAGGTGGAGCGGGGCAAGATCGACCTCGACGCGCCGGTCTCCCGCTACCTGCCGAAGCTGGTACGCGGCGATGTCGTCACGGTGCGCATGCTGATGAACCACACCAGCGGGTTCGCCGAGTACCTCCCCTACGCGTTCCCGTCGCTGCGCGGGCTGCCCACGAGCCGCGAGGTCTCGGCGGCGAGCATCGACCAGCACCGGTTCCGGCGGTGCGACCCGGCCGAACTGATCGAACTGGGGCTCGCGGCCCCCGCCGGGAACGAGCCCGGCGGCACCCCGGGCACCTACTCCAACACGAACTACCTGCTCGTCGGGCAGCTGCTGGCGGCGGTCACCGGCGTCGGCGCCGAGGAGTACGTCACCCGTGACGTCATCGAGCGCGCCGGACTCGAACACACCTGGTTCCCGGAGGGACCGGAGATCGGCCAGCCACGCCCCCGCATGTACGAGGCGCTGTTCGGGGTGATCGACCCGCCGCAGGACTACAGCGTCTACGACATGTCGTGGGCGGGGCCCGCCGCCTCGCTGGTGTCGACCCTCGCGGACCTCAACCGGTTCATGGGGCTGCTGTTCGGCGGCGAGGTCGTGACGGCGGCGTCGCTCGCGCAGATGCGGCGGACCGCACCCGTGATCAGCCAGGTGGGCGAGAAGATCGACTACGGCCTCGGCCTGCGGCGGTCCACGCTCCCCGACGGCCGGACCGTGTGGGTCAGCGACGGCACGGTGTGGGGCGCCGGGGCCACGGCGATGATCCGCGAGGACGGCTCGCGCCGGATGGCGGCCGCGGTGAACCTCGTGCGCTGGCGCAGGCCGAGCCCCCTCGACGAGGCGCTCCCCGCCCTCCACACCCAGGCGATGTGCGGCGATGTCTGACCGGGCCGGGTTGCTCCGCCCGCACCTGCCCGGTTTCGCGACCGTGGTCGTCCTGCAGGTGATCGGCGCCGTCGCGGGGTTGGCGCCGCTCATCGCCGTGGTCGAACTGGGCCGGGCGCTGCTGGTGCCCGGCCCGGTCGACCACGGACGCGTCTGGTTCGCGGTCGTCGCGGGTGCGCTCGGCCTGTTCGTGCGGCTGCTGTTCACGACCGCGTCGTCGGGCGTGGGGCACCTCCTCGACGACCGGATCCAGCTGGCGTTCCGCAGAGAGCTGGCGACCCGGCTCGGGCGCGTACCGATCGGCTGGTTCTCCCAGCGCCGGACCGGCGAGCTGGCGAAGGTGGTCGGCGAGGACGTGGGCGCCGTGCACCCGTTCATCGCCCACTCCCCCGGTGAGCTGGTCGCCGCGTTCGTGGTGCCGCTGGTGTCGCTGGCCTACCTGGTCACGATCGACTGGCGGCTCACGCTGATCACGCTCGTCCCGGTGGTGCTGGCCGTCGCCGCGGTGCCCTTGCTGCTGCGGCCCGTGCGGCTGCGTGAGCAGGAGGAGTTCGACGCGGCGATGGGCCGGATCGCCGACTCGGTCGTCGAGTTCGTGCAGGGCATCGCGGTGGTCAAGGCGTTCGGCGGCGCCGGACGCGCACACGGCCGGTTCGTCACGGCCGTGGACGACTTCGTGCGCACCTTCTACCGCTGGGTGACCGGACTGGCGCCGGTCGCGGCGGCGATGCAGCTGGCGCTGTCGCCTCCGTTCGTGCTGCTGGTCGTGCTCGTCGGCGGCGCGGCGCTGATCACCGGTGGTGGCTTGGCCCCCGCCGACCTGCTGCCCTTCCTGCTGCTGGGGCTCGGCCTCACCGCGCCGGTCGCCGCGCTCGGCCACGGGTTCGACGACCTGCAGGCGGCCCGGCGCGCGGTCGGCCGGATCCGGGCGGTGCTCGACGTTCCGCCGCTGCCGGAGCCGGCGCACCCCGTCACACCCGAGGGCCACCGGGTGGAGCTGCGGGACGTCCGGTTCGGCTACGACGAAGGGCACGAGGTGCTGCGCGGTGTCGACCTGGTGCTCGAACCGGGCACGGTCACCGCGGTCGTCGGCCCGTCGGGCAGCGGGAAGTCCACACTGGTCCGGCTGCTCCCGCGGTTCTTCGACCCCACGCACGGCTCGGTCTCGATCGGCGGTGCCGACCTGCGCTCGATGGGCGGCGGGCAGCTGCACCGGCTGGTGTCGTTCGTGTTCCAGGACGTGCGACTGCTGCGCGCGTCGGTCGCCGACAACATCGCACTGGCGGTGCCGCGGGCCGGCCACGACGACGTGGTCCGGGCGGCCCGGCTCGCACAGATCCACGACCGGATCCTTGAGCTGCCGCACGGCTACGACACGGTGCTCGGCGACGACATCACGCTCTCGGGTGGCGAGGCGCAGCGGATCTCCCTCGCACGCGCGCTGCTCGCCGACACCCCGGTGCTGGTGCTCGACGAGGCGACGGCGTTCGCCGACCCGCGGACCGAACACGCGGTGCGCCGGGCACTCGCGACGCTCGGGGGCGACCGGACGATCCTCGTCATCGCGCACCGGTTGGAGACCGTCGCCGACGCCGACACCGTCGTGGTGCTGGCGGACGGCGTGATCGCCGAGCGCGGCAGACCTGCCGAACTGCTGGCACGAGACGGGAGGTTCGCCGCGTTCTGGCGATCCCACGCAGGAGGCGACGTCCGATGATCCGCATGCTGCTGCGCGTACTGGGCCACGAGTACGCGGGACCGGTGCGCCGCACCGTCGCACTGATGACCACGACCGCGATCGTCGAGGGGCTGTCGTACGCGCTGCTCGTGCCGGTGCTGCGGGCGCTGCTCGGCAGCACACCGGGCGACGCGTGGCCGCCGTTGATCGCGTTCGGCGCCGCGGTAGCCGGGTACGCCGTGTTGCGTTACGTCAGCGACCTGGCCGGATTCCGCGCGGGAACGACGTTGCTGCACGGCATGTTCCACCGCTTCGGCGACCACCTGGCCCGGCTGCCGATCGGCTGGTACAGCCCGGCGCGGGTCGGGGAGCTGTCGGTGCTCGCGGGCAGCGGCGTCCTGAACGCGATGGGCGTGATCGCGCACCTGCTGGCGCCGTTCATCGCCGCGTGCGTGACCCCGTTGACGATCGTCGTCGTGATGCTCGCCCACGACTGGCGGATGGGCCTCGCCGCACTGGCGGCCGCCCCGGTGGTCGCGGCGATCCAGGTGTGGACGAGCCGGTCGACGTCCGCCGCCGACGCGGCACGCGCAGAACGCGAGCACGAGGCGACCGGCCGGGTGATCGAGTACCTGCGGGCCCAGCCGGTGCTGCGGGCGGGCGGCCGGACGACGGAACGGTTCCGCCTGCTCGACGACGCGCTGCGCGACCTGCGTCGGGCGTCGCGCCGGACGGTCGTGTCGGCGCTGCCGGGCGCGGTGGGGCTGGCGTTCGTGGTGCAGGCGATGTTCACCGGGTTGCTGGTGCTGGGCGCGTACCTGGCGCTCGGCGGGCACATCGGCGGCGCCGAGGTCGTCGCGATCCTGGTGCTGGCCGCCCGCTGCGCGGACCCGTTGCTGTCGCTGACCGACATCGCGGGCAAGCTGCGCGGCGCCCGTGCCGAACTGACACGGCTGGACGCGGTGCTGCGCACCGAGCCGCTGCCGGCACCGCCGTCGCCGGTGCGCCCGTCGCGGCACGACCTGGAGTTCGACGCGGTCGGCTTCCGTGCGCTCGAGGACGTGTCGCTGACCGTGCGGGAAGGACAGCGGCTGGCGGTGGTCGGCCCGTCCGGCGCGGGCAAGAGCACGCTGCTGGCTTTGGTGGCGCGGTTCCACGACGTGTCCTCGGGCGCGGTGCGCGTGGGTGGCGTGGACGTGCGCGCCATGGCCGCCGAGGACCTGATGTCGAGGATCGCGTTCGTGTTCCAGGACGTGTACCTGTTCGACGGGACCATCGAGGAGAACGTGCGCCTCGGCCGCCCGGACGCCGACGACGAGGCGGTCCGCGCGGCGGCGACCGCGGCCCGGCTGGACGAGGTGGTCGACCGACTGCCAGATGGCTGGTCGACGACCGTCGGCGAGGGCGGCGCGCTGCTGTCGGGCGGGGAACGCCAGCGGGTGTCGATCGCCCGGGCGTTGCTGAGGGACGCGCCGATCGTGTTGCTGGACGAGGTCACCTCGGCCCTGGACCCGGCGAACGAGGCGGCGGTCCACGAGGGCGTCGAACGCCTGGCGGCCGGCCGGACCGTGGTGATGGTGGCGCACCGGCTGCGCGCGGTCCAGCGCGCGGACCGCGTCGCGTTCCTCGACGACGGGCGGATCGTGGCACAGGGCACCCACGAGGAGCTACTCGGGCGGGACGGCCGCTACGCGGACTTCTGGTCCCTCACCACAGCGATCTCAATCACTGATTGAATCACTGTTGGGAATGTGGTCTGCTGGACGGGTGAGCGAACTGACCGAGGCGTCGACGCGGGCCCGTCTGCTCGCCGCCGCCGAGCAGGAGCTGCTGACCGCCGGGTACGACCGGTTGTCGGTGCGGGCGGTGAACGCGGCGGCGGGCATGAACCCGGCCGCGGTGCACTACCACTTCGGGTCCAAGGAGGCGCTCGTCGCGACGCTCCTGCAGGAGCGGCTCGGCCCGCTCTGGCAGCCCCGCCTCGCCGAGCTGACCGGAACGACGTCGGTGGCCGAGCTGGTCGACGTGGTGCTCGGCCCGCTGACCGGTCTGGCGGCGGACCCGGTCGGCAGGCTGCGCCTGCACCTGCTGGCCCGGTTCGTGCTCGGCCGCCGCGCCCCGGCGTTCACGGACCGGTGGTTCGACCTTTCTCCGTGGGTCGACCTGCTCCGGGAGGCTCGACCGGACCTGACCGTCCGGGAGGCACGCCGCCGCTGGGCGATGGCGTTCACCCTCATCCTCCACCACCACGGCGACCCGCTCGCGGACGTGCCGGCCGAGCCGACGGAGCCGGACTCGTTGCGCGCCTTCGTGATCGCGGGCCTGGACGGGCCGTGATGGTGCCCGACGCGTTCGCTCCCGCCCGGCTCGGCCCGGTCACGCTGCCGAACCGGATCATCAAGTCCGCCACGTTCGAGGGCGTCACCCCGGACGCGCTGGTCACCGACGCGTTGATCGACTTCCACCGGGCACCGGCACGCGGTGGCGTCGGCATGACCACCGTCGCGTACCTCGCGGTCTCCCCCGAGGGTCGCACGCACCGGCGGCAGATCTGGCTGCGCCCGGAGGCGGTGCCCGGGCTGCGCAGGCTTACCGACGCCGTCCACGCCGAAGGCGTGGCGGTCGCCGCGCAGATCGGGCACGCGGGCCCGGTCGCGAACGCCGCGTCCAACCGGGCCGCCGCCCTCGCACCGGCAACAGCACTGTCCCCACTGGGTTTCCGCATGACGAGGGCCGCCACGAAAGCGGACCTGGACCGGGTGGTCGAAGCACACGCGAACGCCGCCCGCCTCGCGGTCGCCGCGGGCTTCGACGCCGTCGAGATCCACTGTGGACACAACTACCTGGTCAGCGCGTTCCTGAGCCCCCGCCTCAACCACCGCGACGACGACCACGGCGGCCCCCTCGCCAACCGCGCCCGCCTGGCGCTGGCCGTCACCCGCGCGGTCCGCGACGCCGTCGGCGACCGGATCGCGATCACGGCGAAGCTGAACATGGACGACGGGGTGCGCGGCGGCCTGCGGGTCGAGGAGAGCCTGCAGGTGGCGGCGTGGCTGGAACGCGACGGCACCGTGGACGCACTGGAACTGACCGCGGGCAGCTCCCTGCTGAACCCGATGTACCTGTTCACCGGCGACGCCCCGGTCCGCGAGTTCGCCGCGGCGTTCCCCCCACCGCTGCGGTGGGGACTGAGGCTCACCGGCCACAGGTTCCTGCAGCACTACCCGTTCCGGGAGGCGTACCTGCTGGACCACGCCCGCCGGTTCCGCCGAGAACTGACGTTGCCCCTGATCCTGCTGGGCGGCATCACCCGCCGCGACACGATCGACACCGCCATGGCGGAAGGATTCGCGTTCGTGGCCATGGCGAGAGCGTTGTTGCGCGAACCGGACCTCCCCAGGCGCCTGGCCACCACACCGGGCACCCCGTCCCTGTGCACCCACTGCAACAAGTGCATGCCCACCATCTACAACCGCACCCACTGCGTCCTGACCGAGTAACGGCACCCGCGGGCCGCGAAAGCCGCGTTCGTGACGTTGAGTGTCCCGAAAGCGTCTTTCAGGGCATTGAACCGCCCGCGAAGCGGGCCCCCAGCCCCAAGCAAGCCGGGCGCAAGCCCACAAAGACGGCCTGCCTGCCCTCCCGTCGACCTGGCGAAGCCCGATCACACCGGGTCAAGGGGCCCTGCCCGAAACACCCCGTCCATAAGCCCGGCCCCTTGACGCGGTGTGATAGCCCGGAGGGAGGTCGACGGGAGGGCAGGCAGACCCATCCATGCCAAATCTCAACACGCCGGAATCGTGAGGCCCCCTCCCCGAGACTTGCCCGTCCGGCGAGGACCCCCCGGAGGGCAGCCCGTCCTTGCCAAACCACAACAAGCCCGAACCGGAAGGCCCCTCCCCCAGATCAGCCCGTCCGGCGAGGCCCCGGGAGGGAAACCCGGAATACATCCACGAACCCAAGCGCTGCATGCAGTACCAAGGCATGGAGGTGAAGCGGATGGACGCCAACCGCACTCAGCTGGTCACCAACTGCGGCCGGCGACTGAGCGCCGGCCGCTTCCGAATCCCGTCAACCCCGTGCATAGAGCGCGTGGTGCTGCGCATAGACGACGAGAACCACGACACAGTCTGGGCAAGCTTCACCGCCGACGAGGCGATCGCCGTCGCACACGCCCTCCTCACGCAGGCCGAGAAGATCCGCCAGAACTGACGGCCGTCACTCGAGCACCCGCCCGAGCACACCGGCGGCACCCGCGCTGCCCAGCGCGATGCTCCACCCCACCGGCCCCAACGGCGTACAGCCGAAGAACTGGCTCAAGCCCGGCGTCTGAATGATGGCCGCCAGCAGAACCGCCGACCCGAGCCCGGCCATGAGCACGGTCCGGTCACCACCGCCCGCGGACAACGTCTGCGCGAGCTGGGTACCCACGAGCGCGGCGAGTGCCACCGTGGACGCCCTGCGGCCACGCCCGGTGAACCGGGCCGCGGTCCACGCCGCGCCCGCGCCCAGCGTCGTCACGACCGCCCGGTTCGTGACGTCGCGGGTCAGTGCCTTGCCGAGGGACGCGCTCGGGCCCTCCTGCAGCAGGTCGGCCACCGACTGCCGTTCCGGGCGGGACAACGCGATCGCGAGCGCGGGCGCGAGGTCGGTGAGCAGGTTGACGAGCAGCAGCTGCCGCGCGGTCAGCGGGGACCGTCCCGTGAGCACGGAGGCGAGCACGGTGAACGCGATCTCGCCGACGTTGCCGCCCAGCAGGATGCCCAGTGCCTCCCGCACCGACGCCCACATCGCCCGGCCCTCGACGAGGGCGGCGATGATCGTCTCAAGCCGGTCGTCGGTGACCACGAGGTCCGCCGCCGCGCGGGCGGCCGGGGTGCCGCGCCTGCCGAGCGCGATGCCGACGTCCGCGAGCCGGATGGCGGGCGCGTCGTTGGCACCGTCGCCGGTCATCGCGACGACCTTGCCCAGCCGCTGGTAGGTCTCGATGATCCGCACCTTCTGCGCCGGGCTGCAGCGGGCGATGACGTCCACCGACCGCAGCTCGTCGGCGAGCGCGTCGTCGTCCAGTTCGTCGATCTCGGCACCGGTCAGCACGGTCAGGTCCGCGTTCTCGCCGTTCACGCGGCCCGCGACGGCCTCGCCGGTCGCCGGGTGGTCCCCGGTGATCATGACGATCTGGACGCCCGCGTCCCGCAGTTTCGCGGCCGCGGGCGGCGCGCTCTCGCGCACGGGGTCCGACAGCGCGACGAAACCCAGCAGCGTCAGGTCGGTCACCAGATCGTCGTCGATGTCCCCGTCGGTCCCGGGCACGGTGCGTTCCGCTACGGCCAGCACGCGGTGCCCGGCGCCGGCGAGCTCCTCGAACCGGTGCTCGAGCCGCTCTCGTGCCCGCGCGTCGAGCGGCTGCCCGTCGCCGTGCCTGGCGCAGCGGGGCAGCACGACCTCCGGCGCACCCTTCACGCTCAGCACCGCGGCACCGTTCGACGTGCCCGCAGCCGCGTGGTAGCCGCGCGACGGGTCGAAGGGCACCTCGCCGACCGGCCGCCACCGCTCGCCCGCGCTCACCCCGGCCCGCTCGGCACCGGTCACCACCGCGCGGTCGGTCTGGTG
Organism: Actinophytocola sp. NPDC049390; assembly: GCF_044466355.1. Classification (NCBI taxonomy): domain Bacteria; kingdom Bacillati; phylum Actinomycetota; class Actinomycetes; order Pseudonocardiales; family Pseudonocardiaceae; genus Actinophytocola; species Actinophytocola sp. NPDC049390. Next base: position 231,551 of record NZ_JBITMQ010000002.1, read on the forward strand.
GCTCATCTCCGCCGGGTCGTCGGCGTGCGGGGTGGCGCGGACCGCGGCCGCGAGCACCTGCCGGTGGGACTCGGACAGCTGTCCGGCGGGCGCGGTCACGCGGCCGTCGTCCACCTCGCTGACCGCGAGCCTGCCCTCGGTGAGGGTGCCGGTCTTGTCGAAGCACAGCACGTCGACGCGGCCGAGCGCTTCGATCGTGCGCGGGTTGCGAACCAGCGCGTTGTGGGCGGCGAGCCGCCGGGCCGCGGCCAGCTGCGCCGCGTTGACCAGGAACGGCAGCCCTTCCGGCACGGACGCGACCGCGAGGTTGACCGCGGCGCCCATCGTCTCGCGCAGCGGCACCCGGTGCAGGAGCCCCGCGCCCGCGACGGCCGCGGCCGACCCCAGCGCCAGGGGCAGGCTCTTGCCGGTCAGTTCCGCCAGCCTGGCTTCCACGCCGGTGGTCGGCGCCGACGCGCGAGCGGCCGCCATGCCGCGCCCGACCTCGGTGTCGTCCCCCACCGCGACCACCACGGCGACGGCGGAGCCGCTCGAGATCGTGGTGCCCTCGTACAGCATCGAGGCGCGGTCGGCGATCTCGGCGGCGACGACCGGCGCCGGGTCCTTGACCACCGGCAGCGACTCGCCCGTCACCGACGACTCGTCGACCTCCACGCCCGCGCCGTCGAGCAGCCTGCAGTCGGCGGGTACGACGTGCCCGGCACCGAGCACCACCACGTCGCCGACCACCAGCTCGTCGGCCGTGACCTCGCGTTCCGCGCCGTCCCTGCGGACGGTCGCGCGCACGGCGGAACGCTTGAGCAGCTTCGCGAGCGCCCGCTCGGTCCTGGTCTGCTGCACGCTGCCGACGAGCGCCGACACCGACACGACCGCGCCGACGAGTGCCGCGTCCACCGGTGACCCCACCGCGGCGGACAGGGCCGCGCCCCCGGCCAGCACCGGAGTCAGCGGGTTGGCCAGTTCGGCGAGGAACGCCTTCGCGAACCCGGTCTCCCCGCCGTCGCCGCCGTCGTGCCCGGCGGTCGGGCGGCGCCGCGCCTCGTCCGCGGTCAGGCCGTCCTGCCGGGTGCCGAGCCGGTCCAGCGCGACCTCGACGGGCATGAGGTGCCACGGCGTGTTCGCCCGGATGGTCGGCGTGCCCACCGTCGCGGTCTTGAGCCGTCCTGCTCGCCAGGTGCCGTCGACGAACGCCAGTGCGGCGCCGGTGTTTACCGCCCGCATGCTGCGCGACGCCGACCGGACCGGGGTGTTCAGGGCGTTGACGGCGCCGATGCCGGTGGCGGCGACGGCGAGCCGGGTGCTGTCCCGGTTGACCAGTCGCGCGGTCTGGGTGGCCGCGACGACGAGCGTCGCGGCGTCGAGGTCGGTGGCCCCGTCGGCGCCGGTGATCAGGTGCGCGCCCCACGGTGGGGCCGTGCCGTCGCGGTGCACGCCGATGCCGCAGTCGGCCGCGCCGAGCGCCTGCCGGTCCGCGGACACCAGCATCACGACGTGCCCGTCCGCCTGCAGCGACCGCACGGCCGCGACCGGGTTCCCGTCGTCGTGCCGGACCACCCGCAGCCCGGCGCGCGCGGCGGCGGTGCCGAGCCCGTCGGCACCCGGCGCGGTCTCCTGCCCGACGACGACCAGGCCGCGCAGCCGGTCCCCTTCGGCGAGGCCCAGCACCTCCGCGCCGGAGTCACGCAACCGCGTCCGCTCGGCCTGCGCGGTGTCGCCGGTCAGGTCCAGGTCGTCGACGGGACCGAGGCGCCAGCCCCGCCCGTTGCGGACGGCCGTGGGGTCGTCGGGGTCGAACAGGTCGAACACGGTGGTCGCGAGCGCGGCGCCTTCGGTGTCACCAACGGGCACGAGGTCGGTGAGCTGCCGTCGGCCGGTGGTGAGGACGTCGGTGTCCACGACGAGCACGTCCACCAGGTCGAGGCGGCGGAGCACGGTGCGGTCCATGACCAGGACACCGCGGCGGGACAGCACCCGCCCGAGTTGCGCGGCGAACGCGGCACGGCCGGTCGCGGGTGCCTTGGGTAGCGCGGCGAGCCCGGCCCCGAGCGCGCGCCGCGGCCCGGCGAACGGGGTGGCGATCGCGGCGGCGGCGGCGCCGGCGGCCAGTGCCTTGCGTGCGTACCGTTCGACCTCGCCGTCCGGCAGCGGCCGCGGGCGTTCGGTGACGATCGCGTCGGCGCCCGCCGCGTCGGGACCGGCGACCAGCGACGGCTCGGCCACGCACCAGGCCCGCTCGTACTCCTTCGCCTCCCGCCACTGCGCGACGCGGGTGGCGAGGTCGAGTGCCGTGCCCTCGCCGCCCGCGGCGAGACCGTGCACCAGGGCGGTGGCCATGGACAGGCGGGAGTCGGCCTTCTCGTGGCTGCCCATCCGCTCGCCCGCGAACCGGCGTGTCGCCGGGTGCATGTTGACCGCCGACAGCAGCCCGGCGACCTCGGTGGGCAGGGGCGTCCACGGCGCGATCTTGTTGACCGCCCCCAGCAGCATGCCGACCGCGTCGACCAGCACGGTCGACCGCAGCCGGGTGCGCGTCGTGCCGTCCGCGGGATGGTGCAGCGCGTCCTCGGCCAGTTTGTCCTCGTCGTCCGGTTCCTCCTCGGCACGCTCGACCACCCGGACCAGCACATCGGTGCGGGGCGGCGGGTCCTCGACGCCGATCACGACCCGGGCGGTCGGCGCGTTGACCCGTGCCCACGCGACCCCGGGCTGCGCGGCCAGCCGCCGCTCGATCCGCCGCGCGACCGCCGCACCACTCGGCCCGTGCACGCCCTGCGCGGCCACGTAGACCCGCCCGGGGCACGTCCACACGGCTCGCCTGCCCGCCCGGCCGGTCAGCCGGTCGAGCCCGGCGAACGCGACGCCACCGAGCCCCCGCGCCAGACGGCCAACGCTGGTCAGCGGGTCGGGCAGCTGCACACCGAGCAGTTCCATGGCACCTCCGGGGCGGACTTGGTCATGCCCGGGTACCCGCTCCGACCGCCCGGCTCACCTCGTTCCCCCGAACGCGATCACGGCCGCGGTCCTCACCAGGTCGGCCGGGCCGAGACGCCGCCGTCGACGACCAGGTTGTGGCCGGTGATCCACCTCGCCAGCGGTGAGGCCAGGAAGACGCACGCGTTGCCGACGTCGGCCGGGGTGCCGAGGCGGGTCAGCGGTGCGGCGCGGTGCCAGCGTGCGACGCCGTCGGGCCAGTCGGTGGCGAGGCCGGAGCGGTCGATCAGGCCGGGTGAGACCGTGTTGACACGGACGCCGCGCGGACCGTACTCGAGCGCCGCGGCGCGGGCGTGCATGACCAGGGCGGCCTTCGCGCTGCTGTAGTGCGCGTGGCCGGGCGCGGGCTGGGTCGCCTCGATGGACGCGACGTGGATGACGCCGCCGCCGTCCGCCATGACCTCGGCGGCGGCCTGTGTGCAGGAGAACGCACTGTCCACATTGGTCTCCAGCACGGCGCGCCAGCGGTCGGCGGTCATGTCCGCCAGGTCCTCGACCGGCTGGACGCCCGCGTTGTTGACCAGGGTGTCGAGCCTGCCCGCCCATGCCGCGGCGGCGTGGACGAGGTCGTGGCAGGCGGCGGCGTCGGAGAGGTCCGCCCGGATGGCGGTCGCGGTGCCGCCCTCGGCCTCGATCCGGGCGACGAGGGCCTCGGCCGGTGCCGCGCCGCGGTGGTAGTGGACGACGACGGCACTGCCCGCTTCGGCGAAGCGCCACGCGATCCCGCCGCCGATGTTCCCGCTCGCGCCGGTCACCAGCGTCGCCGTGCCGGTCAGGTCCGGCAGCGCGGGGTCACGCGTCGACATCGTCGGGCATCGTGTGCGGACGGTCCGGGCGGCACAGTGCGCGGATGCGGTCGGCGACCGACGGGTACCGGGCCACCAGGGTGTCCGCATCGGCGCCTTCGTAGTCGCGGGGCACGAAACCGGGTGCCATCGTCGTGCCGCACAGCGCCCAGCCAGACGGAACCCGCGCTCCCATCCACGTGCCGGCGGGCGCGGCCAGCTGGACGTGCTGGTCCCGGCCCGGTCCGAGCACCTCGACCCGGGCGGTGCCGTCCGGGTCGAGCAGCAGCAGTTCCAGCGGGTCGCCGCGGTAGAAGTGCCACACCTCGTCGATGGGCAGCCGGTGCAGGGCCGAGAAGTGGTCCTCCTCGGCGGACAGCAACAGCATGATCGCCGACCCGGCAGGACGCCCGTCGCCGTCCTCCGGACCCGCCCACGTCCGCCGGTAGAGACCGCCCTCGACCGGCAGCGGCGCCAGGTCGTACCGGGCGACGAGGTCGGCCGCTTCTTCGCTCAACACCCCGGTGATCGTGCCAGACGCGGCAGCGGTCAGCCGGTGCCGTCCCGCCCCGGGTCGCCCGTCGCCACCGCGGCCAGGGCGTCGACGAGGCCCGAGCCGTAGAAGCCCTTCCCCGACCGGCCACCCTCGCAGTGGGCGAGCCACTCACCGGTGCCGTCCGGGTCGAACACGCCGCCGGGCGGGCAGGGCAGCCGGTCCGCGTCCCGTTGCACGGCGGCGATCACCCGCTGGGCCGACCAGTCGGGATGTGTGCCGCGCAGCAACGCGACCACGCCCACGGCGTGCGGCGCCGCTGCGGAGGTGCCGCCGAAGAAACCCCATTCGCCGAGGTTGACCGGTGTGATGACGCCCGGGTTGCCGCCCGGGACGTCCGGGATCTGGTTCCCGTCGCCGCTCGGCGCGGTCAGGTCGACGTCCCGGATGCCGTAGTTCGAGTACTGGGCCTTGAGCTTGTCGGCACCGACCCCGGACACGATCAGCACGTCCGGTGCCTCCGTCGGCAGCTGCCTGCAGCCGTGCCCGGTGAGCCGTTCGACCGGCTCACCGTTGACCGGGCTGTAGGTGTCCAGGACGGGGTGCGAGAGGTCCCAGTTCGCGTTGCCGCTCGCGGCGACGTTCACCACGTCGTGGTCGGCGGCGTAGTCGATCGCCCGCATCATCGCCGCCGCCGCGGCCGCCTGGTCCGGGTCGTCGTCGCACCACCGGACCCACGGGTCGACGGAGAACGACGCGTTGGTGACGTCCACGCCGTGTTCGGCGGCCCAGACGTAGCCGCAGATCATCTCCTCGGGGAAGACGTACCCGTTGTCGGACAACGCGACCGCGGCGATGCGCACGTTCGGTGCGACACCGGCGATCCCCACCCCGTTGCGTGCCGCGGCGATGACCCCGGCGACGGCGGTGGCGTGCGCGAAGGTGGCGTCCGGCGGGGCGGTCCACGCGGCCCGCGAGGTGTTCGGGACGCCGCCCGCACAGCTCACGGAGGCGGTCTCGTCGATGTTGGGCGCGAGATCGGGGTTGTCCGCGTGGATCCGGCTGTCCAGCACGCCGACCAGCACGTCCCGGTTGCCGTCGGTGATCTCGTGTGCGCGGTCGCCGCCGATCTGCCGCAGCGCCCACTGGTACTGGTCGAGCGGTTCCTCACCGACGTGCGCAACCGGCGTGCTCTCCGCGCGGCGTGCGGTTGTGGCCCCCTCGTCCAGTTCCGCGAGGTTGCGGGTGTTGCCCGCGGCGACCACACCAGGCCTGCCGCGCACCGCGGCGGCGAACGCGGCGTCCGGGGACGTGGCGACCACGACGCCGATCTGCGGCCAGCTCCGCGACACCCGGCCCCCGGCCGCGACGACGGCCGCCACCACCCGGTCGAGCGGTTTCCCCTCCACACCAAGCACGACGAAGTGTGCGACCGGTCCCTGTTCGGCGGCCGCGGGCGCGGAGACCGCGCCCGTCGCGAACACCAGCAGGGTCGTCACAACCAGCGCACGACGGATCTTCCCACGCATCAGAGCACCCCCAGGTCGGCTCCAACTCGGCGATCCCGACCACGGTGACACGCGCACCGGCCGTGGGCAAGGACGGGACGGTGACCGGGTCAGGCGAACCGGTTCCGCGCCGACGCGATGGTGTACGCGACGAGCAGCGCACACGACGCGGCGATGCCCGCCACCACGGGCGCGACCCCGGTGAACGGTGCGGCGAGCGGGAGCAGCAGGACGACCGTGGCGCAGGACAGCACAACACGCACCACGGGCCGCGGCACGAGCGGTACGGTGACCAGCCACAGCAACACGAGGAACACGCCCGTCGGCAACGCGACCTCCAGGCCGGCGCCGAGCACCGCGAGCGCGGCGAAGATCCCGTAGTGGCCGTAGCCCCACAGGTAGGACCGGCGGCGGCGGTCGGCCAGGCCCTCCCCGGCGGGCTCCAGGAAGTACAGCCACCACAACGCGAACAGCAGCACGAGACCACAGACCGCGATCGTCACGAACGAGCCGCCGATCGCCGCCGACTCGAGCGCCCCGCGCACGCCCGTGATCGCGGCGAGCACGCTCTCGCCGAGCAGGATGATCGTGAACAGGCCGTAGCGTTCGGCGATGTGGTGCGGATGCCAGTTCGTGGGGCCGGGGCGTTCCGCCCACCTCGGCACCGCGAGCTCGGCGACGGCCAGGCCCACGAAGGACAGCGGCTGCCCGATCGCCGACAGGGCACCGGCCTCGGCGAGGACGAGCCGTGCGACCCAGCCGACCTGCATGACGCCGATGCCGGTGGCGTAGCGCACCGCGGTCCGCCTGCGCGCCCGGTCCTCGACGCCCGCCCGCAGCCACTGGCTGACGAGCCCGAGCCGCATCACGAGGTACCCGGCGGTGACGGCCAGGTAGTCGCCGTCGGCCGCGGCGGGCACGCCCGCGGCGAGCACCAGCACCCCGGCCATCTGCACCATGGTCAGCAGCCGGTGTTCGTCGCCGGCACGGCGTCGCTCCTCGGTCGGTCGCGTGAGCTGAGACAGGGCAGCGTCGCGATGTGTGACAGGTACGAGAAATCCCGCTGTGGCTGTCACAGCCCGCCGGGTTGTCCTGTCTGAGCTGGCGACCGGGTGCCGAACGCATCCGGCGGGACAGCGAGGAAGGGGTTCGCGATGAAGATCGTGGTAGTCGGCGGTACCGGGCTGATCGGGTCGAAACTCGTGCGGGGGTTCGTCGAGCACGGCCACGAGGCGGTGGCCGCCGCCCCGAGCACCGGGGTGAACACGCTCACCGGCGAGGGCGTCGCCGACGCGGTGGCCGGCGCGGACGTGGTGGTCGACGTGTCGAACTCACCGTCCTTCGAGGACGAGGCGGTGATGGCGTTCTTCGAGACGTCCACCCGCACACTGCTCGCGGCGGAGGCGGAGGCCGGTGTGGGCCACCACGTCGCGCTTTCCGTGGTGGGCACGGAACGGTTGCAGGACAGCGGGTACTTCCGCGCCAAGCAGGCTCAGGAGACGCTGATCGAGAAGTCGCCGGTCCCCTACTCGATCGTGCACGCGACGCAGTTCTTCGAGTTCGTGCCCCGGATCGCCGACGAGGCCACCGCGGACGGCACGGTGCGGCTGGCGCCGGTGTACTTCCAGCCCATGGCGAGCGACGACGTCGCGGCCGCGGTCGGCCGGATCGCCGTGGGCGAACCGGTGCGCGGGCGCGTCGAGATCGCCGGCCCGGAACGGTTCCGCATGGACGAGTTCTTCACCGAGATCCTCGCCGCCCAGGGCGACCCTCGAGTGGTCGTCGCCGACCCGGAGGCCCGCTACTTCGGCGTGGTGCCCGGCGAGCGGACGCTGGTGCCCGGCGACGGCGCGACACTCGGCACGATCCGCTACCGCGACTGGGCCGGGAAGTAGGGGCCGCGATGCCCGAGCAGACAACGCGGTCCACCGCGTGGCAGACCGCGCTCACCACGCTGCAGGACGTGGCGCCGCCGTTCATCCCGGCGGGCGCGCACGGCATGACGGTGGTCATCGAGTACCCGCCCGGTGATCCCGGCGCCCCGCCGCACCGGCACTCCGGTCCCGCCTTCGGTTACGTGCTGGAGGGAGAGATGCTGTTCGAGCTGGAAGGCGAGCCGCCCCGCGTGCTGCGGGCGGGCGAGGCGTTCTGGGAGCCGGGCGGCGACGTCATCCACTACCAGGACGGCAACAACCGTGCCGACGTCGCGCTGCGGTTCACCGTCACGATGCTGTTCGCCCCGGACCAGCCGATGTTCACGCTGGTGGATGAGGCCGAGTTGGCGCAGCGCCGCGATCGCCGCGCACACGCGGGCACGGAGGAGTCCTGAGCGATCCCGGGCGAACCGACCACCGTCGACCCGCCAGGCATCCGCCCACCCGGGGAACGCGGGTAGCGCACCGCTGTCACACGCGGCGCGGCTGCCCTGTCATAGCTGTCCGAAAGGCCGTCGGCGGATACTTCCCGTCGGCGGCGACACAGCGGCCGGACAGGGGCGACGATCGTGGCGGACACCGCTGGGCCAGGCGGTCTCGAACAGGCGACGGCGGTGTTCGCGCAGGTGCGGCCGCGCCTGTTCGGGATCGCGTACCGCATGCTGGGCAGCGCGTCGGACGCCGAGGACCTGGTGCAGGACGTGTGGGTCCGCTGGCAGACCTACACCGACCGCGCCTCGGTGACCAACCCGGCCGCGTTCCTGGCGACCACGACCACGCGGCTCGCCATCAACGCCACCCAGACCGCGCGGGTCCGCCGGGAGACCTACATCGGCCCGTGGCTGCCGGAACCCGTCGACACGAGCGCCGACCCGCACCTCGGTGCCGAGCGCGGTGAGGCGCTGGGGTTCGCGGTGCTCCTGCTGCTGGAGCGCCTGACCCCCAGCGAACGCGCCGCGTACGTGCTGCGGGAGGCGTTCGACTACCCGTACGGGCAGATCGCGGACATCCTCCAGGCCAGCGAACCCGCGGTGCGGCAGCTGGTGAGCAGGGCGCGCAAGCACGTGGCCGGTGGCCGCCGCACCCCGGTGACCGGCGGCCGGCAACGCGCGCTGCTGACCGCGTTCGTCTCCGCCGCCCGCGCGGGCGACCTGGCCGCGCTGGAGGCGGTCCTCGCCGCCGACGTGGTCAGCTACTCCGACGGCGGCGGTGCCGTGCGTGCCTCCCGCATCCCGGTCGTCGGCAGGCTGAGGGTCGCGAAGTACCACCGCGCGTTCGCGGACCGGTTCTGGGCGGGGGTCGACGTGTCGTGGGGGACGACGAACGGGCAGGCGGCCGCGCTGCTCAGCAACGGCGGCACGGTGTTCGCGGTGCTCACCGTCACCGCGTCGGCCGAGGGCATCGACCGGGTGCTCTGGATGATGAACCCGGACAAGCTCACGGCGGCGGGCCGTGTCTGACGCCGGTGCCGAGTCACTGGCGGAGATGCTCGACGAACGGCGGCACCTGCTCGGGATCGCGATGTGGTTGTTCGACTCGGCGGGCACCGCGGAGTGGCTCGTCCAGGAGACCTACCGCCGCTGGTACGCACTCGGCGACGACGACCGCGCCGGCGTTCTGTCGCCGCGGGCGTGGCTGACGCGGGCCGCGGCGGAGATCTCCCTGGAACTGCTCGACCCCGACCGCCCGAGGACGGCGGCCCCGGCCCTGCCCGGGCCGGTGCACGTGCCCCCGCCGGTGCTCCCGTCCGACGCGGCCGCGCACGACCGGGCCACCCGCCGGTTCGCCGCCGCCTGCGACGCGGGCGACAGCGCGGCGCTCGCCGTGTTGCTCGCCAACGACGCGGTGGTCGTGTGCGACGGCGGCGGGAAGGTACGTGCGCCGGTCCGGCCGATCCGGGGCGCGTGGGAGGTCGCCCGGTTCGTCGCGGCGCTGCTGTCGGGACGGGCCGGTGCGGTGCTGGCCGTCGAACCCGTCAACGGCCGCACCGGGCTGACGCTGCGCCGCGCGGGCCGCGCCGTCGCCGTGGCGACCGTGAGCGTCGCCGGAACCCAGGTCACCGCGGTGTGGATCGTCCTCAACCCGGACAAGCTGCGGAGCTGGCACCGCGGCGGCTGAGGCCTACGTCCAGGGGCGGAGTTTCTCCGGGTTCAGCACCGCCCAGATCCGCGTGATCCGGTCGTCGGTGATGTCGAACGCCAGCACCGCCACGGTTCTGCCGTTCAGTCGCGCCGCCAGGCCGGGCTGGCCGTTGACCGTGCGTTCCACGAGCACCGCCTCGGGCAGCGCGCCCATGCGTTCGACGAAGAAGCGGGCGATCGGTTCGGCGCCCTGGACGGGGTGGGGCAGCGCGGAGGCGAGGCCGCCGCCGTCGCCGACGGCGGTGACGCTCGGGTCGAGGAGGCCGACCAGGGCGTCGATGTCCGCGGACTGCCACGCCTGTTTGAAGTCGCGGACCACCTCGGCGCGGCGGGCGGCGGGGGTCGCGGGCACCTCCAGCGAGGTGACGCGGCGGCGGGCCGACGACGCCAGCTGGCGGCACGCCGCCGGGGTGCGGCCCACGACCTCGGCCACCTCCGCGAAGGAGTACCGGAACACGTCGTGCAGCACGAACGCCACGCGCTCGGCCGGGGTCATCGACTCCAGCACCACGAGGAACGCCATGGTGACCGACTCGTCGAGGGTGATCCGGTCGGCCGGGTCGGCGCCGCCCGCCCACTCGGTGTGCTCGGGCACCGGTTCCGGGAGCCACTCGCCGACGTAGCGTTCGCGGCGGACCCGTGCCGAGCGGAGCAGGTCGAGGCAGATGCGGCCGGCGACCGTCGTCAGCCACGCACCGGGTGAGGCGACGGCCTCCTGCTCGCGGGCCGACATCGCGTACCAGCGGGCGTAGGTCTCCTGCACGACGTCCTCCGCGTCGGCGAGGGAGCCGAGCAGCCGGTACGCGAGGTTGATCAGCTGACGCCGTTCGCTCATGACCGCGCTCAGGGCCGGGTCGCTCATCGCGCTCCTCTCCTCGTCCGGGTCGACGGGGCGGCGCCCCGGAACGTCAGGCCTGACATTACGACGGGCCATCTCGTCGGGTAGGCATGAACATCACCCTGTGGGTCGTCGCGGGCCTGCTCGCCGCGATCTTCCTGATGAGCGGCCTCGCGAAGCTGGCCCAGTCCAAGGAGAAGCTGGTCGCCTCCCCGACGGGAGCGGCCCTCGCCGGGTACAGCCCGGGCGCCATCAAGGGCATCGGCACGGCCGAGGTGCTCGGCGCGGTCGGGCTGGTGCTGCCCGCCGTGGTCGACATCGCACCCGTGCTGGTGCCCCTGGCGGGCGTGGGCCTGGTGGCGCTGATGGTCGGCGCGATCGCCACGCACCTGCGCCGCGACGAGGCGAAGGTGATCGCGATGCCGCTCGTGCTGCTCGTGCTGTCCGCGCTCGTGGCGTGGGGCCGTTTCGGCCCGTACTCGTTCACCGGCTGACGGGGTTACGCGTTCGCCGCGAACTCCGCCCTGTTCCACAGCGCGAAGTAGAGGACGTCGGTCCACCAGCTCAGGCCGATCGGGTGCTCCGTCCTGCGGTCGCGGGTGTTGTCGAAGCCGTCGTCGAGGACGAGGCCGTGGCAGGCGGCCAGCGGGGAGTCGGCCTCCTCGCTGGCGGCCTTCGCCAGCACGGCGCCGGCTTCGGCGGGGTCGTCCGGGAGGGCGTCGACGGCGGCGCCCGCGACGCGCAGGGCCGCGCAGAACTTCGTCAGCCGCGCGTGGCCGGTGTCGAAGTCACCGCTGATGGCGTACAGCCGGGTCCTGCGCTCCGGCGGGTCGTCCTCGAAGCCGTCCGAGATGAGGGAGGCGCACAGCCGCGGGTCCCCGGACATGAGCACCCGGTAGGAGAACGGGACGGCGTACGGCCATTCCGACAGTCCGGAGATCGTCTCTGGCCGGTCCTCACAGGACTCGGGCCGGTTGCCGATGCTGTAGAGGTACGACCGGTTCGCCATGGTCGGATCCTACGGTGCGAGCGCGGACGCCAACGGCACCGGCGTGTCCTGCCCCGGCCACGCGCCGGTCAGGACGGTGCCCGCGAGCGCGACACCCGCGTCGAGGCGGCGGACCACGGTCAGCTCGACGGTGTCGGTGACGATCACGACCGGGTCGTCACCGCCGACGCGCACGACCGAGCCAACGGCGGGCGCGGTCGCACCCGCGACCGCGGTGCTCGCGACGGCCATGGTGGGTGCCCGCCGTTCCACGCCGTCGACGAGTTCCTCGGCCTGGCCGGCGCCGGTGAGGATCGCGTGTGCGAGGACCGCGGCGTAGACCGGGTCGCCGACCGCGTCGTAGACCCAGCGCGTGCCGAGCACCGAGTGCTCCGCGGTACCGAGCAGCCAGGCGTCCGCACCGGCCAGCGGCGCGGCGCGGTAGGTGAGCGGCACCTGGTGGACCGGCCCGTCGCCACCGCGGACCAGCATCGTCTCGATCCCGACCGCGCCCGCCGGGTCGTCGAACCGGTACGCGGCCACGCGATCGAGGTCGCCGGACGCGGCGTACCACGGCCTGCCGGGCAGCGTGGCGGACAGCAGTTCGAGCTTCGTGGGGGTCAGGGTCGCACGGTGGATCAGCGCCATGCGGACATCGTAGGGAGGCCTGCCGCGGAACTCGCCCGTGCGCGCCCGCCGTGGTGTTGAATGTGGCGACGGCACCTGGGGGGCCAGGTGAAAGAAGGACCCACAATGCGAAAACTGTCCACAGCGGCGCTCGGCTCGTCCGCCGCTGCCGTCGCGTTGGTCATGGCCGGGGCGGCCCCCGCCGGTGCGATCAACTCGTACAACGCGACACCGGCGCCGGAGCGGACCGAGGTCGGTGCGCTCGTCGCCACCTGGGACAACGACGACGACCCGACCACGCCCGACCGGGTGGACTGGGTCTGCTCGGGCACGATGGTCGACGCCGACACCTTCCTGACGGCCGCGCACTGCACCGCGCCCTTCACGTGGCCCGCGAACGTCCGGTTCTACGTCTCGCTGGACCAGGACGTGCAGACCGGTCTCGACGACGCCGCCGAGGCGCACCCCGGTGACCCGGCGGCCGTCGCGCGGGCGGTCGGCGTCGAGGGCGTCGCGCACACCGAGGCCGGCTACCCGGGCAACTCCGCGGACTCGCACGACATCGCGGTGGTCGAGGTGCCCGCCGCGCAGATGGCGGCGCGCTGGTCGTTCACGCCCGCCACGCTGCCGACCGCCGGCCGCCTCGACGAACTCGGCCCGCGGGGGCTCGACGCCACCGACTTCGTCGTGGCCGGGTACGGCACCCAGGAGGCGCGGCGCGGCCCCGGCGGCCACACCCACCCCGGCGGCGGAGTCCGCATGAAGGCACCGGAGTCGTTCGACGCGCTCAACAAGACGTGGCTGCGGCTCGCGATGACCGCGCCGCAGGGCAACGGCGGCGCCTGCTACGGCGACTCGGGCGGCCCCAACTTCGCGGTGCTCGACGGCGAGCTGGTGCTCGTCGCGACCACGATCACCGGCGACGCCCCGTGCTACGCCACGAACGTCGTCTACCGGACCGACACCCCGACCGCCCGGACGTTCCTCGCGCCGTTCGTCGACCTGCCGTAGCGCCGAAACCACCACGGACACTGTGACACTCTGACAGAATTCGTCCCACCGAGTTGTCGGGAGAAAGGGACATCCGTGGAACTCAGCAGGCGCAAGGCGCTCGTCCTCGGCGGTGGTGCGGTGCTCGGCACCATCGCCGGGGCGGGCACGGCCTCGGCCGCGACCGACTGGATCCGGCTGCCGATCGTCACCGCGAACATCGGCCGCAAGAACCTCGGCGCGCGGGAGGCCGCCATCCGCGACGTGCGGAACGCGGACGACGTGGCGCGGCCCCTGGTGGGCTGGCAGGAGATCCGCGAGGGCGACACCGGCGAGCCCGCGATGATCGACAGGTACTTCGGCAGCCTCTACCGGAACGCGTTCCTGCGGCACGACACCGCGTTCCGGGTGCCGATCTCGATCCCGCGGCCGTGGCGGGTCGTGGCGTCCAAGGCGACGTTCGTGCACGGCGGCATCGCGCACGTGACGCCGCCGCGCTGGATCACCGAGGTCGTCGTGCGCCACGAGACGCACACCGCACTCGAGTTCGCGATGATGAACACCCACTACATCGCGAACGCCTACAACGGCGACCAGCGCACCGACCTGCGTGACGAGTGGAACAAGCACAAGGGCGTCCACAAAGACCGCGTGCTCGCCCACCACCGGCAGGGCCGCCTCGTCATCTGGACCGCGGACACCAACAACCCGAACTACGTGAAGGCGACGGGCTGGGACGCCGAGCACCGGGTCTTCTTCAACGGCATCGACCGCGTCAACTGGATGCGCGGCAACGGCGCGGTCCAGCTGGAGCTGCGCGGCACGAAGACCGTGGACATGCGCGTCGACGGCCATGACGCGCGGGTCGCGATCTTCCGCATCCGCGTGGCCTGACCGATCACCCCCGCACGGCGGCGGTCACGGCGTCGACCACTGCCGACGGGCGTTCCATGTGGACCATGTGCCCGGCGTCGTCGATCACGACGGCGCCGGGTAGCGCGTCCGCGTTCGTCACCGGAAGGACCTGGTCCGCCCGCCCCCACACGACCCGCACCGGGAAGTCGACCTCGGCCAGCAGCGGGGCGGCGTCGATGCCGGGGCCGTCCCCGGCGAGGAGCGTGCCCAGCAGTGTGTCGAGAGCCTTCTGCACGCCGTCGAGACGTTTGTACTTCATCAGGTCGTCCGCGAGCTGGCGGGTGACGTGGGCCGGGTCGGCGAACAGCTTCGTCAGGTGCGGCTTGAGCTCGCGGCGGGACGCGGCCGCGGCGAACCCGCGCAGGTACTCGGCGTCGATCCGGTCGCCGTAGCCGGCGGGCGCGACCAGGGTCAGCGACGCGACCCGGCCGGGTTCGCGCGCGGCGACCGCGGTGACCACGGCACCGCCCAGCGAGTGACCGACCAGGTGGGCGCGCTCGATCCCGCGCTCCGCCAGGAAACCGAGCACGGCGGCGGCGAGCGTGTCCAGGGAGCCGTCGCCGACGTCCTTCGTCGACTCGCCGTGGCCGGGCAGGTCGATGGCGTGGACGGTCGCCGCCGCGGACAGCGGTTCCTGCACGAACAGCCACGAGTTCTTGTCGCCGCCGTAGCCGTGCACGAGCAGCACGGTCTCCGGCCCCTCGCCCAGGGTGGCGTACGCGAGGTTCCTGCCGTCCACCCGCACCGTGCCGGTCACCGGGCCGGCGACGTCCTCGACGACGCCGGAGTCCAGCTCCTCCCGCGCGGTGCGGGCGGCCGCGTCGATCTCCTCCTGCGGCACGTCGGCCGGGGCGATGAGCGCGATCGTGGCGCCGACGGGGACGTCCTCGTTCAGCTCGGCGATGATCCGCCGCACCACACCGGGTGCCGCGGCCTCCAGCGCGCCGGCGATCTTGTCGGTGTCGATGTCGGCCAGCTCGTCACCCTCGGCGACCTCGTCGCCCTCCGCCACGATCCACTCGGTGATCTTGCCGGTGGTCATCGAGAGGCCCCACTTGGGCATCGTGACCTTCCTGATGTCACTCACGGGCGCGTCCAGTCCATGGTCTTCTTGACAGCGCTCAGCACCTTCTGCGCGTCGGGGATGTACAGCTCTTCGAGCGGCTGCGCGAACGGGACCGGTGTGTGCGGCGCGGTCACCATCTCGATCGGGGCGCGCAGCGCGCCGAACACCTCCTGCACGACCAGCGCGGAGATGTCGGCGGCCATGCCGCAGCGCGGGTTGGCCTCGTCGACGACGACGAGCCGCCCGGTGTTCTCGACGCTCTCCAGGATCGTGTCCGTGTCGAGCGGGCTGGTGGTGCGCGGGTCGATGATCTCCGCCTCGACGCCCTGGCCCGCCAGTTCGGCGGCGGCCGACTCGGCGACCGAAACCATGCGGCCCAGCGCCACGATCGTCACGTCGTCGCCGTCGCGTACGACGTTGGCCTCACCGAACGGGATCGTGTAGCTGTCCTCCGGCACCTCACCGGTGACGTCGTACATCGCCTTGTGCTCGCAGAAGATCACCGGGTCGTCGTCCCGGATGGACTGCGCCAGCAGGCCCTTCGCCTCGTACGGGCTCGACGGCAGCACGACCTTCAGGCCGGGGATGTGCGTGAAGATCGGGTACAGGCACTGGGAGTGCTGCGCGGCCGCGGACAGACCCGCGCCGTACATCGTGCGCACCACGACGGGGGTGACGGCGTTGCCGCCGAACATGTAGCGGAACTTGGCCGCCTGGTTGAAGATCTGGTCGAAGCAGACGCCCATGAAGTCGATGAACATCAGCTCCGCCACCGGGCGCATGCCGCGGGTGGCCGCGCCGATCGCGGCGCCGATGAACGCGGACTCGCTGATCGGCGTGTCCAGCACCCGGCCGGGGAACCGGTGGTAGAGCCCTTTGGTGACACCGAGTACGCCGCCCCACGCGTCGTCGTCGCCGGGGCTGCCCTGCCCGCCCGCGTTGTCCTCGCCGAGGACGATCACCGACGGGTCCCGTTCCATCTCCTGCGCGAGCGCCTCGTTGATCGCCTCGCGGTAGCTGATCGTGCGTGCCATGGCGGTGCTCCTCAGTAGCTCACGTAGACGTCGGTGGTCAGGTCGGCGGCGGTGGGTGTCGGCGCCGCCTTCGCCTCGGCGACGGCCGCCTCGATGAGGTCGGCGACCTGCGTGTCGACGCCGTCTAGCGCGCCCGCGTCGAGGAGCCCGGCCTCGGTGACGTGTGCGCGGAAGCGCTTCAGGCAGTCCAGCGTCTCGCGTGCGTGCGCGACCTCGTCGGCGCGGTAGGTCTGCTGGTCGCCCTCGAAGTGGCCGAAGTAGCGGGTGAACGTGATCTCGATGAGCGTCGGGCCGCCGCCGTCGCGGGCGCGTGCGACGGCCTCCCCCGCCGCCTCGTGTACGGCGAAGAAGTCGAACCCGTCGACGATCACGCCGGGCATGCCGAACCCGGCGGCGCGGTCGGCGATGTTGTCGGCGGCCACGGACCACGTGCTGGCGGTCGCCTCGGCGTAGCCGTTGTTCTCGGCCACGAAGACCGCGGGCAGGTGCCACACCGACGCGAGGTTCATCGCCTCCAGCGTGGTGCCCTGGTTGCTGGCGCCGTCACCGAAGAACGCGACCCCGACCCCGCCGGTGCCCTGCTGCTTGGCGGCAAGCGCGGTGCCGCAGATGAGCGGTGGGCCCCCGCCGACGATGCCGTTGGCGCCGAGCATGCCCTTGGACAGGTCGGCGATGTGCATCGACCCGCCCTTGCCGCGGCAGGTTCCCGTTGCCCGGCCGTAGATCTCGGCCATCATCGCCTTCACGTCCACGCCCTTGGCGATGCAGTGACCGTGACCGCGGTGGGTGCTCGCGATCGAGTCGCGCTCGTCCAGGTGCGCGCACACGCCGGTGGCGGAGGCCTCTTCGCCCGCGTACAGGTGCACGAAACCGGGGATCTCGCCGGTCGCGAACTCGGCGTGCAGGCGTTCCTCGAACTCGCGGATCGTGCGCATCGTCCGGTAGGCGTCGAGCAGCGCGGTCTCGTCGAGCCCCTGCACGGTGCCAGCTGGTCGGGTGGTCGTCATCGTTGACTGTCCTTTCCGGAGCGTCCGGCGATCTGGCGGAACAGGCCCGTCCTGGCCGCCTGGTCCATGACGGCCGTGACGTCGACGCGACGCGGGCCGTCCCCTCGCAGCCGCACGGTCGCGGGCACCGTGCCGTGCAGTTCGATCTCACGTTCACCGTCGACGGCGACCACGCCGGTACGGGTGGCCACCTCGACCCGTTCACCGACCCGCAACGGCCGCCATTCGGCCACACCGACGGGCAGCACGAGCCCGGGTGCGATCGGCGCGTGCACGACGGTCGGCGCCTCCTCGACCGGGCACAGTCGGAGGGCGACGCCGTCGGGCTTGTCGCGGGGGCTGGGGCACAGCAGTCCCGGGACGGACGACAGCCCGACGGCGTCGGGTTCGGCGAACGTGCAGTACAGCTCGGTCAGCGCGGTGGGGTCCCACAGCGCGCGGGCGCCGACGTGGCGGGCGGTGGCGACGCCGACGTCGACGAGCGCCGGTTCGGTGCGGTCCCCGCACGTCACCGCGAGGACCGACGCGCGGCTCGTCGCGAGGGCGGGGTCGACGGCGCCGGTCGCGACGAGCCCGGCGGCCAGGCCCGCGACGGTGGCCTCGCGTAGTTCGGGGAAGGCGTTGTTGGTGCCGGTGGACAGGGGCAGCAGCGGGATGTCGTGGCCTGGTCCGTCGAGGAGGGCGGCGGTCGCGACGCGGGCCGTGCCGTCGCCGCCGAGGCAGATGATCACGTCGGCACCCGCCGCGACCATCCGGTGCACCGCGTTCGTGGTGTCCTCGGCTCGGCCGGTGATCGTGTCGTCGTCGACGAACCGGACCTCGGGCCACGGGGCAGCGTGCGCGGGACGGTGCCGGACCGCGCGCAGCACTTTCGCGGAGATGCCGCCCAGGTCGACGGAGACGTACGCGGTGGTGACGTTCACCGTGGCCAGTGCGCCGAGCATGCGCTGGACCATGTTGGCCTTCTCGGCTGTGGGGAACACCGACGCGCCTGCCACGAGCCGTCGGATGTCCCGGCCCGAGGCGGGGTTCGCCACGATTCCTACCGCCGTCATGCCCGGGATTGAACGACGGGCGGCGGCTGTCGGGACAGGGTTGCAAGGGGTTGCAACGGTCCGCGTTGTGTCCTCGCCCGACAGGCGGTCCGCGGCGAGTCGACGGTTTACGAGCTGCCGTTGACCGCTTCCCGTGAGCGGGCGAGCCCGTCCTCGAGTGTGGTCAGGGTCTGGTAGAAGGCCGGGTCGCTGGTGATCGCGAAGTTGACGCCCCATCGTGGCCGCCCGTCCCACGGGCGGTCGGGCGCGCGCATGACCGCGGTGCCGACCGGGTCGCCGTCGCGCACGACGAGCCAGATCTCCTCGATCTGTGTCGTGAAGAACGACCACCCGCTCTGCCGGGTCCGCACGACGACCCGCAGCACGTCGGCCCATTCGACGACGTCGCTGTCCGCGAGGTGCTGGATGCGGACCCCTCGGTCACTGAGGTAGATGCCCGTCCGGGTCATTCGCCACGCCCCCAGCGTGAACAACGCGACCAGGCCGCAGGCGATCACCAGGTCGCGCGTCGCGCCCGTCCCGGATCCGGTGACGACCGAGAACAGGAGAACGATCAGGAGCAGCCCCGGGATCCCGGCGAAGACCGCGCTCACGATGGTCTTGCTCGGATGAATCGGTCGCCACCTGGTCACGTGCACAAGCATGACCGAACTCGAACGACGAGACCAGTAGCCGGGCGCGTTTGCAAACGGAACCGGCCCCCGTCAGAGGTCGACCAGGACCTTCATCTTTCTGCCCGCGTGCAGGGCTTCGAAGCCCTCCTCGTGGAGGTCGTCCAGGTCTATGTGCGTCACCCAGCCGTCCGTGCGGTAGTGGCCGTGCGCCATCAGGTCGATCACCGCGGCGAAGTCGTCCGACGTGTAGCACAGGGAGCCCTGGATGCGGGTCTCCGCGAGCACGAGCTTGAGCAGCGTGGTCTCCAGTGGGCGTTCGTAGATCGCCACCGACACCAGCGGTTTGCGGGCGCCCAGGCAGTCCAGTGCGGACTCCACGCTTGCCCTGACCCCGGCCGCGTCGAACGCCGCCGCCGCGCCTTTGCCGTCGGTCCGGCTCATCACGTAGTGGGCCGGGTCGATCTGGGTCGGGTCGATGACGTCCCGTGCGCCCAGGTCGCTGATCGCCTGGCGGCGTTCGGCCGACGGTTCGCAGATCGTGATGTCCTCGACGCCCTGGCCGCGCAGTGCGAACCACAGGCCGATGCCGATCGGGCCCGCGCCGAACACCACCGCGTGCTCGCCCGGGGTCAACTCCCCGAGTCGCGCGGCGTGGTAGGCGACGGCCATCGGTTCCACCATCGCGCCCAGTTCGGTGCTCACCGTGTCCGGCAACGTGTGCAGCATGTGCCTCGGCACGACCGTGTACTCGGCCAGTCCACCGTCGGCCATCAGGCCGTGGAAACCGATCCGTCTGCACACGTTGTACCGCCCAGCCCGGCACGGCGGGCACTCGCCGCAGCGGTGGATCGGCTCGACGGCGACGCGGTCCCCCTCGGCCACCCCGTCGACGCCGTCACCGACCTCGACGACGACGCCGCAGAACTCGTGGCCCATCACCAGTGGGATCGACATGCCGGTGAGCGGATGGGGTTCCGTGGGGAAGAAGATCGGGCCCGCGTAGTACTCGTGCAGGTCCGTGCCGCAGATCCCGTTGTGGCTCACCCGGATCTTCACGTGGCCCGGCGGGCACTCCGGCTCCGGTACCTCCTTCACCGCTACGTCCTCGCGTCCTCGGTACACCGCTGCGCGCATGGTCCAGGCTCCTTCGGCTGATCGCACCGATGCGGCGAACACCGCACGAGCACTGTCGTACGTGCCGACGGCGGGACCAACGGTTGCAGCCGGGTTGCAGTCAGCTCCCGGTGGCGCGTGCCCGCACCACGGCCGGGGCGAGCGAGCCGGGCAGCAGGTCGGCGGGCCGCGCCGGTCTGCGCACGGTCACCTCGACGCGATCACTGAACCGGTACGGACGGTGCTCCAGCACGCTGCCGAGGTGGCGGCGCAGCCGCGACATCTCGGCGCGAACCGTGACCGTGGAACCGGCGTCACCGAACAGGTCCTCGGCCAGCTCCGGGGCGGAGCGGCCGGACGGGTTGTCCGCCAGCACGAACAGGATCTCCGCGTGCCGCGGCGTCAGCCGGTGCTCCCACTCCCCGCTCGGGCCACGCACGCTGACCGTCCACTGTGTCCGGTCACGCAGGTCCAGCGCCACCTGTGCCGGTGGTGCGCTCTCCTCGGTCCGCGGGCGCAGCAACCAGCCGCCCGGCAACGGTTCCGCGGTGCACGGGCCCATCGCGGGCAGCCAGACCAGACCGTCCGTGACGTGTTCCGGTACCAGCACCCGGTTCACCGGCGGCAGCCCGGCGACCGCGGCGACCCACCCGTGCGGGTCGGTGACCAGCACCGGGCCGTCCGTGCGCGCGAGCATCGGGGTGGCGACCGCGCGCAGCTGCTCGAGGTCCGCGTAGTGCGCGGCCGACAGCTGCGCCTCAGCCAGCTTCGCGACCGCGTCGACGAGCGCGAGGGTGCTCGGGTGCACGCTCGCGGCGGGCCCGCTCACGTCGATGACGCCGAGCAGCTGCCCGCTCTTCGGGTCGTGGACCGGGGCGGCGGCGCACGTCCACGCGTGGTGGGTGCGCACGTAGTGCTCCGCCGAGTACACCTGCACAGGCTGGCGCACGATCAACGCGGTGCCGATGGCGTTCGTGCCGACGGTGTCCTCACCCCAGCAGGCGCCTTCGACGAACCCGAGGCGGTCGGCCTGCCTGCGCACGGCGCTGCTCCCGTCGCGCCACAGCACGCGACCCTCTGCGTCGACGACGACCATGATGTGCGCCGCCTCGTCCGCGACCGACACGAGCCCGGACCGCAGGACGGACAGCACGGCGGAGAGCCCGGACGCGCGGCGGCGGTGTTCGACCTCGGCGGTGCCGAGCCGATCGGACGTCGCGTCCTGGTCCGGGTCGACGCCGAAACGGGTCACCCGCGCCCAGGACGCCTCGATCACGGAACGGGGTCGTGCGGGCGGCCGGGCGCCGGCGAGGGCGGCCTCGTGCACCTTCGCCAGGACTCGCGCGTACCGGCGCGGATCCTCACCGACGGGTACCGCCGGCTCCAACTGTTCCCGCTCCACCGGATTCCCTGCCGTCCACGTCGCTGTGGTCTCCGGCCCACACTAACCCAGGTCAGGCCCCAGGACCACGGCCTCGCAGGGGGCCAGCGACCCGTCCGTGAGACCGGCTGCCCCGGACGTGATCAGCACCCGGCCGCGGTGGGGCACCGGCACGGGCCGGTCACCGAAGTTGGCGACCACCGTGAGCGTGCCGCGACGGTAGGCGAGCACGTCGTCCGGTCCGTCCAGCACCGTGAGGTCGCCGTCGCGCAGGTCGGGGTGGTCGCGGCGGAGTGCGATCAGCTTCCGGTACAGCCACAGGACGCTCGTCCCGTCGGCGCGCTGTGCCGCCGCGTTGCGGACGTCCGCGTGCGGTGGCCACGGCAGCCACGGCTCGCCCGCCCAGCCGTGGCGGGGCTCCGGGGTCCACGGCACGGGTGCCCGGGAGCCGTCGCGGCCGAGTGGGTCCCGGCGGCGCTCGGGTGGGACCACCGCGTCGGACAGGCCGAACTCCTCGCCCTGGAAGACGAACGGGGTGCCACGCAGTGTGAGCAGCACGGTCGCGGCCACACGGGCGCGGTCCTCGCGGTCGCCGTGCCGGGTGCGGTGGCGGGGTTGGTCGTGGCTGGACAGCGGCCACGCCGGTGCGCGGTGCGGCCCGTACCCGCGCTCGGCTTCCGCGATCCGGACCGGTCGACCCTGACCGGCCCGGCGGTGCGCGCTCCGGTCGCGGCAGGCGGGTTCACCGTGCCGCGCTGGTGAATCGCGCCGCGGCGAAACGGGCAGGTCGCGACGGTGGTCGCGGCCTGCCCGTTCTTCTTCGCCGAGGCCGCCGCGTCTGCCTCCGGGTTGCGGTGCGGCAGCGCACCACCGTCCGGAGGCTTCCGGTCTCGACGAACGTCCGCTACCGGCTCACACCGGTGCGCGGCCGAGGCAGACGGTCCGCTTGGGGTCGGGGTAGACGCGGGCGTTCTCGGCGGACTCCGCCGGGCAGCCGGACCTGTCGGCGGTGCCCTCGATGACCTTGGTGACCGCCACGTTGGCCTCGTCGCTCGCGCAGGCGACCTTCTTCTCCTGGCCCGCCGAGATCATCGGCATCTCGAGGCAGTCCCCGTCGGCGACGTTCAGCATCATGCAGAGCTGGTACGACTGCTGGTTCCCGCCGGTCTGCTGGTACCGCGCGTAGTCCTCGCCCGGGCACTCGGCGTCCGGGTCGTCGAGGTACACGCCGACCTCGTACAGCGCGGCGTCCGACCCGCAGTCGACCTTCTCGATCTGTGCCGCGTACTGGCCTCCGTTGACGACCTCGACGCAGTCACCCGCGGCGAACGCGGGCGCGGGCGGGTTGAGCACCTTCACCACGATGAAGATCGCGACGGCGGCGAACACGGTGACCAGTGCGGCGATCCCGGCGATCTTGACGTTCTTGACCGTCTTCGGGGGAAACTCGGCGTTGGGGTCGTACGGGGGTGGAACGGCGGGGGTTGACATTCGACGCGGCTCGTATTCTCGCGGTTTCCGACACGGCGACAGGTAGGCCGTGCGGCCGGAAGCAGGGTCGGCCGCACGTGTCGCCGATGCTAGGGAGCGCCGCGACGCGGCGGTGTCGGGTGAACACCCCTCAATTCGGCTACAGGTCGTCGAGTCCGACGAGACCGTCCTGAATGGCCCGTGCGAGCAGCGCCGCCTTGGTCGGCGCGGGACGGCCGACGTTCGCGTACTTGACCCGGACCCGGTCCAGGTAGGTGTCGACGGTCCGCGGCGTGATGTTCATCCGGTCCGCCACGAGTTGCTTGGACTCGCACTGGAACCACTGCGTGAGCACCTCACGCTCCCGATCGGACAGTCGCGGTTGGGACGGTCCGAGGTCCGCGGCGATCGCGCCCGCCAGCGTGGGCGGCAGGTACGGGCGGTTCTCCACGGCGGAGATGGTCGCGGCCACCAGGTGCTCGCGCCCCTCGGCCTTGGTGAGGAAGGCGCTCACCCCGAGGTCGAGACACGTGAGCGCCACGTCCTCGCTGTCCTGCATGGTGTAGACGATCACCTTGCGGTCGGCGTCGACGAGCCGCCGCACCGCGCGCTGGTACGGCGCGTCGCCCGCGCCGACGTTCAGGTCGAGCACGACCACGTCGGCCTGGTCGCCGGGCGGCGTCCAGGCCACGTCGGCCGTCGTGCCCGCGGCGATCACCTCGATCGGCGTCGCCGCCTCGGCGTACCAGGCCCGCACCCCGGACAGGATCGCCGGGTGGTCGTCCACCACCGTCACCGTGATCGCCATGACGTCTCCAACCACACCTGTCCGTCCGCGACGGACTCGACGAGCGACACCTCGCCCTGTTCGGGCGGGGTGATGGGCAGTTCCGGGGCCGCGCACCGGGCGCTCACCCGGACCTGGTCCGGTGCGTGCAGCACGGTGACCCGGGCAGGTGACCGCGCCGTCACGAGCGCCTCCGAGATCGGCGCGAGCAGGTCGCGGCGCACGTGCTCGGGCACGTCACCCGGCGTGCCCCGCACCGTCAGATGCACGGAGGCGCCGTGCCGTTCCGCGATGTCGACGATCGCACCCAGCTCGTGCGCGAGCCGATCGGTCACCCCCTCGCCGTGGCCCTCGCTCAGCAACCTGCGCATCCGCGCGGCCTCGACCGCGCACCGGCGGCGCACGTCGTCGGCACGGGGATCGAGGCTGCCGTCGGCCAGCCCGGCGAGCAGCGGGATGGTGGTGGGACGCAGGTCGGCGTACCGGCGTTCGTGGTTGC
Organism: Actinophytocola sp. NPDC049390; assembly: GCF_044466355.1. Classification (NCBI taxonomy): domain Bacteria; kingdom Bacillati; phylum Actinomycetota; class Actinomycetes; order Pseudonocardiales; family Pseudonocardiaceae; genus Actinophytocola; species Actinophytocola sp. NPDC049390. The sequence continues at coordinate 255,787 of NZ_JBITMQ010000002.1, forward strand.
GGGCGGCGGCGGCCGCCTCCTCGTCGCGGATGCGCTGCCGCTCCTCCGCCAGTGCGGCGCGGGACGCCCTGCGGGCGATCGACCGCACGAGCCGCGCGCTCAACGCCACCCCGACCTGGAAACCGGCCACCGACACCAGCGCGACGGCCATGTCCGCGGTCTCCGCGGCCGTCCCGTGCACCAGCACCGGCCAGCCCACGATCGCGGAGTGCGCGAGGAGCAACGCGACCACCCAGCCGATGGCGAGGTCGTAGAGCAGGACGAGGCCGTACCACCCGATCAGGCCGATCGACCAGTGCCGCGGCCACAGCGCGTCGGACAGGTCCGCCGACAGCGCGACCGAGCAGCCGAGCAGCGCGACGACGCCCGGCCACCTGACCACACCCGGGACCCGGCCCCGCACGTACAGGGCGACCGCGCTCACGCCGCCGAGCACCGCGAGGAAGCCGTACACGACCAGCTCGGTGCGCGAACCGCCCGCCGGTGCGAACAGCACCTGGCCGTTGAGTCCCACCTGGACGGTGAGCGCCACGGCGAGCAGCACGACGGTGATCGTCGCCGCGAGCCTGCGTTCGATGTAGGTCGGGTCAACCACGCGACCACGTCCACTCGACCGTCGTGCCCGCCCCGGGCGCGGACCGCACCTCGGCGACCCCGCCGACCGCCGCCATCCGGGCGCGGATCGACTCGGCGAGCCCCCGGCGGTGCGCGGGGACCAGGTCCGGGTCGAACCCACGGCCCTGGTCGGCCAGCCGGACCACGACCTGCCCGTCGCGGTCGTACCCGGTGAGCGCCGGTGTGCGGTCGCCCGCGTGCCGCCGGACGTTGCTCAGGGCCTCGCGCACGCCGTGGTAGATCGCGTACGCCGGTCTCGGCGGGACGGTCAGCGGGCCGGTGACGTCGGTGCGGACGGTGAGGCCCGGGTAGCCGGTCAGCGTGGCGAGCAGTTCGGCGAGGTCGACGTCCCGGTCGGGGTCCGGTGGGTGGGAGGTGAGCACGTCGACGTCCCGGCGCGCGGCGGCGGGCAGCCAGCCGAAGTCGCCGGTCGTGTCGGTGGAGACCATGAGCAACGTCGTGCTCGCGGTGTCGTGCAGCATCGCGAGGTAGGCGCGGTCGGCGGTGCGCTGTGCCCGTTCCGCGGCCGCGGCGACCCGCCGCCGCTCGGCCCGTGCCACGAGCCGGTCGCACAACCGCGCGGCGTGCCGGACGAGCACCAGCCCGGTCCACGCGAGCAGCGCCTGCACCACCAGTTCCCAGGGGCCGGTCGCCGGCACACCGGTTCCGGCGAGGACGCAGCCCGCGCTGTGCGCCGCGATGGCGAGGCCCGCGAGCACGTGCCCGGCGACCGGCCGGGTGGGCCACTCGCTGTAGCAGGTGACCGCCGTGATGGAGACGATGGCGAACAGCCAGCCGCTCTTCGGTTGCGCCCCGAGCACGACCTGGCTGAGCCCGACGAGGACGACGACCGCGGCGGTCCCGGTGAGGAACACGGACGGCGCGGCGGCGTGCCACCGGCTCTGCGCGCACGGCAGGGCGGTCGCCACCACGACGAGCACGACGGCGAGCGGCAGCGCCGGACCCGGGTTTCCGGCGAGCCCGAACAGTCCGCACAACCCGGTCACGGCGGCCCGCAGCAGCGGCGCGCACCAGGCGATGGCGGCGTGGAGGTGCCGTTCGCAGGGGCCCGGCACGGTGGTCACCGCGTGGACGTTGCGGCGCGTCGCAGGCCGGCGAGCGCCGCGCGGACGCGTGCCACGGCACCGGGGCCGGTCGACGCGTGCGGGGACAGCCGGATCTGGTCCGGGCGCACCGTGGCCGTGACCTCCGCGTCGGCCAGCGCCGCCGCCACGTCCTCGGTGGCATGGCCGGACACGCGGAAGGACAGGATCCCGGCCCGCCGGTCGGTCGCCGACACGATCTCGGCACCCGCGGCGCGCAGCACGTCGTCGAGCTCGGCCACCCGGTCCGCGATGCGGCCGGACACCACCGCGGGCCCGAGTTCCTCCAGCAGCTCCAGCGCCCTGGCGAGCGCACCGGCGGTCACCGGGCTGAGGTTGGTCACCGACCACGCCGCCGCACCCGGCGCCATGTCGTGGATCTCGTCGTCGAACACGCCGGCGTCCCGGACGCCGGTCCACCCCGACAGCAGCGGCGCCGTCCGGCGCAGCGCGCGCTCGGACAGCACGGCGAACCCTGTCCCCCACCCCGCGCGCAGCCACTTCTGCCCGCCGCACACGAGGATGTCGGCCGCGGCCCACGGTTCGTCGACGACGCCGACGCCCTGGATGCCGTCCACCACGAGGAGCCGGTCGCCGACGACCTCGCGCAGCGCGGCGAGGTCGGCCCGGTAGCCGGTGCGGAAGTCGACCGCGCTCACCGTGACCGCGGTCGTGTCCGGTGTCAACGCGGCCGCCACGGCCGCCGGTGTGACCCGGCCGTCCGGTGGGCGCAGCCGGTGCACGGTCAGCCTGCCCGCCTGCTCGGCGCGCACCCACGGGTAGGTGTTGGCCGGGAACTCGGACGCCGACACGAGCACCGCACCGGCGGGCACGCTGAACGCCGCCTGGAACAGGCCCTGGCTCGTGTGCGGCAGGAGCGCCACGCGGCCCTCGTCCGCGCCGCACAACCGGGCCACGGCCCGCCGTGCCCGCGCGTCGAACGCCATCAGGTCGTCCACTGTGGATGCGTCGGCGGCCGCGAGCCTGGCGAGCGACGCCGCGCTCTCCGCCAGCACCGCGCGGGAGGGCGGCCCGACCCGCGCGAAGTCCAGGTAGCCGGGCGACTCGCCGAACTGTTCGTGCCAGATGTCGCCGCTCACCGCGCTCCCCTCGTCGCTGTCGTCGCTGTGGCCGCGCATGTCGTGCCTGATCAGGCACGACATGCGCGGCCATCCTCGCACGCGACGAGGCCGGGGCACCCGTCACCTCGGGGTGGGCTTCCCGAGCATCTCGCCCGCGACGCGGACCGTGTGCCAGACCGAGACCACCGTGCGCGGTTCGCTGGACGGTGTGCTGACCGCCGCTGGTGCGAGCTGTCGCGACGACCGCGCCGCCGTTAGCTTCGAGGCCATGGCACACATCGATCTCGGCGTCGACGAGAAGCGGTTTCCCGGCATCACGGGGCCCATGCGGTTCCGGCCGGAGACCGGGCAACCGTTGAACGAGTTGGCGGAAGTCCTGCTGCGCAAGCAACCCCACCCGCTGACCCCCGGCGAGCGCGAGCTGATCGCGGCCTACGTGTCCGGGCTCAACGACTGCGACTTCTGCTGCTCGTCGCACTCGGCGTTCGCGGCCGCCCAGTTGCCGACCGGTATGACGCTCGTGGACCAGGTCCGCGACAACCTCGCAGCCGCACCGGTCTCACCGAAGCTCCGGGCTCTGCTGCACATCGCGGGCGCCGTGCAGGAGGGCGGCAAGAACGTGACCACCGACCTCGTAGAGGCCGCGCGTGCCGAGGGCGCGACCGACCTCGAGATCCACGACACCGTGCTGATCGCGGCCGCGTTCTGCATGTTCAACCGGTACGTCGACGGTCTGGCCACCTTCGCGCCCCAGGACGAGGGCGCCTACGCCGGCATGGCCACGCGCATCGTCGAGCACGGTTACGGCATGCCCTGACCGATCAAGCGGTGCCCCCACGCGGATCGCCAACGTGCGGGCGTCCACGAGGTGATCGGTCCCTTCGGCGGCTTGACGGCGCGGCGCCGACCGGTTTGTTTGAAAGGAACACACGAGCCGGGAGGCGCCATGCGGGTCGGGGCGAAGTTGTCGACGGTGCTGCTCGCGGCGGTGGTCGCCCTCGGCGGGTCACCGGTGCCGGGGCACGCGGTGACCGAACCCGCCACGGCGAGCAGGTACGTCGGCGCGGTCACCCTGGTCACCGGCGACCACGTGACCGTGCGCGAGATCGGCGGGCACCTGGTGCCGCAGGTGACCGCCGGCCCTGGCCGCGAGCACCTGCACTTCGCCACGACCGCGGTGGCCGACTCGCTGCTGGTGGTGCCGAGCGACGCGTGGACCGACGTGCGCACCGGGCAGGTCGACCGGCGGCTGTTCGACGTGGCCGCGCTCCTGCGGGACGGCTACGGCGACGCCCGACGTGCCGACATCCCGTTGATCGTGCAGGGCGGCCCGGCGGGCGCCGGCGCGGCCGTCACGCTGTCCAGTGTGGACGCCGTGGCCGTGCGCCAGCCCAAGTCCGGCACCGCCGAGTTCTGGCGGGCACGCAGCGGCCGCGTCTGGCTCGACGGGCTGCGGCACCCGAGCCTCGACGTGAGCGTCCCGCGGATCAACGCCCCTCGGGCGTGGGCGGCGGGTTACACGGGCGCGGGTGTGCCGGTCGCCGTGCTCGACACCGGGATCGACGACACGCATCCCGACCTGCGCAGGCAGATCAGCGCCATGAAGAACTTCACGTCGGACCGGAGCGTCCGCGACACCGACGGGCACGGCACGCACGTCGCGTCGACCATCGCGGGCACCGGCGCGGCCTCGGGCGGCACACACAAGGGCGTCGCGCCGGGCGCGACACTGCTGGTCGGCAAGGTGTGCGGCGGGTACGGCTGCCCGGAGTCGGCGATCCTCGCCGGCATGGAGTGGGCCGCCGCCAACGGGGCGAAGATCGTGAACCTCAGCCTCGGCGGCCCCGACACGGCCGCCGACGACCCGCTCGAACTGGCCGTGGCCGGCCTGTCGGCCGAGTACGGCACGTTGTTCGTGGTCGCCGCGGGCAACGACGGCGGCTACGGCGCCGAGACGGTCTCCTCCCCCGCCAGCGCCGACGCCGCGCTCGCCGTGGGCGCGGTCGACGACCAGGACGCGGTCGCCGGGTTCTCCAGCCGCGGGCCCCGGGTGCACGACGCCGCGCTGAAACCGGAGATCACCGCGCCGGGGGTGGAGATCACCGCGGCCCGGTCCCGGTTCTCGGGCCGGGGCGGCCGCCACGACCGGTACGTGACGCTCAGCGGCACGTCCATGGCGACCCCGCACGTGGCCGGGTCCGCCGCGCTGCTGGCGCAGCGGCACCCCGACTGGACCGGCGCGCGGTTGAAGGCGGCGCTGATCGGGTCGGCGGAGCCGAGCGCGGACGCCGGGGTGTACGAGCAGGGCGCGGGCCGGGTGGACGCGGCGCGCGCCGTCGCGCAGGACGTGGCCGCCACCCCGTCGACCGTCTCGGTGGGACGAGCGGTGTGGCCGCACGACGACGACGCACCGGTGACCAGGACGGTCACCTACCGCAACGACGGCGACTCGCCGCGCACGCTGCGGCTCACGCTGTCCACGCGCGGCCCCGGCGGCGAACCGGTGCCGGACGGGATGTTCCGGCTCTCCGCGCAGACGGTGACCGTCCCCGCCCGGGGCACGGCCGACGTGGCGGTCACGGTCGACACGGCGCTCCCCGCGGCCGAGGGCGCGTTCGGCGCGCACATCGTCGCCACCGACGGCAGTGGCGTACACGTGGTCACGCCCGTCGCCGTGGACCGGGAACCCGAGAGCTACGACCTCACCTTGCGGACGCTCGACGGCACCGGCGCGCCGACCGACGACCACTTCTCGTTCGTCTTCGGGCTCGACGAGGCGCGGTACCGGCCGGTGCCGGGGATCGGCGGCGCCGGGACGCTGCGGGTGCGGGCGGGCCGCTACCACGTGGACGCCGCGATCAGCACGCCGCGGCCGGGCGGCACCCTGTTCGACTCCGCGAAGGTGGTGCACCCGACGGTCGACGTGCGGGCCGACACCACCGTCACGCTCGACGCCAGGACCGCGCGCCCGGTGACGGTCACGTTCGACCGGGCCGGGGTGGCGGCGGAGGCGGTCGCGGTGGCCTACAACCGGTTCACGCCGAGGAACTCGGTGAGCACCGGCGTGCTCGGTGACGACCTCGAGCGGATCGACGTCGGCCAGGTCGGCGACCCGGTGCCGGACGAGGAGCTGATCACGAGCATCGGCGGCGTGTGGGCCGTGCCGGACGGGCGGGGCGACGTGTCACGCAGCACCGTGACCTACAACCTGGCGTGGTTCGGCTACGGCACCGTGCCGACCGGCTTCGCACGCCACGTCGTGGACGGCGACCTCGCCGAGGTGCGGGCCACCTACCGGTCGCAGGCGGACCGCAAGCGCGGCACGAAGGTGTGGCTCGCGCAGGAACCGAGGGCCGGGATCGGCAACGGCTTCGGGTTCGGGTTCCTGCTCCCGCTGTCGCGCACCGAGTTCCACAACGTCGACGGCCTGCGGTGGTCGGGTGAGCTGCAGCAGTGGGCGTTCGTGGACAAGCAGGTCCACACCGAGACCGTGCTGACCGGCGGCCCGGTCGACCACCGGCCGGGCGCGGTCGCGGCGGAGGAGTGGAACACGGCCGTGTTCGGTCCGGGCTTCACCGCCGACGGCGTCTTCGCGAGCCGGTCGGGGGACGTCGTCGGGTTCACCCTGCCGCTGTACTCCGACGCGGGCCTCGACCGGGCCGGGGTGTCCGAGGTGGAGTCCGGACGGACGGCGCTGTACCGGGAGGGCGTGCTGGTCGGCGAGACCGGCCAGCCGGGCGTCGGCCAGTTCGAGGTGCCCGCCGAGCCGTCCGCGTACCGGCTGGAGGTCGAGTCGCGGCGCGACGACGTGTCGGAGTTCTCGACGCGGATCTCGTGCGTGTGGACGTTCACGTCGGCCCGCCCGCCGGAGGACCCGGACCCGAAGCCGAAGGGCAAGGACGGCACCGGCCTGCCGCTGATGGCCGTGCGGTTCGCCCCGCCGGACCTGGACCGCGAGAACGCGACGACCGCCGGCCGGGCCGTGGTCCCGGTGACGGTGCAACGCCCGTTCAACGCGCCCGCGGCCGCGCTCACCACGTTGACGGTGGACGCCTCGTTCGACGACGGCCGCACGTGGCGGCCGGTGCCGGTCGCGGTGGACCGGCCCGACGGCGGCACGGCGACGATCGACCACCCGCGAGGCGCGCGGTACGTGTCCCTGCGGGCCCACGCGACGGACTCGGCGGGGAGCACGGTCACGCAGACGATCATCCGCGCGTACGGTGCCTGATCGATTCCGGTGTGATCAGGATTAGGCCACGCGGCCGGATCTTGGGGGTCCTTCAGCCCTACCCGTTCCCAGACCGTTGAATGTTGTCCGATCAGTGCGTTTGGATGGGAGTGGATCACCACACGGTGATCGTCCTTCACGTGTGCGGCCCTCCCAGGGCACGGGCGCCGCGCACGCCCTGCATTGAGGAGGACCGGACATGAGACGTCCGAAAAGCGTGAAACTGCTGAGGGCGGGTGCAGTTGCCGCCGCGGTCACCGCGGTGAGCCTCGCGTTCGTCACTCCGGCACAGGCGGCCGAGGGCAAGGTCCTCGGCACCGACGCCGAGGGCACGATCAAGAACAGCTACATCGTGGTGTTCAAGGACGGGGCGTCCGCCTCGGCCACGAGCGTCGCGCAGGCGCACAACGCGAAGGTCACCCACACCTACAAGACCGCTCTGCGCGGTTACGCGGCGACCATGAGCGAGACCGACGCCAAGCGCACGGCCGCCGACCCGTCGGTGGCCTACGTCGAGCAGAACCGCGTGATCAAGGCGCTGGAGACGCAGCCGAACCCGCCGTCGTGGGGTCTGGACCGGATCGACCAGCGCACGCTGCCGCTCGACTCCAGCTACACCTACCCGAACGCCGGGAACGGTGTGACCGCCTACATCATCGACACCGGCATCCGCACCACCCACGGTGACTTCGGCGGCCGGGCGACGTGGGGCACGAACACGGTCGACTCCAACAACACCGACTGCAACGGCCACGGGACGCACGTGGCGGGCACGGTCGGCGGCACCGCGCACGGTGTCGCGAAGCAGGTCGACCTGGTCGCCGTGAAGGTGCTGAACTGCCAGGGCTCCGGCACGCTCGCCGGTGTCGCGCAGGGCATCGACTGGGTGACCGCGAACGCGGCGAAGCCGGCCGTGGCGAACATGAGCCTCGGTGCCTCCGGCACCAACGCCACGCTGGAGAACGCCGTCCGCAACTCGATCAGCTCCGGCGTGACCTACGCGATCGCGTCGGGCAACTCGAGCGCGGACGCCTGCAACTTCACCCCGGCGCGCACGCCGGAGGCCATCACGGTGAACTCGACCGACCGGACCGACGCGCGGTCGTCCTTCTCGAACTTCGGTTCCTGCACGGACATCTTCGCGCCGGGCCGCGACATCACCTCGGCGTGGAACACCAGCGACACCGCGACGAACACGATCAGCGGCACGTCGATGGCGACCCCGCACGTGGCCGGTGCCGCCGCGGTGTACCTCGGTTCGCACCCGGACGCGGCCCCGGCCGCGGTGCAGACCGCGCTGAAGGAGTTCGCCAGCATCGGCAAGGTGACCAACGCGGGCGCGGGCTCGCCGAACAACCTGCTGTTCGTCGGCGAGGGCGCCGACCCGAACCCGGGTGACCCCGGCGACCCGGGCGAGCCGCCCGCGTGCGACGGCACGACCGCGTGGAGCGCGTCGGCGCTGTACTTCTTCGGCGACGAGGTGAGCCACAACGGCCACGTCTGGATCCTCGCGAACTGGTACTCCTACGGTGAGGAGCCCGGCACCACCAGCTCGTGGCTCGACATGGGTCCGTGCTGACGACGGTGTGAGCTGAACACGACGGTGGCGGGTGCCCGGCGGGTGCCCGCCACCGTCGTGTTCGCCGGGCGTCAGTGCAGCCGCGCGCCCATCTTGGCGATGGACGCGAGCACGGCGTCCTCGTCCTTGTCGGGCAGCCCGATGACCAGTTCGTCGACCCCGAGCGCGGCGAGGTCCGCCACCCGCCCGGGATCGGCCCGCCCACCGAGCGCGACCACGTACGGCTTGCCGGTGCGGCCCGCGTCGGCCCAGTGCTTGTGGAGGAGCTGGACCCGGTCGGCCATGTCGGTCTCGTACGGGGTGGTGATCCACCCGTCGGCGTTGGCGGCGATCCAGCCGAACGTCCGGTCGGTCCCGCCCGCCCCCACGAGGAGCGGCACGTGCTCCTGCACGGGTTTGGGGTAGGCCCAGCTGCCACCGAAGGAGACGAAGCGCCCGTCGTAGGCGGCGACGTCCTGCGTCCACAGCGCGCGCATCGCCTCGACGTACTCGCGCAGGGCGGTGTACCGGAACCTGGCCGGCACGCCGTGATCGGCGAGCTCGTCGGTGTTCCACCCGAACCCGGCCCCGAGCGTGACCCGCCCGCCGGAGAGGAAGTCGAGCGAGGCGATCGTCTTGGCCAGGGTGATCGGGTCCGACTCGACGGGCAGTGCGACGGCGGTGGCGAGCCGGATCGACGAGGTCACGGCGGCCGCCATGGCGAGCGAGACCCAGGGGTCGAGGGTGCGCAGGTACCGGTCGTCGGGCAGCTCGGCGCCGCCGGTCCTCGGGTGCGCGGCGTCCCGCCGCACGGGGATGTGGGTGTGCTCGGGCACGTAGAAGGAGTGGAACCCGGCGTCCTCGGCCGCCGAGGCACACGCGGCGGGCGCAACCCCACGGTCACTGGTGAACAACACGACCCCGAACCGCATGCGCACCCCACAAAGTAGAACGTGTTCTACTTGCAGGCTACCAGCCGGCCGGACTCGCGGGCCGCACATCTCTGATCCAGCCCGCGTGACTCGCCCCCGCCACCTCCACGCGCACCAGCGGAGTGAACGGCGTGCTGTCGACGTCGTCATAGCCGTGCCGGACGACGGACCGGTAGAAATCGTCGGAAACCACCAGCGCCAGCGGCACGTCGACGTCGGCGAGCGTCGCCTTCAGCACGGGTGCGTCCAACAGACGGCACGTGAGGTCGAGCGACTCCCCGAACGGCCCCCACCTGTCGTGGTGCACCTCCCCCGCGTGCACGGCCACCCGCAACTGGAACCCGTGCCGGGGATCACGCGTGTTGTGCTCGGCGAGGAGGTGCTCGAGCGCGGGAACCACCTCCGCGAGGAGAACCGTCTTCGGCACCTCGTCGAGGGGTCTGACCAGAACCAGCGCACCGTCGCCTCGGTCGACCACCGCATCCCGCTTCTGGTCCGTGATTCCGCTCGCAGACAGGGCTTCCTCGAGAATTCCGTGCATTCGGTGTCGGAGCAGGCCCTTCGCCGGGTTGACTCGCACGGACGAGTTCACCACGTCAATCCCCACGATCGCGCGGTGCACCGGAACGCAGCCGGGAAATTCCGTGGCGGCCCGGTCGGAAACCGCCCGCGTGCTCGCGAGCCGCAGGACGTCGCGCCGCTCCGCACGCACCGGGTTGGGCAGGTCGGTCATCTGGCCCTCCTCTCCATGCACGGAGTAAAACGGCCAATGCTGCCGCACGTGAAGGACATCGGCGACACCAGTACAAGTCAGGCCAACGACCACCTGTACGGAGTTGTACGGGCATTACCGAACTCGTGGAGTGGCCAACTACGGGACAGTTACAGGACATACCGTCGCGATGTCCATCTGCTCGCGATATCCGGGGCACATCCCCCACTCCAGGAGATCCCGTGGCGGACACTACCTTCGAGCACGGCCCGAAGACGACGTTGGCGGACGTGAGATCACGGCAGGACTTCGCCCGAGCACTCACCACGGTCCGTGAACTCGCCGGGCTCACGGTCCGAGACGTCGCGAAATCCGCCGGAATTCCCGACAGCACGGCCGGTGGTTATTTCAGCGGCCGCCATTTGCCACCGGTGAAACCGGTCAGCCTGCTCACCGACATCCTGCGCGCCTGCGGTGTCAACGACGATGAGGAACTGCACGAATGGCGCCGGGTGCTGAACCAGGTGCGGCGCGCACCCGGCAGGCGGCCGTCCGACGCCCCGGTCCCCTACCGTGGGTTGGAAAGCTTCGAACCCGAGCACGCACAGTGGTTCCACGGCCGCGAGTCGTTGATCCAGGTCCTGCTCGACCGCGTGGTCGGGCAGTGGCCCGACGGTGATCCGGTCGTCGTTGTCGGGCCGTCAGGTTCCGGGAAGTCCTCGCTCCTGCGGGCCGGACTGATCCCGGCGTTGTGCGGTCGTGAGTCACCGGTGCCGGACGTGCACGTCTGGCGTCCCGTGTTGTTCACGCCCGGCGCCCACCCGAGGACCGAGCTGGCGCGCCGGCTCGCCGCCGCACCGGACGACAGCGGACTCCTCGTCGTCGTCGACCAACTCGAGGAACTGTTCATCCTGTGCCCGGACCCCAGGGCGCGCCGCGCTTTCCTCGCCGAGTTGACCGCCCTGCGACAGGGACCCCGGGCCGTTCTGCTCGTGTTGGGCCTGCGCGCCGACTTCTACCCCCAGGCGGCGCGGAGTCCCGAACTGCTCGGCGCGCTCCAGCACGCCCAGGTCGTGGTCGGGCCGATGACCGCGGCCGAGCTGCGCAGCACCATCATCGAGCCGGCCCGATCGGCCCGCCTCGACATCGACGACGGCCTCGTCGAACTGCTCCTGCACGAACTGGACCCCGGTGCGGACGGTTCCCCGGGGTCCGCCCACGAACCCGGCGCCCTGCCACTGTTGTCTCACGCGCTGCACGCCACCTGGCTCCGAGCGCGGCGCGGCACGATGACCATCGCCGACTACTCCGCGACCGGCGGGATCACCGAGGCGATCGCGTGCACCGCCGACGCCGTGTTCGACCGGCTCACCGAGGCGCAGCAACGCGTGGCCCGCCGGTTGCTGCTGCGACTGGTCCATCTCGGGGACCGGGTGGCGGACGCCCGACGGCGGGTGTCGTACGCCGAGATCCTCACCGAGGGCGACAACGACGAGGGCGCTGCCGTCGGCGAGGTGCTGGACACGTTCGTGGAACAGCGCCTCCTGACCGCCGACACCGAGACCGTCAACATCACCCACGAGGCTCTGCTCACCGCCTGGCCGAGGCTGCGGGGCTGGATCGATGCCGACCGCGCGGGCCTGCGCGTGCACGGTCGGCTCGCCCACGACGCGAAGGTCTGGCAGGACACCGATCGCGACCCCGGCGCGCTCTACCGGGGCGGCAAGCTTGCGACCGCCCAGGAGTGGGCGGCGGGAAGCGGGCACGACGGCGACCTCAACGCACTGGAACGCGAGTTCCTCGCGGCGAGCGTCCGGGAGCAGGAGTCGGAACAACGTCAACAGCGGCGGCGAACTGCCGTGCTTCGGCGGCTCGTCGCGGCACTCGCCGTGCTGGTGCTCATCGCGGGTGGTCTTACCGCCTACGTCTTCCAGCAGCGCACGATCGCCATCGCCGAACGCGACATGGCCATCTCCCGTCAGGTCGCCGGCGAGGCCAACCGCCTGCGCGGCCACGACGCGTCCCTGGCCAAGCAGCTGGCGGTGGCGGCCTACGCGATCAGCCCGACCCCGGAGGCCAGGGCAAGCTTGCTCGACGCCACGGCCGCCCCCACCGCCACCCGCGTACTCGGGCCCGAGGGTGCGATGCAAGCCGTCGCCATAACACCGGACGGGCGTCTCATGGCCGCCGCGGGCAGCGACCGGACGGTCCGGCTGTGGCGGCTGCACCAGCGGTCGCGCGCGGCGCCGCTCGGCAACCCGCTGACCGGCGCCACCGACACGATCTTCGCCGTCGCGTTCAACCCGGCCGCCGACGTGCTCGCGGCTGCGGGAGGCGACCGGGTCGTCCGGCTCTGGGACGTCACCGATCCCGCGAAACCCACATCGCTCGGGCACCTGACGGGCGCGGGCAACACCGTCTACTCCATCGCCTTCAGCCCCGACGGCCACACTCTCGCGGCGGCCAGTGCGGACAACGCGGTCCACCTGTGGCACGTCGCGGATGTCGGCACACCCGTGGCCGCCGGAACGCTCCGCGGGTTCGACGACTACGTCCAAGCCGTGGCGTTCAGCCCGGACGGCCGCACGCTCGCCGCGGGCGGCGCCGACGGAACCGTGCGGCTCTGGGACCTGGCACGTCGGCCGCGGCCGCTCGCCACGTTGACCGGGCCGGGAGGCAAGGTGTTCACGGTCGCCTTCAGCCCGGACAGCCGTACCGTCGCCGCGGGCAGTGCCGACAAGAACGTCTACCTCTGGGACTTCACCCGCCGCGACGCGCCGGACAGGGCAGGCGCCCCGTTGACCGGCGCGACCAGCTGGATCAACGCGATCACCTTCAGTCCCGACGGGCGCACCCTCGCGGCGGGTGGTTCGGACGCGACCGTGCGGCTGTGGGACCTCGCGACCCGCACCACCAGCCACACCCTGCCCCACCCGACGCCGGTGACCGCGGTGGCCTATGCCGAGAACGGGGCGACACTGGCCACTGGCGCGTCCGACGGTGTGGCACGGCTGTGGACGGTCCCCGGTCCGACCATGACCGAGTCCTCGGACACCGTCTTCAGCGCGCTCTTCGGCCCCGACGGCACGGTCCTGTTCACCGGCAGTGGCAGCGCGGACGGCCAGATCAGGTCCTGGGACATCACCGATCGCGAACGACCGAGGCGACTCGGCCAGCCAGTGCACAACCCGAAGCCCGCCAACCGGTCCGTGGGTGCGGTCGCGCTCAGCCCGGACGGTCGTCTCCTGGCCGCCGGCGGGCTCGACGGCGGGACCCAGCTCTGGGACGTGCGCGATCCCGCGCGCCCGGTGCCTGTCGGAGCCCCACTCACCGGGCTCACGACGCAGTCCGAGTTCGTGATCTTCAGCCCGGACGGCCGGACGCTCGCCGCGGGCGGCGACGAGAACACCGTGTGGCTGTGGGACGTCACCGATCCGGCGCGGCCTGGCCAGGCGATCCCCCTCATCGGCGCGACCAACTACGTCTACTCGATCGCCTTCAGCCCGGACGGCCGCACACTCGCCGCGGGGAGCGTGGACACCACGGTACGGCTGTGGGACATCGCGGACCCCACGTCGCCCGAGGCGCTGGCGACGCTCACCGGGCCGAGCAACTACGTGTACTCCGTCGCCTTCAGCCCCGACGGCGGGACGCTCGCCGCGGGCAGCTCGGACAAGACCGTGCGGTTCTGGGACGTGACGAACCGCAGGCGACCGACCCCCGTCGGCCCGATCCTCACCGGGCCGAGCAACTACGTCTTCAGCGTCGCGTTCCACCCGGACGGGGGGCTACTGGCGGCGAGTACCGCTGACCGCACCATCTGGTTGTGGGACGTCGCCGACGTCCGTGAACCCCGGCACCTGGCCACTCTCACCGCGCCGACCGGTGGGGTGAACTCCGTCGCGTTCAGCCCGGACGGTCACGTTCTCGCGGGCAGCGGCAACGATCGGATCACCCGGCTGTGGCTCGTCGATCCACAGCGCGCCATCGACCACGTCTGCGCCACCGCGGGAGACCCGATCACCAGTGCGGAGTGGGACCAGTACGTGCAGGGCCTGCCCTATCGCTCGGTGTGTCCGTGACCAGGCACCGTCCGCTCCCGGCGTCGGGGTCCGTGTCACTCCGCGCCTGTCAGCCGTCGCGCCTGCCGCCCTGGCCGAACCGGCCGAGGCCGCCGAGGACCATCGGGATGAGCAGCCACATCGGCCAGAAGTACTGGAGCTCCCCCGACCCGATGCTCGACACCAGCCAGATCACCGAGCCGAGGACGAAGATGCCGCCGAACCCGCCCAGCCACGCCCGCACGAGCTGCCCGGCCCGCGCTGACGACAGCTGGGGCCGCGGCGCGTCCGTCCGCGCCGCGGGCTCGGTGGCCGCGGCCCGCTCGGGCAGGTTGACGCCGGGCAGGTCGTCCAGCAAACCGTTCAGGTCACCGTAGGTCTTGGCGGCGTAGGTCTGCTGCAGGCGTTCGTCGTACTCGGCGAGGTCGAGACGGCCCTCGTCGAGCGCCTGCTTCAGCTTGTCGGCGACGGCCTGGCGGTCACTGTCGCCGGCCCTCATCTCGTCACGGCCCATGCGCACAGGATGTCATCCCAGGACGCCCGGCCCGTACGGCATGCCCCGTCAGGTCACCGCCACCTGACGGCCCGCCGCCATCGACCTCGCGCCGGTCCGGTGGAGGTCGCGCCGGGAGACCACACCGACCAGCCTGCCGTCCCAGTCGGTGACGAACAACCTGCGCATCCCGTTGCGGGCGAACACGTCGGCGACGAAGCTCACCGGTTCCGCCGTGTGCACCGCGCGGACCGGCCCGCCCATCAGCTCCACCGCGGTACGTCCGCGTGGGCGGGGCAGCTCGAACACGGGCAGCAGGTCCGCGTCGGACACCACACCGAGCGGCAGGCCGTCCGCGTCGACCACCGGCAGCGCGCTCAGTCCGGTCTCGGTCATCGTGGCGACCACGTCGGGGACGGACGTCTCCGCGACCACCGCCACCACGCTCGTCGTCATCACCGCGGCCACCGTCATCTCGTCCACCGCGTGTCGCCTCCTTCGGCCCCTGCCGAGAACAGAACCTGCCCGTCCCCGTTCACGCCAGAGGACTTGGTCCCGACGACCGTGCCTGCGACGACGCTCACTGGGTCCGTTCCCGTTCGAGAGCGGCCCACTCGTCCGTCCAGCCCCGCATCCGCCGCCGCTCGAACCGGGCGTGCAGGCCGTAACCGGCCAGGGTGAGCAACGCCGCCGCGCCGAGCCAGCCGAACACGGCAACCGCGATGCCCGTGCCCACCACGTCCGATGTGGACATCGGCGGGTCGGTCGGCCTGCCGGACCGGTCCAGCCACACCTCGACGGTGTCCCCCGCGGTCATGCCGTTGCGAACGGGCACGACGCCGACGCCGGTGGGGCCGCCCGGCAGCCGCCACCGCGCACGCACGGACGGCGTGGTGCCAACGGCGTAACCCCGTGCCCCCGCGGCGGGCACGTCCTCGGTGAGGACCGCGACGGTCCGGTGGTGGGCGGCGGCCTCCGCCCTCGCCGCGTCGGCGAGCACCCGGGAGGTCAGGGCACCGGCGGTCAGCGCGACCGGGATCAGCAGCACCGCGACGAGGACGCACGCGAGCACGGTGGTGCGCTCGACGCGGTCGACGTCACGCACGAGTGGGCTGTTGCCCGGACGGAGCAGCCTGCGGAGATCGGCGCGCATGGGGTGGCCTCTCAACGGCACTTCGACGGCACTTCGGCAGCACCTCGACCCCGGTGTCCGGGCACGGACGGAGGTTTCGGCTGCCGGACACATCGGCCGAAGCCCCGTCCGCGCAACAGGAATTCCGAAACTGCTCCCCCGCCGTGAGCAACGCCACGGCGCGCGGGTTCAGTCGCGCCGCTGCCCCGCCGTCTTCTGCCGCGCCGCCTCGTCCCGGACCTCGGCCTGGGTGGCGCGTTCGCGCCGCAGCCACTCGGGGTTGGCCGCCTTCAACTCGTCGATCTGCTCGGTGGTGAGCGGGGCGGTGATGCCCGCGCGGGCGAGGCCGCTGATGGACACCCGCAGCTTCGCCGCCACGACCTGCCTCGGGTGGGGGCCGTTGCGTCGCAGGTCGCGCAGCCACTCCGGCGGATCGGCCTGCATCGCGTTCAGGTCGTCGCGTGAGACGGCACCGGCCCGGAACTCGTCTGGGGTGGCCTCGAGGTACACCCCCAGCTTCTTCGCCGCGGTCGCGGGCTTCATCGTCTGGGGTGTCTTGCGCGACGTCATCGCACGAGGGTAACGGGCCGTGCGGCGGCGCCGTGCACGCCGGGTAATCTGCCCACGTGACCTGCCCGGACGCTCCCGCATCGTTCACGCTCGGTTACGTGCCCGGCGTGACGCCCGGGAAATGGGTGCGTGTCTGGGCGGAACGCGTGCCCGACGTGCCGCTCGAACTGGTCCAGGTGTCCCCGGCGGACGCCGCCGGCCTGGTGCGCGAGAGGAACGCGGACGCGGTCCTCCTGCGGTTGCCGATCGACCGGACGGGCCTGCACGCGATCCCGCTCTACACCGAGACGACCGTGGTCGTCATGCCGAAGGACCACTACCTGGCCGCCGCCGACGAGATCGCGGAATCCGACATCTCGGATAGCGTGCTGCTGCACCCGCTCGACGACACCCTCGACTGGCCCGGACCTCCCGGCGTGCCCGCGGCGCACCGGCCCGCCACCACCGCGGAGGCGGTCGAACTGGTCGCGGCCGGTGTCGGCCTGCTCGTCGTGCCGCAGTCCCTCGCCCGCCTGCACCACCGCAGGGACCTCACGTACCGGCCGTTCCCGGACGCGCCGCAGTCGAGGGTCGCGCTGTCGTGGCCGGAGGACGAGACCACCGACCTCATGGAGCAGTTCATCGGGATCGTCCGGGGACGGACGGTGAACAGCACCCGTGGCCGTGCGCAGCCACCGGCGGAACCGAAGCGCGCCACGGCCCGCAAACCCCGGCCCCAGCAGACGAACCGGCACCGGCAGAGCGCCAGGAAGCCGCGCCGCCGCTCCTGACGGCCGTACATGTCGGCGATCGTGCCGACGTGGGCGACCGTGTCGGCCACCGACCAGTCCGCCGTGGCCATGGTCCGCACGTCGCTCGCCGTGGCCAGTGCGGTCCCGGTGGCGTTCCTCCGTGATGGGCACCCATCCGATGCTGGTGACGACCGGGCGGGCACGGTTCTCGCACCGTGCCCGCCCGGTCCTCGCTCACTGGTTGACGCCCTGCCCGTTGAACTGCAGCTCGTCGACCGACATGAGGTCGGCCCCCTCCGGCGTCCAGTTCGGGTTCACGAACACCGCGTACAACGTGACCGTGCGGCCCGGGTCGGTCAGCGGCACCGTGAGGTCCACGGTCGTGCCCCACCCGCCAGTGTTCGCCACGTCGACCGAGCCCAGCAGCGCACCGTCCGGTGCGTCGGCGCGGAACTCGATCTTCCCGCCGATGCCGCCGGAGGACGCGGTGACCGTCACCGAGTCGATCCCGGTCAGGTTGACCGGGTCGTAGGCCACCCAGTCACCGTGCTCGATCTCGCCGAGGCGCTTCCCGGCCGACGCGTCCGTCCGGTTCAGCACCTGCACGCCACCGGTGCGCTCGAAGTGCTCAGCCTCCTTGTGCTTGGGCTCGAGCGTGACGTGCGCGGAGCCGACCAGCGCCGGTGCGCCCGGCGCGCCGCCGTCGGTGTACTGCGCACTCACCGCGGCGTACAGGTTCTGCCCCGGCCCGTGGCTGTCACCGGTGTCGGTCCGGACCGTGCCGGTGCAGCCGGTGACGTTGTCCATCGGGTGCAGGTGGTCGTCGTGCCCCAGCTGGGACTGCACCACGACCCGCGAGCAGTCGATCTGTCCGTCCTCCGGGTCGGTGACCCGGACCTCGAACGGGATCGTCGCGCCCCAGTCGAACATGCCGCCGTGCGGCGGGAACACGATCCGCACCTCGGGCCGGGTGTTGCCCGCCGTGATCGTGGTGGCGGCGACCGCGGTCAGGTCCGTGGTCGTGCTGGTCACGGTCAGCAGCACCCGGTACTGGCCGGGCTGTGTGTAGGTGAACGACGGGTTCGGGTCGGTCGAGTCGGTGTCCCCGTCGCCGTCGAGGTCCCACGCGTAGGTGACCGGCTCGCCGGAGCCGCCGCCGGAGCCCTCGCTGGAGAACTGGACGGCCAGCGGCGCGGGCCCGGACTCGGCGGACGCGCTGACGGCCGCGGTCGGCGCCCGCCCGTTCGCGACGTAGTCGATCCGGTAGATGCCGGAGCCCTCGTTGGTGCCGCCGCGGCCGGTGCCGCTGCCCGCGCCGAAGTCGATCACGTACAGCGAGCCGTCCGGCCCGAAGTCCGCCTCGAACGGCTGGGTCCACGACATGTCGGCGAAGACGCCGTTGATGGAGTGCAGGTCGCCCGCCTTCGCGTCGGGGAACCGCGGGTCGGTGAAGCTCTGGTCCTTCTCCTGCACCGACATGGTCTTGAACCACCGCCGGGTCAGCTCGTAGGTGAACCACTTCCCGTCGAAGTACTCCGGGAACTTGGTGACCATCGGGTTGCCCGGGTTGTACTTGTAGACCGGACCGGCCATCGGGCCACCGCCGCCGGAGCCCAGCTCGGGGAACTCGGCCGAGGTCGCGTAGCTGTACCAGACCCAGGCGGGCTGGGCGGGCGGCAGGTCACGCAGGCCGGTGTTGTTCGGCGAGTCGTTCACCGGCGCCGCGCAGTCGTAGGCGGGGCCGGACGTGCCGGTGGCGAAGTCGTAGTCGCGGAACGGGGTGTTGTTCCCGGTGCAGTACGGCCAGCCCTGGTTGCCCGCCTTCGTGACCCGGAGGTACTCGACGGTGCCCGCGGGGCCGCGGTCCGGGTTCGCCGAACGCGAGTCCGGGCCGTAGTCACCGACCATCAGGGCGTTCGTCTTCGGGTCCACGGTGATGCGGAACGGGTTGCGCATGCCCATCACGTAGATCTCCGGCCGGGTCTTCTCCGTGCCCGGCGCGAACAGGTTGCCCTCGGGGACCGTGTAGGTCCCGTCCGGGCGCGGGGTGATCCGGAGGATCTTGCCGCGCAGGTCGTTGGTGTTGGCGCTGGTGCCCTGCGCGTCCCAGGCGCGGCGGCCCGCCCGCTCGTCGGTCGGCGCGAAGCCGTCGGAGGCGAACGGGTCGGTGTTGTCGCCCGTGGCGATGTACAGGTTGCCCAGGGAGTCGAACGCGAGCGACCCGGCCATGTGCGAGTTGGCGCGGCCCTCGTCGCGGTAGGTCGGGATCTCCAGCAACCGCTTCTCGGTGGCCGGGTCGACGGTGTTGTCCGCCGACACGGTGAACCGGGAGACGTTGACCTGCTTCTTCTCCTTGTCGGAGTACTGCAGGTAGAGCCAGTTGGTCTTCTCGAACTTCGGGTCGAGCGCGAGGCCCAGCAGGCCGTCGGACTGGCTCGTCATCTCCGGGGTGTAGGCGAAGTCGAGCGCCGTGGTCACGGTCAGCGTGGCCTGGTCGATCACCTTGAGCGCACCGGTGCGCTGGATGTAGAACACGCGCCGGTCGGGTGCGACGGCCAGCTCGAACGGGTCGGCGAGGCCCTCGTCGACCAGCGGGACGCGCTGGAAGTTGCCGGTCTGGGTCGCGGTGCAGTCCCCCGGCTTGGCGCCGGCGGCCCACTCGATGCCGCCGAGCAGGTGGCCGCGGAACCAGGCGTCGGAGAACTTCTCGGCGGCGTGCCCGCCCGCGGTGAACCAGGAGCGGCCGCCGTCGTAGCGCTGGCACCACGACCACGGGTGGTCCACGCCCTCGTTCAGGCCGGTGACCCCGTCACGGGTCTTGATCTGCACGAGCGTGTGGACCTTGCCGGTGGGGTTGACCCGCCAGTTGTACCACTCCTCCTGCTGCTCCCACAGCTGCGGCAGGTCCTTCGTGGACGGATGGGTACCGTCGAGCACCTTGACCCGGCCCACCTGCGGCGCGGGGTGGTTCTCGAAGATGGCGCCGACCAGGCCCTCGTACCAGGCCCAGTCGCGCTCGCTCGCGGACGCGGCGTGGATGCCGGTGAAGCCGCCACCAGCGCGGATGTACCGCTGGAACGCGGCCCGCTGGTCGGCGTTGAGCAGGTCACCGGCCTCCGGGGTGGAGTTGGTGTTGTTGAAGACGATCGCGTCGAACCTGGCGAGGTTCTCGTCGGTGAACGCCGAGGCGTCGTCGGTGGCCTCGACCGCGAAGTGGTGCTTCTCGCCGAGGTCCCGGATCGCGGCGATCCCCGCCGGGATGGAGTCGTGGTAGAAGTTCGTGACCTTTGAGAACACGAGGACGGTGAACCTCGTGTGCGCGGTGGCGGGGGTGGCAGCGAGCAGGCTCGCCAGCAGCGCCATCAGCACCACGGCGGCCGTTCTCCGTAAGACGGGCATGGGCATCCTCTCGCGGGTCGGCTTTGACCAACGGCAGGTCCGGGCACGCCACAGTGGACGGCACGCGGGGTGCGGGCCGCCCGACCACCGGGGGTGTGATCGACGTGTGGCGCGTGCCGCCCAGTGTGATACGCCGCGAACCGCTAGGCAAGGGCTTTCCTCATGAACAACGCCCGATCGGCGCAGTCACCGCTCCCGGGGAAAGCCTTTTCCTAGCCGCCGAACAATCGGGGAAACCGCCGGTGGACCGGGTCGTGCGAAGGTCGGACACGCCCCCGCAGCGCGAGCGAACCGGCAGGCGTAGGCCCACCGCTCACCGGCGGCCGGGCGTCACCGGCGCCGGGCCAGCTCGTCCTCGACGAACCGGGCCAGCCGATCAAGACCGTCCTCGATCTGTTCCGGCGTCACCACGCTGCACGACAACCGCAGGGCGCGCACCCCGTCACGCCCCTCCCCCGAGTCGTAGAAGTGGTGCATGGGGGTCCACAACACCCCGTAGTCACGCGCCGACCGCGTCAGCAACGCGTCGTCCACGACGAACGGCACGGTCACCACCACGAAGAACCCACCGGCGGGCACGTTCCACCGCACCGGGCCCCCAGCACCGAAGCGAGCGGCGAGCCCGTCGACCACCCGCGCCCGGTTGGCGGCGTAGATCTCCCGCTCCCGCCGGTTGGCCCGCACCAGACTGCACCCGTGCTCCAGCAGCTTCCCGCCGACGACGGCCTGGGCGAGGGCGGGCGTGTTGACGGTCAGCATGCTCTTGATCTTCGACAGCTCGTCCGCGAGCAACCGCACGGACCCGTCCGCACCGGTGACCGTCTGGTCGGCGACCACATACCCGACCCGGGCGCCCGGCAGGACCGTCTTCGCGAACGACCCCAAATACACCACCCGACGTTGCGTGTCCAGTGCCTTCAACGTCGGTACCCGGTCGCCGTCCCCGTGGAACAACCCGTACGGGTTGTCCTCCAACAGGAGAAAGTCCTCCTCGCGGGCCAACGAGAGCAGCGCCTCGCGGGTCTTCGCCGACATGCTCACCCCGGACGGGTTCGCGAAGTCCGGCATCACGTAACACGCACGCGGCCGCGACCCCGCCGCGCGGGCCCGCTGCACGGTGGCCAGCAGGTCGTCGAGGTCGACACCGGCCTCGCCGCTCGCCACCGGCAGCACCGGCATGTCCACCAGCCGCGCGGCGCCGGTCAGCCCCACGTACGTCGGCGAGACGGCGAGCACCACGTCCCGCGGCCCGGACCGCAACGCCCGCAGCACCAGCACCATGGCTTCCTGACAGCCCACGGTGACCACAATGGACTCCGGGTCGGCCACGACGCCCTCGTCCAGCTCCAGGCTCCTCGCCACGAGGTCGTGCACGATGCCCTTGGTACGGCCGTACTGGAACAGCGTCCTGCGGACCTGCTCCTCGGTGTACCCGCGCTCCTGGCGCAGGTGGTCACCGAACCGGGCGAGGTACCGGGGCAGCTCGTCGACCTCCCAGAACTCCTCGAACGGGCGGCCCGCCGCGAACGACACCGCGTCCGGGTAGTGGTTCGCGACCTCGTTGAGGAAGTTCATCGAGTTCAGCGCCGGGTCCTCGAGCGAGGGGTGCAGGTCCGCGGTGTTCAGGTCCGTCCGTGCGGGCGGCGGCGTCGGCAGGTCGGTCACGGACGCCAGCGCCACCGGCGGCTCCTCGGACAGCTGACCCGGCAGGTCGGCGACACTCATCAGGCCCTCGCAGTTCGAACGGTGGACAGCGCCCGCACCGCGCCGGTGTCGGCGCACCCGGCCAAGGTCATGGCGGCGCGGAACTCCTCGGCCAGCAGGGAAAGGACACCACCGGCACCGCGGGCGCCGTCGGCCGCCAGCCCGTACAGCACGGGCCTGCCGACCAGCACGCCGTCCGCCCCGCACGCGAGCGCGCGGAGGATGTCGGTACCACTGCGGACCCCGCTGTCCAGCAGCACGCCCGCGCGGCCGGCGAGCACCTCGGCGATCGCGGGCAGCGCGGTGATGCTGGGGGTCGCGCCGTCGAGCTGACGGCCCCCGTGGTTGGAGACGACCACCGCGTCCACACCGGACTCGACGGCCAGCTCGGCGTCTCTCGGGTCGAGAACTCCCTTCAGCACCAACGGGAGTGACGTGCGCTCCCGCAGCCAGGACACGTCCGTCCACGTGAGACCGGGTACGAACGCGGCCGCCGTGTGCGCGGCGATCGCGGACTCCCCCGCCACCTGGTCGTGCGCGCGGCCGACGACGCCCTCGTCGAGGTGCGCGGCGACCACGTCCCCGGGCAGCGCGAAGGAGTTGCGGAGGTCCCGCAGCCGCCTGCCCATGATCGGCACGTCGACCGTCACCACCAGCGCCGCGCAGCCCGCCTCCTCGGCGCGGGCGACGAGCGAGGCGACGAAGTCACGGGACCGCAACCAGTACAGCTGGAACCAGGTGGTGGCGCCGGTCTTCGCGATCTCCTCCACCGACACGCTGGACAGCGTGCTCACGACGAACGGCACCCCGGCCGCCGCCGCGGCCTCGGCGGCGGCCTGCTCACCGTCGGGGTGCAGCAGCCGCTGGTAGGCCATCGGCGCCACCGCGAGCGGCAGCGCGGCGTCGGTGCCGACGAGGCGGGTCGACGGGTCGACCGTGCCGGCGCCGGTCAGCACCCTCGGCAGCACGGAGACCGCGTCGAGCGCGGCGCGGTTCGCGGCGAGTGTGATCTCCGCGCCGCTGCCGCCCTCGACGTAGTCCCACAGCTCCTTCGTCAACCGTGCCTCGGCGAGTCGCGCGACGTCGGCGACGGTCAGCGGTTCCTCACGCGCCATCGGACACGGTCTTCCTCAGGTACTCGGCCGCCTGCACGACGGCACGGCGTGCGTCGGGCAGCACACCGGACATCGTGAAGAACCCGTGCGCCATCCCGTCGTAGCGGGTCAGGTCGACCGGCACACCGGCCTGCCGCATCCGCTCGGCGTACTCCTCGCCCTCGTCGCGCAGCGGGTCGTACTCGGCGGTGATCACCAGCGCGGGCGGCAGCCCGGACAGGTCGTGAGCGAGCAGCGGCGACACCCTCGGGTCGCGGCCGTCCGCCGGGTCGGGAAGGTAGTTGTGCCAGTACCAGTCCACGGAATGGCGGTTGAACAGGTACCGGTCGTGGTTGTCCCGCAACGACTCCGTGTCCGCGTGGTGGCACGTGTTCGGGTACACGAGGATCTGCGCCGCGATCGGCAGCGCCCGCTCCCTGGCGAGCAGCGACACCACCGCCGCGAGGTTGCCGCCCGCGCTGTCGCCGCCGACCGCGATGCGGCCGGGGTCTGCGCCGAGCTCGTCGGCGTGGTCGACGACCCAGGACACCGCGGCCACGCAGTCGTTCACCGCCGCGGGGAAGGGGTGTTCGGGTGCGAGCCGGTAGCCGGGTGTGACGACCAGGCACCCGGCCGCGTTGGCCAGCGCCCGGCACACCCCGTCTGAGGTGTCGATGCCGCCCAGGGTCCAGCCACCGCCGAAGAAGTACACGAGCGTCCCCAGTGGACGGTCGGCGGACGGCCGGTAGATCCGCACCGGCCGGTCGTCGTCCGGGCCGGGGAACGTCCGGTCGGTCACCTCGTGCACGGGCTCACCCGCACCGGCGGCGGCACGGATGTCGGCGAGGTCGGCCGCGCGGGCCTCGTCGAGGGTCATCTCGTACAGCGGTGTCGCGCCGCGGCGCACGCGCTCGTCGCGCATCGCGGCGAATCGCGGGTCAAGCGGCACCGTGACCTCCGGTGGTCACCGGGATGACGCTGTACCCGCGCAGCAGGAACCCGTCGCCGCGGGTCGGTTCGCCCGCCACCGCGAGGTCCGGAAACCGTTGGAACAGCCTGGGGAACGCGAGCCGTCCCTCCAGTCTGGACAGTGCGGCGCCGAGGCAGAAGTACGCACCGCCGCCGAAGCTCTGGTGCCCGAGGTCGGCGCGGTCGGGGTCGAACGTGCCGGGGTCGGCGTGCTTGCGCGGATCGCGGTTGGCCGCGCCGATCAGCACCAGCACGTCGGCGCCCTCGGCGATCGGCACCCCGGCCAGCCCGGTGTCCTCCCCCGCGATGCGCGACAGCAGCTGCACCGGGCTGTCGTAGCGCAGGATCTCCTCCACGCAGCGCGACGCGAAGTCGGCGTCGGCACGCACGCGGTCCACCAGGTCCGGCCGCGCGAGCAGCGGGAGGAGCCCGTTGCCGAGCAGGTTCATGGTGGTCACGAAGCTGGCGTTCAGCAGCACCACGAGGTTCGCGACCAGCTCGATGTCGGTGATCCTGTCCGAGCCGGAGTCGATGAGGCCGACGAGGTGGCTGATGATGTCGTCCCCGGGGTCGCGGCGACGGTCGTCGATCAGCTTCAGGTAGTACTCGGTCAGCTCGTTCACCGCGTCGTCCGCCGAGGAGAGCTTGTCGTCGGTCTTCCCGCCCAGGTCGAGGTACCGGTCGATGCGTTCGGCCCGCTCGCGGAACCACCCGAGGTCGGACTCGGGCAGGTGCAGCAGCAGCCCGATCACCTTCGTGGGGAACTGGTAACCGAACTCGGCGATGAAGTCGACCGGCTCGCCGCCCGCGCCCAGCTCGGCCATGCGGTCGAGCAGCCCGTCGATCGCGCCGATCAGGTCGTTCTCCAGCCCAGCGATGCGACGCGGGGTGAAGACCTTGTTGAACAGGCCACGCATCCGGCCGTGGTCGGGTTCGAGACTGAACATCATGGAACGGGACAGCGTGGCGAGCACCGGGTGGTGCAGCTTGTCCTTCGGGCCGATGCCCTTGAGGAACCGTGGCCCGCGCAGCACGTCGGCGACGGCGTCGAACCCGTTCGCCACCACCGAGTACACACTCGTGGCGGGGTCCAGCGGCGAGGCGGGGCCCAGCTCGTGCAGCTTGGCGTACCACGGGTTCGGGTCGTGCCGGGCCTGCGGTGTGTACAGGTCCGCCACGATGGCGTCGGCTTCCACGTTCCCTTGTCGTCCCTTCTTCTACGAACGTGAGCGGTCCCGGTGGCACGAATGCCACCGGGACCCTGTGAGTCAGCGCACGATCAGGTGCAACGGAATCGCGTCCGCCAGCGCCTTGGAGCCCCGGTCGTTCGGGTGGATGTGGTCACCCGGGTCGTACTCCGCCTTGAGCTTCGTCGGGTCGGCCGAGTCGCGGACGATCTCGTCGAAGTCCACGACCGCGCCGAACTCGCCGCGGTGGTCGCGCAGGTAGTCGTTGACCGCCTGGCGCGTGGCCTCCTTCTCCGGCGTCCACACGAGCGCGGTGCCGCCGTTGAGGCCGTTGAACGGGCCGATGGTGGCGAAGATCGTCGTGTAGCCGCGCGACTGGATCTGCTGGTTGAGCTGACGCAGCGAGGCGATGATCGCGTCGGCCGAGTCGTTGTTCATCCAGATGTCGTTGACGCCGAGGCTCACGATGACCGCGTGCGCGCCGGTCTCGGAGAACACGTCCTCGTTCAGCCGGGAGAACGCGTTGTCACCGAGCTCGGGGAACCCGGGGAACCCGCCGTCGCCCGGCTCGATGGCCTCGTGGTTCAGGCGTGCGCCGCCACGGCTGATGTTCAGGACGCCGGGCAGGTCGTCGCGGTCGACCCTGCGCTGCAGGCGGTCGAAGAGCTGGTCGGGCCAGCGCATGTTGCCGTTGAACGTGGTGCCGTGGCCGTCGGCGAGCGAGTCGCTGAACACGATGACCGACCCGGCCGCGTCCTCGCGGAGCACGTCGACGCCGGCCAGGAAGAACCAGCAGCAGGTGCGCGTGGTCGTGTAGCCCGCGCCGCCCGGGTCGCTCACCAGGTCACCGGGGCCGACGAAGTTGTTCTGCCGGGTGGTCGAGTGGAACGTGGTCAGGCCGGTGGAGGTCGGGAAGAAGACGCTCACGACCAGGTCCTGGTCGTTGCCGACACGCAGGTCGACGGGGTCGCTGAGCAGCTCGGCGCCCTTCTGCATGACAAAGGACGACGCCCCGCCGAAGGTCAGCTCCTTCGTCGTCGCCGGGTCGATGTCCGACAGCTCGGGAGTCGCGGTGTTCGGCTTCGCCACGGTGGCACGGCCGACCGTGACCGACTTCTCGCCGTGCAGGTTGGACAGTCGGATGCGGACCTTCGAGCCGCCGACCGAGCCGTGGACGATCATCCGCACGCTCTGGTTGTTCAGGCCCACGAAGGTGGATCCACTCAGGTTGCCCCTGGTGACGGCGGCAGCCCAGCTGCCGACCCAGTCCTTGTCCGAGCCGTGCCGGGCCTCCCGCGCCTCGGCCGCCTCGCCCGCGTTGGCGACGAGCACGGTCGACACGACCGCGGTCAACGCCCCCGTGGCGATCAGCGACCGCCATTTCTTCGGGTGTTTCATTCGGTGGAACCTCCAGGAAAAGCCTGAGCACGGCCGGTGCGAAGGCCGTCGCGTGTGATGGGCCCGGAACGTAGCCGCCGCCGCGATTCGCGGTCAATCCTCCCGCGCGATCGGCACCAATGTACTCGTATGACCAGACCAATCATTCAAACCCATCCGCACTACGCGGGAACCGAGCGCGATTCACCGATAGCCGGGAGCTACGACGCGGCCGCGAAGCGCCGCCCACAAGGGCAAATCACCCTGGCTCCACCCCGGCGCGGCGGGTACTCTCCACTCCGAATCGCGGGGGCCCGTCACCGCGCGTGATTTCGCCGAATGGACGAGCGGAGTGGGTATGGATATCGCGGCCGAACGGACGCAACCGTATGTGACGCGCGCGTTGGAACTGTTCGCCGATTACGGCGACCGGGAGGCCGTCGTCCAGGACGGTCGACGCCTTTCGTATACCGATTTACGCACCCTTGTGCTCCGAATGGCTGCCGGGTTGCGGGCATTCGGCGTCGCACCGGGCGCGAACGTTCTGATAATGGTCGCGAATCCGCTCGAAGGTCCGGTTCTGCAGCTCGCGGTCCACCTGCTCGGGTGTCGTTCGTTCTGGGTCGCGCCGGTCACCGCGCGTCGCGAGATCCTCGACTACGTACAGCGCTGTGACGCCGACGCGTTCGTCTACGACCCGCGCACGCAGGGCGAGTTCGGCGCCGAGATCGGCGCGTCGCTCGACGTGCCGGTGTTCTGCCTCGGCCCCGGCGGCGCGGGCCCGGACCTGTTGGCGGCACAGGAGGACGCCGAGCCGGGCGACCTCGCGAACCAGGACGTCGAGCCCGAGGCCGTGTTCCAGACCAGCGGCACCACCGGCGCGCCGAAGCTCGTGCACCTGCCGCACACGTTCTTCCAGCAGGTGCTCGCGATCGCGGAAGGACAGTTCACCGCCGCGGGCGCGCCACTGCTGCGGCACCTGTCCAGCTCGCCGATGTGGCTGGTCAGCGGCCAGATCACCGCGTTCGTCAACCTGTTCACCGGCGGCGTGCTGTTCCTCGAGGACGCGTGGACGCCCGAGCGGTTCCTCGCGACCGTGGCCCGCGAGAAGGTCAACTCGACGTTCATGTCCCCGCCGATGCTCTACGAGGTGCTCGACCACCCGGCCGCCGCGACCACGGACATGAGCCACATGTTCATGTTCAACATCGGTGCGGGCCCGGCCGCCCCGTCACGCTTGCGGCAGGCGATCGGCCTGTGGGGTCCGGTGATCCGCATCGTGTACGGACTGTCGGAGTCGGTGGTGACGACCGCGTTGCCGGGGTTGACCGAGGATCCCGAGCACCCGCAGCGGATCCGGTCGGCGGGCACCCCGTACGGCGACGTGCGCCTGGAGATCCGCGACGAGGACGGCAACCCGGTCCCGACGGGGGTCGACGGCGAGATCTGGATCGCCAGCAGGCTGAACTTCGCCGGCTACTGGGGCGACCCCGAGCTGACCGCGGAGACGCTCGTCGACGGCTGGGTGCGCACCCGCGACGTCGGCCACCTCGACGAGGACGGCTTCGTCTACATCGTCGACCGCACCACCGACATGATCATCACGCACCGCAGGTCGTGGAACATCTACTCGCGACCGATCGAGGACGTGCTGGCCGCGCACCCGCAGGTCCGGGTGGCCGCGGTGATCGGCGTGCCGGACCCGGTGGTCGGCGAGGTCGTGCACGCGTACGTGGTGCCGGTCGACGGTGCGACGGTCACCGGCGACGAGCTGGCCGCTTTGGTGGGCGCGGAGCTGAACGACATGTGGCAGCCACGTGCCGTCGAGTTCGTCGACAGGCTGCCCCTCACCAGGGCCAACAAGATCGACAAGAAGGCACTGCGCACCCGCTACGCCACCGAGCACCCGCCTGTGGAGATCGGTGGCTAGCTCCATGACCGCGAGGGGGAGGTTCGTCGCGCTGTTCGCCGCCGACGTGGTGTCGGTGCTCGGCAGCAGGGTGTCGATGCTGGCGATCCCGTGGCTGGTGCTGGTCACGACCGGCAGCGCGACGAAGATGGGGCTGGTCGCGGGCGCGGAGATGCTGCCGTACGTGCTGTCCGGCGTGCTCGCCGCACCGCTCGCGGACCGCTTCGGCGTCCGCCGCACCACGATCGTCACCGACGCGGGCAGCGCGCTCGCCATGGCGGGCATCGCCGCGGCGCCGCAGCTCGGGTTCGGGTGGCTGCTCGTGCTGGTGGCGGTCGCCGGTGCCACCAGGGGTCTCGGGGACCGGGTCAAGCACGTGATGCTGCGTCCGCTCGCCGAGGAGGCGGGGATCCAGGTCATCCGGGTGACCGCGGCCTACGAGGGCTTCTCGCGCACCGCCATGTTGCTGGGCAGCGCGGCGGGCGGCCTGCTCATCGCGTGGGTGGGCCCGCTCGGCGCGATCTGGGTGGACGCCGTGTCGTTCGCGTTGTGCGCGCTCGTGGTCGCGGTGCTGGTGCGGCTGCCCGAGGACGCGTTCCCCCAGCAGGCCCCGGAACGGTACTTCGTCGCGTTGCGCGGCGGGTTCCGGGTGCTGTGGCGGGACGACCTGCTGCCCAGCATGATCGTGATGTTGCTCGCGCTCAACATGTTCAACCAGGCCGGGATCGCGGTGTTCGTCCCGCTGTGGGTGGACCAGGTGCTGCACACACCGGAAGCGCTCGGTCTGGTGCTCGGCACGTTCGCGGCCGGTGCCGTGCTCGGCAGCGTGGTGTTCACCGCGATCTCGCCGAAGCTGCCGATGTACCAGACGTTCATGTTCGGCGCGCTGCTCGCGGGCGCCCCCAGGCTGCTGGTGCTGGGCCTCACCCACGAGGTCGTCGTGGTGTGTGCGGTGATGTTCCTGTCGGGTCTCGCGATGGCCGCGGTCAACCCGGTGATCGGGGCGATGCTGTACGAACGGGTGCCGCCGGAGCTGCAGACACGGGCGTTCGGCGTGTGCACGGCGATCACGTTCACCGGCATCCCGATCGGCGGTGTGCTCGGCGGTCTCGCGGTCACCGGGCTGGGCATCGACCCGGCGATCCTCGTGGCGGGCGTGCTGTGCCTGCTCGCCACCGCGGCGCCGTGGGTGTGGTCGTGGCGCCGGAGCGCGGGCGCGGCGACGCCGCCACCCGCCCGCGTCGGCGGGGCCGGGTGATCAGGTGTCATTTCGGCCACCGCGGGGAGCGGCCGAGGAACCCGAGCATGCGGTCGGCGACGGGTGCGTCGTCGGGCACCTCGACCCGGTACCCGAACGCGGTGCCGGGTCCCCAGATCTTCGGCGAGTCCAACGGCCACCCGGACCCGATCCGCAGCACCGCGGCACACGCTTCCTCGTCGAGCCGCGGGTCGGCCCCGATCGACACGGCGACGTCCCAGCCGTGGGTGAGGTAGTCGATGAAGTGCATGCCGACGGCCTGACCGGCGGGCACGTCCCCGTACCCGAGCACGGCGAACGTCCCGGCCAACGGCTCCACGGCGGCGAACGCGTCGTCCACCCGAGCGGCGGAAGCGGCGAACTCCCCCACCGGGTCGGTGACGTGCACACCGTCCCAGACCTCCGCGGCCGGTGGCTCACCGAGCGCGGCGGCGGCGAACCCGTTGTTGTTGCCGACCATGTGGCGCAGCAGGTCGGCCACTGTCCAGCCGTCACACGGGGTCGGCAGGTCGAGCTGGTCGTCCCGCACCTGCTCGACGATGCCCGTGGTGACCGCGAGCACGCGCCGGTCGGGTTCCCGCAGATCCCGCAAGTCCATGGCAGTCACCGTATTCTTCCCGGCCCGCGAAGGGCCCCGATCTGTATCCTCGTGAGTTGACATGTGCACCTCCGCTGAGTCGCAAGACCCCTACTGCCTGCGCGAAGGGGAAAGCGCCCGCCTGCTCGCCGGCCACCCGTGGCGCCGGTTCGCCGTGCTCGGCGACAGTGTCGCCGAAGGCCTCGCCGAGCCGGTACCCGGCTACAGCGAGGTACAGCTGGCCGACCGCATAGCCGCCGAACTGCGCGCGACCGCACCCGGTTTCGAGTACCTGAACCTCGGTCACCGAGGCCTCCGCACCAGAGAGATCCGGGAACGCCAACTGGTCCCGGCACTGGCGTTCCACCCCGACCTTGCCCTGGTCGTGTGCGGCGGCAACGACGCGTTCCCGGCGACGTACCGCCCGGACCCGGTGGCCGACGAGCTCCGCACCATGGTGGTGGCACTGCAGGAGTCGGGCGCGGAGGTGATCACGGTGGGGTTGTACAACGTCTCGTACTCCCCGTCCACAGAGATCGCGGACTGGCTCCGCCCCGGCCTGCGCAAGCGAATGCAGACCCTCTCGGAACGCACGAAGGCGATCGCCGAGGAACTGGGCACCCTGCACGTGAACCTCACCGCCCACCCAGCCGCGACGGACCCGAACCTGTACAGCAGCGACGGCCGCCACGGCAACGCCCGCAGCGACGCGATAGCCCTGGCGGAAGCGGTACGCACACTGGGCACCCACCTGGAGAAGACGCGCCAGCACGCGAGGGGCAACTGAACCAGCCCGGCGCATGTCCGAGGCCAAGCCCGTCCGGCGGGGATCCCCGGAGGGAAACCTCACCCGTCAGTCAACAGCAACCCACTGGTCAACGCCCCCTGCCCGAGATTCACAATCGACCCGGAAGCCGCATCAGGCACAGCGAACCGCAGATAGGCCCCAGCCGCCCGCCCTCCGAACAGATACGGCGCCACACAGTAAGGCACGGAAGCAGACCGAACCGACCCGGTAGCCACCTCGACGAACGACATGTCCAACCGATCCACCGGCACGAACTCCTGCACGACATGCCCACCCGAGCCAACCGCCGAACGCAAGGCGGACTCCCACGACGAGTCGGACACCTCCCGCCCCACCACAACCCCGGACCCGCCATACGTCCCCGTCGGCTTCAACACCAGACCCGCTCGCGGCCCGACGTCAACCCCGGTCACCAACCGCGTGTACGGCACATGGGCACGCACGAGATCGGCATCCGAAGCCGGCAACAGCTCGACGTCCTCCCACAACCAGGCGAACGTGGCCTTGTTGGCCAGCAACCACGTAGCCGAAGGAGTGAACATCCGAGTAGCCCCGACACGAAGCGCGGCCACCAGAGCGTCGTACCCGGCACCATGCGGCACGTCCTGTGGAATGAACATCCGCATCACCGAGTCAAGCGCGGTCTCCCCAGCCCACAACCGACCATCGGAGAACGTCAACCACTCCAACGGGTACACGACCACGTCAAGCCCAGCGGCCCGCCCCCGATCCCGCACGGGCTCCAGCAGCTTGATCAACGTATGCCCGTCCTGGGTGTCCGGATAGTCACTCCCCATGTGGAACAAGATCACCGAAGTGGCACCGGAACCCAGCCCCAACTGGTCCCGCATGGCGTGAAACCGCGCGTCCACAGCGGAATCAGGCACCGACAACGACACCGGCACGTCCGAGTAAGCGGCCAGGAACCGCCGAGCGATCCCGTCCGAGTCGAAGGCACCCCCCAACGCACTGTCCACGTTGCACTCGACGAATTTCGGCACCCCGTCGGACATCAGCACGTCCGGTCGGACAGCCACGACCAGGTCGTCGGTCAACGGCGCCGACTCGTCGAGGAACTCGATCAACCCGGCAGGCACCCCGAGCCGCTCCCGCAACTCCCCCACCGTCGACGCCCGTCGCCGGCACGCGTCGAGCACCAGTCCGGCAAGCCGAGCGGTCAAGGACGTCAAAGACGAATACGACGCACGCGTCATCACCGGCGGACGCAACGGCCGCCATCGCTTGTTCTTCGTGGCGACACCCTCGTAGATACCGGTCCAGTTCGCCCGACCACGTTCGATCATGGCGGATCGAACATCGGAGTCCAGCCGTTCCCACGCCCCCGAAACCACTGCCATGACTACCTTTCCTTCACCGTGAGGTTGACGGCGGCCGCCAGCTGCGCCCTGCTGGGCTGGGTCGCCCGGTCCAGTTCGAGGGAGAACGGCAGCACCGCGCCGTCCGGCCGGGTCACCCGCACCGGCGCCGCGGCGAGCCGCACCCGCTCCGACATCGTCGCGATCACCTCGCCCGCGATCCCGCACGTCCGGTTCGAGTCGTCGATCACCACGAGCCGCCCCGTCCTGCGCACGGACGCGGTCAGGCCGTCCCAGTCGAACGGGTAGAGCGTCCTGGGATCGAACACCTCGACCGACACGCTGCCCGCGAGGTCGTCGGCCACCGCGAGCGCGTCGTGCACGTGCTGCCCGACGGCCACCACCGTGACGTCCGAGCCCGCGCGGCACACCCGGCCGACCCCGAGCGGCACGGGTGCGAGCGTCGCGAAGTCCACGTCCTCGCGGACCCCGAGCGCGGCCGACGGCGCGAACACCACGACCGGGTCCTGGTCCTGGACGGCCGACCGCAGCAGCCCGTACGCGTCGGTGGGCGTGGCAGGCACGACCGTCTTCACGCCGACGTGCGCGAACAGGCTGTACGGGTGGTCGGAGTGCTGCCCGGCCCACCCGGTGCGCGACCCCGACCCCGGCACGACGTAGGTCACCGGCACGTGGCACTGCCCGCCGGTCATCAGCGAGAACTTGTGCGCGTGGTTGGTGATCTGCTCGAACGACAGGAACAGCAGCGCCGGGATCTGGAACTCGATCACCGGCCGCATCCCGGCGAGCGCGGCGCCGGTGGCGAAGCTCGTGAACCCCTGTTCGGACAGCG
Source organism: Actinophytocola sp. NPDC049390 (assembly GCF_044466355.1). Classification (NCBI taxonomy): domain Bacteria; kingdom Bacillati; phylum Actinomycetota; class Actinomycetes; order Pseudonocardiales; family Pseudonocardiaceae; genus Actinophytocola; species Actinophytocola sp. NPDC049390. The sequence continues at coordinate 289,458 of NZ_JBITMQ010000002.1, forward strand.
GCGTGTCGAGCACCCGGTCGGGCCCGAACCGCTTCACCAGGCCCGTGGTCACGTTCGACGCCGCGACCCGCACGTCCTCGCCGAGCACGAACACCGTGTCGTCGGCGGCCATCGCGTCGGCGAGTGCCCGGTTGAGCGCCTTCTGGTAGGACAGCCACGGCATCAGACATCACTCCCGGGCCGCGGGGTCAACCCGCTCGCGTACAGGTGGTCCAGCGCGGTGACCGGGTCGGGGAACGGGCTCTCCAGCGCGAACGCGACCGCGGCCGCGAGCACCGACTCCACCTCCTCGTCCACGCGTGCGCGGACGGGGTCGTCGAGCCGTGCGCCCTGGATGTCGACGGGGTCGCGGGACCGGATGGCCGCGAGCTCCTCGTCGGTGCGGTACCGCAGCCGCACCTTGTGCTCGAACGTGTGGTGGGCGTCGAAGCGCTGCGTGCGGCACTCGAGGAACGACGGCCCCTCACCGGCCTGTGCCCGCGCCACCGCCGCCGACGTGGCGGACAGCACCGCCTCCGCGTCCTGTCCGTCCACGACGGACGCCGGGATGCCGAACGCCTCGGCCCGCCCGATGATGCTGCCCGCCACCGCCTCCTCGACGCGCATGGTGGTGGCGTAGCCGTTGTTCTCGCACACGAACACCACCGGCACCCGCCACAGCGCGGCCAGGTTGAACGCCTCCAGCAGCATGCCCTCGTTCACCGCGCCGTCACCGAAGAACGTGGCGGCCACGGCCGGGGTGCCGAGCCGCTGCCGTGCCCACGCCGCGCCGGCCGCGATGGCACCGGCGGCACCCACGATCGCGTTGGCGCCGAGGATCCCGACACCGAAGTCCGCCGCGTGCATGGACCCGCCGCGGCCCTTGTTGAGCCCGGTGACGCGGCCGGTCAGCTCGGCCATCATCCGGGCCGGGTCCGCGCCCTTGGCCAGCACGTGGCCGTGGCCGCGGTGGGTGCCGGTGACGAGGTCGTCGGCCCCGAGCGCGGCGCAGACGCCCGCGGCGACGGCTTCCTGCCCGAGGTACGGGTGGATGCCGCCGACGATGTCCCCGGAGCGCACCAGCTCGATCGCCCGCTCCTCGAACCGCCGGATCAGCCGGACCGTCCGGTACAGCCCGACCGCCGTGTCCACTGCCGAGGTCATCGGGCCGCCTCCGCCGCCACCGCACTGCCGACACCGGTCGGGGTGCCCGGTTCGATCGCCGCCTGCACGGCCACCTCCTCGATCGCCAGGGCCAACGCGGTCATCTCCGCGCGGCTGAAGTACCGCCGGTCCGCCGACAGCACCAGTTCGACCGCGCCGGGCGGGTCGTCGATGCTGAGGTACAGCTTCGCCTTGGGGATGCTCGCGTCCTGTTTCCACGAGAACTCGCTGCCCGCGAGCGCGGCACGGATCTCGTCGTCGCCCGGGGCTGGCACGCCGGCGTGCACGCGGTCCCCCTGCCGCCGGTCGTTGAACGAGCAGGACAGGTCCAGTTCCTCGCCACGTTCGCGCTCGATCCGCCGGATGCGTTCCTCCTGCTCGTACGCGTCGTAGTAGGCGTTCATGAAGGCGCTGAGCGACCTGGACGCGACGAGCCGGACGGTGTCGCCGACCGTGCGGTCCGCGACGTCGGCCACGAACGGGGTGACCTTGAGCAGTGAGCTGACCGAGTCGGCCAGTCCCGGCCGGAACCGGTTGCTCACCAACAGGATCGTCGCGAGCGGGTTGACGCCGGTGACGCGGCCGACGCCGACGAGGAACGCGGTGAGCAACGCCGGTGAGTCGTCGCACCGTTCGCGTGCGGCGACCGCGTGCAGCGCCATGGCGATGGCTCGCGACCGGTAACGGACCACCTCGAACCGCGGTTCGCCGTCGTGGCGCGGTGGCCCGAACAGGCGCGCGGGCGCGGTGCGCAGGACGCGTTCCAGGTACCGCAGCGACCGGTCGTTCTGCCTGCGGCCCGCCGGGGACGCCTCCCTGGCGGCCTGCGCGAGCGGCGGCAGGGCGGTGACGGGGCCCGCGGGGGCACCGGTCAGCGGGTCTCGTGCGCCGATGTCGGCGACGAGCGCGCTCAACCCGAACGCGTCAATGGCGGTGTGCAGGATGACGGTGACCACGTGCGTGACGGCGCCGCCCGCGACGACCGCCGCCATCCGCACCGGCCACTCGGTCTCGTACGCGAACGGAACGGTCTGCCACCGCTCCGAGAGCGCCTCGGCCACCGCCACCGGGCCGTCCTCCCCGGCGGCCACCACCCGCAACGGGATCTCGCCGCGCGCCGCGACCCGCTGCCGGGGTGGCCGGCCCTCACCGCGGAGGAGCAGCGTGGTGCGCAGCGCCTGGTGCCGCGACACGATGAAGCCGAGCATGTCGGCGACCGCCGCGACGGTCGTGCCGGGGGCGGCGTCGGCGACATACGCGACGGTCTTCGAACTGCCGGACTCCACGATGGACTGCCACAGACCGAGCTGCCCGAACGCCAGTTCGCCCTCGCCGGAGCCCTCGCCCGCGAACGGCACCAGCAGCCGCTCGACCGCGGCACGTCCCTGGTCGAGCGCCGCCTGCACGGCAGCTTCCTCGATGGCCTGCGCGAGCGCCGTCATGTCCGCGCGGGAGAGGTACCGCGCGTCCGCGGACAGCGTCAGCTCGACCGCACCGGACTGGTCGTCGATGTCCAGGTACAGCTTCGTCCTCGGGACCGACACCTCGTTCGGCCAGGTCAGCTCGCTGTCCGCGAGCGCGGCACGGATGTCGTCCGCCGAGGGCGGCTCGGCGCCCGCGTGGACGCGGTCCCGCTGGCGGTGGTCGTTGTAGTAGCAGGCCAGGTCGAACACCACGCCGCGCTCGCGCTGCACCCGCTCGACCACCTCGTCCTGGTCGTCGGGGTCGTAGTACGCGTTGAGGTACGCGCTCATCGACCGGGCGGCGGACCGCCGCACCACCTCGCCGACGGTGAGGTCCGCGACGTCGAGCACGAACGGGACGACCTTGATCAGCGCGCTCACCGACTCGGCGTAGCCGGGCCGGAACCGGTTGCTCACCGTCATGATCGTCACCGGTGACGTCGCGCCGGTGACGCGTGCGACGCCCACGAGGAACGCGGCGAGCAGCGCGGGCGAGTCGTCCATGCGTTCCCGTGCGGCGACGGCGCGCGCGGCCAGGCTCATGGCGGGCGACCGGTAGCGCAGGATGTCGAACCGCGGCTCACCGTCGTGGCGCGGCGGACCGAACAGGTGTGCGGGGGCGGTGCGCAGCACCCGCTCCAGGTAGTCGAGCGACCGCTGGTTCTGCCGTCTGCCCGCGGGTGTCGCCTCCCTGGCGGCCTGCGCGAGGGGCGCGAGCGCGGTGACGGGCCCGGCGGGCGCGCCCGTCACGGGGTCGCGCGCACCGATGTCGGCGGCCAGGACGCTGAATCCGAACGCGTCGATCGACGTGTGCAGGATGACGGTCACCAGGTGGGTCACCGCAGCGCCGTCCATGTCGCCGTCCATGTCGCCGTCCGCGACGACCGCGGCCATCCGCACCGGCCACTCGGTCTCGTAGTCGAACAGCTCGGTCTGCCAGTGCGCCGAGAGCGCCTCGGCGACCTCGGCCGGGTCGTGCTCGCCGGGGGACACGACCAGCAGCGGGAGGTCGCCACTCGTGGCGACCCGCTGCCGTGGCCGCCTGCCGTCCCCGCGCAGCACGAACGTGGTGCGCAGCGCCTGGTGCCTGCCGACCATGAAGCCGAGCATGTCGGCGACCTCGTCGACGGTCGTGCCGGGTGCGGGACGCGCCACGTGGGCGACCGTCCGTGACACGCCCGTCGCCAGCGCCTGCCACAGACCGATCTGCCCGAACGCCAGCTCGCCCTCGCCCGACCCCTCGCCCGCGAACGGCACGAGCCGCCGCTCGACGAGCGTGCCGAGGGGCAGGTCGTCACGCCGCATGGGACGTCACCTCCTTGTCGGTCCCGTCCAGTTGCCGTGCGGCGGCGGCGACCGCGGGCCCGATGAACAGCCCGACCGCGGCGAATACGGCGGCCAGTACCAGCCAGCCGGTCACGCCCTGTTCCACGACCCCGGCGGTGATGAGTACGGGGCCGACCATGAGCGCGGCGGCCGAGCCGAGCCAGAACACCGACAGGTACTCGCCCTGCCGTTCCCGGGGCGCCAGCGCGTAGGAGACCGACAGCCTGCCCGCGAAGTGCCACAGCTCGCCGAACGTCAGCAGCACGGTCGCGACGACGACGGCGACCACCGCGCCGGCCGGGGCCAGCGGTGCCGACAGCGCGAGGACGACCATGCAGGCCGCGAACGCCATGGCCGACCACCGCAGCGCGCGGACCCCGCCCTCGCGGGTGTCGGTGCCCTTGCTCAGCCGCACCTGCAGGAGCACGACGAGCACCGTGTTCAGCACCATCAGCGGCGCGACGACGGCGGGTGGCGCGTCGGTGCGCGTGGTCACCCACAGCGGGATGCCGAGCGTCAGGACGGTCGTGTTCAGCACCAGCACCGCGTTGAGGCCGGTGACGACCAGGTACCTGCCCTGCCGCAGCGACCGCGGCCAGCCGCGCGCCGTCCGCCGGTCCGGCGGGTCGTCGGCCAGCAGCGGCACCCTGGCCAGCAGGAACCCGGCGAGCAGAAACGTGGCCCCGTTGCCGAGCACGATCACAAGGAACGCGGGCCGGGTGCCGACCACGAGGATCACCGTGGTGAGCAGTCCGCCTACGGAGAAGCCGATGTTGTAGACCACACGCATCACCGACATCACCCGCATGCGCAGGTCCTTGCCGATGTGCCGGTCCACGTACATCTGGCTGACCGGGTCGATGGCCCTGGTCGGGATGCCCACGAAACAGGCCACGACCAGGAACGACACGAAGTCGCCGACGAACGCGAACGCGACGAACCCGATCCCGCGCCAGTAGTGCAGCAGGATCGAGGCGGCGCGGGGGCCGATGCGGTCGGCCAGCATGCCGAGCGGGGTCAGCGTCACGAGCCCGCACGCGTTCGCGATGGTGAGGCCGAGCCCGACCTCGGTGGCCGACAGCCCGGCGCTGAGCGTGAAGTAGACGGCGAAACCCGCGATGTAGAGCCCGGTGCCGATCGCGTCGACCAGCCCGACGAACACCAGCAGCCTGCTCTCCCTCGGCACGTCGAGACCGGGAAGGCGCATCGGGCGAACCCCCTTCGGCGACGCCGGACGACCCGGCGCAGGATGTGGAGGTGTGGGGGGGGGGGGGGGGGGGGCGCCCCCCCCCCCCCCGGGGCCCCGCCCCCCCGCCCCGCGGGGGGAGCCCATAGCGTCGGGGCAGACGGCGCTGGCACAACTATAGCAACCAGAAAAAAAAACC